>DAOUAP010000036.1:0-130872 GCA_034433165.1 Anaerolineales bacterium | reverse complement strand
AGCAATCAGGGCTACTGGTAGCCCGGTTCCGCGGCGCGATATGGCGGTGAGGAAATCTCTGGGGGCGGGGGCGGATTTGGCGGCGCGGCGTAAGGCGGCAGCGTCGAGCGCCGCAATTTCCACTTGTTTTTGTGTGAGGATTTTTGAGAGGATGTTGGTCATAAGCGGATGTGGGAGCGGATGTGGAAGCGGATAAACGGATGGTGACGTGGCGTTAGAAGCGGATGAGCGGATGTGGAAGCGGATAAACGGATGGCGGCGTGGCGTTGGGAGCTGATAAGCGGATGGCGGCACGGTGTTGGAAGCGGGTGAGCGTGGTTATGAAACGGATGATGTGGCAAACGATTGAGAGAATTCGACCAAGGCGTTGAGCTTGGTAAAGGCTGCGCCGGTGTCGAGCGAGGCGCGGGCTTCGTCGAAGGCGGCGGCGAGATCGCCGGTTTCGGCGGCGAGGGCGGCGGCGGCGTTGAGCAGAACGGCATCGCGGCGGGCGCCGTTGAGTTTGCCCGTGAACATGTCCCGCATCATTTGCGCGGATTCGTCGGCGGCGCCGCCGCGCAGGTCGGCGATGGTGGCGGGAGCGATGCCGTAATCGGCGGGGTCGAGTTCGTAGGTGCGCACGGCGCCATCTTTGAGGTGGCTGACGCGGTTTTTGCCGCCGGGGGTCAGTTCGTCGGTGCCGCCTGCGCCATGGACGACGAGGGCGGCGCGGCTGCCGAGTTCGTTGAGGACGTGGGCGAGCGGTTCGGTCAGGTCGGGGTTGAAGACGCCGGTGAGTTGGACGTCTGCGCCTGCGGGGTTGGTGAGCGGCCCGAGGATGTTGAAGATGGTGCGCTGCCCGAGCTCTTTGCGCGGTCCGATGGCGTGTTTCATGGCGGGGTGGAATTTGGGGGCGAACATGAAGCCGATGCCGATCTCGTCGATGGCTTTGCCGACCTGTTCGGGGGTGAGGTCCAGGTTGACGCCGAGCGCGGCGAGCACGTCGGCGCTGCCGCACTGGGACGAGGCGGCGCGGTTGCCGTGTTTGGCGACGCGGCGCCCCGCCCCGGCGACGACGAAGGCGGCGGCTGTGGAGATGTTGAAGGTGTGCGCACCATCGCCGCCGGTGCCGACAATGTCGTAGACGGGGGCGCTGCGGTCGCTGACTGGCACTTTAACCGCCACGGCACGCATGGCGCGCACGGAGCCGGTGATCTCGGGGATGGTTTCGCCTTTCATGCGCAGGGCTACGAGGTAAGCGCCAATCTGTGCCTGGGTGGCTTGCCCGGTCATGATGATGGCCATGGCCTGTTCGGCTTCGTCGGCGGTCAGGTCGGTGCGGTTTATGGCTTGGGCGATAAAGGGTTTGAGCATGGTGAACTCCTTTCGGTAGGAGAAATTCTTTTGGGACGCGGATTACACGGAGTTTTTATTCGAACCCGAAGGGCGCGAAGTTTGCTAATGCATTTTTCTCTGTGACTCGGTAGTTATAAATTCAAAAAGTTCTGTAACAGTTGTTTGCCGTGTTCGGTCAAAATGGATTCCGGGTGGAATTGGACGCCGTAGGTTTGGGCGGTTTTGTGTTTGAGTCCCATGATCTCGCCTTCGGGGGTTTTGGCGGTGATTTCGAGTTCAGCGGGAACGGGGTCGTAGACCACCAGCGAGTGGTAGCGCATGGCTTCGAAGGGGCTGGGGATGCCCGCGAAGATGCCCTGTCCGTTGTGCAGAACGGGGGAGGTCTTGCCGTGCATCAGGCGCGGGGCGCGGTCCACTTTGCCGCCGTAGATGGCGCCCAGGCACTGGTGACCGAGGCACACGCCCAGGACGGGAATCTTGCCGGTGAAGTGGCGCACGGCCTCGGGGGAGATGCCGCCATCCGCGATGGGTTCGCCGGGGCCGGGGGAGATGACGAGATGCGCCGGGTTGAGGGCGATCAACTCGTCGAGGGTGATCTGGTTGTTGCGGAAGACGCGCAAATCCGCGCCGAGTTCGCCGAAGTATTGGACGAGGTTGTAGGTGAAGGAGTCGTAGTTGTCGATGAGGACGAGCATGATAAAAAAACCTTTCTTACCACAGAGCGCACAGAGTACACGGAGAGAATTTTTTTTAGAACTTTGTAAACTCTGTAGCGAATTGCCGTTATTCTTCGTTTCCAAACAGATCCACTTCATCTGCGAATAAATCGAGTGAATAAGAGAGCCCGGTTGCATTGCGGACGAGTTCCATCGTTTCGCGGGCTTCGGCTTGCATGCGGCGGATACCGCTGGTGAGCACATCCTGCGGGATGGTGGGGTGCGCGAGGAAATAGGCGCGGCGCTCGCGGAAGGGTTCAAGGAAGGCGTTGATGGCGGTGGCGAGTTTGGTCTTGACTTCCACATCACCGACCTTGCCCGCGCGGTAACGCGATTTCAGGTCATCGACTTCGGCGCGGTTGGGGTTGAAGGCGTCGTGGTAGATGAAGGCCGGGTTGCCTTCCACCGTTCCGGGGTCGGTGGCGCGCAGACGCTTGGGATCGGTGTACATGTTGCGGACTTTTTCGGTCACCGTGGCGGCGTCATCCGAGAGATAGATGGCGTTGTCGAGTGATTTGCTCATCTTGTTCTGCCCGTCCGTGCCGACCAGCAGCGGCACATCACCGATGATGGCATCGGGTTCGGGGAACACCTCGCCGTACAGGTTGTTGAAGCGGCGCGCCATTTCGCGGGCGAGTTCCACGTGCGATTGATTGTCGCGCCCGACCGGGACGATCTGCGCGCGCGGCAGCAGGATATCCACAGCTTGCAGGACGGGGTAGCCGAGCAAGCCAAAGGGCATGGTATCCATGTTGGCGTCGCGCGCCATATCCTTCAAGGTGGGCATGCTCTCCAGGCGCGGGACGGTGACCAGCATTTCGAACAGCAGGTTGAGCTGGTAGGTTTCGGGGATGGCGGACTGGACAAAGATGGTGCTGACTTCCGGGTCGATGCCAATCGACAGATAATCCAGTACGGTTTCGCGGATGTAGGTGGGGATTTCCTTGATGTGCTGTGGCTCGGGTTTGGTGGTGAGCGTGTGCAGGTCGGCGATGATGAAGAAGGATTCGTACTGGTGCTGCAGGCGCACGCGGTTGGACAGCGAGCCAACGTAGTGACCGAGGTGCAGGCGGCCGGTGGGGCGGTCGCCGGTGAGCAGGCGGGGTTTGGTGGGGTGAGGGGTCATTTCAGTTCCTTTCTGTTGATGGTTGTCGGTTGGTAGTTGGTGGTGGGTGGATGCTTTCCACTGGCAACCAACAACTGTCAACTGTTGGTTTCTGCCATTTCGATAGCTCGGAGCATTGCCGAGGCTTTGTTGACCGTTTCCTGGTATTCGGCGGCCGGGTCAGAGTCGGCGACGATGCCCGCGCCTGCTTGCACGCTGACGGTGCTGCCGCGCCCGACCATGGTGCGAATGGCGAGGCAGGTGTCCATGTTGCCATCGAAGCCGAAGTAGCCAACCATGCCCGCGTACGCGCCGCGCGTATCTGGTTCGAGGTCGGCGATGATCTCCATGGCGCGGACTTTCGGCGCGCCGGAGACTGTCCCGGCTGGGAAGGCGGCGCGCACGAGGTCAAAGGCGGTCAGTTCGGGGCGCAGTGTGCCTTCAACGTGCGAGACGATATGCATGACGTGCGAATATTTTTCGACAGTGAAAAATTCGGAGACGGTGACCGAGCCATATTCGCTGACGCGCCCAATGTCGTTGCGCCCCAGGTCCACCAGCATGACGTGCTCGGCGCGTTCCTTGGGGTCGGCCAGCAACTCGGCGGCCAGGGCGGCGTCAGCGGCGGCATCGGCGCCTCGTTTGCGCGTCCCGGCGATGGGGCGCAGCGAAGCGCGTTGCCCTTCGAGACGGACGAACATTTCAGGCGAGGAGCCAACCAGATATAACGGTTCGCCGTCCACCATTCCAAAATCAAAAAAGAACATGTATGGCGAGGGGTTAAGGCGGCGCACGGCGCGATAGACATCAAACGGGGCGACGTTGGTTTGGCGGGTGAAGCGCTGGCTGAGCACCACCTGGAAGATGTCTCCGGCGGCGATGTGTTCTTTGGCGGCGGCAACCATGCGCTCGAAGTCGGGCGGGGTCAGGTTGGACTGGGTGGCGGCAGGCGCGGCGGTGGTGGGTTGGGCAGGCGGCAGCGGGGCGGCAATGCGGGCGGCGATGGCGTCCAGTTTGCGGTTGGCGGCTTCGGTGTCGTCATCCAGCACGTTGGCGATGAGGAACAGGCTGCGGCGGGCGTGGTCGAAGGCGACGATGGTGTCGGCCAGCAGGTAGATGCCGTCGGGGATGTCTGGCGCGCCCATGTGTTTTTGGAGGGTTGGCTCGAAGAAGCGCACCGACTCGTAGCTGAGGTAGCCGACCATGCCGCCGGTGAAGCGCGGCGCGCCGGGCACATGACTGGAGGGGAAGCGGCTCATTTCGGCTTGCAGAAAGTGGGTGGGGTCGCTGGTGTATGGCGTGGTGCGCGTGCCGTGCTGGTCTTTGATCTGGATTTTGCCGTTTTTCAGGATGTACTGCGCCCGGGGCTGGATGCCAATAAATGAGTAGCGGGCGATGCGCTCGCCGCCTTCGACGGATTCGAGCAAAAAGGAGGGGTTTTCGTCGCGCAGTTTGAGATAGACGCTGACGGGGGTTTCAAGGTCGGCGGGCAGTTCTCGGATGATTGTCTGAACAGTGGTTGAGTTGATGAGCATATACAGACTCCAGTTGAGATTCGATATTCGATGGCTGAGCGTCGGGCCTCAAATATCGGGAATTAAAAATCCCCTTCGTCCTTTGGGACGAGAGGGGACTCCCGTGGTACCACCCAATTTACGCATTCTCCTAAAAAAACTCCCTGTTGTGATGCAACAGGGAGAAGAAGCCAGCGTCACTCTTTCGGATACGACCGTCTGCGGTTTATATCCTGGCTCTGTAACGGGAGTTCCCGGATTGGGCTAATTGTTGCCTTTCGCCCGCTCAACTCGGTGGTCCATTCGGCTCCTGCGCTTTTACCGGATTCTCACCATCCACCGGCTCTCTGAAAATCGCTTTGGGGCGTACTCGTCCACGTCTGCGTTTTTGGTTGTTAGGTTGGTGTGATTATAGGCCACAGCCCCGATTTGTCAAGACAGAATCGGATTGGGGAGCGGATTTGGCAGCCGGTGAACGGATGAACGGATTATGCTCTCCAGTCGCTCAGTCGGTCGCGCAGTTCGGTGATGCGCTCGCGCATCAGCACGGCGACGATGCCCAGCAAGATGAACAGGATGCCGGTGCAGCCGATCAGGATGACGGTGGCGATGCCTTTGAGCACGCTGAAAACCACTGTCACCACGCCGAGGACGACGAAGAAGATGGGGGTGAAGACCAGGCTGCGGGAGCGGATGATTAATCCGTAAGCCAGCACGACCAGCGATTGGAAGAACAGCGCGGCGAAGTAGCCCAGGGAGTTGGTGGAAACCATCTGGATGTAGGTGGCGCTGAGCAGGACAAGCTGCGAGGCCATGCCAGTAACGAAGGCCCCCAGGTTGGAACCGCTGCGCATGAGCAGGTAGTGCATGAGCATGCCCAGCGCAGCCGCGCCAACCGAGAAAAATTGCGGCTGGTCCACATTGAGTTCGAGCAGGATGATGAAGTAAGCCATCAGGTAGAGGGCGTTGGCAGGGAAGCCCAGCCAGACGTTGCGGCGGCGGAAGGCTTCCACTGCCCAAAATGTGGCGGCGATGGCTACCGGGATGCTGGCTGCCAGCCCGGAGTTCTCGAACGGGGCCGAGAGGGCCGTGAGCGTGGCGAGGGCCAGCCCGCTGGTGCGGCGGATAGTGCCCCAGCCTGCGGGTTTGTCGAACCAACTCAGTGCGTAGATGATCATGGCCAGCCCGATCATGGGGAACAGCCAGCGGTCAGAGCCGGAAGTGCGCAAGGCGAACAGCAGGGTCAGGCTGAGGTAGGTGAAGTAGATGTAACCCAGGCGGGGCTGGCGGTTGAGCAGCGCCAGCGCCAGGAAGAGCAGGGCGAAGCTGACAACGATGAGCGTTGCTTCCAGGTCAGGCGCGCTAAACGTGCTGATGGTGGCGACTAGGCTGAAGAAACCACCCGCGGCCCAGACCAGCACGCGCCAGGGGCGCTTGAAGTCTGCCAGCCGCCCGACGAGGCAGTCAAAAGCCAGCGGGATGATTGCCAGGCCCATCAGGGTGTAGCGCCAATCGGTTTTGTTTTCGGTCATCAGCAGGGCGTACGCCAGCATGAAAAAGGCGTAAACAACCAGTTCCAGCCAGTTGAGCCGTGCAAAGGTTTCGATGATGAACAGGAAGCCGATGATGGCAACGTACCAGCCCGCGCCTGCACCCTGGTACGAAAATGCAAATGTGGCCAGGATGCCGCCCAGGGCCAGTCCGCTCCAGCGCAGGGTGTCAGACCAGCCCCTGCCGCGGGTGCGCCGCCCCAGGACGAACCCGGTTGCGTAGTACACGGCGGATAAACTCGTGATTGCGGGTAGCCAATCTACTGCGGCGTATGTCTGGATGGCGAATGTTACGCCCAGGGTGGCGAAAAGGGTGAAGCTGTATCCCATCAGCGGCTGGCGGAAGCGCAGGGAGGCGGCCAGCCAAAGCACAGCCAGAACGCTAAAGGCGATGATCCTCATAAGCGGGGTATCGTATCCCTCGAACAAGCCGACCAGGATAGCCAGCAGGGTGAACAGTACGGTATAAATCCGCAGCGGAACCCGCCAGGCGGGGGCGTGATGGAGGTCCGGGCGGGGAATAAGGTCTGGGATGAGGAGCAGGGCCACGGCGCCGGTGAGCAGGTACAGCGCTTCTGGCTCAAAGGTGATAAAAGCCAGTCCAAAGAAGGTGAAGTACCCCAGCAAATAAGCGGCAATACCGGTGGCCCAGACCCACCAGCGTGCACGGCGGGTGTTCAGGGCGGTGAGGGTGATGGCGCTGGTCAGGCTAAGCGCGAAAACAAGCGTGGCATTGTCGAAGTCCCACAGGCTGCCCACGAAAAATAGGGGTAACGAGAACAATGTCAGCGGCAGGGCGTACCGCTTGATTTTTTCACTGCCCAAAATGGATGCGATTTCTCCGAGCAGCGCCAGCAGCAGCGCCCACCCCCACCAGCCTGCAGCGAACCCCCAGCGGGGCGGGGAATCCAGGCTGAGGATGGCGAAGCCCCAATTGAGCGCCAGCCAGGAGAGCGGTGTGAGAGCCGCGGCAGACAGGAACGGGAAGAGCGCAAAGGGTATGACCTGATCGCCCAGCGCGTAAAAGGCGGCCATGAGCAGCCAGAACAGCGCCATCCACAGCCAGTCAGACCCGGTTAGGGCGGTTTGGTCGCAGGTGCTGGCGAACGTGCCGAAACCGCCGATTGCTACCAGGATGATGCCCATGATGTGCAGAAGAATGAAGAGCGGGAGCGCGAATCTTTGCGTTTGCCAGCGTTTGAGTGCTGCACTGCCCGCGATACCAATGACGCCGGCTGCGGCAAGGCAGGTGAGGTAGGGAATGTCGCTGGTGTTGAAAATATCGGCAAAAGATAGCGAGGCTGCCGCCAGTGAAATGAAGGCTGCCAGGCTGAAAAAGCGCGAGCGGTAGAGCCAGGTGCTGAAGGCCCAGACAAGGGCCGTGACCAGCAAGGCGGATGCCCAGTAGATTTCGCGCCACGGGGCGGGCAGGCTGAGCGTATCATAAAGCACGGCGGCGCTGATTAGCCCGAGGGTGGAGGCGACAATCCATAACGTGAAGCTGGGCTGGGGCAGGCGCTTTTTGAGCGCCAGCGCGCCAACGCCGAACAGGGCGGTCACAACCAACAATATGGACAGGCGCAGGAATTCGACCAGGGCAGCCAGGATGAGCGCCGAGGCGATCACGAAGAATGCGCCCAGGTACAGCCAAATCTTGATGCTGGTCTCGCTGGTGAGAGTTTGCAGCAGGCTGGGGCGTGGTGCCGCAGATTGAGCGGGAGCGGCTGGGGCGGGCGCTACGCCGGGGGCTTGCGCCTGCGGCCGGGGCGCGTTGCGTCCGCTAGTATCAAAATCATAGCGGCGTAAAATAACTTCGGCGTGCGGCTCTTCGAGCAGTCCCTGCCTGACCCAGCTGTCGATCTCTTCACGGAAGAGGGCGCGCTGTGTGGGTGTGAGGCGCGAGAGGCGCGATTGGATCTTGCCGTAGGCAGCGCTGTCGAGCAGGGCGCTGGCGGACTGGCGCACTTCGGGTTGGGGGTCGTTCAGGGAAATGTTTTCCAGGCGGCGCAGGATGGCTACGCTACTGTAATCGAGTGCGGCGAGTGCGCGGATGGCTGTCAGGCGTTGATCAGGCTCGTCGCTGATCAGCTGTGCCAGCAGGCCGTCGAGGATCGCGGATTGGGATTTTTCTGCATTCATGATTGCTTCCGTCAATGATAACCCCGGTCGGGGATAAAAAGTGCAGGCGGTGCCGCATAGGTGATGACTCTATGTTTTGGGTGGGGGCATTTGGCTGAGCAGGAAGCCGAGCGGGATGTACACCCGGGCGCGCCAGGCGGCTTCGGAATGGTCTGCGCCGTCGAATTTGGCGGTGACCCAGTTGCGTCCCTCGTTGTAACCGGCGCGGCGCAGGTGCTCATCCATGCGGCGCTGGAAAGGCTCGTAGGGGGCATCCACCGTTTCGGTGCCGAAGTCAAAATACAGGGTGTGTCTGTCCGGGTTGGGCAGGTGTGCGGCCATGGCATCCACCAGGGCGTCACCGCCGAAGGTCCAGTGGGTTGAGATGCAGGCCGCGCCGCCAAAGATGTGCGGGTATTGGCTGATGGCATAAAGCGAGATGAGCCCGCCCATGCTGGAGCCCATGGTGAAGGTGTGCGGCTGACCGGGCAGGGTGCGATATTTGGAATCGATGAATGGTTTGAGCTCTTCTGCCAGGAAGCGCAGGTAGGCGCCTGAGAGCGGCGCCCCGCCTTGTTCGCGGATGAAGCGTTGCCGGATGATGGCCAGGCTGGGCTGCTCGAGTGGCTGCTGTGGCATGTATTCGCGGCGGCGGGCGGGGGTGTTCCATACGCCCACAACAATCGAACCGCGCATCCCGTGCTCATACATCAGGTACGCGATGGCTTCATCCACACCCCAATCGATCTGCGCAAAGGCCAGGGCGGGATCGAAGAGGTTTTGGCCGTCGTGCATGTAAACTACAGGGTACCGCCCAAAAGGGTTCTCTTCGTAGCCGGGTGGCAGCCACACATCCACATGGCGCGGCGCCGCAAAACGAGATGCAAACCACGCATGCCGATCGATGCTGCCTATGCCATCGGTATTGGGGATGGGGTAGCTGTGCATTGCCCTTAACCGAGCATCAGTCCGTGCCAGGGGGCGAGCGTAATATGCACTTTCCCGTCGATAACCATGAAGGGTCGGTTATCCAGCAGGCTGCGCATGGGCTGTCCGGGCGGCAGGTTGAGTGTTTGGATGGGGATATGGATATTGCGTTGCTCACTGGAACTGTTGAGCACGACCACGGTTTTTTCACCCCCCAGTGTGCGGGCGAAGGCATACACACCCGATGCCGCGTCGGCCAATAGACGGGTGTAATCACCCCGGCGCAGCGAAGGGCGCGCTTTGCGTATGGCGATCAGCGATTGAAGCCATGGGTGCAAGTCGGCTTTCCAATGGGCCGGGTCCCACGGAAAGGCGCGGCGGCAGTCGGGGTCTTTGCCGCCTTCCACCCCTACCTCGTCGCCGTAGTAGATGGCAGGCGCGCCAGGGTAGGCGAAAATGAACTGGAAGGCCAGTTTGAGCTTTTCGATGTTGCCGTTAAGCAGGGTCAGGAAGCGCTCGGTGTCGTGCGAATCGAGCGGCACGTACATGGCGTAGATGTTTTCGCGCGGGTAGGCCTTGAGCAATCCCTCCACCTTGTCTGCGAAGGTGGCGATGTGGTCGTGTCCGTTGAGCATGGGCAGCAGGGCGTTCTTGACCGGGTAGTGCATGACGCCATCGAAGTGGGTGTCATTGGCCCAGCGCGGGTCCACGTCCCAGATCTCGCCGAGGATGTAGGCATCGCGGTTGGCGCTTTTGACCACGTTGCGGAACTCGAGCCAGAAGTCGTCGTCGTTGATCTCGTTGGGCACGTCCAGCCGCCAGCCGTCGATGCCGCGCTCGATCCAGTAGCGGGCGATGCCCATGATATATTTGCGCACTTCAGGGGTGCTGGTCTTTAGTTTGGGCAGGCTTTTGATCTTCCACCAGGCCTCGTAGTTGACGGCATCGCCATGCGTGTAAGCATCGAGCGGAAAGCGGTGGATGTGGTACCAGTTTTTGTAAGCGGAGTGGTCGCCGTTCTCGAGGACATCGTTGAAGGCGAAAAACCCGCGCGCCGTGTGGTTGAAGACTCCATCGAGCAGCACGCGCACGTTGTTGCGGTGGGCCAGGTCGAGCAAGGCGTGGAAGTCCACCATGTCGCCCAGGCGCGGGTCGATCTTGTAGTAGTCGAGGGTGTTGTAGCGGTGATTGGAGGGGGCGTGGAAGATGGGGTTCAGGTAGATGGCGTTGATGCCCAGGTCGAGCAGGTAATCGAAACGATGAATGATGCCGCGCAGGTCGCCGCCCTGGAAGCCCCATACGGTGGGGTGCGCCCCCCATTTTTGCGCGTTGGGGGGATCGTTGGATGGGTCGCCGTTGGCAAAGCGGTCTGGAAAGATCTGGTAAAAGATGGCATCTTGCACCCAGTATGGTACGGACATGGCGGTTCCTTGGTGGTGGTATAGAAGTGACAGCCGCCATGGGGCGACTGTCACCGGGCATGCAGGTCTGATTTTACTCCAAATGTGCGGGGGTATTTGTTTCCTGGGAGCACCACGCTGAAACTATTCAACCGCAAACATAAAAAGTGCGCATGGTAAAATAACCCCCGAACCATTTCCCAAAGAGGCATACATGTCAGTAACCGATTTACAGGAACGTGCGATCAACACCCTTCGATTCCTTTCCGCCGACGCCGTCCAGCAGGCCAAGTCGGGACACCCGGGCCTGCCCATGGGCGCAGCCGCCATGGCCTACAGCCTGTGGACGCGCCACCTGCGCCACAATCCGCGTAACCCCGCCTGGCCGAACCGCGACCGCTTCATATTATCCGGTGGGCACGGCTCGATGCTTCTCTATTCCCTGTTGCACCTCACCGGCTACGACCTGCCTCTCGATGAGCTCCGCCACTTTCGCCAGTGGGGCAGCCTGACCCCCGGCCACCCGGAAGTGGGCCTGACGCCCGGCGTCGAGGTGACCACCGGCCCGCTCGGGCAGGGTTTTGCCAACGGAGTGGGCATGGCCATCGCCGAGGCCCACCTGGCCGCCACCTTCAACACCCCCGGGCATACCATCATTGATCATTTCACTTACGCCATCGTCACAGACGGGGATTTGATGGAGGGCGTGGCGGCTGAAGCGGCCTCGCTGGCCGGTCACTTGCGCCTGGGCAAGCTCATCTACCTGTACGACGACAACCACATCTCCATCGACGGTTCGACCAACCTGGCCTTTACCGAAGACCGCGCCCGCCGTTTCGAGGCGTACGGCTGGCAGGTGCTGAACGTAGCCGATGGCAACAATGTGGACGCCATCGACGCGGCTATTTCGCTGGCCCGTTCCGAACCGCGACCTTCGCTCATCATGTGCCGCACCACCATCGGGTACGGCGCGCCCAACCGGCAGGGCACCTCGAAGGCGCACGGCGAGCCGCTGGGCGACGAGGAACTCACCGCCGCCAAGCAAAACCTGGGCTGGCCCCTCGAGCCGCGCTTCCACATCCCGGAGGATGTACGCGCATACTTCCGCGAGTTGTGCAATTACGGGCAAACCCTGGAACTGGATTGGCGCGCCCGCCTGAGTGAATACCGCGCGGCCCACCCCGACCTGGCCGCCGAGTTGGAACGGCGCTTCCGCAGCGAACTTCCCGCAGGTTGGGATGCCGGCCTGCCTTCTTTCCCTGCCGACCCCAAGGGCATGGCCACCCGCGCGGCTTCGGGCAAAGCGCTCAACGCCTTGGCGGCCCGCGTGCCCGAACTGCTCGGCGGTTCGGCTGACCTGGCGCCTTCGAACAACACCACCCTGGCAGGGGCTCCGGCTTTCCAGGCGAATGCCCCCGAAGGACGCAACTTTCACTTTGGGGTGCGCGAGCATGCCATGGGCAGCGTGGTCAACGGCATGGCGCTGCATGGCGGGCTGCGACCCTTTGGCGCGACCTTCCTCGTTTTTGCCGATTACATGCGCCCGGCTCTTCGGATTTCTGCGCTGTCGCATATCCCATCCATTTGGGTCTTCACCCACGATAGTATCGGCGTGGGCGAGGATGGACCCACCCACCAGCCGGTGGAACACCTGGCCTCACTGCGGGCCATCCCGGGCTTGCGGGTGATCCGCCCTGGTGATGCCAACGAGACGGCCCAGGCCTGGCATGTGGCCATCGCCAACCGTGATGGTCCCACAGTGCTGGTCTTTACGCGCCAGAACCTGCCCACGCTCGACCGGTCGGTGTTTGCCCCGGCCGCCGGGATGCAGCGCGGCGCGTATGTGCTGGCTGACCTGGGACCCGGCGCGCCGGAGATTATCCTGATGGCCAGCGGCTCGGAGGTGGGACTGATCGTGGAGGCCGGGCAGGCGCTGGCTGCCGAAGGCGTGAGCGTGCGCCTGGTGTCTTTCCCCAGCTGGGAGCTGTTCGCCGAGGAGGATGCGGAATACCGCCATGCGGTGCTGCCGCCCACGCTCAAGAAGCGCATTGCGGTGGAAGCGGCCATGGGCATGGGTTGGGAGCGCTGGGTGGGCGATGAAGGCGCATTTATCGGTATGACCGGTTACGGGGCGTCTGCCCCGGCGCCGGTGCTGTTCGAGCGTTTTGGCATCACCGCAGCTGCGGTGGCGGCCAGGGCGCAGGAGATGCTTAAATCCGCATGAAAATTGCCATTGCTGCCGACCACGGGGGCTTCCCCCTGAAAGAGACTGTGCTGGCGGTGGTGCGCGCCGCCGGGCACGAGGCGCTGGACCTTGGCACGTTCTCTGCCGAGGCGGTGGATTACCCCGATTTTGCCGAGAAGGTGGGGCGGGCGGTTCAGAACGGCGAAGCCGAACGCGGCATTTTGTTGTGCGGCTCGGGCATTGGCGCGTGCATTGCGGCCAACAAGATGCGCGGCGTGTATGCCGGGGTGTGTCACGATACGTATTCGGCGCACCAGGGCGTGGAGCACGATGATATGAACGTGCTGTGCCTGGGGGCGCGGATCATTGGCCCGGAACCCGCCCGGGAAATTGTATCTGCGTTTTTGGGGGCGCGCTTCCTGGGTAATGACCCGGGCGAGGAGCGCCACGCCCGCAGGGTGGGCAAGGTGCGCCGCATCGAGGCGCAGGATTAACCGGAGATTTTTGCAAGGCGCAGGGGCACGGGCTTGTTGGTGTGCTCATGCGTCTTTGCGGTTTATATTGAGCCATTTTTATTCGCGGCCCCGGCGGGCCCGGATTGACCATGCAGGAGTAAGCAACCATGTCCGATTCGATCAAACACCTTACCAAGCTGCGCCAGTCGCTCTGGTACGACAATATCCAGCGCCGCTTGCTCGAGAACGGCGAACTTGCCGCCATGATCACACGCGGCGATATCCGCGGCGTAACCTCCAACCCGTCCATTTTCCACAACGCCATCGCCAAATCGGGCGATTACGACTCGGCGCTGGTGCCGTTGGCCTGGAGCGGCTGGAGCGCTGAAGATATCTTCTGGCAACTGGCCATCGAGGATATCACCGTGGCCTGCGACCTGTTCCGGCCGCTGTACGAGGAGACCAAAGGCGGCGACGGCTACGTGAGCCTGGAAGTCAGCCCGCTGCTGGCGCGCAATACCGAAGCCACCCTGGCCCAGGCGCGCCACCTGTGGCAGACTGTGAACCGCCCCAACCTGATGATCAAGATTCCCGCTACGAAAGAGGGCATCCCGGCGGTGCAGGCCGCCATTGCGGAGGGCATCAATGTCAATGTAACGCTCATCTTTTCCATTGACCGCTACCACGAAGTGATGGACGCCTACCTCTCCGGGCTGGAAGACCGCGTGGCGGCCGGCCTGCCGGTGGACAACATCGCCTCGGTGGCGTCGTTCTTCGTCTCGCGGGTCGATTCCAAGGTGGATGCCCAACTCCCGGCCGGTTCACCCTTGCGCGGCAAGTCCGCCATCGCCAACGCCAAGCTGGCGTACGAAGCCTTCGAGGGGGTCTTTACCGCCAAGCGCTTCCACTCCCTGCATGACAACCACTTCGCCAAGCCTCAGCGCCCGCTGTGGGCTTCCACCAGCACCAAAAACCCCGACTATCCCGACACCATCTATGTCGACAACCTGATCGGCCCCACCACGGTCAACACCGTGCCGCCGCAAACGCTAGAAGCCTTCCGCGACCACGGCGAGGCCGCCATGACCATCACCCGCGACGTGGACGAAGCCCGCGCCCAGGTGGCGGAGCTGGCCGGGCTGGGCATTCCCATGGCGCGCGTCACCGAAGAATTGGAAGTGGAGGGCGTCAAAGCCTTTGAAGACGCCTTCAACGCCCTCATGTCCACTCTCGAAGAACGCCGCGCGGCTGCCGTGGCCCAACTAGGGCCGCTGGCTGCCGCCGCCAAACGCCGCGTGGAGGCCCTGTCCGCCGGGCGCGCCGCCGAGCGCATGCACGCCATCGACCCCAGCCTGTGGACGGATGACCCGGCCGGGCAGGCCGAGATCCGCATCCGCCTGGGCTGGCTGGGGCTGCCGCGCACTTCGCGCGCCATCCTGGCAGACATCGACTCCTTCATGGCGCACGCCCGCGCGGGTGGCTTCAAGCGCGTCCTGCTGCTGGGCATGGGCGGGTCGTCGCTCGCGCCCGAGGTCATGTCGCTGGTCTTTGCGCCGCAGGGCCTGCACTTCGGCATCCTCGACTCCACCGACCCCGGCCAGGTGCTCGAAACCGCCGCCAAATTCCCGGTCGAAGAGACGCTCTTCATCGTCGCCAGCAAATCGGGCGGCACTGCCGAGGTCAACGCCATGTTCGACTACTTCTGGGCCGAGGCACACGAAAAACTGGGCGACAAGGCCCCCAAACACTTCATCGCCATCACCGACCCCGGCACCTCACTCGAGGCGCAGGCCAACGCGCGCGGCTTTGCCAAAACCTTCAACGCCGACCCAACCGTGGGCGGGCGTTACTCCGTGCTCACGGCCTTCGGTCTGGTGCCGGCCGCGCTGATGGGCATTGACACGGCCCGGCTGCTCGGCCGCGCTGCCTGGATGGCCGACCAGTGCAAGGCGGGGCACGCTGCCGCGCGCAACCCCGGCCTGGTGCTGGGCGCCATCATGGGGCAGGCGGCCCTCGAAGGGCGCGACAAGCTCACCCTCATCGCCGACCCGTTCACCGCCCCGCTGGGTGCCTGGCTCGAGCAGCTCATCGCCGAATCGAGCGGCAAGCAGGGCAAGGGCATCGTGGTCGTCGACGCCGAACCCGAATCCGCCTCCGAAACCTACGGCAGCGACCGCCTGTTTGCCTACCTGCGCCACGACGGCGCGCGCGACGCATTCGCCGCGGCCCTGGCCGCCGCCGGGCAGCCCGTGCTGTCCTTTCAGGTCAACGACGCCTACGACCTGGGCGCCGAGTTCTACCGCTGGGAGGTGGCCACTGCCATCGCCTGCGCCGCGCTGGGCGTCAACGCCTTCGACCAGCCCGACGTGCAGGACAACAAAAACCGCACCAAAGCCAAGATCGAAGCCTACGCCCGCGACCGAAAAATCGAAGATGCCTCGCCGCTATGGAAAACGAGCGGTCTCAAAGTCTTTTCCACCGTTGACCTGGCCGCCGATGACGCCCACGGCTTCCTCACCTGCTTCCTGTCCGCTGCCAAACCGGGCGACTACCTGGCTGTGAACGCCTACCTGCGCCGCAACCCTGCCATGGAATCGCTGCTGCAGGAACTGCGCGCCCACGTGCTAAAACAAACCGGCTGTGCCACCACGCTGGGCTTTGGCCCGCGCTTCCTGCACAGCACCGGCCAGCTGCACAAAGGCGGCGCGGATAACGGCCTCTTCATCCAGATCACCGCCGACCCCCATGCCGATGTCACCATCCCCGGGCAGGATATGGCCTTTGGCGTGCTGCAACGCGCCCAGTCCCTGGGCGATTACGAAGCCCTGGCCGCGCGCGGGCGGCGAATCCTGCGGCTGCACTTCACCGAAGCCGGCCGCCTGCAAGCCTTTGTTGAGTCACTGGCATGAGCCGCCTGGCCGAGACCCGCTGCGTGCCCTGCCGCGGCGGCATCCCCCCGCTCACCCCGTCCGAGGTAGAAGCCCTCAAACCGGAGGTGCCGGACTGGCAGGTCGTGGCGCAGGATGGCATCCCGCGTCTCGAGCGCGTCATCCGCTTCAAGGACTTCCAGGCCGCGCTGGAATTTACCCAAAAGGTCGGCGCGCTGGCCGAAGAAGAAGACCACCATCCGCGCCTCATCACCGAATGGGGGCGCGTCACGGTCCAGTGGTGGACGCACAAGATCAAAGGGCTGCACCAAAACGACTTTATCATGGCGGCCAAAACCGATTTATTGTTGGAGCAAAAACCTTGATGAAAAAACGACTTTTCCTTGGCATCAGCCTGCTGACCATCCTCATCTTTTCTGCGGCCGCGGCTGTGCAACCGGCGGCGCTGGCCCTTGGGCTGGCGCTCAAAGCGGCGCCGCACGCCGCCCTGCGCAGCGGACCGCCCGCCGCACCCGATGCGTCCATGCTGGCCGTGAGCAACGTGCCTTTCTCGGACGTGGAGCTGCTGCAGGTTACGGAAATACCCGCCGCGCCTGCGGTTGCGGTCGTCACGCCCATCATCCCGCTGACCGGTGGCTGCAAGCTGGCCTTCGACGCGGGCTTCGAGGCCGAAGTGGTGGCGCTCATCAACGCTGAGCGCGCGAAGTTCGGCCTGCCCGCGCTGGAGAGGGTCGAGTCGCTGGTTGGGGCGGCCAAATCGCACACCAACGATATGGCCTGCAACCAGTTCTTCTCGCACAACGGCTCCGATGGCGCTACGGTCTGGGATCGTATCGAGGTGTTCGGGTACGCCTACACTTACGCCGGTGAGAATGTGGCCGGGGGCTTTGCCACGCCAAAAGCGGTGGTGGCTGCCTGGATGTCCAGCCCTGGTCACCGTGCCAATATCCTGAGCGACAAGTTCACGCAGGTTGGCGTGGGCTATGCCTATACGGAAAAAGGCGCATATCACCATGTGGTGACGGCTAATTTTGGCGCCCCCTGATGGTTGGATTGGCTGCAACGGATTCGGCCCGATCAAAAAAGGCGACCACGGCAAAAAGCGGTCGCCTTTTCAATTCATAGCACAAGACGGGGTCACTTGTTCAACGTGTTCTGAACCTGAGCCTTTTCCATGGCATTGACCAGGTTAAGAATCCAGGGCTGATCGGCGCCCCAGCGCACGAAAGCCCACGAAGGGTTGCCCAGGCTGGCATGCGGGGGAATATCGAGCGCGGAGTCGAAGTTCACTTCTCGCCCGTCGATGATAAAGGTACTTCGTCCGGTGCGTTTGATGCTGTTGGATTCTTGCAGGAAGCCACGCAAGGCTGCATGATCTTCGTTTGAAAGCCATTCGGGTAAATCGGAGGTGGCTTTGAAGCCGGTGATGCGCCCCAGGTCTTGCAACATCTGTTTCTGGCGATCGGTGAGTGTGGTCTCGCGCGAGCGGAAGTACAGCACATCCGGGTCGGTGTGGACGATGGGGGATAGCCACAGGCGGTTGAGACTGGTGCGGATGGCATTGCGCACACCGGGCGTAGTGTAATTGGTCAGCAGGCGGTTATCGCGCTCACTTTCCCAAAAATTGGCAACATCTGGTCCCACGCGCATGCCATCGCATAAGCCCAGCGCCGGCAGGATCGGCACACCGCAAGTCAGGAAGTAAGCATCGCCCAGTGATTTACGAATTGCTTTGAGACCCTCGCGGCAGGCTTTTTCACGTGGCATGTCGCGGCGGCGTTTCCCGGGCAGTGCGCCGGCGTACAAGAAATCCAGTTTGATGTAGTCGTACCCCCATGTGCGCACCTGGTGCATCAGTTCGTCCAGCCAATCGAGCACTTCTGGGTGGGTGGTGTCGAGCGCGTAGAGCGGTTCGTTCCAGTTGTAACCAGCCGAAACAGGCTTGTTTGATTCATCACGTATCACCCAGTGCGGGTTGTTTTTGTAAGTTTTGGAAGAGGGAACAACCAGCAAGGGCGCCAGCCACAAACCGGCTTTTCGCCCGGTTGCGCGGATCTTTTCGGCCAAGGCGGCCATGCCCGAAGGGAATTTTGCGTTGGACTGCCAGTCGCCAATTTTAAGCTGCCAGCCGTCATCGACCTGGAAGACATCGAAGGGCAGGTCGTCCAGGCGATCGAGGCAGGTTGTCAGTTTTTCCTCGTCAATTTCGGTATAAAAACTGTACCAGGAGCACCACACTCGCGGGGCTTGTTCAACCTGTCCTGTGCCAAAGCGCTCACCCAGGAGTTCGGCATAGCTTTCAAAAACTTGCTGTTCTGGCCCGAATGCGACAAACCATTCGTCGTTGTAGCGCGAGTCATATGCGCCCTTGAGGATGTTCTCTTTGAGGCTCACGCGTGCATCGAGGTTGAGCGCGCCCAACAACAGAATACGCCCATCGGGCGCCTCTAAAGCGCCAACCCAGGCGCCTGCCGGTGTTTGCTGGCGCGCATACAGCGGATCAGTTTGCATGGGGTGGAGCAGCGAGGGTTTTTGTACCGGCAGTCGGCGGGTGGAATCGACCCATGCGGTCAGTGACCACGATTGCCAACCGTGCCAGTAATAACGAACGCCCGAAAAAGTGGGGGTGACGCTTACATCTCGTCCTACAACCAAGAACCCCCCCCTAATGGGTTGTAATTCTTTGGAAACAATATCGAGCACCTGGCTTTTTACCTGGACTTTCATTGGCCCATCCTTGCGATGCTAGCGTATTTTTATTATAATCGTCAAAACACAAAAGCGATGATGGAAACGAGTAGTCCTGTGGTACTGTCAGCGAGTTCGGGCATGGTGTGAGCCGGGCCAGGAAGACAGGGCGAAAATCCTTCCGGAGCGTTGAACTGAAAACCGGGCGGTGAGTAAGGGATGCGGGTTCGTCTGCCGTTATCACAGACGCGGGGATGCGCTTTACCAAGTTCCCGACCGAGCGCCTACTTTGGTAGGAAGCAGGGTGGTACCGCGAGAGTTCAACTCCCGTCCCTGGTTTGGGATGGGAGTTTTTGTTTGGAGGACGGATGACACGCAAGAAGTACCGCGCGCGCGACCTGGGCATCCCGTTTTTTGGGGCCACCGGACGATTGAACGCCATCACCGATGTGCCGGATGTGATGGTGGGGCATACGACCTTGAACTACGGCGATGGCCAATTGAAGGTCGGTTTTGGCCCGGTGCGCACCGGGGTGACGGTCATCCTGCCGCGCGGGCGCAGCACCAGCGACCCGGTCTTTGGCGGCTGGTTTGCCTTGAACGGCAACGGCGAAGTGACCGGCACATCCTGGCTGGAAGAATCGGGCTTCCTGGAAGGCCCGATTGCCATTACCAACACCAACAGCGTGGGCATGGTGCGCGATGCCATCATCAAGTGGCAGATGGCCAACAACCTGTGCAACCCGATCGACTCGGACACCTGCTGGCTGCTGCCGGTGGTCGGCGAGACGTATGATGGCTACCTGAACGATATCAACGGACATCATGTCGATGAAGGCGATGTGTTCGCGGCCATCGAGTCGGCCCATGGCGGCCCGGTGGACGAGGGCAACGTGGGCGGCGGCACCGGCATGATCTGTCACGAGTTCAAAGGTGGCATCGGCACGGCGTCGCGGGTAACCCCGGAGAAAGAGGGCGGTTACGTGGTGGGCGTTTTGGTGCAGGCCAACCACGGGCGGCGCGAGAACCTGAACATTGCCGGCATCCCGGTAGGTCGCGAGTTGATGGACATTCCGCGCCCGCGCCCGCCCGACTCACCGGCCATTGGGGCCGGGTCCATCATTGTAGTGGTGGCCACCAATGCGCCCATCCTGCCGCACCAACTCAAGCGCGTGGCCAAACGGGTTTCGCTGGGTATTGGCATGATGGGCGGGCGCGGCGAAAACTCGTCTGGCGACATCTTCATTGCCTTTTCGACGGCCAACCCTGGCGCATTCACCCGCACCGGCTGTTCGACCCTCACCATGCTCTCGAACGACCACATGTCCGCGTTGTTCGACGCCACCGTGCAGGCCACCCGCGAAGCCATTTGCAATGCCCTCATCGCTGCCGAGACGATGTCCGGCGTGAACGGGCGTATTGTGTACGAATTGCCCGAGGACCGCATTAAGTTCATTTTGAGGAAATACAACCGGCTCATTACACCGGAATATCCATAAGGAGCGCGAATGTTCAAACCAGTTTCACCCAAACTCGAAGTCCCCGCCATGGAAGAAGGCGTGCTCAAATTCTGGCGGCGCGAGAAGATCTTCGAAAAGACAGTCGAGCAGCGCAAGGGCGGCCCGGAGTATGTTTTCTTCGAGGGCCCGCCTACGGCCAACGGCAAGCCCGGCGTGCATCATGTGCTGGCGCGCGCCTTCAAAGATATGTTCCCGCGCTACAAGATCATGCGCGGCTGCCACGTCTCGCGCCGTGGCGGCTGGGATACGCACGGCCTGCCGGTCGAGATCGAAGTCGAGAAGCAGCTGGGTTTCACCAACAAGCAGCAGATCGAAGACTACGGCATCGCCAAATTCAACGAGCTGTGCAAAAAATCCGTTTTCACCTACATCGGTGACTGGGAACGGCTGACCGAGCGCATCGCCTTCTGGGTTGACCTCAAAGACGCCTACGTCACCTACACCAACGACTACATCGAATCGGTCTGGTGGATCCTCAAAAATTTCTGGGACCGCGGCCTGCTCTACAAGGGCTTCAAGATCGTGCCCTACTGCCCGCGCTGCGGCACGCCGCTCTCAGACCACGAAGTGGCCCAGGGCTACGAAGACGCGGTCGACCCCTCCGTGTTCGTGCGCATGCCGCTGGTGGATAAGCCCGGCACCTCGCTGCTGGTGTGGACCACCACCCCCTGGACGCTACCCGCCAACGTGGCAGTGGCGGCCCACCCGGATGTGGACTACGTGACCATCGAACGGAATCTTCCCGAAGGCGGCGCTGAAAAGCTGGTGCTGGCCCAGGCCCTGCTCGAAAAAGTCTTTCGCGGCGAAGAAGTGAAAGTGCTGGAGACCTTCAAAGGCAAAAAGCTCAAGGGTGTCAAATATCACCCGCTCTTCACCTTCATGCCGCCCGAAAAGGAAGCCCACTACGTGGTGCAGGGTGACTTCGTGACCACCGAAGACGGCACCGGGCTGGTGCACATCGCCCCGGCCTTTGGCGCCGACGATATGAAAGTGGCCGCCGATTTCGACCTGCCGGTGCTGATGACCGTCAAACCCGACGGCACCTTCATGGACACCGTCACCCCCTGGCGCGGCGTGTTCGTCAAAGACGCCGACCCGATGATCACGCAAGACCTGCACAACCGCGGCCTGCTCTATCGCGCTGAAACTTACGAGCACACCTATCCCTTCTGCTGGCGCTGCCATACCCCACTGCTGTACTACGCCCGCGAAGCCTGGTACATCCGCACCAGCCAGTTCAAAGACCGCATGGTCGAACTGAACAACACGATCAACTGGGTGCCCGAACACATCCGCGAGGGGCGCTTCGGCAACTGGCTGGCCAACAACATCGACTGGGCTCTCAGCCGCGAGCGCTACTGGGGCACGCCGCTGCCCGTCTGGGAGTGCGGATCATGCCATCACCGCGAGGCGGTCGGCTCGCTGTCCGAGCTGGGCGAAAAGACCGGGCGCGACCTCTCCGCGCTGGAACTCCACCGCCCGTATGTGGACCAAATCCACTGGGACTGCGCCAAATGCAGCGGCAAAATGACGCGCGTTGCCGACCTGATCGACGTGTGGTTCGACTCGGGCGCCATGCAGCTGGCCCAGTGGCACTACCCGTTCGAGAACCAGGAAAAGTTCCAGCAGCAGTACCCGGCCGACTACATTTGCGAAGCCGTCGACCAGACGCGCGGCTGGTTCTACTCGCTGCACGCCATTGGCACGCTGTTGTTTGACAGCGTGGCCTTCAAGAACGTCATCTGCCTGGGGCACATCCAGGACGCCGACGGGTACAAGATGTCCAAATCCAAGGGCAACATCGTCGAGCCATGGGATGTGCTCAAACAGCACGGCGCCGACGCACTGCGCTGGTACCTGTACACGGCCAGCCCCCCCGGGCAGGAACGCCGCTTCTCCATCGACCTGGTGGGCGGCGCGGTGCGTGATTTCACGCTCATCCTGTGGAACGTGTACTCGTTCTTCGTCACCTACGCCAACCTCGACCAGTGGAAGCCCGGCGCGACGGATGGACTGTCCTACAGCAGCATGGACCGGTGGCTGCTTTCCGAACTCAACACGCTGGTGCGCGATGTGACCGAAGCCTACGAGCACTACGACGTGCCTGGCGCCACCCGCCCCGTGCAGGAATTTGTGGAAAAACTTTCCACATGGTACCTGCGCCGCTCACGCCGCCGCTTCTGGAAGTCCGAATCGGATGCCGACAAGCAGGCCGCCTACGCCACGCTCTACAACGCGCTGGTGACCGTGGCCAAGCTCATTGCCCCGGCCATGCCCTTCCTGGCGGATGAACTCTACCAGAACCTGGTGCGTACGGCGGATGGCAAAGCGCCCGAGTCGGTACACCTGGCTGCCTGGCCCGCCTACGACCCGGTCCTGGTGGACGAAAAACTCAATCGCGATATGGACCTGGTCATGCGCCTGGTCTCGCTGGGGCATGCCGCCCGAAACAAAGCCAACCGCAAGGTGCGCCAGCCGCTCTCCGAGGCCGCCTTCTCGGCCGGCAACGTGGATGACCGCCCGGCAGTGGCCGCCTTCGCAGACGTGATCGCCGATGAGCTGAATGTCAAAAAAGTGCGCCTGCTTGGCGCCAGCACCGAGGCCGTCTCGCACGCCATCAAGCCGCTGCCCAAGCAGTTGGGTCAAAAGTATGGCAACCGCTTCCCGGCCCTCCAGCGCGCCATCCTTTCGATGGATGCCGAAGAGGCCGCGCGCGTGCTGATGAGCGGCCGCCCGCTGCTGGTCACGGTGGAGGGCGTGGATTACGACATCCTGCCCGACGAGGTGGAGGTTAAAACCCTGGCCAAAGAGGGTTTCGCCGTGGCCGAGGAAGGCGCGTACGTGGCCGCGCTGGTCACCGAGCTGACGCCCGAACTGGTGCGTGAAGGCCTGGCGCGGGAATTTGTCCGCCGTGTGCAAGACCTGCGCAAGCAAGCCGACCTGGATGTGGCCGACCGCATCGCGCTCTACGTCACCGCATCTGACGGGTTGAAGGCCGCTGTGGAAGCCTACCGCGACTACATCACCGCCGAAACGCTCACTGTGGATCTCAAATTCGCGCCCGCGCCCGAAGGCGCAGCCACCACCCAGGATGCCTTCGATGGCGAGACGCTGGATGTTGGGTTGAAGAAAGCCTGAACCATCCAAAAATGATGCAGGGCGGGAGACAGACCCGCCCTGCATCATTTTCGACTAAAATACCGCCTATGCAAAATAATCTCATTTTCCTTCGAAAAATTGCCGCCTGGTCCGTTCACCTTTTTACAGCCAGTGGCGCCTTGTGGGGTTTCCTGGCCATACTGGCGATATTTGAACACGACTGGCGCCAGGCCATATTCTGGATGATTGTTGCCGTGCTGGTAGACGGACTGGATGGCATGCTGGCGCGCTGGGCAGATGTGCAAACCCACGCCCCTGGTGTAGACGGGGGACTGCTGGATAACATTCTCGATTACTTGAATTACGTTGTGATTCCAGCCCTTTTCCTGGTTGAGGCCCCGCAACTGATCCCTGAACCGCTCCGTCTGCCTGCTGCCGCGCTCATCCTGCTGACTTCAGCATACCAGTTCACCCAAGTGGATGCCAAGCATGATGGCGGCGGCGAATACTTCTTCAAGGGTTTCCCATCATACTGGAACGTTATGGTTCTTTACATGCTGGTCATGCGGCTTGACCCGTGGCTGAATCTTGTTTTCCTGGTTTTGTTCAATATTCTCATTTTTGTGCCGGTCCGGTATGTGTATCCCAGCCGCAACGCGCGTTTGCGCCGCCTGACGCTGGCGCTCACCTACACTTATGGCACAATAGGGATTTGGGGGCTGCTGCAATATCCCGACGTGCCGCAATGGGTGGTGTGGGCATCATTCATTTATGTTGCTTACTACGTAGCGCTCAGTTTGTGGCCCAAAGACCAGGAAAATACCCCGCAGGCGGCGTCTGGCGAAGCCGCTTAACCCCAAAAGGAGAAAAATGAACCGATTGCGCTACACCCCCGTCTCCACCGAACGCGACCTGCGCGTGGCCATCGTCGAATGCGGTAAAACAGCCTATAACCGTGGGCTAATCTCCTCGAACAATGGCAACATCTCGGCAAAATTTGGCGATGACCAGGTGGTCATCACACCTTCCGGGCTATGCAAAGGGCGCCTGGTGGAGGATGACTTGATCATCATCGACCTGAATGGCAATATCATCAAAGCCAACCCGCGCCGCAAGCTCAAAATCTCCTCCGAGACGCCCATGCACCTGGAAGTGTATCGCCAGCGCCCGGATGTGCGCGGAGTCATCCATTCGCACCCGGTTCACGCGGTGGCGCTCACCATCGCGGATATCCCCTTCCCGGTGGATGTCGTCCCCGAGGTGCTCGAGGTGCTGGGTGAAGTGCCCACCACCCGCTTCGCATTGCCCAGCTCTGAAGACAACGCCCTTGCCATCCGCGAGTTGGTCGGTGGCCACGATGCCATCCTGCTGCGCAACCACGGCGCACTCACCGTTGGCCGCGACTTGGATGAAGCCCTCATCAACCTCGAACGGATCGAATCGGTAGCCCATACCGTTTACCTGGCGCAAACATTGGGACAGATAAACCGCTTGCCCGCAGGTTTCATGCCGCAACTTGCCGATCTGTACAGGAAAATGAAAGCAAAATAGGATGCATATTGAACAGGTCAGTAGGGTGACGGATGAATTGGTGCAAGCCTTCGCCCGTCTCATGCCCCAACTTACCCCCAATTGGCCGCCGCCTTCGCGCGAGTTGCTTGGGCAAATTGCAAGCTCGGCGTTGACGGCCCTTTATGTCATACGCTGGCCGGATTCAGGCGGCCCCATTGTGGGCGCGGGCGCGCTGGCAATTGTACTTGCCCCCAGCGGTGCGCATGCCCGTATCGAAGATGTGATCGTCGCTGCCGAATACCGCGGCCACGGCCTTGGCGAAGCGCTCACCCTGGCATTGCTCGAGCACGCCCGCCGGGTTGGGGTCAAATATGTGGCGCTCACCTCCAACCCCAGGCGTGAGGCGGCCAACCGGCTGTATCAAAAACTCGGTTTCAAGCCCTGGCAGACAAATGTCTATCGCTTAGACCTGTAAACGCAATTTACACAAACCGCAGGTATTTTTCTGTTGCGCTCTCCAGATCGCTGTATTCGCCGCGATATTCTTCGGGCAGCATCCTGGCCAGCTGGTACATCATCTCGTCAGCCATTTGCTGGCGGATTTCCTTCGTCACTTTCTCCCCGCGCGCATCCAGGTAAAAGACAGACCCCACGCGAATGGTGAACGGCGTGCGCTTGAATTTTTTCACGTTCCGCCCAAAGTTCTCGCCGCCCCAGTGCGCCATCGGCTGCAACGGCGCGCCGCTGTGCAGGGCCAGCATCACCAGCCCGGCATGCGCGCGGATGAGCGCCCCGGTCTTGCTGCGTGTGCCCTCGGGCGATATGCCCAAAATGCGGCCTTGTTTGAGCGCATCCAGGCACCGGCGCATGGCCTCCATATCTGCCTCGCCGCGCCGCACCGGAATAATGTCCCACAGGTCGAACACCCAGCCCAGGAACTTGTTCTCCCAGGTTTCAATCTTGGCCAAGCCGGTGGCCGGGCGTGGCTGCAATTGTGTAAAAATAAGCGGCGCTTCAACCATGGCCGTGTGATTCGCATAGGAAATCAGCGGCCCCTTGGCGGGCACTTTGGCCAGCTCGCGCGAATCGATGCGGCACAGCACCTCCAGCCCGAATTTGCACAGGTAAGTCACCAACCAGCGCAAAACCGCCTTCATACTGATACCCCCACCACCTGCAATTGCATCGGCAGCATCTCGATGCGCAGTTCGCGCCCGCGCTCGCACAATACCTCGCCATCCGTCTGCACGGGCAGCACCCCTTCCACCGCGCGGATGATGACCTGCTTGGCGCGCTCCATTTGGATCTCTGGCTGGGTGGATTGGGTGCCCTTGATGAAATGCGGGATGAGGCTGAACATGCGCGCCTGGCTGACAGCCCGGGCAATGCACAGGTCGAACCACCCGTCATCGGCTTTCGCTTTCGGGGCGGTCCAGAACCCGCCGCCAATCCGCCGACCGTTCATCACCGACACCATCAGCGACTTGAGCGCCAACACCTGCGAATCCAGTTGGATCTCGACGGTCGGGGCGGCGCGGTGATAGGTGAAGATGGTCTGCACGGCCGCGATCAAATACGCCAGCATGCCGCGCGCATAAGTGATTTTCTGGGAAAGGATTGTACCGGCCGCATCGAACCCCATGCCCACGCAGTTGCCAAAAAAGCGCCCTTCCGGCAGCCCTTCGTGGAACACCCGCCCGATGTCGATGGTTTTTCGGCGCCCCTCTTTAAGCGCTTTTACTGCTTCCTTCAACCCCAGCGGGATGCCCAGGCTGGCGGCCAGGTCGTTGCCGGTGCCAATGGCCAGCACGCCCAGCGCCGTGTGGTTGTGGCCTTTGGCCCGGGCGCGCATCAACCCATTGAGGGTCTCATTGGCGGTGCCATCACCGCTGGCGCTGACGACCACATCATAGCCTGTGCAGGCCGCCTCTTCGGCAAGCTCGGCTGCGTGCCACGGGCGTTCCGTGCGCACCAGCTTGAAATCAAAGTTGAGCGCCCTGAGCGCCTTTTCGATCTCCGGGATCAGTTTTTTGGCCCGCCCGCGCCCCGCCACAGGATTGACGATTAACAGGTGTTTCACACGTTGCTCCAGGTGGTTTTTCTTATCAAACCCAAAAGTGCATCCAAAGGTTCAGGGGCACACCAGTTCCAATGCGGCCGGCAGGATCTCCGCTGTGATCTCAGAGCTGTCGATGCTCAGGAACTCCCCATCGGCGTGAATGGGCAGATCACCACCTTTCAGGGAGCGGATGTGCGCCACTTTTGCGCGATGCATCTTCACCTCCGGTTGCGAAGCCTGGGTGCCTTTGAGGAAGTAAGGGATCAATTGGAAGAGCCGCACCCGGCTGGCTTCGCTGGCAATGCACAGGTCCAGCAACCCATCATCCGCTTTACCCTCCGGGGCCATCACAAACCCGCCGCCCATGCGCCGCCCGTTCATGATCGAAGTCATCAGCGAAGGCTGCTGCCAGGTCTCACCACCATCCAGCGTGATCTCGACCTGCGGGGCGTTGAAGTAGAGGAAGATGGTCTTGACCACGCCCACCAGGTAGGGTACCAGCCCCACCGCCCAGCGCACCTTCACCGACTCGAACCCCACCATCGCGTCGAACCCGATCCCCAGTCCATTGCCAAAATAGCGTTCCACCACCCCGCTTGCCGACCGTACCGTAACGCGCCCAATATCCACCAGCTTGCGGCGATTGAGCTTAAGGGTATCCAGTCCTGCGGCCAGGGTCAGCGGCAGGTTGACGCTGCCGGCAAAGTCATTGCCGGTGCCAATTGGCAGCACTGCCAGCGCAGTGGATGTGAACCCCTGCTGTCGCGCGCGCATCAACCCGTTCAACACCTCGTTGATCGTGCCGTCGCCGCTGGCCGCCACCACCACGTTAAAACCTTCGCTGGCCGCCTTCTGGGCCAAGTCGGCGGCCTGCCAGGGGCGCTCGGTGCGCACCAGGGTGAAATCCAGGTTAAAGCTGCGCAGGCGTTCTTCGATCATCGGTATCGACTTTTCGCCTGTCCCCCGGCCAGAAAGCGGATTCACGATCACAAAATATTTCATAGCATCCTCCGATTGCGCCGAAGTTTATCATAAAACAAAAAATCCGCCCCTTTTCAGGGACGGATGATTACGAACATGGAACGGCCTATGCGCCTTTTTTCTTTTTTCCCGGCTCGAACCGCTCCATCCGCCGGAATTGGGAAGGCTCGCCGCTGAAGAATTCGCTCAACACGTCCACCAACCCATCTGCGGCATAGGTGGTCTCATGCTCGAAGATGTTTTTAAGTTGCAATAGCTCATCGCCGAGCTTTTCCATCTTCTGCTTGAATGCGTCCAGTGTTTCATGGTTTGGTTCAGAGCGCAGGCGTTCGCTCACCTCGTGGGCCTCGTCCAAAGCCTGCATGGCGCGCTGGATATTCTCGACCATCGTATAACGATCTGTCATGGCACACCTCCATATCTACAATAGCACGCTGCGGGGCATTTTTCAAGGCTTTTCGCGCTGGTAATCCGCCGGAGTGTCCAGGTCCTGCAAAATGCTCTCGTCGGCTTCGACGTACACCGGCGCCTGGCTGTTCAGGAAATCGCGCAAGGTTTGCGGCGGCTGCATCGACATCACTGTTTTCCAAACCGGGCGCGCCAACAGGATGGGATGACCCCGGCGGCGTTGCCAGCTCGGGACCACTACCGCTGCACGGGTGCGCTCGAACGCCCCCACCACTTCCCGCACGGACCGCTCGCGCACCTGGGGCTGGTCGCCCAGTGCGATGAGCGCCGCCTCACGCCCCGGCCGCATGGCCGCCAACCCACACTGGATGGAGGACAGCATTTCTCCCTGCTCAAAATCCGCATTGAAAACCGCCCGCACCGGCAGGCGCCGCGCCAGCCGGGCCGCCTCGGCTTCCACATCGGCCCGCCAGCCGCCGGTAACCACCACAATATCGGCAATGCCGGCCGCAGACAGAGTGACCGCCACCTGCCCCAGTACGGAAGTGGCCCCCCAGGGCAGCAGCATCTTGGGCCGCCCCATCCGCTCCGAGCGCCCCGCCGCCAGTACAATCGCGCCGATCTCAGCCATCATCTTTCAACAATCTGGCGTAATCATCGGGCGTGTCCACGTCCAGCAGCAGGCGTTTGTCGTACCAGTTCACATAGCGCGGGCTGAACCGCGAAAAAATGCCGCGCCCGCCCATATCCCCTGTCAGTTGCCCCAGCGCCTCAAAGGTCACCTGGTCGAATAATACCGGGTTGGCCCGCCGGTCGAAGACATACGGCGCGAGCACGGCATCGCGCGTTTGGGCATGGCGCTCCACCAAAGCGCGGATCACCTCCACCGTTACCTGGGGCTGGTCTGCCAGCAGGAAAACCGCCGCCCCCGCATTCCCCGGCAGCGCGGCCACGCCAGCCCGGAGTGATGATGCCTGCCCGCTCTTCCAGTCTGGGTTGTGGATAATCTTCACCGCCAGCCCTTCCACCGCCGCCTCCACCTGCCCGGCGTATGCGCCACACACCACAACCACCGGGGACAGCCTGGCCGCCAGCGCCTGCGCGGCCACAGACCTTACAAACGGCTGCCCGTGAAAATCCAGCAGCTGCTTGGGCTGCCCGAACCGGCTGGATTGCCCCGCCGCCAGCACAACCCCGGCCACACGCTCGCGGGCGCTAAAAACCGTTTGCGGCTGCCCTGGCTGCCAACCCGTGCCCCGACCGCTGACCACCACCGCATCGAAGGCGCCGATCATCGCATCCGCGATGCGCCCGGCCTGCGACTGCAGCCCGGGCGCATCTGCCTGGTTGAGCAGCGCGATTCGCCGCGCGCCGGGCGGAATGTTCTTCAGCCCGCCTTGCGGGTGCGCCAGCACGCGGGCCAGCATTTCGGCTGAAACGGGTTCCCCCAGAAGGGCTTGTGTTCCGCCCGGTTCGCGCCCCGGGCGCTCGGTATCCACGCGTTGATCTTCTGCCAGCGCTGCGAAAATCTCCGGCCGGTGGACAAAACTACCTGTCAGTAGTTGACCCAGTCCGCTCAGCCCGGCCGCTACGACCACCACCTCGGCAAACGCGGGGATGGCGGGTTCGTGTGCGCCTGGCGACTTGAGCGGTTTCTGCCGCGAACCATCTGCCTCCACCAGCAGGGACCACCCCTTTGTTGCGCAGTAGTCGCGTAACCAAAGAAGTTGCGCCTCGGCGATGCCGGTCAACCGTGTGCCAGATTGCGGTCCGCTGACCAGCGTGACACCCTGTTTCCACTCCTCTTTTGAGAACGCCGCCTCAGGTGCCTGTTCCGCATCCAGCACCACATGGCGGGTGGCTTTTTCGGCCTGCCAGGCTGCCAGGTGCGTGGATGTCGTTACGATGCACGGTGCTATTTCATGTGCCAGCTGGAACAGGGAAGTGGTCTTGCCGCCCGCCCCCACAAAGGCGACGACCTGTCCGCGCTGAATGCGAAAAGCCTGGGTCAGGTTCATTGTTTTGACCGGGAAAGGATGGCTTCCAGCACGCCGCCGCCCACCGACAGGGCCTTGTCTGACATCAGGAAGCAGAAATCGCGGTTATTTCGCGGGTCCACGTCGCCGATCTTGAGCCCGGCCGGCACGCACAGCCCGCTACGGATCAGTCCGCGCAGCACCCCGCCAAGCGGGCTGACCACCGGACGAGCCTCGTCGATGAGCGCCACCGTTTCCCCAGCGGACACATGCTCGCCGATCTCTTTCAGTGCGCGAATCACCCCGGCGGCCGGCGCGCGCAATACCCGGCGGGGGTCGCCTTCCGGCTGGCTGCTGTCAGCGGCGGCCGAGCCATGCCAGTATACACGTCCCAGCGTGTGCCCGCGCATGGTTTCGACCACGGCGTGGCAGTTCGCCCCGGCGGTAAAGCCAGGTCCCAGCCCGATGACCAATGGCAGGCCAGATAAATCATAAGCTACCGGGGTCTTGAGCAGGCGGGCATCCACCACAGCCTGGACGGGGTACTGCTGCATAACGGGGGCAAGCTCCGGGGCGACCAGCACCGGGACGATCCCCGTTTGGGCCAGGGAAAACGCTTCTTGCTCGGTATCCACCCTTTTGGCGCGGATTCCTTCCACATCCCATTGCCCCTCATAAACCGCCTCGGCGAATGACACCGCCCGCCGTATGGCCAGGGGCTGGGGCAGCTCGGTGATAATAACCGGGAATCCGGAACGATGCAGGCGCAGGGCCACCCCGCTTGCCAGGTCGCCGCCGCTGCGAATGAGAATGGTCATGGGAAAATTATACGCGAGATGGGAATGGTCGGAATTGCGTGTACTAATCTTAAGATTAAACTTAAAATGCCCAAAAATACTTGAAATCACCTAAATTTTATGTAACAATATGATTGCACTCGATAAAGGGCAAAACCAGTGAAAACTGGCGACGCAAAGCCACAGGGTCTAAAGCGATAAGCAATGACAGCCTGGCTGCCGATAAAAGCAAAACCAGTGAAAACTGGCGACACAAAGCCCTGGTTCTAAAATGACGCAAGTCATCATGAATGACCGGTTGCCGAAACGCAAAACCGGTGAAAACCGGCGACGCAAAGTTATGGGTCTAAAGTTATAGCAAGTATATAACCATGACTGCCAGACTGCCGAAAGTGCATTATGCCTGCCGTTGGGAGTCCCCTCGCCCTGCGGCAGGTTCTTTTTTTAACCTGTGTTGCGCAGCCCGGCCGCGATGCCATTGATGGTCACAATGACCACTTCGCGCAGGTCTGCGGCTTCACTGCTTTCGGGGTCGGGCAGGGCGCGCAGGCGGCGCAGCATTTCGACCTGGATGAAGTTGAGCGGGTCGATGTAGGCGTTGCGCAGGTGGATGGAGCGTTGGGTGGTTGGTTCGCCATCCATGAGGTTGGCATGCCCGGTGATGGCCAGCACGACATCGCGGGTGCGCTCGTATTCAGCGAGGATGGTGGCAAAGATGGACGCGGACTGGGGCAGGCTGCCCGCCAGGGCGGCGTACAGGGCGGCGATCTGCATATCCGCTTTGAGCAGCGACATTTCTGCATTGTCGAGCAGGCTTGTGAAGAACGGCCAGCCCGCGTACATCTCGCGCAGCAGGCCGGGGTCTTCCGAGTCAGTCAGCCCGCTGCCCAGCCCGTACCAGCCTGGCAGGTTGAAGCGGCTCTGCATCCACGAGAACACCCACGGGATGGCGCGGATCTTGGTAACGGCGGCCTGCCCGGGCTGGCGGGCGGCCGGGCGCGATCCCAGCTGCAGGCGGGTCAATTCGTCGAGCGGGGTGGCAGCCTGCCAGTAACCCAGGAATCCCGGGGTTTCATAGACCAACCCGCGGTAGGTGCGGCGCGCAGCCTCGCTGATCTCTGCTATGACGCCGCGCCAGGCCTCGGGCAGGGCGTCTGCCTTGCGCGGGTTAGAGGCCAGCAGCACGGCGCTGGCCAGCTGCTGGATATGGTGATAACCCAGCGCCGGGTTGGCGTATCGGGCGGTGATGGTCTCGCCCTGCTCGGTCAGGCGGAAACGACCGGCGACGGTGCCGGGCGGCTGGGCGCGGATGGCCCGGTTGGCCGGCCCGCCGCCGCGCGCCACTGTGCCGCCGCGCCCGTGGAAGAAGGTGAGTTTCACTGCGTGTTCGCGGCAGGCGCGGGCAATATTCTCCTGCGCTTCGTACAGGTTCCAGTTGGCGCTCAGGTAGCCGCCGTCTTTGTTGCTGTCCGAGTAACCGATCATGACCACCTGCCGGGCGGCGCAGGTTTCCAGGTGCTGGCGGTAGGCTGGCAGTCCGAACAGGTCGGACAGCATGCCGGGCGCGCCGCGCAGGTCGTCGATGGTTTCGAAGAGCGGGGTGATCTCCAGCCCCGCGTCGCAGCCCGTCCAGCGCGCCAGCAGCAACACCGTCAGCACGTCGGCGGGGGAGTGGGTCATGGAGATGATGAACGGCCCGAGCAGGTCGGGCCCGTAGATGTCGCGCACGCGCGCAATGAGCTGGAAGAGCGCCAGCGTTTCGGCGGTCTGGCGGGTGACGCCGGGATTTTGGGCCAGCTGGGGGGTGGGCTGTGCCAGCAGGTGGGTGAGGAGGCCGGTGCGCGCGGGCGGCGGCAACGCCTCGAAGTTGGTTGCCTCGCCCAGGGCGCGCAGCAGCTCCCCAAGCGCAGCGTTCAACCGCCCCGATTCCTCGCGGATGTCCAACCGGGCGGCCCACAACCCGAAGATGTCCACCTGGCGGCGTACGTGGCGCAGGCTCCCCTCAGCCAGGGCCGGGGGGATGGCCCGGGCGATGATGTCGAGCGGCTCGGACAGGTCGCTGACCTGGATGCGCGCGCTGTGCGGCTCGCGCGAGAGCAGGCGGGCCGTCATGTCATCTTTAGAGGCCTGGGCCAGGTCGTCGGCCAGCAGTGAGATGGCCAGGCGGTAGGGTTCGGCGGCGTAGCGCTTTTCGAGGAAGGCGGCGTGCGCAGGCAATGGGCGGCGCGACTCGATCCAGGCGGTGAGCGGCGCCGGGGGCGGCACGCGCCGGCTGGACAGGCTGAGGCTGCGGCCCGCTTCCTGCAGGGCGGCGCGGTGTTTTTCTACGGCCAGGCCGCGGTGCAGGCGCAGGGTTTCGGCGGTTACGGCTGCAGTGACGTTTGGGTTGCCGTCGCGGTCGCCGCCGATCCACGAGCCCAGGCGCAGCCAGTTGGGCGGCGCGGACAGGCCGGGGTAGTGTTCGCGCAGGGCGGCATCCAGGTCGGTGTAGATGCGCGGCAGCAGTTCCCAAAAAAATTCGTCCACATGGTACAGGCCGGTGCGCACTTCGTCGGTCGCTTCCAGTTTGGCGGTGCGGGCCCGGTCGGTGAGCCAGATGGCCATGATCTCAGCGCGGATTGCTCCGCGCAGGGTGTCCAGTTCGCGCGGCAGCAGTCCATTTTGATCGATCTGGCGTAATAACTCGGCGATGCGCTGCAGCTTGGAGAGCAGTGTGCGCCGTTTGGCTTCGGTGGGATGGGCGGTCAGGACTAATTCGATGCTGAGCTGGCTGAGCAGCAGCGCCATCTCTTCCCTGCTGACACCCTGAGCTTTGAACATGCCCACGGCCTCGCGGATCGATTCCGGGAGGGGTTTTTGGCCGGACAAACTGGTTTCGCGCTGGCGCAGTTCATCGACGCGCTGGTTCTCTTCGGCCAGGTTGACCAGGTCGAAGTACAGCGCAAACGAGGAGGCCACGGCCCGGGCGTGGTCTGGCGAGAGGCGGGCGATCTCTTCGGCCAGCCCGGCGGCGGCGTGGGTACCACCGCTGCGGCGCGATTTGGCCAACGCGCGGATGCGCTCCTCGGTCTCGAACAGCGCCGGGGATTCCAGGTCGGAGATGATCTCGCCCAGCAGGTCGCCAAGAAGGTGGATGGTTTGTGAGATGTCCATAATACCTCCGCTCAAGTAAAGCCACAGATGAACACCGATTTCCACAGATTTTTTTGGCTCTCCGCGAAATGCCGTAAAAATTCCCGCGGAGTTAAAAAATGAGCATCGAATTTCGCAAATTGAACGAATTATTCGTGAAATTTGTTCAATTCGATGCCAGGGAATCACTTTGGGGGAGTCTTTACTGCAAAACCTGAAGCCCGTTCTTTTCTGTATTCATCTGCGTTCATCTGTGGATCATAAATCCTCAAATCTTCCCCAGTCCGCGCAGCACGTGCTCGGGAGTGAGCGGGAAGGAGTCGAACCACACGCCGGTGGCATCGTGGATGGCGGCAGTGATGGCCGGGGCCAGCGGCAGGTAGGGCAGTTCGCCCACGCCTTTGGCGCCCCACGGCCCGCGCTCGTCGGGGATCTCCACGATGACAGATTCCACTTTTTCCGGAATGTCGAGGATGGTCGGCAGCAGGTAGGTGCTCAACTGGTCGGTCAGCACGTAGCCGCCGCGGGTGATGAAGTTCTCTTGGATGACGTAGCCCTGGGCCTGTACCACGCCGCCTTCGATCTGACCCTGCACCTGGGCCGGGTTGATGGCCTTGCCCACATCGTTGGCTGAGACAACGTTCACCAGCCGCACCAGGCCGGTCTCGGTGTCCACCTCCACTTCCACGGCCTGGGCCACGTAGGCGTAGGCAAAATTGGGCATCGATTTGCCCGTCTCAGGGTCCATGGGCGTGGTTTCGGGCGCGTAGTAGGTGTACTCTGCCACGGCCGGGCGTTCTTCGGACTGCCATTTTTCCAGCGCGGCCTGGGCCGCGCCCTTGACCGAGTTGCCCGACATGAACGTGAGCCGCGAGGCCGAGGCCGACCCGGCGTTGCCCATGTTGAGCGTGTCCATCGTTACCATGCTGACCCTGTCCATCGGCACGCCGATCACTTCGGCGGCCATCTGCGCCAGGATGGTGTGGTTGCCCTGCCCGACCTCGGCCGCGGCGTGGTGGACGATGACATCCTCGATCTCGGTGTCGCCAAAAATGGACACCCGCGCCCAGCAGTTCTCTTTGTACCCGAAAGAAAAGCCGATGTTCTTGAACCCGGCCGCGAACCCGCGCCCGCGCACGATTGCGCCTGGTCTTTCTTCTCCCTTCTTTATTCCCCTTTCGCCTCCCCACTCCGCCCGTTCTGCCGCCGCCTCGATCACCGCGCCAATGGTGACCGGGCCGGGCGGCACGGTCTGCACGGCCAGCGTCAGGTTTTCGGTGAGCACATTTTTCAGGCGGAATTCGACCGGGTCCATGCCCAGCTTTTCGGCCAGTTTGTTCACCTGGCTCTCGGCCATGAACAGGGACTGCGGCGCGCCAAACCCGCGGAAGGCTGCGCTCGGCACGTTGTTGGTATACACGCCGATCACATCGCCTGTGACGTTGGGGATGTAGTACGGCCCGGTCTGCGTGATGGTGGCGTTGCCGAGCACCTTGTTGGTGGTGTACATGTACGCCCCGCCATCGGCGATGAGGGTGTTTTCGGCGGCCACCAACTTGCCGTCCCTGGTCGCGCCCCACCTGGCGCGTAACACCATGGGGTGGCGCTTGGCATGCCCGATTATCGACTCCTTGCGACTCCATACGATTTTGACCGGCCGCTTGAGCCGCAGCGCGGCCAAGGCAAGTACGATCTGCACCGACAAGTCTTCGCGCCCGCCGAACGCCCCGCCAATGGCCGGGTAGACCACGCGCACCTGCTCCAGCGGCAGCCCCAGTGAGCGGGCGATCTGCTTCTGGTCGGTGTGCGTCCACTGACCGGCCGCCAGCACCACCACGCGCCCCTCCGCATCGAAGTGCGCCACCCCGGCTTCGGGCTGCAGGTAGGCGTGCTCCTGGGCTGGCACGTGATATTCGCTCTCCACGATCACATCCGCCTGGGCAAAACCGGCCGCCACATCCCCCTTGCGGATCTTGTCCCACACGCAGATGTTGCTCTCGCCGCACTCCGGGTGGATGCGAAACGCCCCCGGCTGCATGGCGGCTTCCGGGTCGGTCAGCACCGGCAGGTCGTCGTAGGTCACATGGATCAATTTCAACGCCTGCGCGGCGATGGCTTCGGTTTCGGCCACCACCACGGCCACCTGGTCGCCCACAAAGCGCACAATGGAGGGGTCAACCATCCCCTTCACCGGCGGGGTGAGGGTGGGCCCGCACAGCACCGGCTGGTCGTTGATCTGCAAGCCGTAATCATTGACTGGCACATCGCTGGCGGTCAACACCGCCGCCACCCCCGGCAACGCCTGGGCCGCAGACGTATCGAGGCTGACGATGCGGGCGTGCGGGCGCCCGGCGAACAGAATCTTCATGTGCAGCATGCCGGGCAGGGCAATATCGCCGGGGTAGAGTGTTTCGCCGGTCACTTTGCCGTGCGCATCGATGCGCGGGACAGATTGTCCAACAATATTGGTCATATCGGCCTCGAAATGAAACACCGCACAGGCCGCTTGGCACACTAGGATGTACTCCCCGCGCTCCCGGCGTCTGTGCGGTGATGATGACGGAAAAGAAGGGTCAACGTTTGTACTTTTTAGCCCGATGTGTGGAGGGCGGGGCATCGAACTTGCCGTAGCGCGGTACGTTCATACGGTAAAGCACTGAGTAAATAAACGAGATGAGCCCGCCGAGCAGGAAGATGTACAGGATGGTGAGCGCCACGATGCCCAAAAGGTTCTCAATTGAGCTAAACCAGAGCGCAATGGGGCTGATCCCTGGCGTGGTGTATGCCTCCGCTGGAAAGCGGATAAACCCGATCATGTCTGACGGCAAAATGATATCGCGCTTGATCGCTTCGTCGATGGTCACGGAAGCAGCCGCCCACGAGATAATGGGAATGATGAAAAACAACGCCACACCAATGCCGCGCCAGGCGGCCTCGGCTGGGGCGCGCTTTTGTTGCAGCGAAGCCTCATCCCTGCCAGAAGATGACATTTGCCTGCCCATGGAACCTCCTCAAAAGACCAGGAAAATCACTTACTTGCTCGCGTGTTCAATTGCCTGCACAATTTTATAATAGCCCGTGCATCGGCACAAGTTGCCTGTTATGGCCTGCTCGATCTCGTTTCGGCTGGGGTGGGGGCGTTCTTCCAGCAGTTTGGCCGCGCTCATCAAAAAACCTGGCGAACAGTACCCGCACTGCACCGCGCCATCTTCAATGAACGCCTGCTGCACCGGATGCAGCTGCGCCTCCCTGCCCAACCCTTCCACCGTCACGATCTCTGCGCCGTGCGCGCGCGGGGCGGGCACCATGCAGGCCATCACCGCCGCGCCGTCCAAAAAGACCGTACATGCGCCGCACTCACCCTCGGCGCAGCCTTCCTTGGTGCCGGTCAGTTCGCCTTCTTCGCGCAAGAGCCGCAGCAGGGTTTTGTCATGACCGGTGGTAAAGGTAAATGTTGCGCCGTTTATTTTTGTGTGGATGGCCTGGCCCGGGCCGTGCGCCACGCTTTCGAATGTTGCGCTGGCTGCGGCAAGATCCTGCCCGCCCAGCGTGACCGGGTCAGACGGCATCCCGGCCTGTTCCACACCCTCGCGCAGGCTGCGCAGCCCGCGCAGCGTCATCACGCGCACCATCTCGCGCCGGTAGACCGCCGACGAGCGAATGTCGTCGATGGGGCGCGCGGCTTCGGCGGCCAGTTGGGCGGTTTTGCTGAGCACAGAATCGGTCAGGTCTTTGCCAGGCAGGAAGGTCTCTGCTTTGCTGGCGTGGATGATGGTGGGCGCCACCGCACCCAGGGTGATGGCGGCCCGTTCAACGGTGGGTCCGCCCAGGGTGAGGATGATCGCCACATTGATAACGGAGATGGCCTGGGCCCGGCGCAGCGCGTGTTTAATGAATATGCCGCGCTGGTTGTCCGCCATCGCCTTGAATGAAATATCCACCAGCATTTCATCGGGCAGCATCACGGTTTTGCGTACGCCGGTATAGAACTCGGACAGGGTCACCATGCGTTCGCCGCGCGCCGAGGCGAGTGTGACGCTGGCGCCAAGCGCCATGAGCGGTGTGATGGTGTCGTTGGCTGGTGAGGCGGTGATGAGGTTGCCGGCCACGGTGGCGCGGTTGCGGATCTGCGGCGCGCCCACTTCCCAGGCGGCGCGGGCAAGCGGGTAGGCGCGCGCACGAATGAGCGGGCTGGCCGCGCACTGGTTGTGTGTGACCAGCGGCCCCAGGTGGATGATTCCATCTTGGTCTTGGGTGATCTGGTCGAGGCCGGGGATGCGCGTGATGTCGATGAGCGTTTCGACGCCGGGGCGCGCGCCACGCTCTAGTTCGAGGATGAGGTCGGTAGCGCCAGCCACAATGCGCGCGTGCCCGGTGTGCTGGGCCAGCAGGCGCACGGCTTCCTGGCGGGTTGCGGGGCTATGGTATGTATGCCACATGGGATGCAAAATGGGGCGCGCAGTGCGCGCCCCATGCATGACAGGGTTATTCGCCTTTGCCGACGATGGTTTCGTAGCGGTTGTTGAAAGTCTGGGTGGCTTCACGCGCCAGGGTTACCACATGGCGGATGGCGCCGGGCAGGGCTTGCTGGTCGGCAAGGGCGGCTTCCACGTTATCGAGGGCGCGGTTGATCCCGTCAGCGGATTCGAAGAAGGCTGCGTCAAACTCATACAGTTTGGTCAGTTCTTCTTCGTTTATTTTGATGGCATCGAAAAAGCCGGAGTAACCATAGGTGGCATTGCGGATCTTGTCTGCAAAGGTGCGGATCTGTATGGATGCTTTTTCCAAATCGTCTACGAACGCAATTCCGCCCTGGCTGATCAATTCGGTTTGCAGGTTGGATGTGCGCTTGTACAGTTCCTCGAAGCGGCGGGCGACAGTTTCGCGCAGCAACTTATCGGCGGCACGGCGGTTGGTGCGCTCGATATAGCCGCCGAAACCCGGGATATAGGATGCCAGTTTTTTGAAAGGGTCCTGGTCGCCGACAACATTCTGGAAAAAATCGCTCATGGGGGTCCTCCTGTAAGATTGATGGCATGTGGACGATTGTTTTGATTATAGCATGATTGTCCACGCACCTATTTATACGCGCTTGGTGGGGCAGGGTTGCACACGCGGGGTTATCCCTGCGTTCGGATGTGGAAATCCGGCGCAATTTGCGGGCGTGGCGGGTATAATAATTTGTAAGGTTTAGTCACTATTTCATTCCAGCAAAGGAAGGTTAAGATGATCGTCACAACCAAAAAACTGTTTCAAGCCGCTTATGGCAAGTATGCCATTGGGGCCTATAACATCAACAATCTGGAGCAGGCCATGGGCTTGTTCCGCGGTAATATCGACAGTAAGGCGCCGTTCATCATCCAGATTAGCAAAGGTGCGCGCTCGTACACGCATAAGAAGATGCTGGAAGGGCTTATCCGTTCGGCAGATGAGGTTTTCCCTGAGGCCATCTTTGCCGTACACCTCGACCACGGCGACGAAGAAACCTGCTACGACTGCATCAACAGCGGTTTTTACTCATCCGTAATGATCGATGCCAGCCACGAGCCGTTCGATAAGAACATCGAGATCACCCGGCGTGTGGTGGATGCGGCTCACGCCAGGGGGATTGTGGTGGAGGCTGAACTGGGTATGCTGGGCGGCGTGGAAGAGCACGTGGCCGTGGACGAAGCCAATGCCAAACTGACCAACCCGGCCCAGGCCCAGGAGTTTGTGGAGCGCTCGGGCTGCGATTCGCTGGCAGTGGCCATTGGCACCAGCCACGGCGCGTTCAAGTTTAGCGGCGACCAGGCCCTGCGCTTCGATGTGCTCGAGCAGATTCAGGCCAATCTGCCCGGATTCCCGCTGGTGATGCACGGCTCGTCCTCAGTACCTGCCGAAGAGGTGGCGCGCATCAATGCCGCGGGGGGCAGCCTGAAGGGCGCCAAGGGCGTGGATGAGAACCAGTTCCGCCGCGCGGCCGAGCTGGGCGTGACCAAGGTGAACATTGACACCGATGGCCGCCTGGTGTGGACGCGTGTGCACCGTGAGTTTTTCCGTGACCAGCCAGACCAGTTTGACCTGCGCCCGGTGGGTAAGATTTTCATGGGCGAGTATGCCAGGTTCATTGCCCACAAAAATGAGAAACTCGGCTCGGCCGGACATCTCGATGAACTGCGCAAGCTGGTGGGCTGATCTTTGAAAGTGGCAAGGGCGGATGCTTCAACATCCGCCCTTGTTTTTTTGGAGGGCCCATGCCTGCATCAGAACAGGGCGTCACCCGCGACCGTTACATGCTCATCCCGCGAACGGCCATTTTTGTGCGGCGCGGCGATTCATACCTGCTGCTGAAAGGCGCGCCAACCAAGCGCCTGTGGGCTAACAAGTACAATGGGTTGGGGGGGCATATCGAGCGTGGCGAGGATGCGCTCAGCGCGGCGCGGCGTGAGCTGCGCGAGGAAGCCGGAATGGAAGCCGACCTGTGGCTGTGCGGGACGTTGATTGTGGATGCGGGGGAAAATATCGGCGTGTGCCTGTTCTTGTTTACCGGTGAGGCGGCACCGGGGGAGCCTGTTGCGGGCGTGGAAGGCCTGCCAGAGTGGATTCCATTTGCGCGGGTGGGAGAAATCCCGGCTGTTGCAGATCTCCCCATCCTGCTGGGGCGTATTGACACCATGCAAAAGGGTGACCCGCCTTTTGGCGCACGTTCGTTTTATGATGCTGTGGGAAACCTGACGGTCGAATTTGCCCCTACATTTTCACTCTGACCACGTTCAGCCGCACGATGAAGGTGGCGCCCTTGCCAGGTTTGCTCTCCACTTCCAGGCGTCCGTGATGTTGCTGGATGACCTGGCGCGTGATGGCCAGCCCCAGCCCAATGCCGCTGAACAGGCGGTCATCCTGCTTATCCAGATGATGGAAGCGGTCGAAGATGCGTGGCAGGTCTTCAGGCGCAATGCCGATGCCTTCGTCCCGCACCTGGATGACCACTTCTGATTTATCGCGCATCATCGAGACGGTGACATTGCCGCCATTCGGGCTGAATTTGATGGCATTGTCGACCAGGGCTGTAAGCGCGCGCTCGAGGCTCTTGGGGTCGCCGGAAACGAAAGGCAGGTGTTCTTTGGCAGTGACAGACAGGTGAATGCCGGCTGCGAGGGCTTTTTCGGCATATTTCGCGGCGATGACGTGCGCAAGTTCCACAATGTTGACCGGTTGGAACTTGGGCAGGATCAAGTCCATCTCTTGCAGGAAGAGGATGTCATTGACCAGCAGCGTGATCTGTTGGATGTTACGGGCCACGGTCTCGAGGGCATGCGGCATACCGGCCGCCGGGATGGCCCCGCTTTGGATGAGTTGGATGTAGCCGCCAGCAGCCATGAGCGGGGTGCGCAGTTCATGGGCAATATTGGTCAGGAATTCGCGCCGGGCCACGTCTTGTTCGGCCAGGCGCTGGTAGGCGCGGGCCAGTTCGCCCGCGCGCAGGCGCAGGTCTTCCACGGCCATCTCATCGTTTTCGCGCAGGCGTGTGCTGATCTGGTGCACCATGGCCAGCGACATGCTGCCGCTGTTCTTGAGCGCGGTGTTGAAGTTTTCCTGGTTGATTTCCATGACGGTGACAGGCGTTTTGGCCGTCACAGTGGCTCCGCGCGGCGCATTGTGTATAAGCGCCATTTCCCCAAAAAAAGAGCCCGCTTCCAATGTGGTCAGCATGCGCCGTTCCAGGTTGTTGATGGTCTTGGTGACATCCACCGAGCCATCCAGCAGGATGTAAAAGGTATCTTCCAGCGCATTTTCACGGCACAGCACCGCGCCGGCCGGGTAACTGCGCACCTGTCCGGCGGTCACCAGGTCATTGATTTCCTGGAGACCGATCCCTGGAAAAGCCTGTGGAATGATGGATTGGGGAGAATGGCCGGTTTGCATAGCGTTCATTTGCCGTTGATTGTAGCATTGGGCTTTTTAAGAAATCATTTGTCTTTCGTTTCAGGATCAATCCCTTGTGCGCGCAGCGCCGCCGCCAATTCCGGGTGCATTTGCCAGCGGCCCTCGGCGTATACTTCGCGGTCCCACGGAAAGATGACCAGCGCATCGCTCACCAGCGCGGTGATGTGTGGAGCAGGCGCAGCCCACGTGTGGCTGACCAGCGCCACACGCACCACCTTGGCGGCGTCGCGCTCCAGGGCGCGCGCGGCCACCACGGCCAGCGTCTCACCCGAATCGGCCATCTCGTCGATTACGGCCACGCGCCGCCCGCGCACCAGGGCGGGCACATCCACACGCCAGACTGGCTTGTCGAACACCACTTTATCTTCCACGCGCCGCGTGATGCTCACAGGGAACATCTCGCGCCGCAGCATGGCCGCCACCGCCGTAGCCGGGAACAGCCCGGCCCGCGCTATTCCAATCACCATCTCGATGTTGTGCGGGGCCAGCTGCTCGGCCAGGCTGTGCGTCATTTGCCCAAAACGCTCCCAACTGATATCTTCCACCCCTTTGCGGTTGGCGTAGTCGTATGGTTTCATGCTTTGTACCCAATCATGCGCAAAAAGCCCTTGCGCCAAGTGATGCCCTCTTCATCCTCCACCCCCTGCGGGGCAAAGCCATCCACCACGCCCAAAATACCGCGCCCCTGCCCGGTTTCGGCCACCAGCACCTGGGTGGGGTTGGCCGTGGCGCAAAAGATGCGCGCCACCTCCGGCACGGCTTTGACGGCATTCAGTACATTGATGGGGTAAAACCCTTCACCCAAAAAGATGATGAACGAATGCCCCGCGCCCACGGCCAGCGCGTTCTTGCGGGCCAGTTCGATCATGGCATCATCGCTGCCGCTCCAACGCACCAGGCACTTGCCGCTTGCCTCGCAAAACGCCACCCCAAACTTGATGCCCGGCACCGCGCCCACCAGCGCTTCGTGGAGGTCTTCCACGGTTTTGATAAAATGGGACTGCCCCAAAATGAAGTTGATCGGTTCGGGTTTCTCAATTTGCACCACCTTGATATCCATACGGTCCTCCTGCAGGGTCAAAAATTCATGCTTCTATCATACAGCAAAAATCTTTTTGGAGAAACTGGATGCGGCATCTTATCCTGAGCATTCTCATCATTTTGGCGGCCTGCGCCCCGGCCCCGGCCGTCTCGCCCGCCGACCCAACGCCCCGCGGCCTGCCCACGCTGGGCCTCGTGGACACCGCCACGCCCCGGCCGCTTTCCACCATCACCCCCACGCCAACCGTTACCCCAACCAGCACCGCCACCCCAACGCCCACCCCTCGCCCGCAAGAGTCGATTGCGCGTGTGCTCATCATCAGTGTAGATGGACTGCGGCCGGACGCCATCGAACTGGCCCCCATGCCTTTTGTGCAATCGCTGCTGCCTGTCAGTGCTTACAGCCTCCACGCGCAGACCATCTACCCAAGTTCCACCCTGCCTTCGCACGCCTCCATGCTGCTGGGGTTGTGCCCGGCCCAGCACGGCGTGGACTGGAACGACTACCTGCCCCAAAACGGCTATGCCGCCGGCCAATCGATTTTTGCCATGGCGCATGAGGCTGGCAAGAATACGGTCATGATTGTCGGGAAGGAAAAACTGCGCCAGTTGACCCTGCCTGACACACTCGATGTATTCCGCTACATCAATGACCGCGATACGGTCATCGTCGCCCAGGCCGCGCCCATCCTCGCGCAAGGCTTCGACCTGGCCTTTATTCATTTTGCGTTGCCTGATGGGATGGGGCACGAGTATGGCTGACTTTCCCCGGAATATCTCAGTGTGGTACGCCGCAGCGATGAATCCATCGCAGCCCTCTTCGCCGCGCTGGATGCCGCCGGGCTGCTGCCTTCCACCCTGGTCATCATCACTGCCGACCATGGCGGTCACGAATCTACGCACGGCACGCGCCGCTCCGAAGACATGACCATCCCGTGGATTATGACCGGGCCGGGTGTTTTACCCCAGCAACTCATCCAACTGGTAAACACCACCGACACTGCCGCGACCGTCCTGTGGGCGTTGGACCTGCCCCGCCAAACTGGAATGGTGGGACAGCCGGTGATCGATGCCTGGGGCGAAATTCCCCCGCCGCGCCTCGACCCGCGCTGCCCGTAGCGAACTCAGCGCAGCATTTTTTGCGCCACAGCGTCGGCGATTTCTTCTGGTGTGGCAGGCGGCTCGGCGCTGAACGAGACGGTTTGCATCTCCAGCCGGTCCAGATAGGTTTTCATGGTCTGGCGGCCGGCGTTCACCAGCAAGTCGCGGCGGTCGTCAGTCATGTCGAACTCCACCGTGCCGTAGTCTTTAGCGGGCAGGCGCACCACCAGGCTTTCGAATGTGGCAATCACCGATTTGTCGCGCGCGCCGAGCATGGTGTTCATCAGCGCGGCCAGGCGTCTGACTGTGCGCAATTCGCCAATTTTCACCCCGCCCTGGGCCATCAGGGTTGTTTTTTCGGCGCCGGGCACAGCCATTTCTTCATCAATGAGCAGCCCCAGCACATTATCGTGCGGTTTGGGTCCCATCAGCGCGGTAACCTGCGGCGCGTTCGAGATGAACAATTCGATGGGGAAGTTTGAAAGCAGGCCGCCATCCACAATGGCATGCCCGCTAATGTTCATGCCGCGGTACAGCCCCCATTCCGGTTTCCAGATCACCTCCTGCCATAGCAGCGGAATACTCATGGACATGCGCACGGCCCACACCAGCGGACAATCGGGCGTGGTGCGGTGGTTGAGCGCCAACATCATTTCACCGGTGGTGTCGGCAGCAATGAGGGTCAGGTCTTTGCCAGTGGCAGTGTGGAATTGGGACAGGGTCATGCCGCTAAAGTTGCGCGGCTGTTTGTTGAAAGTGCCTTCATCCAGTTTGCGTTGCAGCCAGGTCACAAAGTTATCGGCCGAGAACCAGCCGCCCAGTTCCACCAGCGAGAGCAGGTTGCGGGCTGGCAGTTTGCTGGCAAAGAATTGCAACACCACGCGCGCAATGACCTGTTCAAGAAATTCGGGCACGTAGGGGATGTCGAAGTTTTTAAGCAGTTGGGCAAATGCACCTTGGGCGATGATTTCATCGGGCAGGGGGCCGGGCGGGGCCATAAAGCCAGAAAAAACTGGTCTCCCGGTTGGGTCTTTCTCGGCCAGGGCGGCCAGCATCTCGGCGGTGGTGTAACCGGCTGCGGTCAGCGCCGCGGTGATTGCCCCGGCCGAGGTGCCCATCAGCCGGTTGTGGGTGTGCCCGCGCCGGTAGAACTCATCCATCGCGCCAACGAATACCATGCCCTTGGCGCCGCCGCCTTCAAAGACCAGGTCGAATTCCATGCCGTGCCTCCTGTGAGTCTAATTCGGACAATATCAATATAAATATACCGGAAACACCGCCTGGATTCAATCCAGAATTTTTTCGGCCGCTAATCCAATTCAAAACGGGTCGGGTCATCCATAAAGTTTGTCCATGTGATGACCTTGTGCGGCGTGAAAACGAACAACCCGCCTTCGTCCCATTGGTTTGGCCCGGGCGCGTAGCCGAAGGATGCGTATTTGGCACGGTAGGCTTCGACCAGTTTGGCGGCCAGTTCCGGCGGAGGTTTGCCCGCTTGCCCGGCGGCGCCCTCCACGATCAGGGCCTGGTCGCCGCTTTCGAGGTGGAGCACCACGTTGGGGTTGCCGGTCAGGTTTTGGGCGTGGCGCGTTTGGGGGCTGCCATCGTAATAGATTTTGCCATCCACATACACTGCCCAGCGTGGCACAGCGTGCGGGCGTCCGTCTGGGCGCACCGAGGAGAGCCAGTAGTTTTTGGCCTCGCGCAGGCGGGTTTCCACATGCTCCCACGGTATGCTGCCGGTTGGGTTATCTACATAGCCGGGCGGGAATTTCGGGCGGGATATTTTGGGTGTTTTCATGGTCGTCTCTCTCTTTAATTGAATTCCGGTTGTCCAGTCTGCTTGCGCCAGGTGTGAGCTGCTTTGTTCAGTTTGTGCGTTTTTGGTAAATATATTACAACTTTAGGGGGTCAAAATGCAAAATCGTTATTTAGGATATTTGTATTTTGCACATTATTTAAGAGGCTTGTTTGCTGTCGTTATGCGTACAGACATTTTGATGTCAGTAAATCATTTTTCGCGCTGTGTGGTCACTATTTTGCATCCTATCCCCGCGAAATTTGATGAAAAAGCATGCCTCTAAAAGATTGACAACCGCGCTGCTTGGATGGAAAATCTTGCCCCATAATAATTTCACCTTGGAGGCGCGAGTGAACAAACAGATGAAACTGGGAGAGCACTATATTTGTGATCTCTCCAACTGCAACCCAAACATCCTGCTCGACAGCGAGCGAGCCTGCCAGTTGTTTGCCCAGGCGGTGCGTGACAGTGGCCTGACTGTGGTGGACGAAGGTTTTTACAAGTTCAGTCCGCACGGTTTTACCTGTTTTCTGCTGCTGGCCGAATCGCACGCCAGTTTGCATGCCTGGCCAGAGCATGGCTATTGCGCCATTGACTTGTTCACCTGTGCCATTGGCAAAGACCTGCTGCCGCTCATTCAGCGCATCCGCGATGCTTTTGGCGGCGATAATTTCTCGTTGCGCAAGCTAGACCGTGACGCAGAAATTCGGAACGTGCACCTGAGCACCATGCCTGTCTTGTCTGCCTTGCCGGTAGTGGAGTAGTCATGTCCATCTGGTTTACCGAAGAACTTCATCCCTACTACCGCAAGGGCATACGTGTGAAACGCGTGCTGGCCGACGAACAAACTGCTTACCAGCACATACAGGTGGTTGAAACGGAATTTTTTGGCAACGCTCTCATCCTGGATGGCATCATCCAATTGACTGAGCGTGACAATATGGGCTACCATGAGATGATTGTACATGTACCCATCCTGGCAGTCCAAAATCCCAAACGCGTGCTGATAGTCGGTGGTGGGGATGGCGGGTCGCTGCAACAGGTGTTGCGCTACCCTTCGGTGCAAGAAGCGGTCGTATGTGAATTGGACCAAAAAGTGGTGGATTATTCGCGCCAGTATTTCCCTGCTTTTGGCGACCCCTGGTCCGATTCACGTGCCCGCCTGTTGGTGCGCGATGCCTTTGGTTACCTGGAGGAAAACCCCGGACAGTTCGATGTCATCATTTCAGACACCACCGACCCGATAGGTATGGCGGAGCGCTTGTTTAGCGATGAGTTCTACCGGTTGATGGTGCGTGCCTTGGCGCCGGGCGGTGCGGCGGCTACGCAGTGCGAGCAGCCCTTTTTCGATACCGCCCTTATCAAACAAATTTACCACAGCGCCCGGGCGCTTACCCAAAACCCGGCCTATTATTACGCCCAAATTCCCACTTACCCTGGCGGCGGCATTGGTTTTATGTATGTCTCTGACACCCCCTGGAATCAAGGGCTGCAAACGCCCTACCCGCCCGGGCTGAACAACTATATTAACCCCGAAGTGCACGAAGCCGCCTTTGCCTTGCCGGAATTTTTCAGGCGTGAATTGTACGGATAGCGTATCCAGCCCACTTGTTTTCAAAAGTTACAAACGAGGTTTATTGGCTTTGCTGCCCAATAGCCTCAAGTAATTCGCGCCCGGCGGCTTCAATATGCGCGCGTATACGCTCGGCAGACAAATCGCCATCACGCGCCATGAGTGCCTGCAGAATGCCCTCGTGCTCGGCAGGGTCTGTCTCGTTACGAACTTGCGTTGGCCGCAGGGCTGTGGCGGCGAAATTGGCCCACAACATGCTCGGCGAAATGGCCCATAGCTGATTCAGTGCGCGGATCAGGTACTGCCGCCGGCTGGCGGTGTAGATGAGGTGGTGAAAGCGCATATTCAGGTTGCGGTAAATGTCAATTTGCTCTGGATCCAGGTGACAGAGCATTTCTGCATGGATTTCTTCCAACCCCCGCAGTTCTTCGTTTGTGATGGATTCCGCTGCCGCCCGGGCGGCCAGGCTCTCCAGGTGGGCGCGCACGCTGTAAATATCCTCCACGTCTGCCGGGCTGAACTGCACCACACGCACACCGCGATAGGGCAGGTGCTCCAGAAGCCCCTCGGCCACCAGCACTTTCACCGCTTCGCGCAGCGGGGTGGGGCTGACGCCCACTGCCTGCGCCAGGTGTTCCTGTCGCAGCCATTGCCCGGACCTGAGTTGCCCGGCGTGAATCATCTGCCGTATGGTATCGGTGACTTGTTCGCTTAATTGTTTATACGTTTGATCTGGCATGGCTGTTTCCCGCCTGTATTGTATCGCATAAGCCCTGGAACAAAACGCCCTGCAACGCCCACATAATCATGCGGATGGCCCCGCAGACGCTTGCCAACCCCATTCCAATTCAGGGCGTAATCTGATAGACGATAAACGCGCTGTTCTCGAAGACCGGCAGAAGGGTGATATTTGGGTTACAGCGGCCCGCCTGCTCTGGTTCGACCTGGTGGTAGCTGAAACCTTTGCGCAGGGCCACGTAATCTCCCAGGTCGAGTGCGGTGCAATCGGAGATCATCAGACTGGCGCGGTTGGTCAGGAGCGACATGGCCCGCGGTTTGAAGAAGATGATTTTGCTTTCGGCAGGTGTGTTCTCTCGAATAAAAGCGAACAATGCGACGCTCGTCTGGGTAAAGGGTCCGCTTTCGAATACGCGCTGGCGCGCCAGGTTGTCGCGTACGGACTGTGCCGCGCCCAGACTGAAGATGAGTCCGGTGGCAAGCAGCACAGCCATGGGGGCAGCGTATCCCATCCACGCGGTACGCTTGAACACCAAACGCGCGGCCGCCCGAATGGGGAGGTAGGCGAAAAGTACAATCAGAGGTGTAATTCCATAAAGGAAGCGCGGGCTGGTAAACGGCCACAGGATGTAAACAGCCGCCGTCCCCAGTGCGTAGAGCGCAAATGGATACTTTTCCCGGGCGTTGACCAAGAGCCCAACCGCCGCCAGGATGAGCAATATCCAACTGAGCGATTCAAAACCGGGCAGGCTGTTGAAGAAGTTGAAGGCGCGCAGTCGATAGTATCCAAGGTTGTGCGCGATGGCCTCCCAAGTGATGCTGAGTTGGGACAGGTACGATCCGGTCGCTTCTGTCAGAAGGCTGTTCGAGAGGAAGTACAGCCCCAGGAAAACAAGGTTTGGCAGCGCATTGACTGGTTCGATCGACAATCGCCGGGTTTTCCACAGCCGGGTGGCGACCTGTATGGCCTGTCCGGCGAAAAGTGTGGCAGCCAGCAGGATGCCGGTGGTGCGCATGTAGAAAGCCGCAAAGAGCGCCGCGCCCAACAGAATGTAATGCCCCGGGCTTTTTTTTGCCTGTTCATCGACCAGGGCGCGATCTACCAGCCATAACCCGAACGTTGAGAACGCCATAAATGGAAGATCCGAAAGGACGTTATTCTGGAAATCGAGCAAGTGTGGGTTGACGGCGAACAGGAGTACGACCAGCAAGGTTTCGGCGTTGTTTAGGTGGCGGCGCAGCAAAAGGAAAAGCGCCACAAGGAAGAACAGGTAGACCGGGATGTTGAGCAGCTTCAGGCAGAAAATATCCAACCCACAGGCGGGATAAATTGCTGCCAGTAGTAAGGGGTAACCCCACGGGTAGGCCACCGGCCCGATCTGTGCGCTGGAACTGTGGATTGTGAAGGCGTTGCGCTGAATGAAGCCATCCACATCGCTGGCCAAGATGCTGCGGGCCTGGTCGATGTAGCTGGCAAAATCATCGCCCCAGTCATGCCCGGTGGTCAATCTTCCGAAGATGAGCGCCGCCGAAAGCCCCAGGATGATCGCCAACGCACCAACCCAGGCAAATTCTCTCGGCATGGGCGCGGCAGCCGCCAATGCGTTTTTAAGCCGAGCAGGGCGTACCCTGTCAGGGGTATCGGCGGCTTGTTTTATCAGTTTGTCAGGTGTTCGGTCATGCATGGCTTTTTCCCGACTGTATTTTAACGCAAGTGGCCCAATAGAAAACGCCCCGTAGCGGTGATTGTGCGGGGCGCGGATAAACGGTGGAATACTACGGTTTGTACAGGTCGCCGCGGGGCGGCGGCCAACTGTGCAATATGGTCCCGGAAAACGGTCGGGTCGGGTGATCCATCGCCTTCGAAGAAAAGTGTTCAGACAGTTTCTAAAGGCATAGTGCGACGCACCCTCGGCAATTTCACCTTAAGACACCCCCTTTTATCGGTCTGTGGCTGGCAGGCTCAGTGCTTCAGGCGCACATCAACCGCCACCGCGCCATGCGCCAGCACGCGCAGCGGGTTGATTTCTATTTCGGTAATTTCAGGATGGTCACATGCCAGTTCGGAAAGGCGCACCAACGCCTCGATCACTGCGGTCTGGTCGGCGGCCGGGATGTTGCGAAAGCCCCCCAGCTTTTTCCCGGCCCAGGTGCGCCCGATCATTGCCCGCGCCTCGGCCGGGGTGAGCGGAGCCAGGCCAAAGGCCACATCCTTCAGCCCTTCCACCTCCACACCGCCGCTGCCGAACATCATCAGCGCCCCAAATTGCGGGTCGCGCGCCATGCCCACGATCACCTCTTGCCCGGGCGACATCTGGCGCTGGATGTGGCAGCCTTCGATGCGCGTGTCTGGCCGTTTTTCTTGTGCGTTGCGGATAGCCAGAAAATAGGCGTCGGCGACTGCTTCGGGCGTGAGAAGGTTGAGGATCACGCCACCCACATCCGATTTGTGCGCGATGTCTGGGCTGGCGATCTTGAGCACCAGCGGGAAGCCGATCTCGGCCGCCAGCGTGGCGGCTTCTTCGGGCGAGCGGGCCAGCCGCACCGGCGCGGTTGGGATGCCATAGGCTGCAACCAGTTCATCGGCGGCCATCGCAGAAATCGAACCGCGAAGCAGCGACGAACGCAAAGCATTTTTATCTACTGCGCGCTCCTGGCGTTCTTCGCGGTTCAACATTTTGGTCCGTTGGAAAAGCGCGCCCAGCGCCGAGGCGGCCCGCTCGGGGAACGGGAAAACCGGGATGCCTGCCGAGTGGAAGACATCCCGCGCAGCGGCGACCAGTTGCGCGCCCATCAGGTTGACCAGCGCGGGTTTTTCACTGGCGGCAATACCCTGCGCCAACCGGGCCGCAATTTCGTCGGTGGGGTGGTTGGGCGAAGGCGGCAGGATGACCAGCGCCCCATCCACGCCGGGGTCGGCAAGCAGCAGGCGCAGCGATTCGGCGTACTGGTCCGGCGAGGCCGCAGCCAGCATGTCGACCGGGTTGTGCACGCTGGCGGCCGGAGGCAGGAGCCTGCCCAGTGCCTGTTCGGTGGACGCCGCCAGTGAAGCCAGTTCCAGCCCGTGCGCGGCCAGCGCATCGGCCGCAATCACACCCGGGCCGCCGGCATTGGTGAGCACGGCCATGCGCTTCCCGGCTGGCAGGGGGCAGGCTTCCAGTGCGCGGGCCCAGTCGAACAGCGCTTCGGCGGTGTCGGCGCGCAGGATACCCGCCTTTTCGAAAGCGGCATCGTAGGCGGCTTCGGAGCCGGCCAGCGCGCCGGTGTGCGAGACGGCCGCTTTTTGCCCAGCCGCACTGCGCCCGACCTTGAGCGCCACGATTGGTTTTTGCTGGCTGGCCTTTTGGGCTTCTTCGATGAAGCGCCGCCCGGTGGAGATGCTTTCGAGGTACAGCGCAATGACTTTGGTGTTCGCATCGGCGGCGATGGGACCCAGCAGGTCGGTTTCGGTCACATCGGCCTGGTTGCCGAGCGAGACCAGCCGCGAGAAGCCGAAGCCCTGCCCGCGGCTCCAGTCCACCACGGCGGCGCAGAACGCGCCCGAGTGCGAGAGAAACGCCATACCGCCCTTGGGCGGCATGGGCTGCGGAAGGAAGGTGGTATCGAGCGGCAGGTGGGTATCGAGCAGCCCGATGCAGTTTGGGCCGATCAGGCGGATGCCGTATTCGGCGCAGGCCTGCCGCACCTCGGTTTCGAGCGCGGCGCCTTCGGCTCCAGTCTCTTTGAAACCGCCCGAGGTGAGGATGGCCGCTTTGATGCCGCGCTGCCCCACCTCGCGCAGGGCCTGCGGCGCGGCGGCGGCCGGGACGATGACCACGGCCAGGTCAACGGGATCGGGCACGGCGGAGAGCGATCCGCGCAGGGGGCGGCCAAAGAGTTCGCCGCCCCTGGGGTTAACGAGGTGCACCTCACCGGTGTAGCCGCCCTGGATCAAGTTCCGCGCCACGGCGTAGCCCAACTTGGTCGGGTCGCCAGATGCGCCGATGACGGCGATGCCGCGTGGGGCCAAGAAAGGTTCCAGGTTCACCAGCGGCCCCAATGAACGATATCTTCCAGCGCGGTGCGCCCGCCTTTTTTGGGCGGCGCGCTGATCGTTTCAGCATCGGCAGGGTAGCCGAAAGAGAGGGCGATGCGCAGGTGCCATTCGGCGGGGAAGCCAAGGATGGCGCGTGCCCTTTCGGGTTCGTAGATGGAGGCCGGGCACGAGCCTACCCCCAATTCCCATCCGGCCAGCTGCATGAAGGCGGCGGCCTGCCCGGCGTCGAACATGGTCTGGAATTTTTCGGCGGGGTCGGGGGTCAGGATGGCGATGCCCAGGGCTGCCCCGGCCAGGTGCCCCGCCCAGGTGCCGCACTCGGAAAGCGCCTTGAGCGTGGTTTTGTCGGTGATGGCGATGAACTGCCAGGGTTGGGTGTTCTTGGACGACTGCGAGCGCCGCCCGGCATTGAGGATGGCGGTCATCACCTCGTGGGGCAGGGGCTGGCCGGTAAACTGGCGCACGGCGCGTTTGGTGCGGATGGCTTCGGACACGTTCATGGGTCCTCCATAATCAATCGGTATTTAATATTCTATATCACTTTGTCAACCGCGTACGCTCCCGCCTGAGCGGGTATAATTTGTTGCTATGGATGACAAACTGACAGAAAAACCCTCTTTTCGTCCCTATATCATTCCAACCCTGGCGCTGGCAATTGGCGGCTGGGGCGGTTTGTATGCGCTCATGCAGTTTACCCTGCCCACGTTGTGGCCGCGCTGGGGGTTTTATGCCCTGCTGGTGCTGGGCCTTACCGGGGCGGCCATCCCGCTCAGCTTTTTATACAATGCGTTCCTGTCTTCGCAGCCTACTTCTGATCATAAAGTCATTGTTCGCCAGGCTGTGTGGGTGGGGATATATGGCGCGCTGCTGGCCTGGCTGCAACTGGGGCGCGTACTCACTTTCGGGCTGGGGGTTGCCATTGGCGCAGGAATGGTGGTGATTGAGTATGCCATTCGCCTGCGCGAGCGTGCCCAGGCAGCTCAAAAAGTGGATGAAACACCGCCTGCGCCTTCATCTTTTACGCGGCCTGGCCCGCCTTCCAATCCATAGGGCGCAATTCCCATGGCGCTCCGATCCCTGCCCGCCGTTGAAAAATTACTCCACACGCCTGAAGCGGCAGACCTGATAGCCCGCAATGGGCGCCCGCTCACACTGGAAGCCATTCGCAGCGTACTGGAAGGTATCCGCACCGATATTCGCGGCGGCAACGAAAAAACCATCCCGGAACCGGACGCCATCCTGCTCGAAGTGGCGCGGCGGCTCGACCAGTGGTCGCGTCCCACCCTCCTGCCGGTCATCAACGCCAGCGGGGTGGTGCTGCACACCAACTTGGGGCGCGCGCCGCTCAGCGCGGCCGCCATCCGCGCCATGGATGGGGTTTCACGCGGCTACTCCACGCTGGAATTTGACATAGAAACCGGTAAACGCGGCAGTCGCCTGATCCATGCCGAGGCGGTGCTCAAACGCCTGAGCGGGGCCGAAGCGGCCGTGGTGGTCAACAACAATGCCGCGGCCGTGCTGCTGGCACTCTCCGCGCTGGCAGCCAGGAAACGTGTGATCATTGCGCGCTCGCAATTGGTCGAGATCGGGGGCGGCTTCCGCATCCCGGATGTGATGCGCCAGTCGGGTGCGCGGCTGGTCGAGGTGGGCACCACCAACAAGGTGCGCATTAGCGATTATGAGCAGGCCATGGATGAAGCGCCCGCCGGTCTGGTGATGCGCGCGCACCCGTCCAATTTCAAGATCGTTGGTTTTACCGGAGAGCCGGAACTGATGAATGTCGTCGCGGCGGCGCACGTCCGAGGTGTCCCGGTGATCGATGACTTGGGCTCGGGCGCGCTGCTCGATACGGCCCGCTATGGGCTGGGGCACGAGCCGACGGTGCAGGAATCGCTGGCCGCGGGCGTGGACCTGGTGTGTTTCTCCGGCGATAAACTGCTGGGCGGCCCGCAGGCGGGCATCATCCTCGGCCGCGCACACCTGGTGGAAAAGATCAAAAAGCACCCGCTGGCGCGCGCTGTGCGAGCCGACAAGACCTGCCTGGCGGGCATCACGGCCACGCTGCTGCACTACCTCAAAGATGAGGCCGAGCGCGACATCCCAGTCTGGCGCATGATTGCGCGCTCCGGGAAGGATTTGCGTGAGACAGCCATGGCCTGGCGCGCGGAACTGGGAACGGGGGCGGTGATCGAGGGCAAATCGACCGTGGGCGGCGGCAGCCTGCCCGGTGAGACCCTGCCCAGCTTCCTGCTGGCGCTGGATGTAAAAAGCCCGGACAAATTCATGACCCGTCTGCGCCAGCAAAACCCGCCGGTCATTGCCCGCACCGAAAATGACCGCGTGCTGTTCGATCCGCGCACGGTCTTGCCCGAGCAGGAAGGCGCGCTGCTGGTGGCCATCCAAAACGTGATGAAGAAGCGATAAATACCCAACGCGAATGCAGCGAAAGTGTGAATGATACTTATGCATTATTCGCGTTATTGTATTGAAAGGAATCTATGAAATCTGACCTCGATGCCATCATGCAAGCCAAGAATTTCGACGCCATTCTCGTGCTGGGCAGCGCCGAGAACAACCCGCCCATGACCTACCTGACCGGCGGCGGACATGTCAGCGCGGCGACGCTTATCAAGCAGCGCGGCCAGGGCGCGGTGTTGTTTTGCAATGCCATGGAGCGCGACGAGGCCGCCCGCAGCGGGCTGACTGTGCGCCTGTACGACGAATACCCCTGGCAGGACCTGCTCAAAGAGGCCGGCGGCGATATGGCCCGCATGGCCGCCCTGCGCCTGCAGCGCATCTTCACCGATCTGGGGCTGACCAGCGGCCGGGTCGGGCTGTACGGACATACCGACCTGAGCGCCTCCTTTGCCACGCTGACCGCCCTGCAAACGCTCATGCCGGGCATCGAACTGGTCGGCGAGTCGCGCGAAACTTCGCTCTTCAACCTGGTCATGGAGACCAAGAGCGAGGACGAAGTGGCGCGCATCCGCCGCATGGGGCAAATTACCACCCAGGTGGTGGGGCTGACGCGCGATTTCCTGACCGGCTGCGAGGTGGACGGGAACGAGGTGCTGCTCAAGCCGGATGGGTCGCCGCTCAAACTGGGCGAGGTCAAAGCGCAGATCAACCTGTGGCTGGCCGAACGCGGCGCAGTGCCGAGCGAGGGTTTCATCTTCGCCATTGGGCGCGATGCGGGCGTGCCGCACTCGCAAGGCAACCCCGACGACCTGATGCGCCTGGGGCAGACCATCGTGTTCGATATTTACCCGCAGGAACAGGGCGGCGGTTACTTCTACGATTTCACCCGCACCTGGAGCCTGGGCTACGCCACCCCTGAGGCGCAGCAGCTCTATGACCAGGTCTGCGGTGTTTACAAAAAAATGATCGACAACCTCGACCTGAACGCGCGCTTCAAGGATTACCAGGTGCTGACCTGCGAGGAATTCGAAAAGGACGGGCACCCCACACCCCGGACCACCAAAGCCCCGCTTGAGGGGTACGTCCACTCGCTTGGGCACGGCGTGGGGCTTAACATCCACGAGCGCCCGTGGAGCGGGCTGACTGCCGACGACGGCAACATCCTCAAGCCGGGCGTGGTCATCACCATCGAGCCAGGGCTGTACTACCCCTCGCGCGGCATGGGCTTCCGTATCGAGGATACCTACTGGGTGCGCCCGGACGGCCACATGGAGCGGCTGGCTGAGTTCCCATACGATTTTGTGCTGCCCATGAAAAACTGGAAGGGCGGCAAACCGCAGCAATAAGATGACTGACCTGAAACCCGCCCGCATCCTGGCCATCGAAACCTCCTGCGACGAGACCGCCGCCGCCGTGATCGAGAACGGCCGCGCGCTGCTCGCCTCGGTGGTGGCCTCGCAGATGGAGATGCACGCCCGCTTCGGCGGCGTCTTCCCCGAAGTGGCTTCGCGCCAGCACGTGCTCAGCATTGTGCCGGTGGCCGAAGAGGCGCTGGCCAGGGCGCACATGACCCTGGGCGACATGGACGCCATCGCCGTGACGCAAGGGCCGGGGCTGGCCGGCTCGCTGGTGGTGGGGCTTAACGCCGCCAAGGGGCTGGCGCTCGGCGCGGGGCTGCCGCTGGTGGGCGTCAACCACCTTGAGGGGCACATTTACTCCTCGTGGGTGTACGATGCCGGGGAGACTGCCCCGGAAGCGCCGCAGTTCCCGCTCATGGCGCTGCTTGTTTCGGGCGGGCACACCGAATTGAACCTGATGACCGGCCACCTGGCCTACCGCCGCCTGGGCGCCACGCTCGACGATGCGGCCGGCGAGGCCTTCGACAAGACCGCCCGCCTGCTCGGGCTGCCGTACCCCGGCGGACCCTCCATCCAGGCGGCCGCGCAGGGCGGGGACCCGCGGGCTTTCAAGTTTCCGCGCGCCTGGCTGGAAGGGACGTGGGATTTCTCGTTCAGCGGCGTCAAAACTTCGGTTCTGCGTGAGGTGCGGCGGCTGGAAAAAGAAGGGCGCCCGCTGCCGGTGGCAGACCTGGCGGCCAGCTTCCAGGCGGCGGTGGTGGAGGTGCTCGTCAGCAAGACCCTCAAAGCGGCGCGTGAATTTGCCGCTAAAGAGATATTGGTGGCGGGGGGTGTTTCAGCCAACCAGGCGCTGCGCGATGCCTTCCTGGCGCAGGATGAGTTCAAGGTGAACATCCCGCGCTTTGCGTACTGCACCGATAACGCCGCCATGATCGCCGCGGCGGGCTACTTCCGTTATGCGCTCGGGCATGTTTCGCCGCTGGATATCGAGGTGACGCCCACCTGGCCGTTGTCTTGAGTGATGAAAGATGAAAGAAACCAGGTCTTTCTTCTTTCATCTTTCTATTTGTAAAACCCGAACTTCCTGAACCTTCCCCCTTCAACCCTCACCAGCCGCTCACTGACCGGGCTGACGAGATAATCGCGCCCGTTGCGGTGCAGCAGTGCGAAGCGCTTCCCGGCTGCGGCGTAGTGTTCGCGCAGTTGCGTGGAATGTTCGGCGTAGTTGTCGAACTCGTCCTGGAAGAGCGCGAACAGCCGGTCAAATGTGGCGATGAACCCGGCGCGGTAGGCCGGTGTGACCTGGTCGAGATGGCTGACCACCCAGCAGAACGGCTCGGCAGTCCATTCGTACGCCAACCCCAGGAAGCGATAATCGGATGAAACATACGGGAAGAACGGGAACTGGCGGCAGCTGAGAGCGCGGAACGGGCGCTGACAATGTTGATGACCCAGGCAAGCGAGTAATACCATGCTCTCAGGCGTTTCAGCTTGCAGGCGGGCGCGCTCGGCTGCCGGGTCGGTCACATCGGCGCACTCGTCGCCGCGCCAGGCGTGCCAGAGGTTGGTGGAGAGTTCCAGGTAGGCCCACTCGCTGGTGTAGGCGGCCGGGACAGCGTGGCAGGTATCACAGCAGAAGGGTTTTCCGGTCGGGTTGTGGGGGGCGCACTTTTTCCCGCAGTCGAGCGCGGCGATGGGGGAGTCGAAGCTGTCGTACAGGGCGCGGATATCCTGGAGTCCGAGATTGGCCGGGCTGCGCAGCACTTTCCTCATATCCCCATTATCGCATATCTCCCGGTTAAAAACCCAAGCCCCGATCAGACTGGCCCAAGTCTGTACGGGGCTTGTGAGGAGAATGCACTTGTTATTTTACGGATGGAGTTTAGTAAAACCTGAACGTTGAATAAGAGTTCGATAAGAATTTGAGGGATGGACTGAACTGCAACGGTGCGATGCGCGCCAAAAAGACAGCTAACCCTTGCTGTGGTTGATGATCTCCACAATGCGGTCGCGGCCGGACAGGTCTTGGTACAGGTGGATGGCTGCGTGCGAGAAGGTTTCGTAAGCCAGCGAGACGGCCGGCATACCCTGGCTGGCCTCGATCTCCAGCAGCATCAGCCCGCGCGGGGCCAGGCGGCCCGGGGCGCGGGCCATCAACTCGCGGATGATATCCAGCCCGTCGGGGCCGCCGTCGAGCGCCAGGGTGGGTTCGCGGCCGAACACATCCAGCGTGTGCAGGGTGCCGGTGGGGATGTATGGCAGGTTGGCCACGATCAGGTCGATGGGGCGGGTGTCGAGCGGCAACAGGTCGCAGCACTCGGTTTTCACGCGCGCTTCCAGCCCGTGCTTGTGGATGTTGCGGCGGGCGACGGCCAGCGCGGCCGGGGAGACATCGGTGGCGACCAGTTGCAGGTCCGTTATGTGGGCGGCCAGCGAAACGGCGATGCACCCGGAGCCGGTGCCCACATCCACGGCGCGGCGGCGACCCGGGTGCGCCTTCAGCCAGGCCAGGGCCTTTTCGACCAGCAGCTCGGTTTGAGGGCGGGGGATGAGCACATCCGGCGTGACTTCGAAATCCAGCCCGAAAAATTCCCAGTGACCGAGGATGTACGGCAGCGGGTCGCCGAGTTCCAGGCGGCGCAGGGCGTCTTCGTACGCGCCGGCCTGCCCGGGGGTGACCTCCGCCTCGGGGTGGGCGGCCAGCCAGGCGGCGGGCTGCCCGGTCACGTGGGCGAGCAGGACGCGGGCATCGAGGGCCGGGGTGTCGGTAATTACCTCCAGCCGCCGGGCCGCTTCAATCAAAACATGCTGGACGATCAATTGCCGGTGCTCCCGAACAGCATTTGTTCCAGCAGCGTGCGCTGGAAAAGGATGAAAATGATCACCACCGGCGCCGACATGAGGATGGCCAGCGCGCCGAGGATGCTCCACGGCTGCAGCCAGCCGGAGGCCAGGCTGGTGTAGATGGCCATGGCCAGCGTCACGTTACTGGCGCGGTCCACGAACAGCCAGCCGATGGTGAACTCGGAGTAGCCCATCAGGAAGGCGATGAGGCTGGCCACGGCGATGGAAGGCAGCGCCAGCGGCAGAGTGACGTTGAGGAAGGTGGTCAGGTGGCCGGCGCCGTCGAGGTAGGCCGCTTCTTCGATCTCTTTGGGCACCGACTGGAAGGCCGCGCGCATGTTCCAGATGCAGAAAGGCATGGCAAAGGCCGCATAGACCAGTGTGAGGCCCAGCAGGGTGGTGCGGATCTTGAGGATGGTGAGCAGCACGAACAGCGGGGTGCTGAAGGCCACCGGCGGCAACACCGCCGTGAGCAGCAGCACGAACAAGCCTGGCTGGCGGCCAGGGAAGCGGAAACGCGCAAAGGCGTAGGCTAGGCTGGCGCCCAACCCGGCGGCCATGAATGCCGACCCGAACGAGACGGTGAGGCTGTTGCCCAGCAGGTCGAGGAAGCTCATGCCCTGGTAGGCGCTCTCCCACACCTTGAGGAACGGCGCGAACGTAAAGGCTTTGGGGAACAGGCTGAAGCTGGTGGGCGTGCCCTGCAGGGTGCCATCGAAGGCCAGGCGCACGATGCTGGCGATGGGCAGCAACACAAACACCCCGATGAGCACCAGTCCCATTTGTATGGCAATTTGAGCAGGCCGCTTGATTTTACGCATAGGTCACTCCCTCACCGGCCTTGCTCCAGCGGTTGAACAGCGCCACGAAAAAGACCAGAATGAGCATGGTGACGATATTGAGCAGGGCCGAAAGCGCGAACAACCCGCTCTGCCCGGCAAAGCCGCTGCTGGGGTTGAAGATGTTGAACGACACGCTGGCAATGGTGGTGGTAAAGGCGTCGAAGCGCAGGGTCCAACCGAAGACCTGGAAAAGGTAAAACTGGTTGAAGGCAAAAATGCCCCGGATGATGATGGCCGGCAGCATTAGCGGCGAGAGCAGCGGCCAGGTCACAGTCCAGAAGGTTTGCCAGGCATTGGCGCCGTCGATGGCGGCCGCGTCGAACACCTCGGTGGGCACCAGTTTCAGCCCGGCACTGGCGGCCAGCATCATGAACGGGAAGCCGTACCACACCGCGCTGATGAGCAGCACCGCCAGGGCCTGGTCGGGTTTGCCCATCCAGCCGTTCAGGAAGGCAAAGGGCACATTCTCGCCCAGGTCTTTCACGGCCAGCGCCAGCCAGCCGAAGCCGGGCGCAAAGACCGTCAGCCAGAGCAGCGCGCCAATGGTCTCCGGGATGGCCCAGGGCAGGATGAACAACGCCTGCCAGCCGCGCTTGAGGGCCACGCCGCGCTGCCAGAGCATGAGCGCCACGCCCACACCCAACGCCGTCTGAAAGCCCACCGAGAGCATCGTCCACAAAATGTTGAAGACCAGCAGCCCAGACCGGCTGAGGAAGTCAAGCACGGGCAGGTAGCCCACCGGGCCCACATAATTAACAGTGTTCGACCGCGAAAACGGGTCGGCGTTGGTGAGGGGCTGTACCTGCCCCGTCAGCCCGCCCCAAATCTCGCGCCACAGCCCGCCCTGCAGCCCATCCTTGAGCGAGGCGGCGCTGAAATCGGTCAGCGAGATGCCAAGCTGGAAGACCAGCGGGAAGAGCGTGAACACGGTAAAAATGACCAGCCCCGGGATGAGCCACGCCCAGGCGCGGCGCAAATCACCCGGGCGGTGGGCGCGCTGGCGGGCCTGCGCCGCACCCTGGCGGGATTCCCACCAGCGCCGGGCCGGCTCCACCGTTAAACCGAACAGCGTCTCGGCTGCGGCCAGTGAGAGCGGCGCGGTGAGCGTCACAATGTACTGCGGCCACTTGGTGGGCCAAACGAGCAGGAAGAACATCACCACGCCCAGCCAGAGCACAAAGACCGGCTCTTTCTTCCACAGCCGCGATACGCCGAACAACCCCAAAAAGAGGATGAACGGGTCGGCATAGATGCGGAAGACGGTGGGGTGCCACATGTACGCGCCGGTGTTCAGCCAGATGAACGGCTGCCAGAACGGGAAGTTGGCCCGGTTCACCTCGGCTGCGCCGGTGGAGTATTGCGTGTGGAAGAACAGCGACTCTTGCAAACGCCCAAGCGGGTCGGGCCACAGGTAGGGGTTGGCGGCGAAGAAAAAGAGCAGCGACAGACCGCCCCATGCCAGCGCCCAACCCAGCCAGCGCGTGAGCGATTGGCGGTCCTTGCCGGTGATGCGCAGCCAGTCGAGCAGGATGGCAAACCCCACCACGGCGTACAGGTATTTGCTGGCTGCCGTCAGCCCCAAAAAGAGCGCCGAAGCCGCCAGCCACGCGACAGGTCCCCTCTCCTTTGGGGAGAGGGCGGAGGGTGAGGGTTTCCACCCCTTTTTCTTGAACTGGATGTAGCACAGCACCGAGGCCAGCACAGTGAAAGCGGGCAGGCTCTCCAGCATGATCTGGCTGGTGTACTTGATCGTGAAGGTGTGCAGCCCAAGCATGAGCGCGGCAACCGGGTTGACCAGCGCCAGCAGGGCCACTTCCAGCGTGCCCAGGATGCCAGCCGCTTCGCGGGCGTTGTGCTGCTGCTGGAACGGCAGGAACTGCACGGGGCCAGCCGTGGTGGGGCGGTCAACGATCAGCGGCGCGGGGTCCAGCGGGGCGATGGCCAGCCCGTACACGATCTTGGCCAGCGGTGGGTGTTCGGGGCGGTAGTTGTAATCCATCAGCCCGCGCAGATCGCCAGATTGGAAGACGAGCGCGTACTCCTGCGCGGCCCGCAGGTAGTCGTCTTCGTCGTAGTCCACCGGCAGGCTGGAGGTGGCGTTCTCGCGCATCATCCAGGCGACAGTGACTGCGATGATGAAGCCGAGTCCGAAAAGTATGATTCGCAGCAGGTGGTTGTGCTTCACTTTTGCTTCTTCAATGCCAGCATGGACAGGTATTCAAAAACAACGTTGGCCGCCAGCACCGAGGTGATGTCGCCGTGGTCGAAGGGCGGCGAAACTTCCACCAGGTCGAAGCCCACCAGCTCCAGGCTGCGCAGCCCGCGCACCAGCTGCAACAGCTGGTAACTGGTCAGACCGCCCACCTCGGGGGTGCCGGTGCCGGGCGCGAAGGCCGGGTCGGCCGAGTCGATATCCACCGTGACGTACACGGGACCATTCAGGCGCGGCAGGGCGTCCTCCAGCACGGCTTTGACGCCCTTTTCCATCACGTCGTGGATGGTGATGATGTGCGCGCCCAGGGCGCGGGCGTCTTCGTAATCGTACGCGCCGCTGACCGGGCCGCGGATGCCGACCTGCACGTAGCCGCCTTTTTTGATCAGCCCCTCCTGCAGAGCATAGCGGAAGGGCGTGCCGTGGCTGTAAGGGATGGCCTCGAACTCGGCTTCCCAGGTGTCAATGTGGGCGTCGATATGCACCACCGAGAGCGGCCCGTGCTTTTGGGCGTGGGCGCGCAGCAGCGGCAGGGCAATGCTATGGTCGCCGCCGAGCGTGATGAGGGTCGTCCCGCCCGCGATGATCTCGCTTGCGGCGGCGGTGATGGCGTCCATGGTGTGGGTGATCGAGGTGGGGATGACGCTCACATCCCCATAATCCACCAGTTTGAGGTGGTCGAGCGGTTTGACGCCCAGGGTGGTATTGTAGCCCCACAGCAGCAGCGACATCTCGCGGATCTTGCGCGGGCCAAAGCGCGTGCCGGTGCGGTGCGAGGTGGCACTGTCGTACGGCACGCCCAGGATGGCCACATCCACGCCGGCCAGGTCGCGGCTGACGGGTTGGCGCATGAAACTGGGGATGCCCATGAAGGGCTGCAGGCTGTCTCCGAAGGCGGGGTTGTTGTTCATGATGCTCCTTGTGCTAATAAAAAAGAGCGCAGGCGATCTGCGCTCTTATCGTATCACAAGAGGGGATTATTCGTCATCGTCCGTTCCGGCCGAGAGGCGTTCGGCCTCGTCGCGGGTGGAAAGTTCTTCGATGAACATTTCGATGTCGCCATCCATGACCACCGGCAGGTTGTATGAGGATATGTTGATGCGGTGATCGGTGACGCGGCTTTGCGGGTAATTGTAGGTGCGGATCTTCTCGCTGCGTTCGCCGCTGCCGATCTGCGTGCGGCGATCTGAGTCGATCTCATTGCGGCGTTTCTCTTCCTCGATCTCGTACAAGCGCGCGCGCAAGATCGAGAGGGCACGCAGTTTGTTCTGCAGCTGCGAGCGCTCGTCCTGGCATGTGACGATCATGCCGGTCGGTTTGTGGTACAGGCGCACGGCGGTCGAGTTCTTTTGCACGTTCTGCCCGCCTGCACCTGAGGAGCGGTAGACCTCAACCTCGATGTCGCTTTCAGGGATGTGTACTTCCACTTCGTCCACTTCGGCCATCACGGCCACCGTGGCGGTGGAGGTGTGGATGCGTCCCTGCGATTCGGTCGAGGGCACGCGTTGCACGCGGTGCACGCCCGATTCGTATTTCAGTTTCGAGAACGCGCCGCGTCCCTTGATCTCAACGGTGATTTCTTTGAAGCCGCCAATGCCAATCTCGTTGGCGCTCATGATCTCGCTCTTCCAGCCCTGGCGTTCGGCGTAACGGGTGTACATGCGGTACAGGTCAGCCGCAAACAGCGCGGCTTCATCGCCGCCGGTGCCGGCACGGATCTCGACGATGACGTTCTTGTCGTCGCGCGGGTCTTTGGGCACCAGCAGCAGCTTGATCTCGCCTTCTATTTTTTCGATGACGGGGCCAAGCTCTTCCACTTCCATTTCCGCCAATCCTACCAGGTCGGCGTCCGAGCCATCGCTGATGATTTCTTGCGCTTCTTCGAGGCGTTTGAGAGCACTACGGTAGGCGCGCGCTTTTTCGACGATCTCCTCCAGATCGGCGCGTTCTTTGTTCAATTCAGCGGCGCGCTGGTAGTCGTTGCCCACCTCCATCAGCTGGCGGTTGATCTCTTCGTAGCGTTCTTCGATCCCTGCGAGTTTTTCGAGCATGTTTTACCTTGATTTCCCGCGAAGGCACGAAGAGCGCAAAGTTGGTAAAAAAACTTCGTTAACTTCGTTTCTTCGCGGTTTATTTGAGATTTCTGGGTATTTGTTGTCAGCATCCTTTATGGCGACAAGAAGCGCGGCAAACCCGCGCCGCGCTTCTTGATTATACCACCCGGTTGGCCTGGCTAGATGTTGACGACCAGCGAGAGCGCCATGGACAGGATCAGGATGACCGCAATGAAACCAAAGATAATCTGGTTGCGGCGCACCTGGCGCTCGTGCTGGTTCAAGGTTTCTTTTTTGGTGGTTTTTGTCGTTTTGCTTGCCATTTACTCTTACCTCACTTTCTTGAAAATTGCTTGCGCTTCTCGAACGCGGCCTGCATGGCGTGCTCCAGTTCTTCGAGCGTGACCGGCTTGAACACATACGCATCCGCACCCAGGCCCATGGCCTTATCCACTTGCACATCGGCATGCTCGGATGAAAGCATCACCACCGGCAGGCTGTCCCACTCCGGGCGGCGGCGCAGGAATTCGAGCATGTCCAACCCGGTCACTTCCGGCATGCTGATGTCGAGGATGAGCAGGTCGGGTTTGCCGCCATCGAGCAGGGCGCGGGCCCCGCTGCGCGCGTTCAGGAAGTGTTTCACTTCACAGTCGAGCAGCTTCAGCATCAACGTGATGGCACGCGCCATCTCTTCATCGTCATCCACGATCCAGATCGTTTTCATTCCAGGTGGGCCTTTATACTCTGCGCCACAGGTTTGGTGATGCCTTTGACCTGCATCAGTTCTTCGAGCGAAGCGCCCCTAATCTTATCCACATCGCCGAAATGTTTCAAGAGGGCTTTCCGTTTTGCAGGCCCAATGCCAGGGATCGAATCAAGCTGCGAGGCCAGCCCCAGCTTGCTGCGCTTCTTGCGGTGCGCCGTAATGCCGGAGCGGTGCGCCTCATCGCGGATGCGCTGTACGAGGTACAGCGCCTGAGAATGGCGCGGCAGCAGCAGCGGCTCGGACTTGAACGGAAAAAAAATCTCCTCTTCGCGCTTGGCCAGTCCCACCACCGGCACCTTCTCGAACAGCCCGGCATTCTTCAGCACATTGACCACGCGCCCCAACTGACCCTTACCGCCGTCGATGATGACCAGGTCCGGCAGGACGGCGAATGATTCATCCACCTTGCCACCCGGGGCTTGTCCCGCCGTTTCCTGGGCAGACTGCCAGCGCCTGAAACGCCGCGTGAGCATCTCCTCCATGCTGGCGAAATCATCCGGCTGGCCGGGCTGGGTCTCGATGTTGAACTTGCGGTACAGCCGTTTGGCCGGCACACCCTGCTCGAAGACCACCATCGCGCCCACCGTGGCCACACCCTGCGTGTGCGACACATCGTAGCACTCGATGCGGTTGGGCGGTTCCGCCAGCGCCAGCGCGGATTGCAGCTCGGCCAGGGCTTGCTCCTGTTTATGGGTATCGGCCTGCCACTGGCTGCGCAGCGCGTTGAGCGTTTCGGCGGCGTTCTCGGCGGCCATCTGCACCAGTTCGTGTGGCTGGCCCTCCTGCGGCACGAAGATCTCCACCTTTTTGCCGCCGCGCCGCGAGCGCAGCCACTGCGACACGATCTGGGCCTCTTCGATCTGCTGCGGCAGCATGACCTGCTCGGGCACGTTGGCGGCTTCTTCATAAAATTGCTGCACGAAGGCGGCCATCACCTCACCGTCGGCCGCGTCTTCGGTGCCTTCCAGGATGAAATACTCGCGCCCGATCAGTTTGCCGCCGCGGATGAAGAAGATCTGCACGCAGGCTTCACCATCCGCGCGGGCCATGGCGATCACGTCCGAGTCGAGGTAATCTGCGCCGAAAACGATCTTCTGGCGCTCAATGATGGAGCGGATCGCCTTCAACTGGTCGCGCAGGGCGGCGGCCTTTTCGAAGCGCAATCCCTCGGCGGCCGCGGCCATCTCGGCTTGCAGGCGCTCCACGATCGGGTCGCTGCGCCCATTCAGGAAGGACATCAGGTCTTCGATCATTTGGCGGTACCCGGCCTGGTTCACCGCGCCGATGCAGGGTGCGGTGCACAGCTTGATGTCGTAGTACAGGCAGGCGCGCTTGTCCAGCCCGGTGATCTCGCGGTCGCAGGTTAGGTACGGAAAAACGCGCCGCAGCACATCCAGGGTCTGGTACACGGCCCAGGCCGAGGTGTAAGGCCCGTAGTAGCGCGAGCCGTCTTCCACCATCTGGCGCGTGACGGTCACCCTGGGGTATGGCTTACCCCAGTGGATCTTGATGTACGGGTAGCGCTTATCGTCTTTTAGGCGAATGTTATAGTGCGGGCGGTGGCGCTTGATCAGGTTCATTTCCAGAATCAGCGCCTCAAGCTCCGACCCCACCACGATCCACTCGATGTCGGCAATGTCGCGCACAAGGCGGCGGGTCTTGGCATCGTGGTCTGCGCCTGCGTGAAAGTAAGACCGCACGCGGCTGCGCAGGCTGATGGCCTTGCCCACGTAAATGATCTTACCCCCGGCATTTTTCATGAGATAACAGCCGGGTTTGGCGGGCAGCGTGTCGAGGATGCCCTGCAGGTGCGCGGAAAGTTCCATACAGGCGATTCTACCCGATTTGTGCGGCGCGGTTGGGCAGGAACGGGTAAAATTGACCTATGGAAGTTGATCCCGTCAGCCTCGACCCCGAAGAACGCACCAATAAGTTTTGGTCGCTGTTTTCTGCCGCGCTGGGACTATTGAGCCTGTGTGCGGCTCTCATACCCATTTGCGGCGGCTCGATGGCCTTGCTGGGGCTGGTGCTGGGTTACCTGGGCATGAAGTCGGAATATTACCGCATCGCCATTGTCGGGCTGATTTTTTCTGGTATTGGGCTGCTAACCGCCATCCTTTACGCTGTGTTCCTTTCTGTGTTGGCGTCTCCACAATAGAACAGACACATGAATCTCGATCCCCTCCACACCTTCGCCGTTGACCTGGCCTACCGCGCCGGACGAATCACCCTCGGCTACTTCAACGCCGGCGTGCGCCCCGACTACAAACCCGACGATACCCCCGTGACCGCCGCCGACCGCGCCGCCGAACAGTTTATTCGCGGAGAGATCGAAAAGCACCATCCCGGGCACGCTATCCTCGGCGAAGAGTTCGGCCAGAGTCCCCCCTCATCCGCTTCATCATCCGATTCCATCCGCTTATCGGCTTCCCAATCCGCTGACCCGTCCGCTTCCATCCGTTTATCAGCTTCCCAATCCGCATTCCGTTGGATCATCGACCCCATCGACGGCACCAAATCCTTCATGCGCGGCGTACCGCTCTACGGTGTACTGATCGGGCTGGAGATCGACGGCGTTATCCGTGTGGGGGCGGCTTACTTCCCTGGCACCGATGAAATGCTTTCCGCCGCCGATGGACTCGGCGCCTGGTGGAACGGCCGCCGTGCGCGCGTATCACAGGTGGCCAGCATCAGCGAATCATACGTGTGCTACACCAACATCCGAAACATGGCCAAATACGGCCGCCAGACCGCCTGGGATCGCCTCAACGCTGCTGCCTACGCCTCACGCGGCTGGAGTGACGCCTACGGCTACCTGGCCGTAGCCACCGGCCGCGCCGAAGCCATGCTCGACCCGGTCATGGCCATTTGGGACTGCGGCCCCTTCCCGGTCATTTTCAAGGAAGCCGGAGGGTATTTTGGCTCCTGGGATGGGCGCGAGGGTCACACTTTCAACGAAGCCCTGGCCTGCAACACGGCCATCAAGAATGAATTACTGGCGTTGATAACCCAATAAGAGCTGCGTGAGGAAAGAAGAAAGAGGAAAGAGCGTATCAGCATCTTTCCTCTTTCCCCTTTTTACCTGATCACTTATCTCTGTTCTCTGCCAGCTACCTGTAATGCCGGGCGATTTCAGAAGCGTACTTCGTCCCGACCGTGCTGCGGTTCTTGGCCAGCCAGTCGCCCAGGTGGGTTTGGCAGCGCGGTGGCTCGGGCGAAACCAGCAGCCCGGCCGTCAGCCCGTCCACTTCTTCGGGGGTCAAGAGCACATCGCCTAGGAACAGGCTCAGGAATTGTGCCGCAGCCAGCGCCAGGCGCGGGGGCACGTGCACCAGTCGCACGGGGCGTCCGATCCGCTCGGCAACCAGCCGCACCAGCGCATCGAAGGTGAAAATATCCGGGCCCACGGCGTCCCACAGGATGTTGTCATCCCGTTTGCCTGCCTCCACCGCCAGCGCGGCCAGGTCATCCACAAAGACCGGCTGGAGCTTGTACTGCCCATCGCCGATCTGCGCGAAAAAGGGGAAACGCCGCAGCAGCCAGGCGATGTTATTGATGAGCACATCTTCCGCGCCGAACAGCACGGTGGGGCGCAGGATGGCATACCCCAGCCCGCTTTCGATCACGGCTTTTTCGTTGGCCGTCTTGCCCCAAAAATACGGCAGGTGCGAATCGGCGCTGGGATTGGTGATGCTGATGTGCACGATGCGCCGCACCCCGGCCGCCCTGGCAGCATTGACCAGCTTGCGCGTGTTCTCCACGGCGCGCGGCTGGGTGTTGTCGCCATCATCGAAGCGCACCCAGTAAGTGTTGTAGAGCGTATCCACGCCTGCCAGCGATATGGCCATGCCGGCCTCGTCGAAATCGAGCGGGAAGGCCTTCACCGCGCCGCCGAACGGGTCCGGGCGGTTCGGGTGCCCGGTCAGAGTGATGACCTGGTGTCCTTCCGCCAGCAGGCGGCGGGTAATGTACTTGCCGGAATAACTGAACGAGCCGGTCACTGCGATTTTCATACGATTCTCCTTTTTGCTAAATGGCAACACTAAAGACACCGGCGGTATGCCGCGCCGGTTGAAACGCGATTTTTTTTCGGGTTATTTCAAAATGGACAGCACGTTTTGGATGGTCCCGAAGCCCAGCCCTTCCAGCCGGGCGACGGCGCGCGTCAGGCTGTCGAGCGCATCGAAGAAGGATTGGAGCGCCTTCACCCGCTCGATGAGGAACGCGCGCTCCGCCGGATCGAACGACCCTTCACCCGCTTCCAGCTTCTGGAGCGTAACCTTCACTGAAGCGACCGCCTGGTCGAACTCGGAGTTCTGCCGTTCCGAAAGGATCGAGCGGATCGACTTGTAGAAGTCCGTTTCGGCCGCGTAGTAATCCTTGCGGTCGCCGAGACGGGTGATGGGTTTGATCAGCCCCATGCGCGAAAGCGCGCGCACGTTGGTGCTGATGGCGCCCTTGGTCAGCCCGGTCTGCGCCACGAGTTCATCGAGCGAGAGCGGGGCGGGGGAGAGATACAACACCGCGAAGATCGCGCCCATCCCCTTGGGGAAACCCCAAAAGGCGCTGATACCGCTCAGCCCCTCGACAAAGTTGGATTTGATGGTCTGGTTGTCGGCCATGCCTTGCTTTCTTTTAGAACGTTTAGTAATAACTAAACAAAGTATACGCAAAATAACCCCCTGAGTCAAGAGGCAAAACCCGGCTTGCTCCGGGCGCGCATTGCGTGTATTCAATATATGATATTAAGGGGTTTTTAGCACGTTGAACAGGTCTGCACCGCTCAAACCTTTGACACGCAGTTCGTTAAGGCGGGTCTGGTTGAACCACAGCCGAAACGCCTCGCTGCCATTCGTGTATGTGATTCCGATGTAGCCTGGCTGCGGGCCGGGCGTTTGGTCTGGTGGAAATCGCGCGAGCACGGCCAGGGCTTGTTCGAGCAGTTTACCCAGTTCTTGGGCATCGTTCAGGTTTTGGGCGTCGAGCGTGACGTGGAAATCGGTTTGCAGGGCCGCAAAACGGTTGACTTTTCCGGTGCCGTCGATACAGTTTTCACCGTAGGCTTCGGCATAGGCGCTGGCTTCAGGCAGTCCGTTTTCGCGCAAGGCTGTTTGCAGTGCATCGCTCAGTTGGGGGAGGGGTTGGGTGGCCCACTGCCAGCCGCATTGCTCATAGGCCAGCGGTGTGGGCGTGGGGGTGGGTATCGCCAAGGCAACGGTAGCCGGGAGCGGGTCGATTGGGATCGGGCCGCAGGCGGCCAGGATGCAGATTATCGCGGCCAGTAAAGGAAGAAACTTCAGCTTCATAAGTATCTCCAGTCGCCATTATTTTACCTTTTATGTCAGAATTCATTTGGTTTTGCATGATTTATGTCACTTGGCGGCTGTGCTCGTCTCGATTATAAAATGGGTCAAGGATGAAAAAAATGACACTCATCAATGTGGCAGATAATCACTGGGTCACCATTACTGGCTATGCGGGGGGAAAAGGACTGGAAGGCAAACTCAGGCAGCATGGTGTTTTTCCGGGTGACCGGGCGCGCATTGTGCGGCGCGCACCGTTGGGCGGACCGTTGCTTGTGGAAGTGGACGGGCGCGAGATCGTGCTGGGGCGCGGGATTGCCGAGAAGATACTGGTGGAGCCTTAGCATGCGATTCGCGTTGATCGGACGTCCCAACTGCGGGAAGAGTACGTTGTTCAACCAGGTTGCCGGTTACAAAGCAGAGACCGGCAACTTTCATGGCACCACGGTTTCATTTACCGAGAGCAAGGTGCGCGTGGCGGGGGAGGTGGTGCAGGTGGTGGACCTGCCCGGCACCTATACGCTGGAAGGCGCCAACCCGGCCGAAGCCGAAGCGGGGCGCTACCTGTCTTCGCAGGATGTGGACCTGATCATCAATGTGGCGGATGCCTCGCACCTGGCCCAATCGCTGGAACTGACGTTGGAACTTCTGGACCTCAACCGCCCGGTTTTGCTGGCGTTGAACATGGTGGATGAGGCCTCGCGTATGGGCATTACCATCGATGGCGATGGATTGGCGCGTGAATTGGGCGTGCCAGTGCTGCCATTGGTAGCCAGCAAGGGGCGTGGTGTGCGCGGGCTGTTTCTCAAGTCGCTTGAGGTGGCCCGGCAGGCGTTGCAGGCGCGCCCTGCTCCTGATGTTGTGTTGGATGCCCAGGCGCGCCACAGCCGCGCCGCGCAATTGGTAAAGCAGTACTCGCGACGCGGTCCGCGCATTTTTACACTGCGTGACCAATTGGACAGCGTTTTGCTGCATCCGTTATGGGGATACGCCGGGTTGCTGTTGATTTTGCTGGTGTTTTTTCAGGGGGTGTACGGGCTGGGGAGCGCGCTCGAGGCGCCGCTTCTCGATTTCTTTGATGACTTGAATGCAACTCTTCTCGCGCCCCTGGGCACGGGCTTTTTTTATCAACTGGCGCATGGCGTGCTGCAGGGTATTTCGGCCGGGGTGGCCATTGTGCTGCCTTACCTGCTGCCTTTCCTGTTGGGGTTGGGCATTATGGAAGATGTGGGTTACCTGCCGCGTGTCGCGTTCTTGATGGATGCGCTCATGCACCGCATTGGACTGCACGGCAAGGCGATTGTCCCGTTCATTTTGGGGTACGGCTGCAATGTTCCCGCGGTCATGTCCACCAGAACGCTTGAAGAGCCACGCGACCGTTTTCTCGCGGCGGCCCTGGCCACGCTGGTGCCGTGCGCGGCCAGGCTGGCCGTGGTGTTTGGGTTGGTGGCGTTTTATCTCGGGCCGGTGGCTGCCCTGGGTTTGTACATCTTCAACCTGCTGGTGATTGCGCTTACCGGGCGCTTGCTCAGCCGTATGCTGCCCGAAGATACCCCCGGCATTATCCTGGAAATGCCGCCCTATCGCATTCCCACCCTGAATGCTGTGTTTGCCAAAGCCTGGTTTCGAATGCGCGAGTTTGTGGTGGAAGCCTGGCCGATGTTGATCGTGGGGAGTGGCGTACTGGCTGCCCTGACCTACTTCAGATTGGAAGGGTGGATCAATGCGCTGGCATTGCCGGTGACCTGGGTGCTGGGGCTGCCGCCTGAAACCGGCCTGCCGCTCATTTTTGGTGTCTTGCGCAAGGAACTCTCACTGATTATGCTCGGGCAGGCGCTTGGCAGCATGGATTTCGGGGCGGTTATGAGCGCAAACCAGATGTTTACATTTGCAGTGTTTGTTGTTTTTTACGTTCCGTGCCTGGCAACGCTGATGGTACTGCGGCGCGAACTGGGCGCAAAAGGAATGCTGATAATTGCCGGGCTGACCGTGGTGATTGCCATGACCGCTGCGCTGGCGGCGCGTTTCCTGTTGCTGCTTTTTGGGCTATAAGCGCATCACGCGTTCGACCAGCAGGTAGAATAACCCGGTGTTGCCAATGTAAGTGAGCATGACCAAAAAACCGGCCGCCAGTTTGTGCCAGAATGACTTGCCCAGCGACCACTCGAACCCCCAAAGCGCAAAAACCCCCAACATGGTGAGCGGTGCCACCAGGTACCAGGCCACGTGCCCCACCTGGGCAACGTTTTGCGCCATCCAGATTGGAATTTGCCACAGGGTGGCTTCTGACGCCAGGAAGATGACCCCCGACGCCAGCCCGGCCAGGTAGGGGGCGTAGCGTCCGCGAAAGCGCCTGCCAATATAAATGATGATGAACAACGGAACGACCCACATGCCGCCCATGAAGATCGGAACAGGTCCAACAAAAGGCGCGCCGGTGTCCGGAAAGACCAGCACACCCAGTACTTCTGCCAGGAACCAGTCTGGCGCGATCATCAGGATGCTAAGCGGCAGCAGATAGGTCCACAGTTCAAGCCAGCCGCTGTAATTGACCGCCCGGGCAAAGGCCGGCAGCAACAGGTTGTAAAAAATAACCAGACCCGTGATGCGCCATCCCAGCGTGAAGACCTCTGCATTGAGCGCAAACAAAGCGGTGAACCCGAACAGGGCGTGCAGCAGGGTGAGGTCGCGGTCGGCGCGTGCGAATTTGGTCTGCATGGGGCTATTTGAACAGGTCAGTATCTACGAAATCGGCTTGCACCAGGGACCAAAAATCAACCGCCATGCCAATTTCAACGTAAGCGTATGGTAGCCAGCCATAGCCATTTTTACCCCAGGCGATACCCCACGAATTGCGAATGAGCAGCGCGCCGCGATCCTTTCCGATCACACGGTCGTCATCGTAGCCTACAGCAATGACAGCGTGCCCGCCCAGGGTGCGTTCGCCGGGGGTGGGAATGGGAATCTCGTCGCGCCCATCGTTGCGGCGGGGCATGGAACTAAAGGTGGTGAACCCGAACATAGATGGAAATCCGGCAGCGAGGAATCGTTTGACAGTTGTGAGCACGTCGCTTGTGGATGTGCCCGGCGGGTCGAGCCTGAAGTAGCGGATGGCTTTGTAATTTTGCGCATAGGCGTAGCAAAAAGCAGGCGGCTCGTTTTCGAAGTTCTCAGGTTCGTACGGCCAATACTGTTCGGGCGGCACACCAAACAGCACCAGCGACTTCATTGTGTCGCGCAGGAAAGCGCCCGAATCGCCTTCACCGCCATTCAGGTTGCGAGTGACTTTGTAAAGAAATAGCCGCGAACCGTCGATGTGTTTGCCAAAGGCGCGGCGTTGAAAATATTCGACCAGCCCCATGCCGGCGCACGCGGTGCAAGAACGCAGCCACTGCTGGTCTTCAATAGGCGAGCAGTAATCAGTCAGGTCTGCCTGTTTTGGGAGACGGTCCCCAAATTTTTTGAGCGGTTCGGATTTGTCGAGAATTTCGCGGATCTTCCCCGCCTGGGCGGTCAAATCCCTAAAATCGGGCAGGTCGCGGCTCCAACCAAGTCCACCCCAGGTTTGTTCGCTCATGGCGCCTCCTTTTGGCGGGTTCGATCCATGCTTGTTCAGCGTGGCACAGAAAACATGATGAGCGCGTTGTCTTCGCCAGATCGGATCATTGTCATGCTGCCACTGTGCAGCGCGATAAGCGCTTCGCCGATATAAGCCAGCATGGCTTTGTCCATTTCGCCCTTATCGCGCGGGCGCTCGCCGCTGCTTTGAATGGTGAAATTGATGCCGCTTTCATCGTCGGCCGCGCTCAGGATCACCTGGCCGCCTTCGGCGACGTGCAAGGCTGCGTAGTTGAGCAAGAAGGCCAGCGCCTGGCGCATGCGCAGGGTGTCGAAGTGGATTACTGGCGCGTTCAAGACGGCATCTACCTGCAGGGGTTTATTGGGGTTTTGGGTGCGCCAGCGTGCGGCAGTTTCGTGGATTAGATCGGCAAGGCTGCCCTCGGCCGGGCTAAGTTCGATCTTTCCGGTGTTGAGCCGGGCAATATCTACCAGCATGCTGGTGAGGCTGAGCATGCGTTGGCCGCCGGTGTGGGCGGTGGTCAGGTCGGTAACTTGCATCTCGTTGACCGGGCCATCGATGCCTTTGAGCACGACCTTGGTGAAACCAATGACAGCGTTGAGCGGAGTTTTGAAATCATGCGAGGCCCAGTCCAAAAATGTATCGAGATCGAATTTTTTGTCGCGCTGCCACAACATGCGCTGCACCTGCGCCTCTTCGGGTCCGGCCAGGGCGCGGGCTTGCTCGGCGGTAATGCACCCTTGCTGTAACAGGCGTATGGCCAACTCAACTTTTACCTGGTCCGGGGTCAGTTTTGCGGCTGCCAGCAACTCGGTTGGGAGTTCAATGGTGGTTGTTTCCATATTGCGTTAAGTATAGCACGACAGCCAATCGCGCCAAAGCCCGAAGTTTACATTGAAAAAGGCGCAGGATTGTGGGATACTGCCTGATGCATTTTAAACCCAATGAGGAGTTGATACCTTATGAGCCTTTTCACGTTGTTCGTTTTTGCTGCGGGCCTGGCTTTGCTGATTATTGGCGCAGAGGCGCTTGTGCGCGGGGCGTCACGCCTGGCGGCATGGGCGGGTATTTCCCCGCTGGTCATTGGGTTGACTGTGGTGGCGTTTGGCACCAGCGCGCCCGAATTGGCGATTAACGTTCAGGCTGCCATGTCTGGCCAGCCTGATATTGCCATTGGTAATGTGGTGGGCAGCAATATCGCCAATATCCTGCTCATATTGGGGCTTTCGGCGGCCATTGCTCCGTTGATGGTGCGGCAACAGGTAGTGCGCCAGGATGTGCCGTTGATGATCGGAACATCGGTGGTGACTTTTATTTTTGCACTGGATGGACTGATCAGCACCCTGGAGGGTGTGATCCTGTTTGGTGCGCTATTGTTTTACATCTGGTTCCTGGTGCGTCAGAGCCGCAAGGAAAGCCGCGAAGTGGAGCAGGAATATGAGCAGGAATTCTTGTTGCACGAGCAGAAGAACTTGCGAAATTGGTTGATAAATATTGGGCTGGTGATTGTGGGGCTGGCCCTGTTGGTGCTGGGCGCGCGCTGGATGGTGGACACCGCAGTTGAAGTGGCGCGCTGGCTGGGCGTGGACGAACTGGTGATTGGGTTGACGGTGGTGGCTGTGGGCACTTCGCTGCCAGAGTTGGCCACATCGATCACGGCTGCCATCAAGGGCGAACGTGACATCGCCGTTGGAAACGTGGTTGGCAGCAATATTTTCAACCTGATGTCGGTGCTGGGATTGAGCGCCATTATCGTGCCGGTGGGCATCCCGGTTTCACTGGCGGCGCTCAGTTTTGACATTCCGGTCATGATTGCGGTAGCATTTGCTTCTTTTCCCATCTTCCTGACCGGCGGGCAGATTTACCGCTGGGAGGGTATCCTGTTTACAGGCTATTATGTGGCTTACACAATCTACCTGATCCTCAATGGAACCAGTCACGCCGCGCTGCCAATGGTTAACATGGTTATGGGTTGGTTTGTCCTGCCCATTACTGCGCTCACCCTGATGATTTCTGTGGTCTATGAGTATCGTGTGCGGCGCAGGCGGTGAAACCTCCCAGGCGCAATAGGGTTTCCATTTGAGAATTATTAAATCGCTTGCCCTGTCAAACGGTTTTCATGCACCGTTTGCTAAAATACTTGACACAATTTCGTAAGGATAAACAAAACAATGTCATTGCTAACGGTACTTATGTTTGCGGGTGGTTTGGCTCTGTTGATTTTTGGCGCCGAATGGCTGGTGAAAGGGGCATCTCGCCTGGCAGCCAGGATCGGGATTTCGCCCCTCGTTATCGGGCTGACCGTGGTGGCTTTTGGCACCAGTTCGCCTGAGATGGCGGTGTCGGTGCAATCCTCGCTGGCGGGGCAGGCCGATATCGCCGTGGGTAACGTGGTTGGGAGCAATATCTTCAATATACTTTTTATCCTGGGAATTTCGGCCGCCATCACACCGTTAATCGTTCAGCAGCAGCTTATCCGCCTGGATGTGCCCATCATGATTGGCGTTTCATTGGTCATGTACTTCCTGTCGCTGGATGGTTCGATTGGCCGGTTGGAAGGTGCCCTGCTTTTTGCGGGAATTATCGCCTACACCGTGTTCCTTATCATCCAAAGTCGCAAGGAAAAAAACCAGGCTGTGAAGGATGAATACGCCCAGGAGTACGCAGATAAAAAAGAAACGGGCTGGAAACCCTGGCTTGTGAACATCGGGCTGGTGTTGGCCGGGTTGGGATTGCTGGTTTACGGCTCGAACCTGCTGGTGGATAGCGCCATCACGATTGCCCGCTGGCTGGGGCTGAGCGAACTCATCATCGGGCTGACCATTGTTGCGGCCGGCACCTCGATGCCCGAAGTGGCCACATCTGTTACCGCTGCCATCAGAGGTGAGCGAGACATTGCCGTGGGTAACGTTGTCGGGAGCAATATTTTCAACATTCTTTCGGTTTTGGGTCTCACGGCATTGGTCGCTCCCAGCGGCACCCCCGTTTCACCTGCGGCTGGAGTGTTTGATATTCCAGTGATGCTTGCGGTGGCTGTCCTTGCCCTGCCAATCTTTTTTACCGGCAATCGTATCGAGCGCTGGGAAGGTTGGCTTTTCATTTTTTATTATGCAGCGTATACCACTTATCTCATACTCGAAGCTTCCCGGCATGCTGCCCTGCCGCTTTTCAACAACGTGCTGCTGTTCGCCATTATCCCGATCACAGCCATCACGTTGATCGCATCCCTTGTTCTTGAAAGGCGCAAAGCAGCCGCCGAACTTCGCTTACGATAGGAACTATTTCTTATGCAGGATTTTTTCCTCGCTCTTCCCCTGTTGTTTGTGGCGCTCGGCATAATGGCTGCCGGGCTGGCGCGCCGCAGCACGTGGACCAACCCGCAGGCGGGTTGGATACTTTCCATCTTCCCGCTTTCGGCCTTTGCTGCTACCTTGTTTGCGGTAACACAGCTGGGTGGTAAGTCCATCACCTTCTCCATCCCGTGGATTCCGACACTGGGACTGAACTTTTCCCTGTACCTGGATGGCCTGGCCGCGTTGTTCGCTTTGCTCATTACCGGCATTGGCACGTTGGTGGTCATCTATACCGGGCATTACTTCGACCACGGACCGGCGGCAAAAGATGAAGGGCATACCATCGAGTTCCGCTTCTTCGCCTACATCCTGCTCTTCATGTTGGCGATGCTGGGCGTGGTGCTGGCGGGTGACCTTATTACGCTCTTCCTGTTCTGGGAAGGCACGAGCATTTCCTCCTTCCTGCTGATCGCGTATAAGTACAAAGACGAGGCTGCGCGCAAAGGCGCATTCAAGTCACTTTTCATTACGGGCGGCGGCGGCATTGCCCTGCTGGCCGGGTTCCTGTTTATTATGAGCATCACCGGCGGGGCCGACTTTAAGACCGTCCTCTCCAGTGGTGACCTGCTGCGCGCCAGCCCGCTCTACCCGGTGCTGTTCACGCTTGTGGCTCTGGGGGCGTTCACCAAGAGTGCGCAGTTCCCGGCCCATGTGTGGCTGCCCGAAGCCATGAGCGCGCCCACGCCCGCTTCGTCTTTTCTCCACTCTGCCACCATGGTTAAGGCGGGTGTTTACCTGTTGGCGCGTCTCAACCCCGCGCTTGGCAACACCGACCTGTGGTTTTGGACGCTATCCATTGTTGGACTCACGACCATGCTGGTTGGCGCCTATTTGGGCGCCAAGCAAAACGACCTGAAATCATTGCTGGCTTATTCGACTGTATCGCAGTTGGGGGTGCTGGTAGCTCTGATTGGCCAGGACACCGAGATCGCTTTCAAGGCGCTGGTCATCAGTGTCCTGGCACACGCGTTATACAAATCGGCGTTGTTCATGTCGGCCGGCATCATTGACCACGAAACGGGCACACGTGACCTGCGCAACCTGGGCGGGCTGAGAAAGCAGATGCCAATCATGTTCGGGGTGGTCTCGATTGCCGCGCTCTCGATGGCGGGCCTGCCACCGCTTTTTGGCTTTTTGGCCAAGGAGACCCTGCTGGCTACAGCCACCCACCCAACCCTCCCCGCAGTGGTCGATTTTTTCTTCCCGCTCCTCACCATTGCAGCCGGAGCGCTCATTCTCTTCCAGGCGGGTGTATTGGTTTGGGGCGTTTTCCTTGCCCGCCCGTTCGACCCCAAACACCCCCCGCACGGGCATGACCCCAAATGGGGCTTTTGGCTGGCTCCGGCCTTGCCCGCGCTTCTTCCGCTGCTGGTAGGCATTGCGCCCGTCGAGCCGGCATTCTTGGCCAACTTTTTAGCCGATGCCGCCAAGTCTGCCTATGGCGACAAGGTGAAGGTATCGTTGGCGTTATGGACCGGGATCAACGTGCCGCTCATCCTCTCGATTGTGGCGGTCTCGCTGGGGTTGGTGATGTTCTGGCAGCGGGTGCGCATCCGCGCGGTGCTTGCCGATATTTTACCCAACCTGACGGTCAATGCGTTGTACGATGCAGTGTTGCGCGGACTGGATTGGGGCGCACGTGAAGCTACCTTCTTGCAACGTGGCCAGATTCGCTTTTATGTGGGCGTGATGCTGGCAACAACTTTTGCCATGGTCTTGTGGTTTGGTGGGCTGCCGCTTTCGTTCTTCAACGTGCAGTCGCTTTTGGCGCTGCCAGAAACCAACCTGGTCTTTGCCTTTTTGCGCATTGCCAGTCTTGTTGTGGCGGTTGGGGCATCGCTGGTGAGTGTCATACTGCAGCGCGATTTGCATGCCATTCTTGGTTTCGGTGTAGCTGGTTTGGCGGTGGCTGCCTGGATGGCATTCGAGCCCGCGCCTGATGTGGCGCTTGTGCAAGTGGTGGTGGATATTCTCGCTACGGTTATCCTGGTACTTACCCTCACCATCATTCCACATAAATTGCGAAAGCGCGCCCAGGAATTCACCCTGCGACAAACCCGTTCAGGTCTGGCACGCGATGCCTTGATTGCGCTTGGATTGGGCGCCGTGGTGTTCATTGTCTCCTTTGTTTCACTCGAGTCGCGCGTTCACCCGGCTCGTGCCTCGGTATATTACGATCAAAACGCCAAATCACTGGCGGGCGCCAAAGACATTGTGGGTGCCATCGTGGTGGATTTCCGCGCCCTGGATACCATGCTTGAGGTGATGGTTTTTGCTTTTGCCGCGCTGGGTATTTACACCATTATGCATTACACCGTCCGTAAAGCGGGAAAAAATGAACAAGCCGATCTGAAGGAACCGCAAAACCCGCCCGGAGAACCGCTTGGTATTTATGGGCTGCCGACCTCTCCTTTCTTGCATTTGCTAGCCTATGCGTTGCTGCCACTGGGGGCTGTGTTGGCAACCACTCAGGTGCTATACGGGCACGACCAGCCTGGTGATGGGTTCACAGCCGGCGTTACGCTTAGCCTGGCGATTTCCAGCTGGTACATCATCTTTGGTTATAACGCCGTAAAGCAGAAGTTGCAATGGCTCAAGCCAGTCCGGTTCATCGCTACTGGGCTGGGATTGGCGCTCATCAATGCCCTTTTGGGTTTCATTTTGGGCAATGGCATGCAGGGCCGCGGCTTCTTTGTGGTTATTGATTATGGCAGGTTGGTTGGTATTGCGCCATATTTACCCAACGGTGTCACTTTTAGTAATGCTTTCATTTTCGAAATAGCCATCTGCCTTGTTGTCATGGGCGCTTCGGTCTTGATCCTCGATAACCTGGGCCATCCGACTGAAAAGGACAAGGAAAGTGACGACCTGCTTGCCCAGATTGGGCAAAACTAGTCAAGGTAACAAGAGGACTTATGTTGAACCTGTTTACTGCGCTTGCCATTGGCGCGCTTTTTGCCCTGGGTGTTTTCCAACTGTTGCGACGCAACATCATTCGGTCGGCCATTGGACTCATCATCCTTTCCAATGCTGTCAATATGTTCCTGATGACCACCGGGGCCTTTGACGGAATTGCCGCTGCTTATTACGGACACACCGACCAAATCAGTGACCCGCTGCCGCAGGCACTGGTGTTGACAGCTATTGTCATTAGCGCGGGCGGGTTTGCCTTTGTGCTCAGCCTGTTGTATGTGATTGGGTTCCGCTATAAAACCAGCGACTCTGACGAAATAAAGGGATTGCGTTTCTAATGAGCTGGCTCGTCTTGCCGCCCCTTTTGGGGCCGCTTTTTGGCGCCATTCTCACCCTCGTGCTGCGTAGTCGGTGGCAGTTGCAGGCTGCAGTGGCTGTCACTGTCATGCTCACAACCCTGGGTTTTTCATTGGCGTTGTCCTGGCTGGTGCTTGGGCAGGGGCAAACCCTGGCACTGCAATCGGGCTTGTGGCCTGTTCCTGCCGGCATCACACTGATTGCTGACCCCCTGGGTGTGTTCATGCTCGTTATGACCCAGGTCGTTCTTTCGGCGGGCATGCTGTATGCCACCGGTACCATCGAAAAGGTTGCCCGCTACCCTACCTTTTTTCCGGTCTTTTTTGGGCTGGCCACTGGCATGAGCGGAGCATTCCTTACAGGCGATCTGTTCAACTTGTTCGTTTTTGCCGAACTGATTGTAATCAGTGGGGCTGTACTGACCGGCATGGCAGATGACCGCTTTGGGGTTGAAGCCGCTTACAAGTATCTGGTGATCAGCACCGTAGGGGCGATTTTCTTCCTGTTGGGCATCGGGACGTTATACACCGCGCATGGCACCCTCAACCTTGCCATGATGGCCCAATCCATTGCCGCCAACCCTGCCAACCCACTCACCCTCATTGGGCTGGCGTTCCTGACCGCCACATTCCTTACCAAAAGCGCCGGCTTCCCATTCCATTTTTGGCAGCCAGATTTTCATACCGCGGCACCCACGCCAGTCCATGCGGTTCTTTCTTCCGTGGTGGTAAAGGTAGGCATTTATGGGTTCTTTCGCATAACGCTCATGTTGTTTCCAACCTTCACATTGCTTAATACGCTGCTGGTCATTTTGGGCGTGGTGGGGGTCATTTATGGTGGGCTGGGTGCAGCCGGCACATATAGCGTTAAACGCATGCTGGCTTATTCCACTATGAGTCAACTGGGATTCATTATGGTAGGGATTAGATGGGGCACACCACTTGCGCTTTCGGGCGCACTGGTCTTTGCCTTCAACCATGCTCTGGCCAAAGCTGCCATGCTCATGATGGCCGGAGCCATGGCCAGCCGCACTCCCGATAAAAGCGCAGATTTCTCCCACATTGTGGGCATTGGCAAAGCCAGCCCGGTGGCTGGCATTTTGTTCCTCTTGGGCGGCATGGCGCTGGCAGGTATTCCCCCGTTGAATGGTTTCGTCAGTAAATTGCTCATTTTCCTGAGTGGCATCGAAGCGCAGCAATACCTTCCCTTGGCAATGATTGGTGTGTCCAGCATTATCACCCTCATTTATGTAATTCGCTCGTTTGTTACCATCTGGTTCACGCCCAACCCTGGTGTCAAACCCAAGCAAGGTGACCGCCTGGTGGCGCCTGCCATTTTAATCGCGCTCTGCCTCGTTCTCGGCATCTGGAGCGGCCCGCTGGTTCAGGCAGCTGACCTGGTGGTGGCGAATCTGTTGCAGCCTGAAAACTACATCCGCGCCATCAATGCCCTGCCGCAAGTGATACTGCCCTGACTGCCACCAACCCTTTGAAAAGGATTACCCCCATGGCCAGACTTCAAACCGCTATTCCGCTCCTGCTTGTTTACCTCGCGCTGTCGCACAAGCCTGGCGACAATGTGCTCCCTAACCTTGTGCTTGGGTTGGTCATTGCCGTGGGTATCAGCATGTTGCTGCCGGTTCGGTCACGTCCTTTCAGTTGGCGGCGCGCGGTCCCTTTTTTGATTGGGCTGTTCCGTTATGTCCTGGTGGTTATTTTGGATATGTTCACCAGTGCCTATCAGGTGGCCCTCATCGTTCTCGACCCTAAACTGCCTATTCGCCCGGGTGTTGTAGCCATCGACTCCGGGTGTGAAAGCGAGCTGGCCACTGCCCTCAGCGCTCATGCCATTACCCTGACCCCTGGCGAGATGGTAGTAGCCATGGACAGGCACGGGATGATGTACGTGCATACACTCGACATAGACCGGTCTGCAGAACATGCAGAGCGGGCCCAGTCGTTGCGCCGAAACCTGCTCACCCAGATTGTGGGATAATGCCCTTCCCCGAAAGGCCGTCTTCATGGAATCGTTGAATAACACGCTTGACCTGATAATTATCGTTTTGGCAGCCGTTGCCCTCGCACTGCATGTTTTTTTCCTGGACTTGGCTACCTTGCGCGCCTGGCGCGGAGAGAACAGCTTCGACCGCCTGCTGGGTTTGGATTTGACAGGCACCTTGCTGTTGTGTGTGCTGGTATTGTTCGCAACCTTAAGTGAAACCTACGCGCCATTAGACGTGAATGCCAATAACGTCATTTTTGTGGATGTAGCCCTGGGCCTGGCTGCCCTGAGTTACCTGACCACCATCGCGCTGGCGAAATACATTGTCAACCATAGGATGTTCTAATGATGGAAATTCTTGTCATTGTTGGTAAATTTACCGCCATCGCGTTCCTTTTCTTGGGGATCATCTTCTCATCTCTCGGCATGTTGGGCGTCACCCGCCTGCCAGATGTCTATACCCGGCTGCATGCCACCGGCAAGATTAGCGCCTTTGGCGCAGTAATGATTCTCTCTGCAGCCATGATCATTCTGCCGGGTCTTACCCTTTACAAAGGGCTTGTCATCATAATTTTCCTTTTGTTTGCTTCACCGGTTGTCGCACATTCCATTTCTTCTGCGGCCTATAAAACCGGACTGCCTATGGCGCAGGCAAAACGAGACGAGTTGTCCGGCGTGCTGGCACGCGGTACCGGCAAAGACGTTTAGCAATAAAAGCCTGTCATTGTGCAGGCTTCTATGCTTTTCTGATCCTGCTGTATTTTCATTCTCCCCATAACGTGATTCGTCATTGACAGGTAACCCTCCAATATGGAATGGCTTATCCTTCCCCCGTTTCTTCTGCCTTTTTTGGGTGTTGTGCTAACCTTGTTCGCGCGCAGGCGCAAACGTCTTCAGGCTGGACTGGCTTTTGGAATTATGCTCCTGTCCCTGGCATCCACTGCCAATTTGGCCTGGGTGGTATTTTCGCAGGGGCGTGGCCTGGCCATGCAGCCGGGCATGTGGCCCGTGCCCATTGGAATCACACTGGTGGCTGACCAGTTGAGTGTATTCATGATGCTCATGATTCAAACCGTACTTACCTGCGGATTGGTTTATGCGCTTGGTTCGACCGAAAAAGTTGTCCAGTATCCAACTTTTTATCCCCTGTTTATGGGGTTGGCAACCGGGCTGAACGGCGCTTTCCTGACAGGTGACATGCTCAATTTATTTGTATTTGCCGAGGTGGTGGTTATCACAGGCGCCGCGCTCACGGGCATCGCAGATGATCGGTATGGTGTCGAGGCATCTTACAAATATATATTGATCAGTACCGTGGCATCCACCTTTTTCCTTTTAGGAATTGGTTCTCTTTATGCTACTTATGGCACACTCAACATGGCCCAACTTGGCGAATTGATTAACATGGGCAAGGTGGCGCCACTTGCGCTGGCGGGCATGGCGTTCCTTATGTCCACTTTCCTGACCAAAAGCGCATCTTTTCCGTTTCATTTCTGGCAGCCCGATTTTCATGCCGTCGCGCCAACTGCGGTGAGTGCCATGCTGTCCTCCATTGTGGTGAAATTAGGGGTATATGGACTGCTTCGTATGACCAATTTGCTGTTTGTTTCGCAGTCAGCTGCGATTGGTGGGCTTCTTGTGCTTTTAGGCGTACTGGGGGTCATTTATGGCGGTTTTGGCGCGGCGGGCACGCACAATGTCAAGCGTATGCTGGCATATTCCACCCTGGCACAAGTGGGCTTTATGTTAGTGGGTATAGGATGGGGTACGCCACTGTCGCTGGCTGCTGCCTTGGTGTTTGTTTTCAATCACGCGCTCATTAAATCAGCCATGCTCATGCTGGCTGGGGCCATGGCCAGCCGCGCGGCGGTCAAATCGGCTTCGTTTGCGGTAGTGGTTGGCGTGGGAAAATATCACCCGTTTGCAGGCGGGCTCTTCTTGCTTGGCGGCATGGCGTTGGCTGGCCTGCCGCCCATGAACGGGTTTATCAGTAAATTCATGATTTTTGAGAGTGGCATTCGGGCTGAACAATACCTGCCTCTGGCGCTGATAGGTGTGGCGAGTATCCTGACTGTCACTTATGTGGTTCGCGCATTCGTGCGGGTATGGTTTGAACCTAATCCTGAGGCCAAGCCCAAGGCAGGCGATCATTTGACTGCCCCGGCGCTCTTGATTGCGTTGAGCCTGGGTTTGGGCGTTTGGGGGCAGCCCCTTATCACCCTGGCCCAATCGGCCGCCGCCTGGATTTCTGACCCCTCAGCGTATATCAACCTGGTGCTTCGATAACAACAGCAGACCAGGGATTCAGGACTGCAGGTTTTTTAAACGCTGGTTGAATATGTTCCGAATGCAGCGAAAACACCAGCTGCTGCGTTATTACAGCCGTCCGCGCAGTTTTTCGGCTACCGTGCGCAGTACTTTGATTCGCGCGTACAGTTTGTCATTGGCCTCTACCAGCGTCCAGGGGGCGTTGGGCGTACTGGTTTTCAAGATCATTTCTTCGGCAGCGGCGATGTAATCTTCCCACTTGCTGCGGTTGCGCCAGTCTTCGTCGGTGATCTTCCAGGACTTGTAGTTGATCTGCTCGCGCTCCTTGAAGCGCCGCAGCTGCTCATCCTTGCTTATGTGCATCCAAAACTTGAAGATGACCGCGCCAAAATCGGTCATCTGGCGCTCGAACTGGTTGATCTCGCTGTAAGCGCGCCGCCAGGCCTCTTCGGCACAAAACCCTTCCAAACGCTCCACCAGCACCCGCCCATACCACGAGCGGTCGAAGATGGCAATTTGGCCCTGCTCGGGCAGCCGCCGCCAGAACCGGTACAGGTAATGGTGCTCTTTATCCTCCCCAGCAGGCGCAGAGATGGGCCAGACCACATAGCCGCGCGGGTCGATCTTTTCGGTCAGGCGTTTGATGGTGCCGCCTTTCCCGGCCGCGTCTTGTCCTTCAAAAACGATCACCACTGGCAGTTTTTGCTGGTACACCTGGAACCCCAACTGGTGCAGGTCGGCTTGCAGCACCTTGACCCAGCGGTCATACTCCTTGCGCGGCATGGACAGTGACAGGTCTAGACGCTCAAGCATTGACGGCTCCTTTCAGTTCTTCGTTGTCTGTCAGCGGGGTTTTGGCTCGCGGGCCAATACTGGGTGGCAGTCCGAGTCGCGACTCGAGCGCCAGGATGATGCTCTCCATCACTTTGATGCGCGCGTGGTAGCGGTCGTTGGCTTCGATGATGACCCACGGGGCATGCGGTGAGTCGGTGCGCACCAACATATCTTCCACGGCTTGGGAAAACTTGGCGTAGTTCTTATTCTGCGACAGGTCGTTTTCGGTCACCTGCCAGGCGGTTAATTCATCTTTGAGCAATTTTTTTAGGCGTTTGGCCTGTTCTGATTCGCTGATGTGCAGCCAAAACTTGATGATGACCGTCCCGTCGGACGCCAGCTGCTCTTCGAATTCCGCAATTTCCTGGTAGGCGGCCTGCAACTCCTTTTTATTGATGGTCTTGTTAATGCGGTCTGACAGCACGTGCTGATACCAGGATGTGTCATACGCCACAATCTGCCCGTATGTCGGGGTTTTAAGCCAGAAGCGCCACATCCACGGGTAGTGCGTTTCAGCGGTGCGCGGTGGGGTTATGGGTACCACGCGGAAACCGCGCGGGTCCATGCGTTCGGCCAGCAGGTTGATGATGCGCCCCTTGCCGGTAGCTGCCCAGCCTTCGAAAACGATCATTGCCGGCACCTTGGCATTGAAGATGGCATGTTCCAATGCGTACAGGCGTTGCTGCAGCGGGCGCAGGCGTTTCTTGTATTCTTCTTCGCTCAGGCTCAGGTCCAGGTTCACATATTCGAGCATGATGATCGTACCTCCGCATTTATGGAATGTGGCTGCTGGTATCCCACCACTTCGACAGGTGCGCCTTGGGCCGCAATGGTTGGTCAGCGTAGTGTGACACGTCATTGAACAGCATCAGGCGCGCGCGGGTGGCATCCTTGAAATCCAGAATGTTCAAGCAGGCTGGGGCCTGGTCCAGCCGGTCGCGGTAGCCGCGCGCATCAAACCCCAGCAGGCTGCTGATTAGCAGGCGCAGGGTGGCCTTGTGCGAAACCACCAGCACGTTCTTTCCCTCGTTGTTGACCACAATCTCGCGGATGACGGGCAGTGCGCGGGCCAGCACGCTGAGGCCGCTTTCGCCCCCCACAGGGGCAAAGGTGAACGGGTCGGCTTCCCACAGGTCATATTCGCCCGGGAACTGGACTTCCACCTCCTGGCGGGTCAGCCCTTCCCAGCGCCCATGGCTGATCTCGCGCAGCCCATCGCACGGGGTCACTTCCAGCCGGTGCGGGGTCGCCAGGATGCGGGCGGTTTCCATGGTGCGGCTGAGCGGGCTGGCATACACGGCTGCCAGCGCGTCGTCTGCCAGGCGCATGGACAGTTGGGCAGCCTGGGCGCGCCCTTCATCTGAAAGATCGACCCCAACTGCGCCAGAAAAACGATTTTCAGCGGAAAGTTGTGTGGCGCCGTGCCGCACAAGATAGAGACGGGTGGTCATGGCATCCTCCTTGATTCCCATCAATTTTAGCCCGAAACACGTGCGCGTGGGTGTGATAAAAACACCCCTCCAGGTTTGGGAGGGGTGGGGTGGGTGTCAGGCGCGGCTTGTGTAGAGCGCCACCAGCGCCGAGCCAATGGCTTGCGAAAGATCGCCGAGCGCGGCCGGCACAATGGTCAGCCGGTCCTTCTGCGCCGGCCACAAGTAAGGGCGGGCGGTTTCGCGCACAATGCGCAGGTAGCGCTCGCGGAAGGACTCGCTGGTCGATTCGGGATCCATCAGTCCGCCGCCAATGACCACAAACTCGGTGTCGAGTGCCATGGTTAGTGTCGCTATGTGCAGCCCCATGACGCTGGCCTGGAAGTCGAAAATCTCCTGGGCCAGCGGGTCGCCTTTTTGGGCCAGTCCGCGCAGGGCAAAGGCCTGTTCTTTGGGCGAAAGGGAGGGGTTGCCCAACTCGTGGCCGGGATATTTGGGCAGGCGCTCGGCCAGCAGGTGGGGGATGCCGGAGAGGGTGGTATACACCTCCACGCAGCCCCAGGTGCGCCCGCAGCCGCACGGGTAGGGTTTGGCATCCAGCAGGTGCAGTGGCGCGGGCATGTGACTGGCTTCCATACCGGCCAGGGTGTCGCCATCCAGGGGCAGGCCATGTTTATCGACATACGCGCAGCCCAACCCGGAGCCAGGGGCCAGCATCAGCACGGTTTTATCGGTGTTGCCGCGTACATGGTGCGCCTCGGCCACGCCGCCGTAGTTGCCGTCGTTGCCCACCACCAGCGGGATTGCCCGCCCGGCCTGCCCGGAAAGCGCCGCGCTGAACTGGGTATGCACGTCCCAGCCCTGGAAGGCTTCGGGCAGGTTGGCGGCCCGGTCGAGCACGCCATAGCGCGAGAAAACGCCCGGCACGGCCAGCCCCACGCCTTGCACATTGTCCCAGCCCAGCTTGTTCTGGTTGAGGTATTCGCCAATCCCTGCCACCCAGCCGTTCACCACAGCCTCGGGTCCGTTCTGCGAATCAGTGCGGCGCTGCAACAGGCGGGTGGATACAGGGGTACCGTCGTGCCAGACACCGCCCACCTTGGAAGTGGTCGCGCCGCTGTCGACGCCGATGTAAACTTTTCTACTTTCCATAATAAAAGAGCTTCTCCCTTTGGGTCTTAAGTCTTGCAAGTATATATCGGAATACACGTTTTGGGCAGATAAAATGATAACCCCGGCGCACAGGGCGTCTTGTTGCTGCTTTCTGCCCGCGTTTTGGGTATAATTCGTCCCACTTCAATCCTATTCGGAGCAAGCATGACCCCTAAAAAACTCACCGGCAACGAAATACGCCAGACATTTATCGACTTCTTCGTTGAGCAGGGCCACACCATGGTCCCATCCATGTCGCTCGTCCCTGGCGGCGACGCCACCCTGCTCTTCACCAACTCGGGCATGGTCCAGTTCAAGGATGTTTTCCTCGGCACCGACAAACGCCCCTACACCCGCGTCGTCAACTCGCAAAAGTGCATGCGCGTGGCCGGCAAACACAACGACCTGGATGATGTCGGCCGCGACGACACCCACCACACCTTCTTTGAGATGCTCGGCAACTGGTCGTTTGGTGATTACTACAAAAAAGAAGCCATCGCCTGGTCGTGGCAGCTGCTCACTGAAGTATGGGGCCTGCCCAAAGACAAGCTCTACGCCACCTGTTTCAAAGACGACAAGGGCAACGTGCCTACCGATGAAGAAGCCGCCGACATCTGGCGCGCCCAGCCCGGCATGCGCCCCGAAAACATCCTCTATTTCGGGCGCAAAGAGAACTTCTGGCAGATGGCCGAGATCGGCCCGTGCGGCCCGTGTTCCGAGATCCACATCGACCTGGGCGAAGAGCGCGACAACCTGCGCGGCACGCCCCACCAGTGCGGTGTCAACGGCGAATGCACCCGCTACCTCGAACTGTGGAACAACGTTTTCATTCAATACAACCTGTTTGATGATGGACGTCTCGAACCCCTGCCCGCCAAACATGTCGATACCGGCATGGGCTTCGAACGCATCGTCTCCGTCCTGCAGGGCGTCGACTCGAACTACAAAACCGACCTCTTTCAGGGCGCGCTGGATGCCCTGGCAGCCCTGACCGGCCGCTCGCGCGAAGCAATGTACGCCGACTTCACCCCCTACCGCGTCATCTGCGACCATGCCCGCTCGGCCGCCTTCCTCATCGGTGATGGCGTGGTGCCCGGCAACGCCGGCCGCAACTACGTCTGCCGCATGATCATCCGCCGCGCGGCCCGCTTCGGCACCAAGATCGGGCTGACCCAGCCCTTCCTGGCCCAGGTCGCCGATGCCATCATCAGCGAATACGGCGGCTTCTACCCCGAGCTGCTCAAACATCGCGAAGAGATCCTCGCCAGCCTCACCCGCGAAGAGGTGCGCTTTGCCCGCACCATCGAATCTGGCACCGCCCGCCTGCAGGGCATGCTCGATTCGCTCAAGGCCGCCGGGCAAACCCTTTTGGATGGACGCCTGGCCTTCGACTTGTACGCCACCAACGGCATGCCGCTCGAAATCAGCCGCGACATCGCCCGCGAACAAGGCCTGGATGTGGACGAGGCCGGCTTCCGCGCCGCGCGCGAAGAGCACAGCCTGGCCTCGGGCGGCGGCAAAGCCATGGGCGCGCTCGGCGGCGAAGACGCCGAATTTTTCGCCGGCATCCTCAAAGACTTGCAAACCTCCGGCAAGCTCGGCCCCAGGGGTGTGGAATACGACCCCTACAACAGCCTGCAGGTCAACGCCGGGGTGCTGGCCATCGTCGTCGAGGGGCAGTCGGTTGCCGAGGCCCAGTTCGGCGACCGGGTCGAGATCGTCCTGCCCCGCACCGGCTTCTACCTCGAATCCGGCGGGCAGGTCAGCGATACCGGCACAATTTATTCTCTTCCTCTGTTTTCGGAGAAAACGGGGGGAGCCGGAGGAGGGGCTGCCTGGGAGATCGAGATCAGCGATGTGCGCCGCCCGGCGGCCGGACTCATCGTCCACGTGGGCGAGGTTGTCAGCGGCCGCCCGAAGGTGGGCGATTTTGCCATTGCCGAGGTGGACGCCCCTCGCCGCCATGACATCATGCGCAACCACACAGCCACGCACCTGCTGCATGCCGCGCTGCACGAGGTGCTGGGCGAGCACGCCCGCCAGGCTGGCTCGCTGGTGGCGCCCGACCACCTGCGTTTCGACTTCAACCACCCCGAAGGCATGACCGCCGACCAGCTCGAGCGCGTCGAACGCCTGGTCAACGCAGCCGTGGCCGCCGATATGACCGTCATGCCGCGCACAAAAGCCCGCGAAGAAGCCATCGCCGAGGGCGCCATGGCCCTGTTCGGTGAAAAATACGGCGAGGAAGTGCGCACCATCACCATCGGCGAACCGGATGACCGTCACTCGTACGAGCTGTGCGGCGGCACGCACCTCGAGCGCACCAGCGACGTGGGCGCGTTCTTCATCATCAGCGAAAGTTCAGCTGCTGCGGGGGTGCGCCGCATCGAAGCGGTGACTGGCCGCGGGGCGTACCACCTGGCCGCGCGCCGCTTCAAGGCGCTCAAGATCGCGGCCGGGCTGTTCAACACCGGCCCCGAGGATGTGCCCGCCAAGATCGAGTTGCTGCAGGCGGAGCTTTCTGCCGCGCGCAAGCAGCTGGCTGCCCTGCGCGCCGAGCTGGCCCTGGTGTCGTTCAACCAGCAACTGGCTGGGGTCGAGATCATCAATGGCGTCTCGCTGTTGGCTACCAGCATGCCCGGTGTGGACAAAGAAACCCTCGGCAAACTGGCCGACAAGTTCCGCGAGCGCCTCACTGAAAACGGGGTGTGTATCATCGCCTCGGTCACCGGCGAAAATGTCACCGTCATGTCCACCGTCACGCAAGACCTGGTAAAGCGCGGCGTAAAAGCCGGCGACCTGGTGGGTCACGTCTCGCGCCAGTTGGGCGCGGGCGGCGGCGGCGCGCCGCACCTGGCCTACGGCGGCGGGCGCGATGCCAGCAAACTGCCCGAAGCCCTCGCCAGCGTAAAGGGCTGGCTGGAAGAAAAGACAAAGTAAATTGGACAAGACCGGGTGAAATTGCCCGGTCTTTTTCTTGGCGCGCTGGCGTATAATACTTTTATTCTGTTCATTTCTCGCAAAAGGAGCAACTCATGAAACGTGTTCCGCGCCTTGCCCTCGTTTTTCTTGTGCCGCTTACCCTGGCCTGTAATTTCATCATGCAGCCTTTCAACCAGGCCCAGGAAGCCGTTGCCACGGCCGAAGCCCTGGTCACTGCCATGCCAGTGGAGACGCTGGCGGCCATCCCAACAGTGATGGGAGAGATCATGCCGACGATTGAAGCCGGTATGACTGCGCTACCCCAAATCACTGGCATGCCAGACCTGGGCGACTTGGGGCAAATGTTCGACCCAAAGGGAGAGCCTGTAGATGTATGGAAAGAGATCCCCGTCATGCCGCAGGCGGTGGCCGGGCAGGAATTTCCACAAACATTCTCGTACACTTTCCGCGTGCCGGCCACTGTTGAAGACGTGACCACGTTCTATGACGAAAACCTGAAAAACAGCGGGTGGCAGAGCTTGTTCTCTGCGCCGCCTTCAGACGGAGGCGCTCTGCTGATGTACACTGGTAGTGGCGGGGAAACGCTGATAATCACGATCACCCCTGCATTAAACCAGGATGGGCTGATAGTCACCCTGCAATTGCCCCAGTAGGTTTCGCATCTGTTAACTCGGGCGGCCGTAACAGGCCGCCCTTGCTTTTTTTTCCGCATGAGGCAGGTATAATTTGGGACGATGAAAACCCAACTCATCCAACTCGAGCCACACGATGACCTCACTTCCATTCGCGACAAAATGGACTGGAGCAAAACGCCGCGCATCCTGCTGGTGTGGCCCATTCGAGAGCGCGTCAGCCTGCGCCCGCTCGACCTCAAACTGCTCCAGCGGCATGCGCAGGCGCTTGGCGCGCAAATGGGTTTGGTGACCACCGAAGGCGAGATCAAAGCGGCGGCGCGCGAATTGGACATACCGACATTCAAAACCTCTTCCCAGGCGCGAAAAACACCCTGGCAGGCACAATCACGGGCGGGGGTCACCCGCCGCCTGTCGCGCGAATCGGTCTGGCGCAGGCGCGCACTTGCCAGACCAGCCGATCCGCTTGCGCCCCGCCAGCCTGCTGTACGCCTGGGGTATTTTTCGCTGGGGGTTCTGGCCGCACTGGTGATGGCGCTTGTTTTTGTCCCCACGGCACAGATCGAGCTGGTTCCCATTGTCACCACCCAGACCATTACCTTGCCAGTCAGTGCCGCGCCCGATATCGACACCGTTTATCTTTCGGGCAATCTGCCACTGCGCACCCTCACAGTGCAAGTGGAAGCGGTGGCCGAGCGCCCCACCACCGACTGGATTCTTGTTCCCGATCAACCGGCCAGTGGTGAGGTGGAGTTTTCCAAGCTTGTTTTTGGCGAGTTGGTTATTCCGGCGGGTACTGTGGTTCGCACGGCCGATGCAGCCGCCCTGCGTTATGCCACGCTCGAGCCGCTTCGCCTGCTGGAAGGTGAGGGGCAGAAAGGGCGGGTGGCGGTTCGAGCGATGTTCCCTGGCAGTGCAGGCAACCTGGCACCTGGCGAAATCATAGCCGTGGAGGGTGGTCTGGGGCTGTCGGTCAGTGTCATCAACCTCACGCCCACAGCTGGCGGCAACGACCGTCAGCGCCCGGCGCCTGCCCCGGCAGACCTGGCAGCATTGCGCGAAGATTTACTGCTTCAATTGCGCGAGGAAGCCAGCGCAAAAATTGCCCGGCAGCTCTTGCAAGGCGACCAGCTTATATCAGAAAGCCTGGGCCTGATTCAGGTGTTGGAAGAGGAGTTCACTCCCGCAGTGGGAATGCCTGGCTCGCGCCTTACCCTGCGCTTGCGGGCAGAATTCCAGTCTGCTTATGCCGCCGCTGCCGATCTGGAATTCCTCTCCCAATCTGCGCTGGATGCCGCCCTGCCCCCCGGATACGTACCCGTACCCGGTACGCTCAGCCTGTCTGCGCAGACCCCGCCCATCTTCAGCCCGGGCGGGGTGGCGCGCTGGCAAATGCGGGCCACCCGGAACATGCGCACACGCATCGACCCTCCGGCGGTGATGGCGATGGTGCGTGGCATCGAACGCCAGGCGGCCATTGACCGGCTTAGCGCAGTTCTCAACTTGGCCCAACCTGCGCAAATTACCATTTGGCCCGACTGGTGGCAGACCATGCCGTTCATCCCGTTTCGCATTACGGTGAAATAGATGCGCGTTCTGGCTGTGGACCCTGGTGAAAAACGGATCGGGCTGGCTGTCAGCGATGATAGCGGCACAATTGCCAACCCGCTGGCCATCATCAAACATGTGGCGCGCGCCATCGATGTTGCCCGCGTGGCCCAGGTGGCTGCTGAACAGCGCGCCGGGCTTATCATCATTGGGCAGTCTTTCGATGAGGATGGTAACCCCAACCTGGCCGGCCGGCGCGCCCAAAAGTTCGCCGAATCCCTGCGTGCCCAAACCGATCTGCCCATTACCCTGTGGGATGAAAGCTTCACCACCCAGGACGCGCAAGCAGCCCGCCTGGCCATGGGCGTATCACGCCGTAAACGCGCCGGGCATCTCGATAACCTGGCCGCGACGCTATTGCTGCAAAATTATCTCGATTCGCACCGATGATGCAATGAAAAAACTGATCCTTTTGGGTTTGATCGCTCTTTTGGTTTTAGCCTGCCTGGCCGGTGGGGCGCTGGCTGTGCCCGTAGCCGCAGCAGAATTTTTTGGGCTGCCCAGCCCTTACCTGTCGGATATGCAGGTATTTCGATATTCGGTGGCGCTATTGTGGTATGACGGGCTGCTGACCGTCCCGCGTGACCCCAATGGACAATCAGTCTCTTTCCAGGTTGCGCCAGGCGAATCTGCGGCCCAGGTGGCAGCGCGCCTGGAAGCAGATGGGCTGGTGCGCGATGCCGATGCGTTTCGCACATATCTCATTTACAGCGGACTCGACCTTACCCTGCAGTCGGGTAAGCACCCGCTCAGCCCGGCCATGTCGGCCATCGAGATTGCCCGGGCCATGCAAGACTCGACACCCAGTGATGGAACGTTGGTGGTGCTGCCTGGCTGGCGCATGGAAGAGATTGCGGCGGCGCTGCCCACATCCGGCTTGGCGGCCAGCCCGGAAGATTTCCTGCGCGCGGCTCAAAACCCACCTCGCGTGCTGGCATGGCTGCCAGAGGGCGCCTCTGCGGAGGGTTTTTTATTCCCCGGTACATACACCCTGCCGCGCGGCATTCCGGCTGAAGCAATCGTGGAAACGATGTTGAAAAATACGGCTCTGTATATCAGCCCTGAATTGGAGTCCGGGTTTGCGGCCCAGGGTTTAAGCGTCTATGAGGCCGTGATCGTTGCCTCGATTGTGCAGCGCGAGGCGGTCATTGATGACGAGAAGCCCCTGATTGCCTCGGTGTATCTCAATCGCATTCGCAGCGGCATGCGCCTGGAAGCCGACCCAACAGTGCAGTATGCGATTGGCCGTCCGGGCGTGTGGTGGAAAAGCCCGCTGCTGCTGAGCGATCTGCGCGCGCCATCTGCCTACAATACCTATTTGAACAATGGACTGCCGCCATCGCCCATTGCCAACCCGGCGCTGGTGTCGATGCAGGCGGTGGCTTTTCCCGAAGAAACCACATACTTTTTCTTCCGCGCCGCGTGTGATGGCTCGGGACGTCACAATTTTGCTGAAACCTTCGAGCAGCACTTGCAAAACGGTTGCCCGTAGCGCTGCAGGGCATTATTTATGCACAAACTGCGCTGCAATCAACATGATCAGCCCGGTTGCGCTGATGGCGATGGACTGGACAGTTACGGGGGCCAGCGCATGGCCGATGATATCAACGATAAGGGCGTGGAGTGTGCTGGCAATTTCAGGTGTCAGGGTGGGTGGCATCCCGGTGGTAATCTGTTGCTCGATGTAACCGCTCATCAGCGGGATGCCCAGCGCACTCAGCCCCAGGCTGAAGACACCCACGATGGCCAGCGGGGCACCCCACCACAGTAAGACCGCTTTCCAACTGCGCGCGATCACAATGAAAAGAGCGATCAACCACACGAGGGGAACAATCCAACCATATCGCATGACCCCGCGGATGAGCTGCGCAGGGTTAGACAGATTGGCATTCATCGGGGCGGGCAATTCTCCCAAAGACACAGACTTGGGAATCAGCGCGGCCTGCGCTTTGAGCACCCGGTTGATGAATGGGCTGAGCAACAGCACGGTTTCATCGCCCGGGTTGCATTGGAAGAGATCATCTGGCAATTGATTATTGAACAAGGCCCGGGTATTGCGCATGACCGCATCGGGCTGGCAAATTGGCAGGTTGCGCCAGGTTTTCAGGATGGCTTCCGGACCCTGCTCGCTGACCCGCCGGGACAGCCAATCCAGGCGCACGGTTAGGGTTTTTTGATCACCGCCAGCGTAGGCGAGCGTGGAAGCGATGGTCTGATCCAAGAAGGTTTGCAGTTCGGCCGGGGCAAGGATATTGTTCAGGATGCCTTCGATTTGATTTGGCGAGAAGAGCGCAAAGAAAACCGGCAGTGCGGGGGGCGGAGCCTCGCCCTGGGGAGGTTGCCCAAATTGGCTGAAACAGGCCTGGGCGTCGCGGGTTTGCTGGGGAGTGGGGCGGCGTTCGTTGCGGACGACCGCCTCGACCAACCCTTTGCCGAGCGTTTCTTCGATGCAGGCGCGTGTTTGGGCGCCGGTATACGGGAAACGGCACGCCATGGGGTTTTGCATGCACGTGTCGTAGGTGGCAGCGTAGTGCAATTGGCGCGCAAGGAGGCCGGTCAGGTTTTTGTAGGCGCCGGTTTCTTCGAGGGCAATCTGGTAGGTTTTTGGACTGAACAATCGATTTTCAAGATTGGCGAAAAAGAGGGCCGGTACGGCCGAGAGCACGAATAGCACGGCCAGCCCAATAGCCGTGATGGTTTGGGCACGAAGCGCGCGGCGTTTCTTTTTCGACATGCGAACATCAGGTTGCATGACAGGTCAGCTGGTCACGATTTCGATATAGTCTTTGGCTTCGGTTTTGTCTGGGTGTGCGCCGAGCAGCGTGGTCAGTTCTTCGAGCAGGGCGGCTTTTTTGATGGCATCCTGGCGGCTCCAGGTGGTGCTTTTGATTTCGAGGTAGCACCCCAGCCCGGGTTGTCGTACTTCATCCAGGTTTATGAAGAACTCCAGCCCCTGGTATTCGATACGCCAGCGCTGCCGGTATTTTTCGATGGCGGTTTCAGAAAACGGCTTGAAATACTCGCGGTAGAACCGCATGCTTTGTGTTGCCGGTGCCAGGTAGCGGCTGCGCGAGAGCAAGACATCGTGCCCGAAGCGGTCTTCACGCGCCTGCCCGATGAGCGTCAGCCGGGCACGCACGTTGGTGACATTGCCTTTTGTGTCGATGAAGTCGTCTTCGCGGTAGCGCAGGCGCCCCTGGTCGGGCGCGTCGAATCCGAAATATACGTCATGCTGGTTATAGCGCCTATGGTAGATGATCTTGAACGCGGGGTTTTTGACAGCCTCCAACACGGGAGCGGGGTCATCGATTTTGATCTTGACCTGTACTTCGAAGCTTTCTTCTTCGCTCGACCCGCCCAGCGCGATGAGTTTGGACAAAACCGACTGTTCGCGGGCCATCAGGAATGTGTCGACCTTCTTTGCGTACTCCTGGGCGGCTTCGAGCAAGGCGCTTTCATTAAGGGTGAGCAATTGCCGGGCGCGCATCAGCCACTTGCCATTGACCATCACATCGGTCACGTCGGTCGATTTGGCGGCATAAACGATTTGCGCATAGGCATTGCCCGGGTCGCGTCTGAAACGCGGGGCGTTGTGCAACGGGGTGGTGTCTACCAAAATGAGGTCGGCGCGCTTGCCTGGCTCGATCGACCCGGTGATGTGACCGATGTGCATGGCGTGCGCACCCAGGCGGGTGGCCATGGCCAGGGCCTGGCGGGCTGGCAGGCTGGTGGGGTCGTTGCTGCTGTTCTTGGCTAGGATGGCCGCCAGGCGCACTTCCTCGAACATATCCAGGTCGTTGTTCGAGGCCGGGCCATCTGTGCCAATGCCCACGTTGAGGCCCAGTTCGAGCATGCGCGGCACCGGGGCCACGCCCGATGCGAGTTTGAGGTTAGAGGTAGGGTTGTGAGCCACGCCTGCACCGGCATGCAGCAGGGTGCGCATCTCGCCCTCATCGATATGCACACAATGGGCGGCCAGCACCTTGGCGTCGAATAATCCCTGTTTTTTGACATAAGGTATGACCGGCATGCCGGTTTCGCGGCGCATGTTTTCCACTTCCAGCGCGGTTTCGGAGAGGTGGGTATGCAGCGGCACATCGAATTCGGCGGCCAGTTGGGCGGTGGCGCGCAAGATCTCGCCGGTGCAGGTGTAGGGGGCATGTGGGGCTACCGAGGGTACGATGAGCGGGTGGTTTTTCCAGCGCGAGATGAAATCGCGGGCCATGGCCAGAGAGTCTTCATAGGCGGCGGCATCGGGGGATGGGAATTTGAGCACGGTCTGGGCGCACAGTGCCCGCAGACCGGCATAGGCGGCGGCTTTTGCCACATCTTCTTCAAAGTAATACATGTCGGCAAAGCTGGTGACGCCCGTGCGGATCAGTTCTGCGCTGGCCAGCAGGGTGCCGAGGCGCACAAAGTCTGGAGAGACGAATTCGCGTTCGACAGGCATCATGTAGCCCATCAGCCACACATCCAGGCGCAGATCGTCTGCCAGACCGCGCAGGAGGGTCATGGGCACGTGGGTGTGGGCGTTGACCAACCCTGGCATGAGCACCTTGCCGCTACAATCGATGGTTTGGCTGGCGATGTATTTCTGTCGCAATTCAGCATCGGGCCCAACAGCTACAATGCTGTCGCCGCGTACGGCCACGGCGCCGGGCTCGTATTGGGCGTAGTCTTCGTCCATGGTCAGGACGAGCGCATTGACAAACAGGGTATCAACAGATTCTGTCATTTTTACTTCCTCCAGGTTAAGAAAACTTGCAGGATGCGCAGGTTCATATCGAAGTCGGTCTCGAAATGGTTATTCAGTTCAATATCCACAGCTGGAATGCCCTGTGTAGAGGCGGCCCAGTCGGTAAGGTTGCCGGTGTAATTGCATCCCAGGTCGAGCGGTGGGTAGGGGTAAGTGCTTACAGCGGCAATCGACTCGGCCAGCGCTATGGATGGGGGAAAATCCGGGCGCCCGCCGGGCAGGATTCCCAGGGCCGCACTGTGGTAACTGATGATGGCATCTGGCTTCCACAAGTTGATGAAGCTGATCAGGCTGCCTACCTCCGGCTCCGAGCCGCCATATTTTCCACCCGAGAGGATGCGCTGGCTGAAACACCCGCTGCGATCCCAGGTGGGGGACCACTGGTAAGGCCAGTTTCGGTTAAGGTCCACATTGTGGGCGTTGGCGCGGGCATCCGGGTCTGCTTTGCCACCGCGGGCATGGCCATCTGGGTTGAGGTTGGGCAGAATGAAGAGGGTTACATCGGCCGGGATGACCTGTGGATTGTCGTACAGGTAGGTCATCAGTTGGTAAGCCAATTGTACTGTGTTTCCCTCGTAACCGCCGTGAATTCCGGCCACGATCAGTCGTCGTATGGGGCGGGTGGTGTCGCCAAACATGAAGACTTCCAGCGGGCGCCCTTCTACTGACGTGCCGATGATAATGGAAGCAGAGCGCGGTGTGGGTGTGGCGGACGGTCGCGGGGTGGGGGATGCGCCAGGGGCCGCAATGCCAAATGGCAGCGGGGTGGGTGTAACCTGCGCCAGGGCAGTGGCGCGCAAGGTGGCTGCCAAGACTGGCGTGGCGGTATGGAACGATGTGGCGCTGGCTGTATGCTGAGGCGCATGCAGGACAATGTATTGTTGGGCGCGGTTGGCGCGGGCGGAATCCAGCACTTGCGGCAGGAAAAGCACGCTTGCGCCACCCAGCAGGCACAGCGCCAGCCCGGTCAGGGTGGCGGCCCACACCCCGAGCGACCTGGGGCGGTTGTTTTTGCGCGGTGAGTTTCTGGCGGGCATGTCTAAATCAATTGGCGTAACAGGTCGAGTGCGGTGCTGACTGCCCAGCGCGGGGCATTACGCGGATGCCCCCCGTAGGTGCGTTGGATGGAACGGTTGCCCGCTGGCGTTTTTATGAAGATGTCGGCGGTCTGTTGCGATTCGCCGTAGGTGAGCGCCACGCCCAATCCCAGCGAGGCGCTTCGCGCGACGCACTCTGTTTGTACTGCGGCAGGCAGCGCGTCTGCTGTGCCTGCCAGGGCCGCCTGCCCGCCGCCAAATGCGGGGGAAGCGGGGCGCGAAAGCGCCTGGATGAGCGCCCCGCCCATGCCGGTTTCGACCACAGACAGGGTGTGCCCGCCTGCGGCGATCTGTTGCATCACGACGCTTTCCAGGGTGTCTTGATCAGCGCCGAAGATGGCTGCGCCCAGCCGTTCCCGCAGGTGCTGTTCGACTTCCGCGATCAGGCGGTCGGCTTCTTCGACTGCATCGGCTTTGGCGGTAATGCGGATGTCCACCTGCCCGTAGTGGGCCGCCAAACCCACGGTGGGGTTACTGAGGGTTTCAAGGTCGCCAATCTTCTCGTCAATAACCGACTCTCCCACCCCGGCGGTGTGCAGCACCCTGGACTTGATGATCCCGCTCAGGTTGAAGCGCGCGCGCAGAGCCGGGATAACGGCATTTTCATAAAGATGTTCCATTTCACGCGGCACGCCGGGCAGCGAGATTAGCAGGCGGCCCTCTTTTTCGATCATGAACGCTGGCGCGGTGCCTACCGGGTTGCGGATGGCGGTTGCGCCGGATGGGATGTAAGCCTGGCGCTTCTGGTTTTCGGTTGGGGCGCGGCCAAAGCGCTGCATGCGCTCCGCAATTTGTTCCCACAACTCGGGGCGAAACTCGGTGTGGGTGTCGAAAGCCCGGGCGACTGCTTCACGGGTAGGGTCATCTACTGTGGGGCCCAACCCGCCGGTTGTAATGATGATTTGGGCGCGGCTCATGGTCTCGCGGATGACCCCCGCAATGCGTTGTGTGTTGTCGCCCACCGTGGTTGTGCGAAACACGTCCACGTTCAGGTCGCGCAATTGGCGCGCAAGATAGGCAGAGTTGGTATCCACAATTTCGCCGAGCAGGATCTCGGTACCAATGGTGATGATTTCAGCAGAGGGCATGGTATATCCGTTTTCAAGTATTGGGTTATTTTAGCACACGCATCCTGTCCATTAAATAACAAGAAGCCGGGGCAAGCCGCCGGCTTCTGCGGGCAGGTTTTGCGGAGGGTTTATTCAACGCCCAGGTATGCGTGCTGAACCATTTCGTTTTTCTTCAGGTTTGCGGCGGTGTCGCTGATCACAATGTTACCGGTCTGTAGTACATACCCGCGATGCGCAATGGAAAGCGCCATGAGCGCGTTCTGTTCGACCAGCAGGATGGTCGTCCCCTGCTCGTTGAGGCGTTTGATGATGTCGAAGATGAGTTCGACCAGCACCGGGGCAAGCCCCATGGAAGGCTCATCCAGCATGAGGATGCTGGGGTTAAGCATCAGCCCACGTCCAATGGCCAGCATCTGTTGTTCACCGCCAGACAGGGTGCCGCCCTTTTGTTCGATGCGTTCTTTGATGCGCGGGAAATATCCAAAAACTATCTCCATCCGTTCATTGATGAGCTTTTTGTCGTCGATGGTGAACGCGCCAAGCTCTAGGTTTTCGCGAACCGTCAGTTTGGGGAAAATGCCGCGCCCTTCGGGTACATGCCCCACCCCTTCGTTGACGATGATGTGCGCTTCGCGATGGGCGATATCTTGCCCGTTGAGCGTGATCTTGCCAGAACGGGGATGGACAATGCCAGAAATGGTGCGCAGGGTGGTGCTTTTTCCTGCGCCGTTGGCGCCAATGAGAGTAACAATTTCGCCTTTTTCTACGTTGAGCGAAATGCCTTTCAGGGCATGGATGCGCCCGTAGTAGGTGTGGACGTTTTCAAGGCTTAGCAGGCTCATAGGCTTTTCTCCTCATGCTGCGATGCAGCTGCGCCGCGCCCCAGGTAGGCCTCGATGACGCGCTGATTGCTGCGGATTTGGGACGGCGACCCCTCGGCGATTTTTTCTCCATAGTCCATGACGCTGATACGTTCTGAGATGCTCATCACCACGCGCATATCATGTTCGATCAGTAACACGGTGATGCCCTTCTCATCGCGCACACGCCGGAAAAGGCGCACCGCTTCTTCGGTCTCTTGCGGGTTCATACCGGCGGTCGGTTCGTCGAGCAGCAAGAGTTTGGGGTGTGCTGCCAGTGCGCGCGCGATTTCGACGCGACGTTGCCCGCCGTAGGGCAGGTTTTTTGCCAGTTCGTTGGCCAGCGACAGATCTAACCCGACAAATTTCATCAAGCGTTCTGCCTTGAGTTCTGCTTCCCGCTCTTCGCCAACGAATTTCTTGTTGCGCAGGATGGCCTCGGCAGGGTTTTGCTTGAGCTGGACATGCATGCCAATGAGAATGTTTTCGATGACCGACATGCCGCCAAACAGGCGGATGTTTTGGAAGGTGCGCGCAATCCCGCGCCCGGCGATCTGGTCTGGGCGAAGCCCGATCAGTGTATGCCCGTCGAATTCAATTTTGCCTTCTTCGGGGCGGTAAATGCCGGTCAGGGTGTTAAAGAAGGTGGTCTTTCCGGCGCCGTTTGGTCCAATGATGCTGACAATTTCGCCTTGGTCCAACTTGAAGTCCATTTTGTTTACAGCGGTCAGACCGCCAAAACGCTTGACTACCTGGTGGGTGTCTAATAGTGTCATGGGGCACCTTGTCCTATTCGTCGCCTTCTTTGAGTTGCAGTTCGCGTTTGCGGCGCTCGGCAGGGATGAGGCCCGTGGGGCGGAAGATCATCATAAGGATGAGGATCAGACCGAACAAAAGACGCTGGTACTTGGCCGGGTCCAGTTGGGTCGAGAGTTCGCGCCACGGGAAATTGATGATAGGGATGACCGCATCACTCTGTCGCAGTTGGCTGAGGTAGAGCGAAAGCCCCTGCAAGATCTGCAGGTTGAGGATGGTGACCGTGGCTGCGCCCAGGATGACGCCCGGGATGGAGCCTGCGCCGCCGAGGATGACCATGGACAACACGCCAATCGACTGCATGAACGAGAAGGATTCCGGGCTGACGAAGGTGCGGCTGGCGGCCATCAACACGCCCATGGCACCGGCAAAGGAAGCGCCCACCGCAAAAGCGGCCAGCTTGGTGCTGACGAGCGGGATGCCCATGGCAATGGCGGCGGTTTCATCTTCGCGCACGGCGGTCCAGGCGCGGCCCAGCTTTGAATCTTCCAGGCGGCGGGCTACGAAAACGATCAACACAATCATGATGACGGCCAGCAGGTAAAAGAACACGTTGTATAGCTGTCCTTCAGAAACGCTGTTGCCGATGATTGGACGCAATCCGGTGTTGAAAAACTCCAGTGCGTCGGGGGGCAGGCTGGGGCGCTGAATCGGGGTGATACCTTGCGGACCGTTGGTGAAGTTAAGAGGTTTGTCGAGGTTATTGGCCAACACGCGGATCACTTCGCCAAAGCCGAGCGTGACGATGGCCAGGTAATCGCCGCGCAGGCGGATGACCGGCGTGCCGAGCAAGATGCCGGTAATGGCCGACACTATGATGCCCACGAGGATGAACAGGTAAAAGGCATCCTGAGGGAGCAGGAATGGCAGGCCGGAGGGTTGGGTGCCGGGTGCGTATTGCAAGGCGTAAATTTGCTGTGAGCCGAAGAACGCCCAAAGGTATGCGCCCACGGCATAGAAGGCGCCGTAGCCCAAGTTCAACAGCCCGGCAAAACCCACAACGATGTTTAGCCCGAGAGCAAGCGCAGAGAACACACTGATCTGGAAGATGATTTCCAGAAAGAAGATGTTACGCGCTCCTAATATCGGCATCACTACAAACGCCAGCAGCCCGGCTGCCACTGCCTTGAACGTTGCCTTGGTATTCAGGGCATAGAGCGAGTAGAGTGAGGCCAACAGCACAATAAAGGCAATGTTGTTGCGCGGGCTCGCATACACCCAAATTGTGCCCAGCAATATATGAACTACAGTAAAAATGTAAGGGTTTTTTCCCTCTTGCAGCTTGGCCAGCAGGCCTTGGAGGAATGATTTGATGTTTTTCATGACGGCCTCCTACGCTTTCTGGCTCACGTTTTCACCCATCAACCCGTGCGGGCGGAAGATGAGCACCAGGATGAGAATGGCGAATGCAAAGATATCCTTGTACTCTGCGCCAGCGGCCCCCATGGTAAAAGCGGACATATAAGCGCCTGCAAAGGTCTCCAGCATGCCCAGCACAATACCGCCCAAGAGGGCGCCGGTAAGGTTGCCAATGCCACCCAACACGGCTGCGGTGAAGGCTTTCAAACCCGGGAAGAAACCCACAAAAGGATCGATGCGCGTGAACTTGAGCGCGTACAAAACACCTGCAGCACCACCCAGGGTGCCGCCGATGAGGAAGGTGAGAGAAATGATGCGGTTGACGTTGATTCCCATCAGGCTGGCGGTGGCGCGGTCTTGTGCTACCGCGCGAATGGCCTTACCCACTTTGGTGGCGTTAACCAGGTAGTTAAGCCCCACAAGCATGAGCACCGCAACCCCAATCACGATCACCGATTTGATCTGAATACCCAGGTCGATGGTGTTGCCATTTTCCAGGAGAACACGCCCAAAGACCAGGCGGTCATCGAAGTTGCCAAAGGTTGGAATGATGCGGTGGAATTGCCCTGTGGTAAGGCTTTGGATGAGGCGGATGGAGTCTTGCAGGAAAAATGACACACCAATTGCCGAAATGAGCGGCACCAGGCGCGGTGCGCCGCGCAATGGCCGGTATGCAATTCGTTCAACGGTAACGGCCAACAACCCGGCGACAATCATGCCAGCCAGCACGGCTATTGCGAGGTAGAGGTATGCCATGGCGATTGAGGTGTTTTCTGATATTACACCAAAGGTGCGCAGCGCGATGAGCAGTTCTACCCCAATGAATGCACCCGCGGCGAAAATTTCGCTGTGCGCAAAGTTGATGAATTCCAAAACGCCATAAACCATGGTGTAACCCAGCGCAATGGCGGCGTACACAAACCCGATGGTCAAACCATCGATCAGCACTTGCGGCAGGTTGATCACGGTGTATTGCAGCAGGCTCATGCCATAAGTTTTTTGGGCTGCTGCGCCCACGTCGGTTGGCGTAAGGATCAATGCGAGCAGGGTGACGATCGCAGACAGAATGGCTGCGCTCCCAATCGAGAACACAACCATTTGTCCTACCGGTCGCAGGAGTTCACGCAGGTGGGGGGATTTGATAAGGCCTAGCATACGATCTCCTGAAATGTGAAAATCTCCCGGCCCCTCGTCGAGGGGCCGGGAGTACAAACTCAGACGCAGAGACTACTTGCTGGGCGGAGCAATGTCGAGGGTCTGTGCAACAGGGTTCGCGCCCCATTTGGCAGGATCGGCCGAGGCTACCTGAATGACGAAGTACTTGGCGGAGGTCGGGTCGCCAATCGCGTTGAAGGTGTAAGCGCCGGTGATGCCCTGGAAGTTTTGCAAGGCGCGGATGGCCAGGGCAACTTCTTCGCGGGTGGGTTTGCCGCCACCCTTGGCATTTGCGGCGTTTTCGATGGCCTTCAAGCAAATGGCCATGGAATCGTAACCCTGGGCAGCGAAGGGTTGCGGGTCAGAGCCGAACTTGGCCTTGAAATCGGCAACGAATTTGGCAGTGTCGGGGTAAACCGAAGCAGGTCCAGAAACGGTGGAGTACACCATGCCACCGCCATCCAGCAGCGCCGGTCCGGCGATGTTGACCAATTCAGAGGAGTCCATGCCATCCGGACCCATGAAGGTGCCCAGGAAGCCCTTTTCACGGGCCTGCTTGAAGAGCACGCCAGCCTGGTCGTAGATGCCCCCAAAGTAAACCATATCGGGGTTGGCTGCTATGATGGGGGTGATGAGCGCATCGAAGTTGGCTTTTTCTTCGGTGCCTTCAAAGCCTTTTACCTCGATGCCGATGCGTTCAGCTTCCTGCTTGAAGAATTCAGCCACGCCCTGACCGTAAGAGGTCTTGTCGTGAACGATGAAGACCGACTTGACGCCAATGCCTTGGGCATACTGTGCGCCCACCACGCCCTGCACGTCATCACGACCTACGATGCGGTTAACTTCGAGGTAACCGCGGTCGGTGACTTTGGGGTTGGTGTTGGCGGGCGAGACAAAGGCCAGCCCAGCGTTACGATACTCCTCGGAAGAGGGGATCATTACGCCAGAGTTCAGGTGACCCACGCCGCACAGGATGTCGGGGTCGGAGACGATGTTCTTGGCATTGGCAACGCCGGTGTCAGGGTTGGCCTGGTCGTCGTATGGGGCCAGTTCCACTTTGAAGCCGGCTTCGGTCAGCGGGCCGCCCAACTGCTCGAGGGCCAATTCGGCACCGCGCTTGATATCCACACCCAGAACTGACTGACCGCCCGAGAGCGGGGTCTGCGAGGCGATCTTGATGGTGCCTTTGTCGGTGCTGCCCGCGGGGGCGCAGGCGCTCAGGGCAAGGCTGGCGATCACCAGAATCGCTACGACAGCAAACAAACGCTTGGACATTTCTTCTTCCTCCATATATTGTTTTCTGAGTTTTAGGTTGACAATTACCCCGTTGGCGAATTTGGGGTATTGGTGCACGGCAGACCACGCTATTGGGTCGGGCATCACCTCCTTGTTTTGAGTTTTTCCATTTACAACAAAGCCGGAGAAATGCTGAGGCAGGTTTCTCGCGGCCATGGAAAAGTTCTTTTTATCGTACAGTTATTTGAGGCAAAAGTCAAGGGGGCGAATCAAAAAATTGGGCAATTATGAAATTTTAACTTTGCTGTCCATACAAAAATTTTTCACGGATTCGCAAGTCGGTAGTGCGAATTTTCATCGATAGGTCGGCTGCCAGATTATACATCAGGCGATACCCCAACTGCGGATACGTTTCGCACAGCATGATGAGTTTATCGCGCGGTATGACCAGCAGGCGGGTGTCTGGTTGCGCCGCCCGGATCGATGCTGAACGCAGGCCTTCATCGACCAGGGCAACCTCTCCAAAACACTGCCCGCGCCTGAGGGTGGCCACGGTTACGCTGGGGGCAGTGCCGTTTTTCTTGACCAGTCCGGGGTTTACCAGCACTTCCACTTTGCCCTGAACGACAATGAAGAGTTCTTTGCTGTTGCTGTTTTCTTCAAATACTACCTGGCCGGCATCGTACGTTTTTTCCTGGCACAGGTTGGCCACCAATTCCAGTTGGGACTGTGTGAACTGGTAGAAAATATCGCTTTGTTTAAGGTGGTTGATGATGTTTGGCATGGGTTTCTCGCGGGCGGCAGTTATTCACCGCAACAATTAGGGGTATTTTTTCTCCAGCCAGTCTATGGGGTTGACCTGGACGCCATTGACCCACAATTCCCAGTGCAAGTGCGCCCCGGTAACGCGTCCGGTGCCGCCGACGATACCGATCAGTTCGCCGGCTTGCACCTGTTGCCCTGCCTGCACTTTGATCTCAGATTGATGCCAGATGCCGCTAAATACCCCCCAACCGTGATCGATGATGGTTGCATAGCCGCGTACGGTCAGCGGCCCGGCAAAAACCACATTCCCACCAGCCGGGGCAACTATGGGCAAACCCTGTCCGCCGCAAAAGTCGGCGCCGGTGTGGAAACCCTGGATGGAGGTGACGCCATCGGTGGATTTGTAAATACGCCGGTTGCCATAACGTGAGGTGAAGCAGGTTGGGTCAAAACCAGGGCTGGTGAAAATGCCATCCCAGTAACGTTGCGGGGTGGCAAAGTTGGTGATGGCCTCGATTTGCTGGTTTTCCGGTTCGGTAACTGAAACGTCGATGGTTTGCGGTTCGACAACCAGTACCGGGTCGTCCGGGTAATTGCCGCTGCGTACCACCACCATCTGTTCGAAAGATTGCTTGCTCCCATCGGGCAGGGTGGCTTCGAGCCGCAGGGTGTACACGCCGGGTTTGAGCAAGGCGTGTACACCCTGCAGGGCAGTTTGTACATCGCCGTTCGGGAAGAAATAGAGCGGTTTATCTACCAGTGTGCCGCCCAGGCTGACGCCCGGTTGCGCACGCACATTAATGATGGCGGTGCCGCCTTGCTTGAGGGGCAGGGTGGGTACATCGGCGCTGATGATGGATGAAGGCAGCCCTGTGAAGGCATCTACTGCTTCGGAAGCCGGAGAAAAAAGCACATCGCCAGGCATGGCCTGCCAGGTGCTTTTTAGCCCGTTCAGTTCTGCGATGAGCCACGGGTTGGACTGTTGCAGCACGGCCTGCTCCAGAAGGGTTTGTCCTTGCGAGAGTCCGAACCGGGCCGCAAGGGGTGACTTATCGAGTGCGTCTTGCAGCACCACCAGGCTGATACCGGCGTACAACTCTGCCGGGGACGTAATGCGGTTGAGACGGCTTAGCAAGCTTTGGGACACCTGGTGGCGGCGGCTGAGGCTGAGCAGGTTATCGCCATATGCAACAACTTCAGTGACCAGGAACCCGCTCAATCCTTCCAATCCGGGAATGACAAGCTGTGCACCCGCGCTAATGGCGTTAGCGTTGGTAATGTTATTGGCAGACATGAGGTCGGCCAGCGGAATGTTGAAGCGCGAAGCGATGTTCGAGAGCGTGTCTCCCGGTTGGATAATGTAAATGGGTCCGCTGGGCGGGGTTGACTCTTGGGCCGCGGCTGGTATGGCCGTGGTTAAAATCAAAATAGTGATTATGATCAGGGTGGCTTTTTGCATCATTTGAAGGTCACCTGGTCGCCAATATTGAAATCGGCAAAACGTGTGGGGTTGATCTCAAGAACAAACCGGGCGGGTGATTTGGAGGCATAAAACGGATGCCAGCGCCGGGCCAATGCTTTGTCGACAACCTGAAATGAGGCGTTGATCCAAAATACGGCCAGATCGGTTTCTACGAACAGCATGTGAATGGCGGTATCCACACGGCTGTCGCGCGCTTCAACAAGCACCAGTCCCTCATTATAAGGAATGCTTTTTGCAAAAGTGAACCCACGCAAGCGGTCTGCGAAAGATTCACAATACTTTACGCGCAATGGTGCAATGCCGGGTTGATTAAGGTTTTTTACGGAGATTGTTTTGGCCATAATTAAAAAGCGGACGGATGCTCCGTCCGCAATGATACTCTAAAAAAAGCTACGTGGTGATTATTCCCGGTTAATGACTTTTTCTACACTGTCCAGTAATTCCTGCGGGCTGAAAGGTTTTGAGATGTAATCATCAACTTTGGCAATATGCAACCCAAGCACACGATCAATGTTTTGGGCTTTGGCCGTAACGATGATGACCGGTATGCCGCGCAAGGCGGGGTCGGCTTTCAATTGCTGGTATACTTCCCATCCATCCATGTCAGGCATCATCAAGTCGAGCAGCACCAGGTCTGGGGTGGTCTGGCGGACTTTTACCAACCCCTCGACACCCCCTGTCGCGCCTGTCACATCAAAACCGCGGCGGCCTAAAATCAGGCGAATCAAGTCCACCATTTCGGTTTCATCTTCAATACATAGGATTCGCTTGAGGTTTTCTGCCATTTCACACCTTTCGATTTAAGTTTACCATATTGAGGCATCTCATGAAGATAATAACATGGAATGTTAATGGGGTGCGGGCAGCGCTCGGCAAGGGGTTGAAAGAATGGATGCTTGGTCAGTCCCCAGATGTCATGTGCCTGCAAGAGATTAAAGCGCGCCCCGAGCAGTTGAGTGATGAGCAGCGCGATTTCCCCGGTTATCAGGCGGCGTGGAATCCCGCCGAGCGCCCCGGCTATAGCGGCGTTGCCACCCTGCTGCGCGAACCACCCCAGGGCGTTGAGGTGGGCCTGGGTGAGCCGCGGTTCGATGTGGAAGGCCGGGTCATTGGTACCCGGCATCCCGATTTTTATCTCTACAACATCTACTTTCCCAATGGGCAGCGCGGACACGAGCGTGTAACCTATAAACTGGATTTCTACGCGCGCCTCCTTGAAATCTGTGATGCGCGCCATGCCGCAGGTGAAAATATTATCATCACTGGCGACTTCAACACCGCCCACCAGTCCATTGATTTACGCAACCCCGAAGAAAATGAAACCACCTCGGGGTTTTTGCCCGAAGAGCGCGCCTGGGTGCAAAAATTCCTCGACCGCGGCTTTGTGGATGTGTATCGCCTGTTATACCCCGAGCGGGTGCAATACACCTGGTGGACCTATCGCTTTGCGGCCCGGCAGCGTGGTATTGGCTGGCGCATCGATTACTTCCTGGTTTCGCAGTCACTGGCTGGGCGGGTGCGCGATGTGATCATTCATGAGGATGTGACCGGGTCGGATCATTGCCCGGTGGAAATGTTGATGGATTAAGACAGGAATTTGTATGAGAATTGTAAAACTTATTAAGTCCCGGTCTTTCCCTTGGCACCCGGTTGGTATAATGAATTAATTAATAACAGATGGAGGTTCAATGAATTCACGCAGCCAGTCTTACTTCATATATGTGCTGCTGTTTATCGCGATCATTGCCATGGTGTACTTCCAGGTACGCCAACAGCCAGCTAGCGAACAGCCGCTCACGATCAACGAGCTTGCCGGTGACATCGTTGCTGGTAAGGTAACGCGCGTTTCAGTGGAATCGGACAATCAATTAGTCGTAGTGTATCTCGATGGAAGCGAGCGCAGTTCCCGCAAAGAAAGTACATCCACCCTGGTCGAACAGTTGGTCGCTCTCGGCGTGCCGACTGCCAGGCTGACCTCGGATAACGTAAAGATTGAGATCAAACCGCCCAGTTCGTGGGTGGGCATTTTGACAGCCTTGGGATACATCCTGCCTTTCATTTTGCTGGCTGGTTTGTTCTGGTGGTTCTTCCGCCAGGCCCAGGGCAGCAACAACCAGGCTATGTCATTTGGCAAGTCGCGGGCGCGCATGTTCAGCGGTGAAAACCCCACAGTCACCTTTGCCGATGTTGCCGGTGTGGAAGAATCCAAAGAAGAGTTGAAGGAAGTCGTCGAATTCTTGCGCGAACCGCAAAAGTTCATCCAGCTCGGGGCGCGCATCCCCAAGGGTGTGCTGCTGGTCGGGCCGCCAGGTACCGGAAAAACACTGTTGGCCAAGGCCGTTTCCGGCGAAGCGGGGGTGCCTTTCTTCTCCATTTCCGGGTCTGAATTTGTGGAAATGTTCGTGGGTGTGGGCGCCAGCCGCGTGCGCGATCTGTTCGACCAGGCCAAGCGCCATTCGCCCTGCATCATCTTCGTTGATGAAATTGATGCGGTGGGGCGCCAGCGCGGTGCCGGGCTGGGGGGTTCGCACGACGAGCGCGAGCAAACCCTTAACCAGATGCTGGTGGAGATGGATGGTTTCGACACGGATACCAACATCATCATCATTGCTGCCACCAACCGCCCGGACATCCTCGACCCGGCCCTGCTGCGCCCTGGCCGTTTTGACCGGCGTGTCACTCTCGACCGGCCCGATGTGCGTGGCCGCGAGGCCATCCTCAAGGTGCATGTCAAGGGCAAACCGCTCGAACCCGTGGTGGATCTGGCCAGCGTGGCCCGTGGCACGCCCGGTTTTGTAGGCGCCGATTTGGAAAACCTGGTCAACGAAGCCGCCATCCTTTCGGCGCGACGCAACAAGCGCTCCATTGGTCAATCTGAACTGGAAGAGGCCATCGAGCGTGTTGTGATGGGTCCTGAGCGCAAAAGCCGGCTGATTAGCGATGAAGAAAAACGAATCATTGCTTACCACGAAGCCGGACATGCAGTGGTGGCCAACGCCATCCCCGAAGCCGACCCGGTGCAAAAGGTGACCATTGTGGGGCGCGGCCAGGCCGGCGGCGTCACCTGGTTCCGCCCGGAGGAAGACCGCATCCTGATGAGCCGCAAGAAAATCCTTGCCACACTGGCCTATGCCCTGGGCGGTCGCGCAGCTGAGGCAGAGGTGTTTGACGATATTACCAGTGGCGCCTCCAATGACATCGAGCAGGTGACGCGTATGGCCCGCATCATGGTTACCCGCCTTGGCATGAGTGACCAACTCGGCACCATGGTCTATGGTCAGAAGGAAGAACTGATCTTCCTGGGGCGCGAGATTTCGGAGCAGCGGGATTACTCTGAGGCAATCGCCGAACAGATCGACCGCGAAGTGCGCAAGATTGTGGACGAGGCTTATAAGATTGCCCAGAAGACGCTCAAACAGTATCGCGGCAAGCTGGACGATGTGGCTGATGCTTTACTGGAGAAAGAAACCATCACCCGCGAAGAGTTTGAGGCTATCTTCCCGCCGCCGTTTGAAAAGAAAAGCGGCACACCCCAGTCGATGATGATGTAACGAAAAAACTCCCGGCAGCGCGCCGGGAGTTTTTTGCTCAAGCTGTTATGCGTTTTGCGTTTCTTTGTGCTGGCGCACCAGTTCGCGCCGTAGGATTTTGCCAACGGTGGTCTTGGGCAATTCGCTACGAAATTCGATGTGTGTGGGCACTTTATAACCCGCCAGGCGTTCTTTGCAGAACGATTTGATCTCTTCTTCTGTGACCGTTTCGTCAGGTTTACGTACAACCCAGGCCTTCACTGTCTCACCGCGGTACGGGTCCGGGATGCCGGCCACGCCAACTTCGAGCACTTTGGGATGGCTGATGATCACTTCTTCTACTTCGCGCGGCCACACCTGGAAGCCGCCCGGTTTGATCAATTCTTTCTTGCGGTCTACAATGTAGAAATAACCATCTTCGTCCATGCGGGCGATATCGCCCGTGAATAACCAGGGTTTGCCGCCATCGCCCAGGTCGCGCAGGGTATTGGCGGTTTCGGTGGGCATGTTGTGATAGCCCTTCATCACCTGTGGGCCGCGCATCACCAGTTCGCCCACTTCTCCCAAGGGCAGTTCGGTTATCCCATCGTCCAGACTGATGATCTTCACTTCCATGTCCGGGAAGGGCATGCCAATGGAGCCCGTTTTGTTGACACCAAACATGGGGTTACAATGCGAGGCTGTAGGCGCTTCGGACAATCCAAATCCTTCGAACACTTTACCGCCGGTAAGGGCTTCAAACTTTTCTTTGGTTTCGCGCAGCAAAGGCGCAGAACCAGAGAGGCAAGCCTTGATCGAGGCCATCTTGATCTTGCCGGCGATCACTTCGGGGCGGTTGTTGATGGCGTTGTAAAGGGTGGGCACTCCGGGGAAGAGCGTGGGGTGGTATTTATTGATATTCGCCAGCACATCGGGGATGTCGCGCGGGTTGGGTACCATCACCATGCTTGCGCCAATCTTCATCGAAAGATGCATGCCGGCCACCATGCCGTACACATGGAAGAGCGGAATGGCCATGAGCATGATTTCATTGCCTTCCTCAAGCGAGGGCATCCAGGCCCGCATTTGCAGGGTGTTTGCCACCACGTTACGGTGCAGCGCAATGGCGGCCTTCGAGATGCCAGTGGTGCCACCGCTATATTGGAACATGGCCGTGTCATCGGGTGTGATTGGGGTGGAAGGACGGTCATTGGGCTGGTACTGCTTGAGCAGGTCTTTCATCCAAACATCGCCTTCTGCCAGGCCGCCTTCGATACGAAAACCGCCCTTTTTCTCGCGCGCCAGGGTAAACAGTACACTGAGGAGGGGCGGTAACGTCTCTTTGAGGTTGGTGACGATCAGCTTTTTGATCTTTGTGTTTGGCTGGGCGGTTTTGATGGTTTTATAGAAGTTGGACATCACAAACATGATTTCGATGCCGGCATCGTTGACCTGGTACTCGATCTCTTTTGGGGTATACAGCGGATTTGTCGCCACCACCACCCCGCCCGCTTTCAGGATGCCAAAGTAGGCCATTACAAACTGGGGCGTGTTGGGCATGAACAACCCCACGCGGTCCCCTTTCTTGACCCCCATGGCCGCCAGCGCGCCTGCCAGCCGATCTGAAAGCTCATTCATTTCCTTGAAGGAAATTTGGGCCCCCTTGAAGATGGTGCATGGCTTGTCGGGGTAATTGCGCGCGGCCTCTTCCAAAAAGTGGAACAGGGGCACTTCAGGGTACGAGATGGTGAACGGCACCCCTTTGTCATAGTTCTGGCGCCAGGGAAACTTATCCTCCATTGAGCAACTCCTCCTATTCAATTGTGTTGTAGAAACTTTTTGTACAAATAGTATAGAAGTTATGAATTCAAAAGTCAATAAAAAAATGATGATTGCCATCAAAACACGCCAAATTTGCGCAGTTTGTTGTGCAGCCAGGCAATGACCTGTTCTGGCGCCTGTTCAGACATTGTGAACCAGTGAATGGCAGGATCATTTTCTTTGAACCAATTGGACTGACGGCGTACAAAGATTCGCGTCAGGCGCCGCATTTGGGATTTGGCCTCTTCCAGCGACATTTCTGCGTTCAGTACGGCGGCGCATTCACGGTAGCCGATGGCACTCATGGAGGGCAGGTCGCGGCTGTAGCCTTTTTCAAGCAGCTGGCGCACTTCATCCAGCAGCCCGTCGGCGAACATCTTGTCGATGCGGGCGTCGATGCGGGCGTATAGTTCGGGCCGCGGGCGGGCAAGCCCCAGGGTGAAGAGGTGGTAAGGCGACAAAACCTGCCCGCGCTGAGCGGAGAAGCGCCGCCCGGTGCCGAAGATGACCTCCAGGGCGCGGATGGTTCGGCGCAGGTTGCGCGGGTCGATGGCGGCCGCGGCGGTGGGGTCGATCAGGTTTAGTTTATTGTGTAGCCAGTGCGAGGAATGGGCTGCGGCCAGGCTTTCGAGTGCCGCGCGGAGCGCCTCGTTGGGCGGCGCGGCGGGGGGCGCCCAGCCATGGGTAACTGCGCGCACATATTGCCCCGTGCCGCCCACGATGATGGGCAGCCGCCCGCGCGCGTGAATGTCCGCAATGGCCTGCTGCGCGGCTTGCTGAAAGATGGCCAGACTCCAGATTTCATCGGGCGCGGCCACATCGATAAGGTGATGTGGTACCCCGGCCATTTCGGCGGGGGTGGGTTTGGCGGTGCCAATGTTCATGCCGCGATAGAACAGGCGTGAATCGGCGCTGACAATCTCACCGCCCAGGGCGCGGGCTGCGCGAATGGCGGTTTCAGTTTTGCCGACGGCCGTGGGTCCCACGATGACGGCGACGGGTGGTTTGGGGGCGGCGCGGCGGCCGGGGTCATCAGGTGAGGACATTTTCGAGGTGGAGGATGTGCAGGGGCTGGCCGGGCTTCCCTTGAATGGCAATGACATCCACTTGCCAGTGGTCGATGTCGTTTTGGGCGGCGTAATGCTGGCAGGCGGCCAGCAGGTGGGCCTGCTTGCGCGGGGTGACGGCGTCTTCCGGGTTGCCAAAGGCGCTGGAGGTGCGCGCTTTGACCTCCACGAAGATTGTTTGGCTGCCCAGGCGGGTTACCAGGTCGATTTCGCCGTATGGGGTGCGGGCGTTTCGGGCAATGATCTGGTGACCGCGTGCCTGCAGGTGGCGGGCGGCCTGGTCTTCGCCCCAGCGCCCAATGGTCTGGTTGTGGGTCATTCTGTAAACCGCTCCCAAAAGTTGCGGAGTTGGCTGCGCGGGCCATTGGGGCGCAGGCGGCTTTGTTGAGAAAGGCGCTCATAGTGCCCGATCATGAGGGCGAGGGTGCGTTCGATGGCGTATCGCTCGGATTCGACGCGTGCGGCCTGTCCCATGGCTTTGCGCTGGCTGGCATCCAGACACAGGCGGGTCATTTTTGCGGTGAAGGTGGGCAGGTTTTTGGTGGACAGATACCCGGTGCGACCGTCTGTGATGGTGTCGCTGACGCCCGGCGACTGGATGCCGAGCACGGGCAAACCGCTTGCCATGGCTTCGATGACCGAGAGCGGATGCACTTCTGAGACAGATGCGGTTACGAAAGCATCGCAAGCAGCCATATAATCCGGAATTTGCGCGTAGTCGAGCTTGCCGGTGAAGTGGATTCGCCGGGCAAAGGGGCTGTTTTGTGCACTTTTTTGCAGCTCTTCGCGCATGGGACCATCACCAATGAGCAGTAAGTGGGCATTATCGACTGCGGCGGCTGTGCCCAAGAAGGCCTGCATGAGGAAGTCCAGGCTTTTTTCTCGGGCGAGGCGCCCCACATATACAAGCAGGGTGTCTCCTGGTGAAACGCCGAACCGGGACCGTATTTCGGGCTGGGCAGGCTGTTGAAAGCGTTTGATATCGATCCCGTTGGGGACAATGGTAATGGGCGCTTCTACCTTGAACTGGCGCAGGATGCTGGCCATGCCGGGCGAAGGGGAGATGACCATGTCGACTGCGGCGCAGAAACCGGGCATGTAAGTTTTCAGCAGCCCATTGCTGATGCTTTCTGGCAGTCCGGGCAGGTATGCCTGGGCGTACAGGTCGTAACGGGTGTGGTTGGTGAAGAGGATGGGAATATCGAGCGGGCGGCAGTAGCGCAGGGCTAACCGGCCACTGAGGAAGGGATGGTGCACATGGGCCACATCCATGGTCTGCAGCAGTTGTTTGGCTTTGCGGCTGTAACGAAAGCTGAAGTAGTAGCCGGTATCGACCAGCGGCAGGCCGGGCGAGCGGATGATGTTGGGTTCGTTGTCGGCGTAGTCTTGGTTGCCAAAGGTAAAAACGTAAACATCATGCCCGGCTTTTTCGAGATATTGTTTATTCAGTTCGATGTAGTTGGTGATGCCACTGAGGTGAGGTTTGTAGGCATCTGCCATTATGCCGATACGCATAGGGTTGCCTTTCAGGATGTATAATGGGGCTGGATTAATGGTTTGCCGCCATCCATGCTAATTATATACTCGCAGGGTAGGTAATTTGCCCGGGGGTGGGAGTCATTTTTCGGAACGTTATCACTTCTTAACAAGACAGGATTTATTATGAATCACGATTCGCAAGTGGCAGTTTTTATCGATTACGATAACATCGAGATTAGCACGACCGAAAAGCTCGGCAAAGATGCCGAGGTGGAATGGTCCCGAATCCTCGAGGCCGCGGTGCAGGTGGGGCGCGTGGTCACCCGCCGCGCCTATGCCGACTGGGGCGCGTACGGCGGGGATTCGCAGCGCGAACTGCTGGGACTGGGCATCGAACTGGTGCAGGTGTCGAGCAAGCGCGGTAAAAATGCGGCGGACATCCGCATTGTGATCGACGCGCTGGAGATGCTCTTCAGCGAGCGCAACAACATCACCCATGTGGTGCTGGTTTCCGGGGATGGCGATTTCACCGAGTTGGTGCATCGTCTGCGATCGCGCGGCTTGTTCGTTATTGGTTTGGGGGTGAGCGGGACGAGTGCAGAGTATCTCGTTAATGCTTGCGATGAATTCATTTTTTACGACCGCCTGGTGGGGATGGTGCAACCGCAGCGCCCGCAGTCTGGCGGCAAGCAAAGACAGCGCGAAGAGGAAGTGGCGGTCCCATCCTTTGACATCAGTGAGGCCCGCCAATTGCTGCGGCGCGTGCTGCAAGCGCGCGAAGGCGACTGGATGTTCGCGGCTGAGTTGAAAAGCGCCATGCTGCGCTTGGACCCATCGTTCAGCGAGCGCAACTATGGGTTTTCGAGCTTCAAAGATTTCCTGACCGCCCAGAAAGACCTGACCGAAATCCGCTCGGACAACAACCAGTTGGAAGTGCAGCTGCTGGAGGAGCAGGCGGATAACGGTTCGGCGGGCGCACCGGCCCCGGAAGCCATGCTGGATTCGTATGTCAAGATCCTCAGCCAGAACAAGGTGCGCATGACGCCCAACGAGTATCGGCCGGTTATTGTGTTCAAATTTTTCGAGCTGTGCAAAACGCACCCGGAATTCACGCTGACCCAACTCAAGGAACAGGTGCATGCTCACTTCGAAGAGACCGCGCCGCACGTCAAGTGGCAATATGTGCACGAGACGGCCCACCAACTCTTTCACACCTATTGCTTCGATTTTGGCGACAGCGCCAGCACCCAGGATGTGCGCCTGTGGGACCGGTCGGTGAAACTTGCCGAGGGCATCAGCAAGCGCAGTGATATGCTCGACAAGTGCGACAAAGGATTACTTCAAAAGCTGGCGAAAACCCTTGGGTCGCTCGAAAAGATCGACCGGGAGGTCGCGGCCCGCCTGCTGTATGGCAGCTTCCGTGGTCAGAAGATGCTCGACCACGTCAATGAATTGATCGTGGGCCTTAAAAAGGAAAAACCCGCCTGAGATTTGCCAGGTGTTGTGTGGCGGGGTGAAGGCGACAGCACTGGTTGCCTGCACCCCGTTTTTTACGCGTGGAGCGATGATGACCGTAAAATTAGTATTGCGCGAAAAAACATTCGAGGTGCGCCCTGGCATGACCCTTCAGGCCGCGTTGCAGAAGTCCAACATATTACCCGAATCTGTGATCGCCAGCCGTGAAGGGGAGCTCATCCTTGAAGATGAGATCCTGCGGGATGGCGATGTGGTTAAACTGGTAGCTGTCATCTCGGGGGGCTGGCGATGAAATGCCGAACCTGTGGCGAAAAAGCCGCCGTCAATATGCGCCAGCATAAATTGGCCTTGTGCAAAACACACTACCTCGAATGGGTGCCCCAGCAGACCGAGCGGTTCATCAAGAAATATGGCATGTTCCGGCGCGATGAAAAGATTTTGGTGGCGGTTTCCGGCGGCAAAGATTCGCTTTCGCTGTGGGACCTCCTTCACCGCCTGGGCTACCAGGCCGATGGGCTGTACATCGGATTGGGCATCGACGAGGGCATCCACTACTCGGATGAATCGCGCCGCCTTACCGAACAGTTCGCGGCCGCCCACGGGCTGACGCTGCATGTGGTCGATATCGAGAAGGAGTACGGCTACAACATCCCTGTGCTGGCCAAGCGCAGCCACCGCGGAAAGGGCAAACCGTGCGCGGTGTGCGGGTTGGCCAAACGTCACGAAATGAACCGCATCGCACGTGACCTGGGCTACGATGTGCTGGCCACCGGCCACAACCTGGATGACGAAGCCGCCACCCTGTTTGGCAATACGCTGTCGTGGTCAAAGGATTTCCTGCTGCGCCAGGGGCCGGTTTTGCCGGAAACTGATGGTATGGCGCGTAAGGTTAAGCCGCTTTGTCGACTCTATGAAAAGGAGATGACGGCTTACGCCCTGCTGCGCGGCATCGAATACATATACGAAGAATGCCCGTTCTCGGTCGGGTCGCAGTCCATCTATTACAAGGAATTGCTCAACCAGCTCGAAGCAAGCCGCCCCGGCGCAAAGCTGGTCTTTTACCTCAAATTCCTGGAAGCCCGCCAGGAAGGACTGTTCGCTGAACCACAAAACCGGAGCGAGATGGCTCTTGCAGCCTGCCCGGGCTGTGGGCAGCCCACCACTTCGCCCGGCGAGTGCTCGTTTTGCCGAACCATTGCCAAAGCTGCGAGTGTTTGACATACTTTTCGGTGACAATTCCAGATCAGGAAAACACTTATGCCCAAACTTGCCCACCTCAAATACAATGATCCAGTTCCGGATGTAGAGATCCTCGATGCACGCGGCGCGCCCATGCGCCTTGCATCTCTCTGGACTGGCCGCCCGCTGGTGCTCGCCTTCACCCGTCACTTCGGCTGCCCGCAATGCAAACAACTGCTGGACATGCTGGCCCGCTTCGCCCCTGATCTCTCGTCCCGCGGCCTGGGGCTGGCAGTGGTCACCCAGGGGCAGCCCGATGCCACCCGCGACTTTTGCGCCCAGTATGCCCCGGGCGTCACTTGCCTTTCAGACCCGCAGCGCGATTCTTACCGCGCCTTCGGGCTGGAGCGCGCCTCCGTCTGGCAGACCTTCCTTTCCCTCAACGTATGGCGCTCCAACCGCCGCCTGGGGCGCGAACGCGGCTGGCAGACCGAACTGCCGCCTGCCGGGCAGGATTCCATGCAGTTGGCCGGGGTGTTCATCATCGGCCCGGACGGCCGCATCCGCCTGCCGTATTACTACGAAGACATTGCCGACCACCCGCCGGTGGAGATCATGCTGCGCGGGGTCATGGGTGTGGACTGGAGTAAACCCTTCGAAGGCCCCATTGCGCCAAATGCATAATAACCTGCCGGGGGGCGGGAGATTTCACCTTTTGAATCGAGACTTGTAAAAACGTATGCACACATTCCTGCTTGCTTCCTACCTTGCCGTCACGGAAGTCCTGCGCAACAAGGGACGCTTCATGCTGGTGGGGCTGGTGATCGCGCTGATCACCCTGCTGGTGCTGTTCATTGCCGCGCTGGGCGAAGGCCTGGGCAACGGCAACCGCCAGTACATCTCCAAACTGGATGCCCAACTGGTGGTTTTCCTCGAAAAATCGGACTTCATCATCACCGCCAGCCGGCTCGACCCGGCCACCGTGCGCACCGTGCGCCGTGTGGAAGGGGTGGCCGACGCCGGGGCCATTTACACCTCGTCCACCGAGATCAACGCGCCGCTGGATGAACCCCTGCGCGTCTCGATGCTGGGGGTGGAGCCGGAGCGTCCGGGCATGCCCGCCATCGTGGAGGGGCGTTCGTTCCGCTCGGCCGAGGCGGATGAGACTGTTATAGACGCCAACGTGGCCCTGAGAACGGGACTTCAAGTGGGTGATGACATCACCATCCGCTCGACGCAGGGCACCAAAGACCAGTTCTTCAACCTGCGCATCGTCGGGCTGACGGAGGGCCAGTCGTACTTCTTCCAGCCGACCATTTTTGTGTCGCCCTCCACCTGGGAGCGCGTGCGCCCCAAGACCGAGGCCGAGCGCAATGTGACCACGCCTTCGCCCAACATCATTGCCGTGCGCCTTGTGGACCGGCAAGCGCTTGAGGCGGGCACAACGGCCCTGCAAACGCGCATTGACAACATCGAGGTGGGAGACATACCGACCACCATCAACAACATCCCCGGCTACTCGGCCCAGCAGGGCACGGTGCAGACCCAGGGCGTGTTCACGCTGTTGATCGGTGTGCTGGTGATCGGCGGCTTTTTCCAAATCCAAATTTTGCAGAAGGTGCCGCAGATCGGCGTGTTGAAGGCGATTGGGGCCAGCAATGCGGCCGTGGGCGCGGCGGCGGTCATCCAGATCATTGTGGTGACGGCTTTCGGCGTGGGATTGGGCGGTCTGGTGACGTTCATCTTCTCGTTGTTCTTCCCGCCGACCATTCCGCTGCAGTTCAACGGCGCGGCCACAGCTTTTGCCGTGGCGGCCCTGCTGTTGATCGGCCCGCTGGGTGGCATGGTGTCCATTATTTACGCTGTGCGCATCGAGCCGCTCAAGGCGCTGCGGCTGTCATAGGAGGGCGCCATGAGTGATATTGCACTTGAAGTAAGAGATGTGATCAAGAGTTTTACCACCGACACCGGCACCATCAACGCGGTGGATCGGGTGTCGTTCCAGGTCCGGTCGGGCGAGTTTGTGGCGCTGGTGGGGCCGAGCGGATCGGGCAAGACCACCATGCTCTCCATGCTGGCCGCGCTGCTCACGCCCACCTCAGGCCAGATCTTGATCGATGGCGTGGATTTGGCGGCGATGAACGAGGGCCAGCGTGTGGCGCTGCGCCGCGAAAAGATCGGGTTCACGTTCCAGTCGAACAACCTGATTCCCTTCCTGAGCGCGTACGAGAACGTGGCGCTCATGCTGCGCCTCAACAACCGGCTCGACCGGGCCGGGCGCGTGCGCTCGGAGGAACTGCTGGCGCGCCTGGGGCTGGGCGAGCGCCTCTCCAACCTGCCCGCGCAAATGTCGGGTGGGCAGCAGCAGCGCGTGGCCATTGCCCGCGCGCTCATCCATAACCCGAGCGTGGTGCTGGCCGATGAGCCGACCGCCAGCCTGGATACCGAGCGCGCCTTCCAGGTGGTGCAGACCTTCGCGGCGCTTATCCACGAGAACAACCGCGCCGGAATCATGGTGACGCATGACCTGCGCATGTGCCGCTACGTGGACCGGGTGTTGCAAATGCGCGATGGCAAGCTGGTGCGTGTGTACGAGACCCGCCAGGAGATCGACGCGCTGGCCAGCGGGCAGGATCATTAGGTGGTTTTACCCTGGAAATCGGAATGACTTAAGAGTAGGTCACGCTATAAGCGAGACCTACTACTTTTAACTTACCCCAGCAACTTAGAATTGATATCGCGCATATCGGCGGGGTAGCGCTGCAGGTCATCGCGCAGGCGCTCCAGGTCGCTGCCGTAGCGCAGGCGGCGGGCCAGGTAGGCGAACTCCTCACTGCCGTAGGGCGGCACAGTGATGTCTTTTGCGTTGCCGCGCACCACGCGCATGGTATCGATCAGCCAGCGCAGGAAGGTGTGGGCCTTGCGCAGGCGGATGTGATCTTCATCGGAAAGGATGCCCACGTCGTGCAGCGCCTCCATGGCATTGCGGATGTTGGTCTCACGCAGGGCCGGGTTGCCCGCCCCGTGTGTGATCTGCAGTCCCTGGATGAGATACTCCACATCCACCAGCCCGCCAGGACTGTACTTGGCGTTGAATGTGCCGCCTTTGACGAGGTGGCGCACCTGGCGCTCGCGCATGGCGCGCATGGCGGTCACGTCGAACGGTTGCCCGGTATAGATGAATTGGTCGCGCAGGGCTTCGACCTTTTGGCCGAGTGCCGCATCCCCGGCGATGGGGCGCAGCTTCACCAGCGCCTGGCGCTCGTAGTCCCAGGCGGGTCCCTCTGGCGCGAAATAACGGCGGAACGACTCGAGCGCGACGGCCAGGCTGCCGGACTTGCCGTACGGGCGCAACTGCAAATCCACATGGAAGATGCCTTCCTGCCGGGCGCGGATGGCCTTCAGGAAATGCTGAACCACTTTCTCTTCGAAGGCCGCCACGGGCAGCGGCTCGGAACCATCGGTAAATCCATCGCCGTCATAGACGAACATCAGCTCGATGTCCGAAGCAAATCCCAGCTCGCGCCCGCCGCATTTGCCAAGCGCCAGCACAGCCATTTGCAGTGGATTCCCTTCGGCATCACGCGGTGTGCCGTGGATGGCGCGCAGGTCTTCGGCGGTCAGGTGGTAGGCGGCGTTGACCACCACCTCGGCCAGGTCGGTCAGTTCGCGGGCAAACTCGTCAAACTCGGTGGTGTGTCCGAGCAGGTGGCGCATGTCGATGCGGAACATTTCTCGGTCTTTGAATGCGTTGAGCAAATTTTTCCAGGGCGCGTCATCGCGCGGGGCCTCGGGTCCGCGGTGTATGGGGCGCAGGGCGGTTTCCAGTTCACGCTGGAGTTGGGCGCGGTTTTTGGCGGTGTTGAGCGCATCGAGGTTGCTGACGACCGGGAACAGGTTGGCATACTGCATGCGCATGAAATCGTTCCAAAGGAAATCGCTCACGCCCAGCAGGCGCGCCAGGTTGTGCAGCACTTCGGGCTGTTCGACCGAGGCCAGTTCGTTGGGCCAGTTCGGACGCTGGAAAAGTTTGGTGATGAAGTCGCGGAAGTGTAGCAATGCAGCTGCCGGGTTGGGCGAGAGCGGCAGCAGGTGGGTGAAGTGCTTGATGAGCACGGCTGCGGTGCGCAGCTCGCGCAATTTGTTGGGCGCGGTGATCTTTTGGCCGTTTTCATCAGTGATAAAGAGCAGGTCATCGACACGTTTTCCGGCCGAGGCCACGGTCATGCGCGCGATGTAGGTATGGGTGAGCGAAAGAGCATTGGTGAACTCGTACAGGAAACCCACCGTGTCTGTGGTCTGGATGCGCAGGCAGGTGTAGGTATCTGAAATGACATTGTCGATTTCCAGCTCTATCGGGTAGAGCGGCGAGGTGTCACCGCGCAAGCCATGGAATTTTTCGCCAACGCGGCGGGCCAGTTCACTGCGTGCTTCGCGCCGGTGTCCGTGCTGCATCATCTTTAGCAGGCTGTGCAGTTCAGCCGCGTAGGTTTCCCACAGCCCAGGCGATGCGGCTTCAGGCCGCACCGGGCGCACGGTGAACACATCCACAATTTTGCGGCGGCCGGGGGTGGTCGTGCCTGGTTCGTAAGTAAAAATGTGCCCGTCCACAATGTCCATGCCGTGCAAAAAAAGCAAGCCGCAGATGATGGACAGTTCACCCAGGTAGTCGTAGGCGACCACAGTGATGCGCCATTGCCCGTCGGGAAGGGTGACTGCATCCACACTGCCGAGACGCTGGTCATCCAGCGCGTCGGCCAGGGCGGCGTGCCGGCGTACTTCATCTGCCGTGAACGTGGCGGCGTAGGAGGCGTCCATGCGCGCCAGGTGTTCGCGGATGTTTTCTTCAGAGATGCGCGGCGGGGCGGTTTCAGGGGCGGCAATGACCCCGCCAATATGACGGGCATAAATGGCGCGGATGGCCAGGCTGTGCTGGGCGTAGCGCTCGAGGAATTGTTCGCGTGATTGGTCGGCGGACTCGTAAACGCTGTGAAAACCCAGCCTTCGGGCAAGCAGGGTAATGGCGGCCGGGTCGGCAGGCAGGGTGTAAGTCTGGCGGTAGTGCATCATTTGCAAAAAATGTTCCACTGTGCGCAGAAAGATGTAACCATCGGTTAGGACTTGGGCTTCTTGCGGGCTGAGGAGTTTGACGCGGGTGAGTTCGGGGATGGCCTTGAGGGTGGCGCGTTGGCGCAGGGCCAGGTTTTGGCCGCCGTGTACCAGCTGCAGGAATTGCACCACAAATTCAACATCGCGGATGGAGCCTTCACCCAACTTGACTTCGCCCCATTCGCGTCCTTTGAGACGCAGGAATTCTTCGGTGCGCTGTTTCATGCCGTGCACGCTGGCGCGCAGTTCTTCGGCGTTGCTGCCAAAAATGAACGGCGCAGCCTGGCGCAGGAAGTCTTCGCCCAGAGCCAGGTTGCCGGCGATGGGGCGCGCCTTGAGCAGGGCTTGCTTTTCCCAGTGGCGGGCGTGGCGCTGCAGATATCCCAGGTAGCCTGGCAGCGGGGTCACCAAAGCGCCATCTCGCCCCCATGGGCGCAGCCGCATGTCCACGCGATACAAGAATCCTTCGGCCGTCATGCCAGAAAGGGCATCGATGAGTTGTTGGCCAAGGCGGCGGTGATCGGTTTCGGCGCCGCTCAAGAAGACCAGATCGATGTCTGAACTGTAATTCAATTCCCCGCCGCCCAGTTTGCCGAAGGCCAGCACCACGAAATCATCGCTGGGAATGCCAGTTTGGGAACTGGCGTAGACCAGGCAGGCGCGGGTCATGCCGTCTGCCAGCATGGAGAGCTGGCTGGTGACTGTTGGCAGGTCGTACAGGTCGAGCAGGTCGCTGGCGCCAATGCGCAGCAGTTCGGCCCGCTGGGCCCGCCGCATGGCATTGAGTTTTTCTGCAGGCGCGGTCTGCGTTTCAATTGCGTGTATGGCGGCTCTGAAATAGTCTTCGCTGGTTTTTATATCTGCCAGGGTTTCACGGTCTGTCAGTACACTTAGGTGGGCAGGGTTGCGCAGCAGGATTTCGGTGAGGAACTGGCTGCCTGCAAAAATGGTCGCCAGGATTTCGACGGTACGCGGGTCTTCTTCCAGCGTTTCCAGCAGGCTGGCCGCCTGCGGGCCGCTCGTGAACCGCTCCAGGCTGACGAGGGCCAGGCCTGGGTCTGCGCAATCGTTCAATGCGGCCAACAAGGTGGGCAGCAGGCGCGTCAGGGCCAGGCGCGCAGCGGGCGATGAGGCGGCCATGCGGCCGAGAGTGCGCGTGGCGCTTTTCCAGTCTGGCATGCCAAAAGAACCGAACAAGGCTTGCGCGACAGGTTCGGGCAGGGCGTTGTCTAAGATTTGCTGCGTGGTGAGGGTATCCATGCAAAAATTATAATGTGCGCTGTCAAATTCGTCTGCTAAAACGAGCCTTATGCGCCAAATTTTTTGCAAGAGTACCCATTTGGGTAATAGGCCGGGGGAGCGGTAGCCCCTATAATTCGGCGCGTTATGAATAATTTTTACGAGGAGAGATAACCATGACCAAGACTGTTGCTGAAGTGCTCGAAATGGCCAAGGGCGTCAAGATGGTGGACATCCGCTTCACCGACCTGCCCGGCACCTGGCAGCACTTCACCATTCCTGTGCGCCGCCTGGATCCCGATTTCTTTAGCGAGGGCATTCCGTTTGATGGTTCATCGATTCGCGGCTTCCAGGAGATCCACGAATCGGACATGCTGCTGATCCTTGACCCCGATACGGCTTTCATCGACCCCGTCGCTGAGATTCCCACTCTGGTGGTGAGCTGCGATGTGTACGACCCGATCACGCTCCAGCCCTACAGCCGCGATCCGCGCTTCGTGGCCCGCAAAGCCGAGGCCTACCTCAAGCAGACCGGCATCGCCGATATCGCTTTCTTCGGTCCCGAAGCCGAGTTCTTCATTTTCGATAACGTGCGCTATTCCAGCAGCACCAACGAAGCTTTTTACCACATCGACAGCGAAGAAGGCTGGTGGAACAGCGGCCGCGCCGACCGCCAGAACTTTGGCGGGCAGATCTCGCCCAAGCGCGGCTACTTCCCCGTGCCCCCGGCCGACACGCTCCAGACCATCCGCTCGAAGATCGTGATGGCGCTGGAAGATGCCGGCGTGCCGATGGAAGTGCATCACCACGAGGTGGCCACCGCCGGCCAGACCGAGCTGGGCATGCGCTTCAACACGCTCACCCGCATGGCGGATAACCTGTTGCTCTACAAGTACATTGCCAAGAACGTGGCCCGCCAGAACGGCAAGACCGTCACCTTTATGCCCAAACCGCTGTTTGGCGACAACGGCTCCGGCATGCACGTGCACTCGTCGCTGTGGAAGGGCGAGACCAACGTGTTCTACGATGCCTCCGGGTATGCCGGTCTCTCGCAGAATGCCAAGTATTATATCGGCGGCCTGCTCAAGCACGCCCCGGCCCTGCTGGCGCTGACCTCGCCCACCACCAACTCGTTCCGCCGCCTGGTGCCCGGCTACGAAGCGCCCGTCAACCTGGCGTACTCGCAGCGCAACCGCTCGGCCATCTGCCGCATCCCGGTCACCAAGGGCGTCAAGTCCAAGCGCGTCGAATTCCGCGCGCCGGACCCCTCCAGCAACCCGTACCTGTGCTTCGCAGCCATCCTCATGGCCGGGTTGGACGGCATCCAGAACCGCATCGACCCCGGCGACCCGCAGGACAAGGACCTGTACGAACTGCCCGTCGAAGAGAAGAAGCTCATCAAGCAGGTGCCAGCCTCGCTCGGCGCGGTGCTGGATGCGCTCGAAGCCGATCACGAGTTCCTGCTGAAGGGCGATGTCTTCACTGCCGACTTCCTGGAAGCCTACATTGGCTACAAGCGCCAGGTGGAACTGGACCCGGTGCGCCTGCGCCCTACGCCCTACGAGTTCTCGCTGTATTTCGATTGCTAATTCTCCCTCCATCCCGCAGGAGAGAGAAGAAGGAAGACCGAGGCAACCCCTCGGTCTTTCCTTTTTGGGGCAACAGGGTGCGTCGCACCCTATATTTTGGCAAGAGGCCGCTAAACGGCGCCCGCTTTCGCTTGAAACCACCCCGCTAAACAAGGTGCGACGCACTCACGTTTGAGGCGCGTAGGGCGCGGCGGTTTTTTTAACGTAAAGACGCCAAGGCGCCAGGAATTTTGCTTTTCCTTTGAGGCTCTGCGGCTTTGCGTTAAATCGTGTTATCAGTTACAGATGAAAATCGATACACTGAATCCATGGGTGATTCCAGCCCTTCCTGCTCAAAAATCAGTGTCCATCTGCGTTCATCTGTGGCTAACATTTTTGGGTGCGTCGCACTCAAGTTTGGGATTCATCCCAGGGATGATAAAATCCACGCGTGACAAAACCCCTCCCGCACGCCAACCCCCGCCTGCTCGACGCCCTGGCCAGCCTCAACGAGATTGGCGCGGCGCTCACCCGCCTGGGCGAAACGGGCGACATCAGCATCGACTCGGCGCTGGCCATGATCGCCGAGAGCGCCGTGCGCGTTGTGCCGGGCGCGTCGGCGGTCATTTACGGCTATGATGCGGCCCGGCAGTCCTTCGACGCCGCCTCGCGGGTGGCCTCCGGCATCTCCGGCGTGGATGACCTGCCGCGTCTGGATGGCTTCGGGCGGCGGGCCATCCGGACGCGGCGGCGGCTGCTCTCCTACGAAGAGGCCGACCTGCCTATCCACCCGGCGCGGCTGGCGGCCGGGGCGCGCACGCTGGCCTGCTTCCCGCTCATCGTGGCGGAGCAGCCGGTGGGCGTGCTGTTCGTCTACCTGCTGGAGGCGCGTCCGTTCAGCCAGCTGGAACTGCTCATGCTCGATAACTTCGTCAACCTGGCGGCCATGGCCATGTACCATGCCCACAACCTGGCGGGCGTGCGGCGCGACCTGGCCCGCCGCGAAGATGAGCTGCTGCGCCTGCGCCGCGCGGGGCTGCTCATTTCCTCGCGCCTGGGGCTGCAGGATACGCTCAAGTCCATCCTGCGCATGGCGCTGGAGGTGACCGGGGCGCAGTACGGCATCTTCCGCCTGCTCGACCGCTCGGGGCGCTTGCTCATCACCGGCACCATCGCCGGGGAGCAGCTGGCCCGCCCGCTGGCCGAGGCCATCCCGCTCGACGGGCCGGGCGTCATGGCGCTGGCGGCCCGCACCCGCCAGCCCATCTGCATTGCGGACTTGCGCGCCGACCCCTGGGCCGCGATCTATTACCCGCTTGACGCCGACCTGGAGATGCGCTCCGAGCTGGCCGTGCCGCTGATTGGCGCCAACGGCCGCCTGGAAGGCGTGCTCAACCTGGAAAGCCCGGTTGTGGGCGAGTTCGGCGAAGACGACAGCCGCCTGCTGCAAGCCCTGGCCACCCAGTCGGTCATTGCCATCCAGGAGGCGCGCCTGCTCGACGCCCTGCAGGAAGCCGCGCGCCTGCTGCTCAACCAACCCTGCCAGTCTGTGCTCAACCGGCTGGCCGAACTGGCTTGCGACCTGCTCGGCGCGCCGGCCGCGGCGGTCTGGCGACTGACCAGCGACGGGTTGCTGCGCGAAGCCGCCAGCGGCGAACAGCACCTGCCCGCCCGCCTGACGCTCGACCCACCCGGCCCGCTTTCCGAAGCCCTGCGCGAGCGGGCCATCATCGTCGGTGAGACGCTGCTGGCCGCGCCGTTGCTGCCGGGGGAGGGCGGCCCGCCCCTGGGCGCGTTCAGCGTTTCGGGCGCGCCGGCCGCCGGTCGCCTCGACATCTCTGAATGGGACAAGAAGGTTCTCGTCTTCCTGTCCGATTACGCCGTGATGGCCTACCAGAGCGCCGCCAGCCAGGACACGCTGCGCGCCGCCCAGGAGCAGCGCGCCATCGCCGAGACCTTTGCCGCCGTGGGCGATGTGACCTCCAACCTGCTGCACCGCCTCAATAACAAGGTCGGCACCATCCCGGTGCGCATCCAGGGCATCCAGGATAAATGCGCCGACGCGCTGGCCGCCAGCCCCTACCTGGCCCGCAACCTCGAAGAGATCGGGCGCACTGCCGCCGACGCCATGCAAAGCGTGCACGACAGCATCTCGCACCTGCGTCCCATCCGCATCGAGCCGGTCAACGTGGCCCCGCGCATCGAGGACGCCATCCGCGCGGCCGGTCTGCCGAACAACATCACGGTGCTCACAGAGGGGTTGCAGCGCCTGCCGCTCGTTCGCGCCGGGGGCAGCACGCTCACACTCGTTTTCACCAACCTGCTCGAAAACGCCGCCAATGCCATGGGCGGGAACGGGCGGGTCATCATCAGTGGCGCGGCCGCCCCGGAATGGGTCGAAATCACCGTTCGCGACGACGGCCCGGGCATCCCGCCGCGCCTGCACGAGCACATCTTCGAACTCAACTTCTCCGGCCGCGGCGCATCGCGCCCCGGCAAACTCGGTTTTGGCCTGTGGTGGGTCAAAACGCTCATGACGCGCCTGGGCGGCTCGGTGTCCGTCGAGAGCGACGGCCAGCACGGCACCACCTTCCGCCTGCGCCTGCCGCGTCACAAGGGGACCGCATGAGCACGCCCGCCCCGCGCGCCCTCATCGTCGAAGACGACCCCGCCTGGCAGCAAATCCTCTCCGAACTGCTCGAAGACCACGGCTTCGCGCTCGACCTGGCTCCCGACCTCGACACGGCCGCGCGCCTCATCAGCCAGTCCGCACACCGCCTGGCCGTGGTCGACCTTTCGCTCTCCGGCCAGCACAGCAACGAAGACGGCCTGCGCGTGCTCAGCGCCCTGCGCCGCCACGATCCCGGCTGCCGCGCCATCCTGCTCACCGGCTACGCCACCGTCGAGCTGGCCGTCAGCGCGCTCACGCAGTACAACGCTTTCAGCTTCCTGCGCAAAGAGACTTTCCAGCGCGCCCAATTCAATGACCTTGTGGATCGAATCCGTGCCAGCGCCCCGCAGTTCCCTCCGTTAAACGCCGGACCTGCTTCGCACCCGCAGCCTGCCGCCGAACCCGAAACCCCCGACCCCGCTGAAACCGCCCTGCTGGTCGAGGATGACGCCGGGTGGCGGGGAATCCTGTCTGAATTGTTGGTGGAAGTGGGGTTGTCCGTGCGCCCTTGCGCCAGCTTTGGCGAGGCGCTCGGCTACCTGCGCCGCGAAACGTTCAGTCTGGCCATCATCGACCTGTCGCTGGCCGGGGAGGGGGTGGCCTCGCCGAACGGGTACGAGGGTTTTGAGCTTCTTTCGCTCACCAAATCCGAAGGCATCCCCACCATTGTGGTCAGCGGCGTGGCTTCGGTGGAGGAGATCCGCCGCGCCTATGACCAGCAATCGGTGTTCGCGTTTATTGAGAAGCAGACTTTTTCGCGGGACGCCTTCCGTCAGGCCGTGCAGGAAGCCCACGCCCGGCACGAATTACCCGCCGACCTGGCCGCCCTGACCGGGCGTGAAATGGACGTGCTGCGCCTGCTGGCGCAAGGCCGCACCAACAAAGAGATCGCCGACACGCTGGTCATCACCACCAACACGGTCAAGCGCCACCTGAAAGCGATCTTCGAGAAGTTGGGCATGCACACCCGCGCCGCCGCCGCCGCCCGCGCCACCAGCGCCGGGCTGAGGTGACCAGCGAATACTTTTCGGGAACGGGGGCCGCGCAGAAAAATTGGTTACGGGGACATTGGAGTCACGACTTCTTACGGCTGGTCAGCACAACGGACCCCACGATAATTCCGGCAGCCAGCAGGATGCGCCCGTTGAGCGGCTCTTGCGCCAGCAGGTTGCCCAATAAGACCGCCACAATCGGGTTGACATACGCATACGTCGAGACCAGTGAGATGGGGGCATTTTTCAGCAGGTAGCCATACGCTACGAACCCGCCCAGCGACCCAAACGTGATCAGGTAAACCAGCCCGCCCCATGAGCGCGCCGAAACAGAGGTCAGGTCGAATTGCCCGAACTCGCCCAGCGCCGCGCTGACGAGCATTAGCCCCACACTGCCAGCCAGCATCTGCATGGCAGTAAACATGAACGTGGAATGGGGCGTATCGGCGTTGCGGCTGTAGATCGACCCCAGCGACCAGAGGAAAGCCGCGCTCAGGCAAAGCAGAACCCCAAAAATATCGAATTGCGCCCCGCCCACGCTTAACTCCTCGGGTCCCGCCAGCAGGGCAATGCCCCCAAACCCCAGCAAAAGCCCCAAAATTTGTGTCAATCCCGGCCGTATTCCACCCGGCCGCAGCGCCTCGACCAGCACCATGAACATGGGGATGGTGGCCACCAGCAGCGCGGCAATTCCGCTTGGCACGGTCTGCTCGGCA
>DAOUAP010000035.1:0-87984 GCA_034433165.1 Anaerolineales bacterium | reverse complement strand
GCCACTGCCACGCGCACCCTTACACGCACCCCCGGGCCATCGCCCACACGCACATTCACGCCAACACGCACGCCCACATCCACCCGCTTCCCAAGCGCAACCCCACGCCCCAGCGATACGCGCTGGCCAACGGTGACGCGCACGCCCACACGCACACCTTCGCCGTAAATTTCCGGGGAAACTATTGTGTGCTGCGCGAGTATCCAAACCGGGTTAGCCCATTTTGCCTCGCTTTTCACCCAATCGGTTCAAGAATCCGCGCAAAAGCAGCCAAACGCCCCCTGACGGGGGCGTTTTTTGTGCAATCCGCGCAGGAGATTTAGTCGATGCTCAGCACCCGCAACAGCACCCTTCGCCGGCGCGGGTGGTTGCGATGCTCGAACACGAACACACCCTGCCAAGTGCCCAGGCTCAGTTTGCCATCGTCCACCGGGATGGTCAGGCTGACATCGGTCAGCATGGCGCGGATGTGTGAGGTGGCATCATCGGGGCCTTCCAGGTCGTGGGTGTACCAGGTTTCGCGCTCCGGCACGAGACGCTCCATAAAGACAGCCAGGTCCGCTTTGGCCGTGGGATCGTAGTTCTCGCTGATGAGCAGCGAGGCGCTGGTATGCGGGCAGAACAGGATGCACATGCCTTCACGCACATTCCAGGCGCGCAACCGGGCATTGACCTGGTCTTCAAAGGCGTACAGACCTTTACCGCAGGTGGGAATTTCGAGGGTGGTTTTGTGCCAGTTCATAGGTTTTGCGGGGGTGCAGCGCGCTACTACTTAACGAAAGCCGTGAGCGTGCTGTGCACCAGCCTGTCATTACTTCAAATACTTATCCATCCATCCCACAATGTGGTTCAGACGCGCCATGCGGCGGTCGGTGCGGCCCACGCGCGAGAGCCCGTGCGGCGAATCCGGGAAACGCACGAACTCGGTATCCACGCCCAGGCGCTTAAGCGAGACGTACACCTGCTCGCCCTGCTCGATGGGGCAGCGGTGGTCCTGTTCGGAGTGCAACACCTTCATCGGCGTTTTGCAGTTGCCGATGTACTTGATGGGTGAGCGGTCCCAGAACTTGTCGAAGTCCCGGAAGGGCGCATCTGCCTGCACCGGCTCCTGGAATATCCAGTTGAAGTCGCTGGAGCCCCACATGCTGACGAAGTTGCTGACGCAGCGCTGGGTGACGGCCGCCTTGAAGCGTTCGGTGTGGCCCACGATCCAGACCGTCATGTAGCCGCCGTACGAGCCGCCGGTGACGCCCATGCGCTGCTTGTCGATGTAGGGTTTCTGCTCCATGTAGTCGGCAAAAGCCATCACATCATCATAGTCCTTGCTGCCCCACGCGCCCCAGATGGCTTTGGTGTGTTCTTCGCCATAGCCGCGCCCGCCGCGCGGGTTGCAGAAATAGACGATGTATCCGCGCGCCGCAAAATAATAGAACTCGTGCATAAAGAACTTGCCATATTGCGTCTGCGGGCCGCCGTGGATCTCGAGGATGGAGGGGTATTTCTTTTTGGGGTCGAAATCGGGCGGGAACATGATCCAGCCTTGCAGGTCGTTGCCGTCCGGGCCTTTTATCCAAACCTCTTCGACGCGGGACAGGGTGACAGCTTCGAAGACCTCGCGGTTAACGTGAGTCAGGTGGCGGGTGGTCTGCCCGTCCGTTAAATCGCGGACGTAGACCTGGCCCGGGTCGTTCATCTGCCCGAAGAAGTAGGCCACCTTTGACTGGGCCTTGTCGAGCGAGAACATGCCCACCGCGCCGCCTTCGCCTACTATGTCGGTCAGCTCGCCGGTGGCGACATTGACCCGCTTGAGTAGCGACGAGCCGTGCCATGCCGCCTGGAAAAAGATGGACTGGCCATCCTTCGACCAGACCGGCGCCACGGACTCGACCGCATTGAGGTCGGCGATGCAGTCTGCGCCCACATTGAGGTCTTTACCGGCCAGCAGGTCGCGCGCCTTGCCGCCTGCAACCGGCACAACCCACAGGCTGGTGTTGCGGTACCATTCGCCCTCGCCCTCGCGCCCGAAATAGGCGATGGACTGTCCATCCGGTGAAAAGGCCGGGCTGGATTTTGGCCCGAGTGGGGTCTTGAGCTTTTGCGGTTCACCGCCTGCCGCGGGCATGAGGAACAGGTCGTCGCGGTCGGGTTGCATGTCGGGGTCTTTGGCGCGGTTGGAGACAAAAACGATGGTCTTGCCGTCCGGCGAGAAGGCAGGCTGGCTCTCGTCGAAAACCGCGTGGTCGGTGAGCTGGCGGGCCTTGCCGCTGCGCACATCCACCACCCACAGGTGGGTGCGTTCGCGCGGCAGGTAGCCGTAGCCATCCAGTTTGTAGAAGAGGCGGTCATAGTGACGGGCCACCACGCCCAGTTTTTTCTTTTGTTCATCCTTCTGGCGTTCGAGGGCATCCGGGTCCAGCTTGCGGATGGCGCACAACAGTTTTTTGCCATCTGGCGACCAATCCATTGAAAGGATCTCGCCGTCGATGTGGGTCAGGTTGTAAGCCTCGCCGCCATCGAACGGGATGAGGTAGATCTGGGGCTGTTTTTCGGCATCGCCGCGGTTGGAAAGGAAGGCAATGGTCTTGCCATCTGGCGACCAGCAGGGGGCGCTGTCGCTCTGGTCGCCGCGCGTGAACTGGCGGGGCGGGCTGCCATCGGTGGGCGCGATCCACAAGTTGGCAAATTTTTTCTCGGTCTTTTTGTCCACGCGCTGCAGGCGGTAGACCACGTGGCGTCCGTCTGGCGCGATCTGCGGGCTGGTGAGCACCTGCAGGTGGTACAGGTCTTCGGCAGTGATGAAACGCAATTTGGTTTCGGGCATGGCAGTTCCTTTCGTTTTGAAAAAAACAGCTGGTCAGGGTATAGTCTTCGAATCAAATCCGCGTTTTGACCCATCGGATTTCCCAAAACAGCGAACCGCCAACTTGTCCGCATCCTGTGATCAAAAAACCGCTGGCTGGCCAGAACGCTCCAACATGGATGATTAGATTTTATAACGGAAATCATGCCGGAACGGGACATTTGTCCATTGCTTTGCGCGCTTGTATTGGATATTCTTTTAGGAAGAATGGAGCCTGCCATGAAACTGACCGACTGGTTCGTTAAACCATCCACCCGCGCCTTTTTGTCCGAAGCGCGCAAGACACCCGATTATTCGCTGTTCGACCTGCTGCACGGTTACGTTTACGGACGCTGGACGTACTTTTATATAAGCGTGGGCATCGGCGAACACCCGTGGGCCAAGCGGCTTGCGCCGTTGGGCAAATGGTTCAAGCGCGCTGTGTCCCCCAGACGCAAAGCGGAGAATGCAGAAGTGACAATGGGCACCGCCGATGGCTACCACGGCAAGGCCGTGCCGCTCGAAACGGCCACCCGGCTGGTGATGATCAACGAACCAGTGCGCGTGCCAGACCTGGAGCAGGTCATCCCGTACAAGCGCGCGCGGTCGCTCATTTTGCAGCATCCCGACCACATCGTGGCGCTCGATTGCCCCTGCCGGGTGGCGCGTGAAAATCCCTGCCAGCCGCTGGATGTGTGCCTGGTGGTGGGCGAGCCGTTCGCCAGCTTTGTGATCGATCACAGCCCCGACAGGGCGCACTGGATTACGCCGGATGAGGCGGTGGGCATCCTGAAAGCGGAAGATGAACGCGGGCATGTGCATCACGTCTTTTTCAAGGATGCCATGCTGCAGCGCTTTTACGCCATTTGCAACTGCTGTTCGTGCTGCTGCGGGGCCATGCAGGCCCAACGAACCGGCACGCCCATGCTGGCATCCTCTGGTTATGTGGCCGAGATCGATGAGAGCCTGTGCCTGGGCTGTGAAAATTGCGCCGAGTACTGCCAGTTCGGCGCGCTGGAAGTGCGGGACGGGCTGAACGTGGTTAACCAGGAAAAATGCATGGGCTGCGGGGTGTGCATCGGCAAGTGCGATTTTGAGGCCCTTTTCCTCAAGCGAGATGAAAGCAAGGGCGTACCGCTGGAAATTCAGCAGCTAATGTCCCGGGCGGCCGGATAACCCCGCCATCCCGAGTCAATCGAAATCCCGAAAAATCACCTGGGAGAATATATGACCGTTGAAATGTGGATGGCGGTGTCCATCCTTGCTTTTGCCATTGTCTTTTTCGTTGCAGAATGGCTGCGGGTGGATGTCGTCGCGCTGATCGTGGTGATTGCCCTCATGATGACCGGACTGCTGACCCCCGCCGAGTCCATTGCCGGGTTTTCGAACACCATTGTGCTCACCATTGCGGCTCTGTTCATCATTGGCGGGGCAGTGATGCAAACCGGGCTGGCCGGGATAATAGGCAACCAGGTGCTTGCCATTGCGGGCAACAACCCCACCCGCCTGTTGGTCATGGTCATGCTGACAGTCTCGCTCATGTCGGCCTTTATAAGCAGCACCGGCACGGTGGCCGTACTGCTGCCGGCGGTGGTCAGCATGGCGGCCAGTGCGCGCATCAGCCCTTCCAAGCTGCTCATCCCGCTGGCTTATGCTTCGCTGCTGGGCGGCGCCCTGACGTTGATCGGCACGCCGCCCAACCTGGTGGTGAGCAACGCCCTGCGCGATATGGGTCATGCACCATTTCAGTTTTTCGACTTTACGCTGATCGGCTTACTTTTACTGGCCAGCGGAATCTTTTTCATGGCGCTTGTGGGGCGGCGCATCTTGCCCGAGCGCGCCGTGGTGCGCGACCTGGCCCGCATTGAAACCCCCAAAGAGATGGTCAAGCGCTACGCCCTGCCCGAAAACCTGTTCTGGCTGCGCGTACGCCAAAACTCAGACCTGGTGGGCAAAACCGTCGCTGAAAGTGACTTCGGCAAACGCTTCAACGTCAGCATTATCAACCTCAAGCGCAAACCCGGGGGACGCACCATGGTTCAGGTTGGCGACACAAAACTGGTCTGGCAGGACGAAAAAGTGCGCGGCATGAAACCCTCGGTGGATACGGTGCTTCAGGCGCACGACCTGATGCTGGTACAGGGCGCGCCCGATGATGTGGCACACCTTGCCGCGACATGGAACCTGGGCGTGCAGGTGGCCCAGCCAGACGATGACAAATCGCTCATCAACCAGGAGGTGGGTCTGGCCGAAGTGTTGCTGCCCCCCGATTCCTCGCTGATTGGCCGCACCCTGGTCGATGCGCAATTTGGCGGGGTTTACCACCTGAGCGTGCTGGGAATCCAACGACCCGGCGCAGACACAACCCTTAACCTGAAAACAACCCCGCTGCGCTTTGGCGATATCCTGCTCGTGCAAGGCCCCTGGGAGAAGATACTGGCCGTGCGCCAGCGCCAGCGCGACTTTGTGGTGATGGGCCAGCCTGAGTCCATGCTCGGCCCCGCGCAGCGCAAAAAAGCACCAATCGCCGCCTTAATCCTGGCTGCCATGCTGGTGGCGCTGGTCGGAGACTTCCTGCCGCTCACCACCGCATCCATGCTGGCAGGGCTGCTCATGATTTTGACCGGCTGCCTGAGCATCGACGAAGCCTACGGTTTTATAGATTGGAAGAGTATCGTCCTGATCGCTGGCATGCTACCCATGAGCACCGCGTTGGAACGGGTGGGGCTGGTTGGGCTGGTCGCCGAAAATATGACCACCCTGCTGGGCGCTTATGGCCCAATTGCCGTGCTGGCCGGGTTGTTCATCGGCACCGCCATCTTCACCCAGGTTCTCTCGAATACGGCCACAGCGGTCCTGCTCACGCCCCTGGCAGTGGCCGCGGCCCAAAACCTGGGCGTACAACCACAAGCCTTCCTGATGGCCGTGGGCATTGCGGCTTCAATGGCGTTTGCCTCACCGGTCGCTTCGCCGGTCAATACGCTGGTCATGGGCGCAGGCAATTATCGCTTCGGCGACTACGCCAGGGTGGGCATCCCACTGGTGTTCATCACACTGATCGTATCTTTACTCGTCTTGCCCGCATTATGGCCCTTCTAACCACCTGCGCCAACCCATCTGGCGCGGCATAACGTCCGTGATATACTGCCTGCCATGGTCACCCCCTTCCTTCTAAAACTGTTTTTTTTTTTGGGGGGTGAGCTGCGCATGAATGGCCAACCCGTCCGCTTCAAGCGGCGAAAATCGGAGTTGCTGGCGGCCTACCTGGCGCTGCATCCAGGTGTTCATACGCGTGAAAAACTTGCCAGCCTGTTTTGGGGCAATTCCACCGACGAAGACGCCCGCCGCGCCCTGCGCGTCACGCTCGCCGATGCGCGCCAGACGTTGAGAGAAGACGCTCTGCCCGGTGACCGCGACACCCTCTCCCTGCGCCCCGACATCTACCCTCAAGCGGGACCACACCCTGGCGCACCGCCCGGTCCCGTAAAAAATGGCGTTCCCTTCACCCGGATATGTTGTCCGAACGAAGGAAACGCCACTTTGGGGGCAGCGGGGTGCCACTAAAACCCTTCGAGTTTGCTCAAGTCAACAATTCCGTTCGAGAGATTGGCCACCTGCCCGACCAGCGACAGGCGGTTGGTCTTGACGGATTCGTCCTCCGCCATGACCAGCACCCTGTCGAAGAAGGCGTTGATGGCCGGGATGAGTGCCACAACCGTTTCGAGAAAATCGTTGATGGAAGCCGGTTGGCGGTTTACCGTTTGCAACACCTTGTAGAGCTGCTTCTCTTCAGCCTCCAACAGCAACGGCTGGCTAACCGCAAGCGACTGGTCCATGGCCCCCGCCGAACGGATGATGCGCACGCAGCGCGCGTAACCGGGCAGGGTCGCGCCCCAATCTGGCTTCTCGACCCAGGCCTGCAGCTGCTTCACGGCGCGCAGCGCCCCGGCCGGGTTATCAGATTGGGCCGCCAGCACCGCATCGACCACGTCATAGCGATAGGATTCCTTGAGCAGCACGCTCAGACGCCCGGCGATGAAATCGAGCACCTGCGATTTCACCTCGTCGGCAACCTCCACCGGCTGGATGGCGGCCGCCTGCGCGACCACGGACCGCAGGTCCAGGTCGATGCCGTGCTCGAGCAGCGGCTGCACGGCGCCGATGGCGGCGCGGCGCAGCCCGAACGGGTCCTTGGCGCCGCTGGGCGCCAGCCCGGCCGCGAACAACCCCACCAGCGAGTCGATGCGGTCAGCCAGGGCAATGGACACACCGATCTTCGAGGGCGGCACGGGCTGGTACTGCTCGCCAATTGCGCGGGCCGCGGCCTCATTTTCGCCGCTGCGCAGGGCATACTCGCGCCCGATGATGCCCTGCAGCGAGGTCATCTCGGTCACCATCTGGGTGGTCAGGTCAGCTTTGCACAGGAAGGCCGCGCGGCGGGCGTAAATGGCCTCATCGGCTTCAAGCCCCAGTAGCGGGATGAGCGCTTCGGTCAGTTTGACGATGCGCTCCGCCTTGTCGAGCATGGAGCCTAGTTTGGTCTGGAAGGTGAGCGTGGAAAGCTTCGGGCGGTAGGCTTCGAGCGGAAGTTTGATATCTTCACGCACAAAGAAGTTGGCATCGGCGAAGCGCGCGCCGAGCACATGCTCGTTGCCGTGCTGGACGATGTCGAGGTGTTCCGAATCGCCGTTACGGATGGCGATGAAGTGGGGGAGCAAGGCGCCCTCACCTCTGGCCCCTCCCCCGGCAGGCGAGGGGGCTTCAACCGGAAAGTAACGCTGGTGCTTCTTCATCGTGCCGATGAGCACATCGCGCGGCAGGGCAAGGAATTCTGGGTTGAAGCCGCCCAACACGGCGGTCGGTTTTTCGATGAGGTTGGTCACTTCGGACAGCAATCCCGGCTCGATGATGGCTTCGCCGCCCACCGAGGCAGCCGCAGCCTTGACCTGCGCCACGATCTGCGCGCGGCGCTCGGCCGGGTCGATGACGATGCCGGCCGCGGCGATCAGGTCGAAATATTTGTCCGCCGAAGGGATGGTGATCTCTGGCGAATCATAGGGGCGCAGCCCGCGCGAGACGCTGCCAGCCTGGACCCCGGCATATTCGAACGGGATGACCTGTTCGCCGAGCAGCGCCACCAGCCAGCGCAGCGGACGCGAGAAGGCCACGCCGCTGTCGTTTCCCGCGCGGCGGGACGCAGGCAGCCATTTCATCGATTTTTCGAATTTGATCGAAGCGACCAGCCCCGGCAGGGCCTCGGCCAGCACTTCGGGCGCGGGGCGGCCCGTGGATTTGACCACAGCCACCACGTACCGGCCGCCGTCCATCTCGCGGATTTGCAAGTCCCGGGTGTCCACGCCGTTCTTTTTGGCGAAACCCATCGCGGCAGGGGTGGCGATGCCGGAGGCGTCGAAGGCGCGCTCGGCGGGCGGGCCCTTGACCAGGTCTTCGCGGTCGGGCTGCTGCGGGGCGAGGGCGGCCACGTAAACGGACATCCGGCGCGGGGTGGCGTCGATCCGTATTTTGCCGTGGGGCAGGGCCAGCTCGTCGAGCAGGGCGGGCACGCGGGTTTGCAGCTGCCCGAGGGCGGCATCCACATCTGAAGCCGGGAGTTCTTCGGTGCCGATTTCCAGAAGCAGGGATTGGGGAGTGGAAATTGGAGGATTGGAGGGTTTTGGACTGCTCACCGCTCCCTGTTCTCCGGTCTCTTTCAGGAACGGGTATTCGAGTTCCTTGCGCTGGACGAGGTAGGCTTCGGCCACGCGGCGGGCCATCTCGCGCATGCGGCGGAAGTAGCCCTGGCGCTCGGTGAGGCTGATGGCGCCGCGCGCGTCCATGATATTGAAGGTGTGCGAGCATTTGAGCACGTAATCGTGCGCGGGCAGCACCAGCCCCTGTTCGAGGCAGGCGTTGCACTCGGCGGCGTACAGCTCGTACATCTGGCGGGCGCGCTCGACATTTGCGGTTTCGTAATAATATTTGCTGTGCTCGAACTCTTCCTGGCGGCGCACATCGCCATAGCTGATGCCCTCCACCCACGGCTCACCCCAGATGGCGGGCGCATCGTTGAGGGCGATGAGGATGCGGTCGAGGCCGTAGGTGATCTCGACGGCCACCGGGTCGAGCGGCAGGCCGCCCACCTGCTGGAAGTAGGTGAACTGGGTGATCTCCTGCCCGTCGAGCCAGACCTCCCAGCCCAGCCCCCAGGCGGAGATGGCGGGCTGCTCCCAGTTGTCTTCCACAAAGCGGATGTCGTGTTTACGCGGGTCGATGCCGATGGCTTTGAGCGAGTCGAGGTACAACTCCTGCGGGTTGCCGGGGTCAGGCTTGAGGATGACCTGGAACTGGTAGTGCATTTGCAGGCGGTTGGGGTTCTCGCCGTAGCGCCCATCATCGGGACGCACGGAGGGTTCGACGTAGGCGACGTTCCACGGTTCGGGACCGAGCACGCGCAGGAAGGTGGCCGGGTTCATGGTGCCAGCCCCGACCTGGGTGTAATACGGCTGCCAGATGACGCAGCCGCGCTCGGCCCAGAAGTTTTGCAGTTGGAGGATGATGGATTGGAAGGTGTGTTTTTCGGGCATGGGGATCGGGGGATAGGGATTAGAGATCAGGGTGAGGGGGCGAAAGGATTATACCGTGAAACAAAAAGGGCGACAAACAAGGCCCAATGGTTCAACCCGGTGTGGCTGTTTGCGGAATACGCAAGCAATTCGATGTGCGCTCGATAACCGCACTGCAACTTTCCCGCACAGCCTGCATCCAATGCATTGAACACACCTATACCACCCCTGGAGTTTACCCGTATGGAAATGATCATCGACTTCCCTGGCGGCGCACGCGTGGATGCGCACTTTGGACCCTTCACCGTGCATACCGACCAACCGCCCGCGGCCAGCGCGCCAACACCTTTTGCCACCTTCCTGGCCTCAGTCGGCACCTGCGCTGGCATCTACGTGCTCGGTTTTTGCCAGCAGCGCGGCCTGCCCACCGAGGGCATCCGCATTGTACAGCGTATGCACACCAACCCGTTTAGCGGCATGGTACAGCAAATCGACCTGGAGATCCAGGTGCCGCCCAGCTTCCCTGAAAAATACCGCCCGTCACTCATCCGCTCGGCGGAATTGTGCGCAGTGAAAAAGCACTTCGAGAACCCGCCCACTTTTGCGGTCACTACCAAGGAAGCGACCCCAGCGTAAACCTTGTACCTGCGCCTGCTTTCCTCTTTCACCTTGCTTCCGGCAAAGAAGAAAGAGGAAAGCGTGTTTAACGGGTAAAATTTGGCCATGCCTTACCTGGTGGACGGCCACAACCTCATTCCCAAACTGGGACTGTGCCTGAACGACCCCGATGACGAGCAGGCCCTGATCAGCCGTTTGCAGGCATTCTGCCGCCTGTCGCAAAAAAGCGTAACGGTGTACTTCGATGGTGCGCCGCCCGGCTTCGCTGGCATGCGCAAGTCCGGGGCGGTGACAGCCCACTTCGTGCGCCAGGGACACACTGCCGATGCAGCCCTGCGCCAGCGGCTTAAGCAGCTTGGCAAAGCCGCCCGGAACTGGGTGCTGGTCACTTCAGACCGGCAGGTGCAATCTGAAGGGCGGGCCGCGCAGGCGCAGGTGATATCCAGCGAAGATTTTGCCCGCCTGGTCAGCGACACATTGCAGGGCGCCGCAGGAAATTCCCAATCGCCGGGCGATATGAGCGACGACGAGCTGGATGAGTGGCTGCGTTTGTTCGGCAGGCAATAGCCCCTGGCGAATTTATAGAAAAAACTCTAATAAATTATTAATTGTAATTTGGATAAAAAAGATGTATATTATCAATAAGATACCTGCCCTCCCACTTTATTGGTAAAACAGGTGTCGTCCACCGTAAGTGCGTTGACATGCCCCCCCCATGCCGACCCCCGGTGGTGTCCCTCCCCCCTCAAGGCAACCCGGTATGTCCAAGACATACCGGGTTGTCCGTTAATCGCATTCTGTCATTTGACGGATGCGCAGCAAGGGGTAAAATAAAAATATGACCACTTTGGCCGCATTTCTTCCTGCCAGTGAACATGCCCACCGCGGACATCCCGAAGCCCCCTCCCGATTGGCCGAAGTGTACACCCGCGCGCGCGGCGTGGACTGGATTGACCCGCCGCCTGCCACACCAGATGAAGTGGGACGGGTGCACACCCGCGACATGATCGAGCATGTGCGCCTGGCCTGCCGCGAACCCGGCATCATCGATTACGCCCCCACGTACGTCACGCAAACCTCGTACCGCGATGCGCTCCATGCGGCCGGGGCAGCCCTGTCTGTTACACGCGCCGTGACCGGCGGCGCGGCCCACAACGCCTTCGCCATTGTCCGTCCGCCCGGCCACCATGCCGAACCTGACCGCGCCATGGGTTTTTGCCTATTCAACAACGTGGCCATCGCTGCGCAGGATGCGCTGCAAAGCGGGCTGGAACGGGTGCTGATCGTGGATTTTGATGCGCACCACGGCAACGGCACACAAGCCTACGCCTGGGATAACCCCCGCGCGGCGTTCTTCTCCTGCCATCAGGAATACATCTACCCCGGCAGCGGCACCATCGAAGACGCCCCGCATGCCCGCCAGCGCATTGTCAACGTGCCGCTGCCCGAGCACAGCGGCGATTATGCCTTCGCGGCCCTCACCCGCGCGATCATCACCCCCATGGCACGCCACTGGCGCCCGCAACTCATGCTGGTTTCAGCCGGGTTCGACGCCCACTGGCGCGACCCGCTCACCTCGCTGGGGGTGACCTCGGCCGGGTTCTACGCCATGGCGCGCCGCCTGGTGGAATTGGCCGGGGAGTTGTGTCGCGGCAAGATCGTCTTTGTGCTGGAGGGTGGTTACGACCCGCGCAGCCTGGCGCGCGGCGTGGATGCAGTCTTGGCCGCCCTGACTGGCGAAGCAGGCGGTGTGGATACCGAAACGCTTTCACCGTACCGCGAGCCAGACATAAGCGCGCGGCTCGAAGCCGTGCGGGCCTATCACAACCTCTAGCGCAGATTTCCCCCCAGCATCAGACAGGCGCCCACAAACCCGCACCATGCGCGCCTTTCGACGCCCAAACGGTTAATTCACTACGGAGCAGCCATGAGCCAGCGCAGTAAAGGATTTATTCGCCTCGAGTGGACGTGCCCAAACTGCGGCACACGCAACCCCGGCCCGCAAAAAACCTGCACCAGTTGCGGCGCGCCGCAGCCAGAGAACGTGCAATTTGAGCGCGGGGCCAGCAGCGACTTTATCACCGACGAGACCGAAACCAAACGCGCTGCAGCCGGGGCCGACATCCACTGCGCTTACTGTGGCGCGCGTAACCCGTCCGGCGCCCAAACCTGCTCGCAATGTGGGGGCAACCTGGCCGAGGGGTTACGCCGCCAGTCTGGGCGCGTGCTGGAAGCTGCCACCACGCCACAACCTGAGATCGCCTGCAACAACTGCGGGCAAACCAACCCGGCGGCGGGGGTGCGCTGCGCCAAGTGCGGCGCGCCCTTGCAACGAGCGCAAGCCGCGCCACCAGCACCGCCACCCGCACCCCAGGCAGCTGCGGTCGCTGCGCCACAAGCCGGGGCCCAACCCCCTCCACCTGCGAAACCCCTCTCCAGGCGCAACATCCTCATTGCCGCGCTCATCGTCTTCCTGCTGTGTTGCTGCTGCGGTGTATTTTTTGCGCTGGCCAACATGCCGCGCGATACAGTTACAGCCAGCGTCGAGCGCGCGTACTGGCAAACCAGCGTGCCGGTGCAGGAAGAGCGCGAAGTCAGCTATACCAACCAGCGCGGCAGCCCGCCCTCAGACGCATACAACGTGGATTGCCGCACCGAGAGTCAGGAAGTATGCACCGAGCGCACCGTAGACCTGGGCAATGGCTACGCCGAAGTGGTGGAAGACTGCCGCACCGAAACCGATACCTATTGTTCTTACGATATCCGCGAGTGGCGCACCATTCGGGAAGATAAACTGGAAGGCTACGACACCTCCCCGGTTTACCCGCGCCCGTCGTTGGGCAACGGACAACGCGAAGGCAATCCATCCATCACCATGCAGGTCACATTCACCACAAACGATGGTCCCCGCACCTACACCCCAGGCGATATCAGCGACTTCCAGCGGTTTACCCCCGGCAGCCGGTGGGAATTGTCCGTAAGCTGGCTGGGCAACATCATCGATGTAAACCCGGCTCGCTGAACCCACCCGAGCCAAACCACGCGCCGCGCCAGGGGTTGACCCCTGGCGCGGCGCGTTGAGACAAGACAGCTGTCCTATTTTTCGCACACAACAACAAGAATAAGTTCGTTTCGGGGGGCTTCCCGGCATATATGCTATACTTTTCTTTAATGAAGTACCCCCACAGCACACTCACCCATCTTGAATGCCCTGAATGCAGTCAACGCGTCGATGCAGACCGTCTGCAATCTTTTTGCCAGGTGTGCGCCTCGCCACTGCTGGCCCGCTACGACCTCTCTGCGGCCCGCCAGACGCTCACCCCCGCCGCGCTGGCTGCCCGCCCACGCGGGATCTGGCGCTGGGCCGAGATACTGCCCGTGCGCCAGCCTGCAAACCGCATCACACTTGGCGAAGGCGATACCCCCCTGCTGCACGCCGAGGCGCTCGCAGCACAACTTGAACTCCCCCATCTCTACATAAAAGATGAATCCACCAACCCGACCGGATCATTCAAGGCGCGCGGGCTGGTGATGGCCGTTGCACGCGCCCTGGAACTTGGCGCGCGCGAGTTTGTCATTCCCACAGCCGGGAATGCGGGCGGCGCGCTGGCAGCCTATGCAGCCCGGGCGCGCGCCCGGGCGCATGTCTTCATGCCACAGGATGCGCCGCGACCCAACCAGGCTGAGGTGCAAATCCTGGGCGCAGACCTGGTCCTGGTCAATGGGCTGATCAGCGATGCCGCCAAACTGGCCCAAGCCCGGGCCGCCGAGCATGGCTGGTGCGATGTGAGCACCTTCAAAGAATCCTATCGCTGCGAGGGCAAAAAGACCATGGGGCTCGAACTGGCCGAAGCCTTCGGCTGGAGTCTGCCGGATGTCATCATCTACCCCACTGGCGGCGGCACCGGGCTGGTGGGCATGTGGAAAGCCTTCGATGAACTGGAGCAAATGGGGCTGATCGGACCCGCCCGCCCGCGCATGGTCAGTGTGCAGGCATCCGGCTGCGCGCCCATCGTGCGCGCCTTCCGCGAAGACGCCCCACGCGCCCGCTTTTGGGATGGGGCGCAGACCATGGCCTCAGGGCTGCGCGTGCCGGGCGCTTTTGCCGACCGGCTCATCCTGCGCGCCATTCGCGCCAGCGGCGGCACCGCCCTGGATGTGAGCGACGCTGAAATTGCCGACTGCCAGGGTGAAATTGCCCGGGCAGAAGGAATCTTTGCCGCCCCCGAAGGCGCGGCCACACTGGCTGCGCTCAAACGCCTGCGCGCGCAAGGCTGGCTGGGCGCCGCAGAGCGCATTGTGCTGTTCAACACCGGCAGCGGTTTGAAATACCTGTAGGGGCCCCATGAAAAAAGACCAGCAAGCCATTATCGAAATGCTCTACCGCATCAGCCGCGAAGTGGCCGATGCCATCGAACTGCGCACGGTGCTCACCCGCCTGCTGTTTGCCGCGCTCCACAACGTGGGCGGCGAGCGCGCCAGCATTGTGGTGCTGGACGACAACGCCCGCCCGGTGGATGCCGCCATTGTATATGGCATACAGGTTCACGAACATACCACCCGTCAGCTGCGCGACACCATCGAGCGCGGATTGGCCGGGTGGGTTATCCGCAACCATGAGCCGGCCTTTGTGCCCAACACCAGCAACGATGACCGCTGGCTGCACCGCGAAGACGATGACGAAGACCGTACCGGGGCAAAATCGTCCATTTGCGTGCCCTTGCTGGTGCGCAAAAAATTGGTGGGAGTGCTCACCCTGGTGCATCCCACCCCCAACGCATATACCGAAGATGACCTGGCCCTCATGCAATCCATCGCCGACCAGGCCGGGGTGGCCGTGCTCAATGCGCGCCTGTACGCTGAAAGCCAGTCGGCCCAACGCCGCTACCACGAACTCTTCCAGGACAGCATCGACCCCATCATCATCACCGACCTGGGCGGCCGCATCACCGAAGTCAACCGCCGGGCCATCCAGATGTGCGGCTGCGATGCCGAAACCTTGCGCAGCCAGGCAGTGACCAGCATGCACACCGCCGACAGCGACAAACTTGGCAGCGACTACGCACATGTCGGCGTGGATGCTGCAATCGTCTACGAATCCAGCCTGCAGTCGAGGCATGGCAAAAGCATTCCAGTAGAGGTGTATGTGCGCCGCCTGGATCTCGAGGAAACCCAGTCGCTGCAGTGGATCTTCCGCGACATCACCTCCCGCCACGAACTCGACTCGCTGCGCAACGACTTGATGTCGATGATCTACCACGACCTGCGCTCGCCGCTCTCCAATATCGTCTCCAGCCTCGATATTCTGACCGCCACCCTGACCGAACATGAGAACGACACCGTGCGCGCCATACTGGAGATTGCCCGCCACTCCATCGAACGCATCCAGCGACTGGTCAGTTCGCTGCTAGACATCAACCGTCTCGAAGCCGGGCAGCCACTGGTCAACCGGCGGTCGTTTCCACTCAAGTCCATCTTCGAAGACGGCATCCAGTCCATTCGGCCCGGGATGGAAGGGCGCAAGCAAACCATCGAGATCCGCTTCGATACAGCCCTGCCAGACATCGATATGGATGTAGACATGATCCGGCGCGTGGTCATCAACCTGATGGACAATGCCGTCAAGTACACGCCTTCCAAAGGGAAGATCGAAGCCGGGGCCCGGCGCGAAGGCGGCTTTGCGAAGGTATGGGTGAAAGACAGCGGGCTGGGCATCCCGCAGATCGACCGTGAGCGCATCTTCGAAAAATTTGCGCGTCTCCAGTCAGAAAACAGCCCCTCGGGGTTGGGGTTGGGGCTGGCGTTTTGCCGCCTGGCTGTTGAAAACCACGGCGGGCGCATCTGGGTGGAAAGCGAGCCTGGGCAAGGCGCAACCTTCATCTTCACCCTGCCCATCCACACAAGTTGAACCGTCATTATTCCAACATTAATCGGAGAAACCATGCAAGAACTTGCCCCCAATGTTTATATGGAAGATATTTACCCCGGCGTCACCCTGGGCGCCATCAACCTGCCGCACGGACTCATACAGATTGATGCCCCGCCTTCGCCCGAAGACAGCCGCACCTGGCGCGCCACCCTGCTCAACCTGGGTGGCGGCGTCGAGCGCATGCTCGTCAACCTGGATGCCCACCCAGACCGCACCCTGGGCGCGCGCGCCATGGACTGCGCGGTAATCGCCCACGAGCGCACAGCCGCCATCTTCCGCAGCCGCCCCAACACCTTCAAAACCCAGGGCGATGAAACAGGCGCAGACTGGGAACAGGTGTCCGGGCTGGGCAGCATTCGCTGGGCGCCGCCAGAGCTCACTTTCACCCGACAGCTGGCTCTCGAATGGAGCGAGGTGCGCGTGGTCATGGAACACCACCCCGGGCCAGCCTCCGGCGCCATTTGGATCGTTCTGCCGAGTCACGAAATCATCTTCGTGGGCGACCTGGTATCGAAATCGCAGCCGCCCTTCTTCGCCTCCGCAGACCTGGCGCAATGGAAAGAATCACTCGAAATGCTGATGAGCGCCTCCTACAAAGAATATACCGTGGTCAGCGGGCGTGGCGGCGTGGTAGCAGAGACAGCAATCCGCGCGCAATACGAACTGGTGTCACAAGTACACGAAGAAATGCAAAAGCTGGCGGCCCAAAAAGCCCCGCTCGAAGCCGTGGATGCCTACGCCCAAAAACTGGCCGGGGCGTTCAAGTCTCCGCCCGGGCGGCTGGCCCATTACACCCAACGCCTACGCTACGGGCTGACCCACTACTACAAACGCCATTACCTTGCCGGCGGCAAAGAAGAAGAGGAATAAACGTGACCCTTGCCTGCGAACCCCTGTTCGAGCTGACACGCGGCCGCATCGTCGAATCGCAGCACTATGGCGCTTTTGCCGTGGTGGATGCGCACGGCAAACTGCTGGCCGCGCATGGCGACCCAAACCTGGTCACCTACCTGCGCTCCACGGCCAAACCGTTCCAGGCGCTGCCGTTCATCGAGCGCGGCGGCGACAGTCACTTTGGCTTCAGCCCCAAAGAACTCGCTCTCATGTGCGCCTCACACTCCGGCACCGAGGAACACGTCGAAACTGTGAAAGCCATGCAATCCAAAGCTGGCGTCACCATCGAAGACCTGATGTGCGGCTTTCACTACCCCTACCACGAACCCACCGCCGATGCCATGAAAATGCGTGGCGAACTGCCCACCCCCTACCGCCATAACTGCTCTGGCAAGCACACCGGCATGCTGGCGCATGCCAAAATGCGCGGGCTGCCGACCGAAAATTACATTGCCTTTGACCACCCCATCCAGCGCAATATTTTGGACGCCTTCGCAAAAACGTGCGACATCGCCCCCGAAAAAGTGGAGCTCGGCATCGATGGCTGCTCCGCGCCCAACTTTGCCATTCCGCTCTACAACGCAGCCCTGGGCTACGCCCGCCTGTGCGATCCGCACGGCCTGCCCGCCGAACGCGCCGCCGCCTGCCGGCGCATCACGGCCGCCATGACCACGCATCCGGGCATGGTGGGCGGCCCGGAGCGTTTCGACACCACACTGATGGAAGTGGGCGCCGGGCAGATTGTCGCTAAAGGCGGCGCAGAGGGCTACCAGGGCATCGGGCTGCTGCCCGGCGCGCTCGGGCCAGACTCACCCGGCATCGGCATCGCCCTCAAAATAAGCGATGGCGACCCATCCGGGCGGGCCCGCCACGGCGCAGCGCTCGAAATCCTGCGCCTGCTGGGCGCACTTTCTGGGGAAGAACTGGCGCAAATAGCCGCCTTTGGCCCGCACAAAACCCTGCGCAACTTCCGCAAGCTGGAGGTCGGCGAAAGTCGCCCCAACTTTACATTTCAAGGTGCCGCGGTGACGCATGGATCTGGCTGAACGCGCCCTTAAAATCCACCACACCCTGCTCGCATTTTACGGCAAACCGGTCTGGCGCAACCCCTTGCCGCCAGTGGATGAACTGGTCTCGACCATTCTCTCGCAGAATACCAACGACATCAACCGCGACAAAGCCTTCGACGCGCTGGTGGCCCGCTTCAAGACCTGGGAGTCCGTACGCGACGCCCCGGTGGACGATGTGATGGACTGCATCCGCCCGGCCGGTCTGTCCAACCAGAAAGGTCCGCGCATCCAGCAGGTGCTGTGCGAGATCACCACCGAGCGCGGCAGCCTGGAGCTTACCTTCCTCAACGATCTGCCCATCGAAGAAGCGCGCGCCTGGCTGACCAAGTTCAAGGGTGTGGGTCCCAAGACGGCCGCCATTGTGCTGTGCTTTTCGCTGGGGCGCCCGGCCTTCCCGGTGGATACCCACGTTTACCGCGTGACCGGCCGCCTGGGCCTGCGCCCGGAAAAAATGAGCGTGGAAGACGCCCACCCTTACTTCGAGTCACTGCTGCCGCCCGAAACCTACTACGCTGCCCATCTCAACATCATCCGCCTGGGACGCGAGGTGTGCAACGCCCGCAAACCCAATTGCCCGGGTTGCCCATTGCGCGCGCAATGTAATTTTGTCGCCAATCCCTGATACAATTACTAGACGGTGGTGTACGGTAGTAAAATCAATCATTCAACCCCATCCTTTCAGGGAAAGGAGGTGAAGGTTATGTTATCGTCTATCCGTGAACGCGGGCAAGGTCTGGTGGAGTACGCTCTCATACTTGTTCTTGTTGCTGTTGTTATCATCGCTGTGCTTGCTATCTTGGGTCCGGTCATCGGCAATATGTTCAGCACGGTTAATAGCAGTCTTCCCAAGTAATTTCCATGGTTTTTCGTGACAAAAAATTCCCTCGCTATGAGGGAATTTTTTGTCACGAATTGCGTGTCCCTTTACAGAGAGATGGGCGCGGGCTGGCGCATGAGGCGGGCCTGCATGCTCCACGGGCCGGTCCAGGTGACCGTCACTTTTTCGATGCGGCCGCGCAGGTTGTCTTCGCTCTCTACAAAGACCAGCTTGTTGGTGGGGGTGCGGCCTTTCCAGCGGCCTTTCACCTTTTCCTCGAAAAGCACATCCACCGACTCACCGAGGTAACAGGCGTTGATCTTGCCCACCACCTGCTCCTGCAGTTCTTCCAGCATGCGGAAGCGGCGCATCTTCTCTTCTTCGGTCACATCGTCCACCATGCGGCGGGTGGCCACCGTGCCCTCGCGCACCGAGTAGCGCGCCAGGTGGGCCACATCCAGCCGCAGGTCTGCCAGCACCTGGTAGGTCTGCATGAACTGGTCCGCGGTCTCGCCGGGGAAGCCGACGATGATATCGGTGGCGATGGATGAATTGGGGATGATGCTGCGGATCTTTGCCACAATGTCGCGGAACTGCTGCTGGGTGTAGCCGCGTTTCATGTTTTGCAGCACGGTGTCGTCGCCCGCCTGGATGGGCAGCTCGATATGCGGCATGACCCTGGGCAGCGCGGCGATGGTTTCCATTAGCTCTTCGCCGAAGTAGTTGGGGTGCGAGGTGAGGAAGCGGATGCGCTCGATGCCATCGACCTCATGAACAAGACGCAACAACCCGGCCAGGTTGGGGCCATCGGGGATGTCTTTGCCATAACGGTCCACAATCTGCCCGAGCAGGGTCACTTCCTTTACACCCTGGGCGGCCAGCGCGCGCACCTCGCCGACGATGTCGCCTACCGGGCGCGAGCGTTCGACCCCGCGCTTGTAGGGGATGATGCAGAAGGTGCAGGCGTGCGAGCAGCCGTACACGACCGGGACATGCGCAGCCACCAGGTTGCCGCGCTCGGCCAGGGGCAGGATGAAGTCTTCATCCATGGTGAGAAAGCGGCGGGTGGTTTCGGCATCCTCCAGGGAGCGGATTTCGCCCTGGGTGAGGTGCGCAATGAGGGGGCCCGGGTCGGAAGGCGGGGAGAAGACATCCACATGCGGGAAGCGGGCTTTGAGCCTTTCGTGCCCGCGCACGCCCACCAGGCAGCCCATCAGGTTGATAATGAGGTTGGGGTTCTGTTTTTTGAGCGGGCGCAGCGAGCTGAGCCGCCCGTAGGCTTTGTCTTCTGCCGACTGGCGCACGACGCAGGTGTTGAGGATGATGACGTCGGCCTCGGCGGCGTTCTTTGTGCTGGCGTAGCCCAAATGCTCAAGCGCCGAGCCCACGCGTTGTGAGTCGGCGACGTTCATCTGGCAGCCTTCGGTCCAAATATGGTATTTCATCGTATGCCTCGCGTTACCTATAAGGTAGGCGGGAATTATACCAAGCCTGTCTGCATTCGTCGTCGAAGAGCGCGTATAAACCCTGGCAGACATGTGACCGATAAGCCGCCCGTTTCGCCAGGCGCGCATCCGGCGAGATGTGGCAAATGACACACCCGCACCCATGACGGCCATCACTATTCAAGTCTCGCGGGCGTGATATACTCGATTTGTGACCAAATTCACAATCTTATCGTCCGTCCAAAAGGAATCCCCATGCCAGCAGAAGACCCCAGAATTTTGGAACTCCGCCGCATGCGCGCCAAAGCGCTGGAAGGCGGCGGCGCCGAACGCATTGCCAAACAAAAAGCGCGCGGCAAACTGACCGCCCGAGAACGCATCGAGCATCTGCTCGACCCCGGCACCTTCAACGAACTGGAACCGTTCATCACCCACCAGGGCGACGAAATGAACCTGCTCAAGGACAAATTCCTGGGTGACGGCGTCATCACCGGCTACGGGCAGATCGACGGGCGCACGGTATACCTGTACTCGCAGGATTTCACCATCTACGGCGGCACGCTGAGCGAAATGCAAAGCCGCAAGATCTGCCGCATCATGGACCTGGCCGTGCGCAACGGCACGCCCTTCATCAGCCTGATCGACTCGGGCGGGGCGCGCATCCAGGAAGGCGTGCGCTCGATGGGCGGCTACGCCGAAATCTTCCGGCGCAACGCGCAATATTCGGGCGTCATCCCGCAGATCAGCGTCATGCTCGGGCCATGCGCGGGCGGCGCGGCCTACTCCCCCGCGCTCACCGACCTGGTCATCATGGTCGAAAAGCAGTCCTTTATGTTTCTGACCGGGCCGGAGGTCATCAAGGCCGTCACCGGCGAAGTGATCGACCCCGAATCGCTGGGCGGCGCGGATGTGCACATGTCGGTCAGCGGCGTGGCGCACCTGGCGGTCAAAAGCGAGCAGGAAGCCCTGTCCACCGCGCGGCGCTACCTCTCGTACCTGCCCTCCAACAACGTCGAAAACCCGCCCTTCGCCCCGCCCGCCGACAGCCCGGCCCGCATGGACGAGCACCTCAACAGCATCGTGCCGCTCGACCCCGGCGAACCGTACATCCTGCACCAGGTCATCGAAGCCGTGGTGGACCAGGGCTCGTTCCTTGAGTTGCAGCCAGCCTGGGCGCGCAACGCCATTGTAGGGCTGGCGCGCATTGGCGGGCACAGCGTGGGCATCGTGGGGCAGGAACCGGCCGTGATGGCCGGCGTGATCGACATCGACGCCAGCGACAAAATGAGTCGTTTCGTGCGCTTCTGCGACTGCTTCAACATCCCGCTCATCACCTTCGTCGATTCGCCCGGCTTCCTGCCCGGCATTGCCCAGGAGCACGGCGGCATCATCCGCCACGGGGCCAAACTGCTCTACGCCTATTCCGAAGCCACCGTGCCCAAGGTGTGCATCATCACCCGCAAAGCCTACGGCGGCGCGTACGTGGTGATGAGCAGCAAATACCTGGGCACCGACGTGACCTACGCCTGGCCCAGCGCCGAAATCGCCGTGCTGGGCGCCGAGGGCGCGGCCAACATCCTGTTCAAAAAACAAATCGAGACCGCCCCAGACCCGGCCGCCGAACGCAAAAAACTGGCCAACGACTACCGCGAAAAATTCAACAACCCCTATTACGCCGCCAGCACCGGCTACATCGATGAGATCATCGAACCCAAAGAGACGCGCCCCAAACTGATTGCGGCCCTCTCGGCCCTGCGCGATAAATACTCGCCTGCGCCGCCGCGCAAACACGGCAACATCCCGGTATAGCGAGGCAGACAAAATGACCGAGAACATCCTGCTGTCGCTCCAGATCACCCTGCTGGGCATGGGCATCGTTTTTGGATTGATCATCCTGCTGTGGGGCGTGATGGCCGCCCTGACCGCCCTCACTCGCGAAAAGGAAGCCCCCGCGCCCCAAGCGGAAGCAGACGCCCCGCAACCGGCTCCCATTACCAGCAGCAACTTCAAAGCCCGGGCCGCGGCCGCGGCCGTAGCCGTGGCGCTGGCCGAACAATCGCTTTCCACGGCGCACCCGCTGCCCACACCACCCACCGCCATCGTCAGCGCCTGGCAGCTGGGCATGCGCACCCGCCAGATGTCCCAAAAAGGAAAAACACGACGATGATCGTAACCGTAAAAATTGGCGACCAGACCTTTGACGTGCAGATCGAAGACCTCCACGCGCGCCCCATCGTGGCTGTGGTGGATGGCGACCGGTTCGAGGTGACGCCCGGGAACGGCGCCCCGGCCCGGGCGGCGCCCGCCCCGATGAAGGCAACGCCCGCAGCCCCGGCCGCCCTCCCGACTGCCGCCAGCGTCTCCAGCCTGGCAGGCGATACCCTCACCGCGCCGCTGCCGGGCACCGTCATCTCCATCTTTGCCAAACCCGGCGACCCGATCGAAACCGGGCAGGTGCTGCTGGTCATCGAGGCAATGAAAATGAAGAACAGCATCCGCTCCACGCGCCCCGGGGTGATCGCCGAAGTGCTGGTGAGCGAGGGGCAGACCGTGGCGCACAAACAAGCGCTGCTCACCTTTGCTTCTGCCGGAGAAGCCGCATGGATCTAGGCGCGCTGCTCCCCGAGCTGTTGAAGGGGCTGGCCAACTTCACCCCCGGCAACGCGGTTATGATCGCAGCCGGGCTGGTGCTCATCTTTTTGGCAGTGCGCTACGAGTTCGAGCCGGTGCTGCTGCTGCCAATCGGGTTTGGCTGCCTGCTGGCAAACATCCCGTTGGCGGGTATGACGGCCGCCAGTGAAGGCATGATGGGCGTGTTGTATAACGCAGGCATTAAGACCGAGTTGTTCCCGCTGCTCATTTTTGTGGGCGTGGGCGCAATGATCGATTTCAGACCGCTGCTGGCGCAGCCGCGCATGGTGCTGCTGGGCGCAGCCGGGCAATTTGGCATTTTCGGTACGCTGGTGCTGGCCATCCTGCTGGGTTTCCCGCTCAACGAGGCGGCCTCCATCGGTGCGATTGGCGCGATAGACGGGCCCACCTCCATTTTCGTGGCCACCAAACTCGCGCCCGAGTTGCTGGCACCCATTGCCGTGGCGGCCTACTCGTACATGAGCCTGGTGCCCATCATCCAGCCGCCGCTGATGAAACTGCTGACCACCAAAAAAGAGCGCCGCATCCGCATGGATTACGCGCCACGACCCATTTCGCAGCGCACGCTGGTGGCTTTCCCCATCGTCATCACGCTGGTGGTGGGACTGCTGGTGCCCGAGGCTACGCCGCTCATTTCGATGCTGATGCTCGGGAATCTGCTCAAGGTCAGCGGCGTGGTGGACCGGTTGAGCAAGGCCGCGCAGAACGAGATCATCAACATTGCCACCCTGTTCCTGGGGCTGACCATTGGCGCCACCATGCAGGCCGAGGCCTTCCTGCGCCCGCAAACGCTCATGATCCTGGCGTTGGGGCTGCTGGCCTTTGTGCTCGACACCGTGGCCGGGCTGTTGTTCGGCAAGCTGATGTCGGTAGTGAGCGGCGGCAAGATCAACCCGCTCATTGGCGCGGCGGGTATTTCGGCCTTTCCCATGGCCGGGCGGCTGGTGGCCAAAATGGCCCAGAAAGAAGACTACGACAACTTCATCCTCATGCACGCCATGGGTGCGAACACGGCCGGGCAGCTGGGCAGCGTGATGGCGGGGGGCATTCTGCTGGCGGTGGTGAGCAAGATATTGGGGATAGGGTAAACGATAAACCACACGCCAGGGCAATGCCCCTGGCGTGTTTTTGTTTCCGTGGTTGTGCACGTCCCAAAGGCGGTTGGTTTTAACCGGGCATGGCTGGTTCTTTGCGCGTGAAAAACCAGGCAATCTCTTTGTGCAGCGGGTACGTGGGCAGCAGGTCGATGCGATAACCCTTGCCAGCATAGGCCTGCATCAGTTCGGCGGCGCGGCGCAGCACCGCGCGATCGTAACTGAGGGGCAGGGTCATCAATTCCTGCACAGCCGGGTGCAGCGGCCGCCCGGAAAGCGCCAGGTAGATGCGGAACCCCAACTGCCAGGCCTCCAGCTCGCCATAAACCGAAAGCGCCACAACGATTCCCTGACGCAGGTGCCAGGCTTCGTGGGCCACCAGGCTGATCATGTACGGGTCGCTGGTGTCTTTATCGTTGTAATATCTGGGGTTCAGGTAGATGTTACCGTCAATATCCCACATGGCGGCGGTGCTGGTGCTTTGCTTCTTGAACCCAATCTTAATCCGCCGTTTGCGGATGTAGTCCATGGCGCGCGCGCCTTCGGGGCCAGAACGCTCCAGGCGGGTGCTAATGGCGTCAATCCATTCTTTGGCAGCTTGCATAGAGGTCTCCTAACAATTTACCTGCAAATAGTGTTTTCTGGTGCTGGCCGCATCCCATCGGCATCACGATAATGGGTGGACAGGGCGAATGCCAAAAACACCAGGCTACATCCGGTTGAAACTACAAAAATAGTATACAGCAAACAAAAAGGAGTTTCCATGCATCATTTCGGTAGATGATATTTCCAGTTTCCTGTGAGATGGCTTTTTGACCGCGCACGATTCCCCATCTTATGCGACGTGATGTTGCGTGGTAAACTACCTTCAATACATACAAAAATCTTAACCTCATCCATAGAGCGCTGTGCGATCTGCGCGCGACGCCCGCCCCAAATGACCCGCAATGAATGCACACCTGCCTGGTAGGGCAGGGTGTTTTTATTAGTCCGCGAGGTGAAATAATCGCTGCGCCTGCGCACAATCCTGGCACTATTTGAGCAGCCGGGTTGTGCGCAACACAATTTTTCGCTTATGGCGAACAAACGCTCACGGTTTTAAGCGTGGCTTTGCGGTTATATAAGCTTGTGCTGCGCTTACCAAAAGCGTGGCAAGGAGTTTTCTACTTGTTCAGTTGCCATACTGCCGCCTTGCGGAGAAAGAAACCATGATCGAAATCCATCCGTTGCGCCCACAAGATGCCGAACTGGCCGCTAAAGCGCATCTTGAAAACCTGACCTCCGCAATCCATACTGCCGGAGGTTTGGCAATGCTCAAACTGCAATACGAATCGATTGCAACCCACCACGGGGCAGTTGGGTTTGCAGCCTGGGTGGATGGGCAATTTGCCGGGTATGTGTGCGGCGTATGGAATCGCACCGCGGTTAAACGCGGACTTGCGGAGCATTGGATGATGCTCATGGTCAACGCGCTCAGGCATATCATGGCAGATCCAGGCTACATGGTTGATCGTCTTGGGCGTTTATTTCGCTCAAGAAAAGGTGAACGCGTGTATACTGGATATGAGTTGCGGCCGATTGTGGTTTTACCTGCGTATCGCGGGATGGGAATTGCCGATCAACTGGTTTCACGCCTTGTTGAGGACGCCCGCACCCGGGGGTACGACTCGGTATTCCTTTTTGTCGAGCAGAGCAACTTGCCAGCGATCCATTTTTACCGCAGGTTTGGATTCGTGTTTGAGCAAGCGTTGGAACTGCACCGTGGAACAACCTATGCCATGCATGTCGGGTTATACAGATACCCTATCCTCCACCCTTAGGCTGGCAAACTGGCTGGCGCTTGTTATCTAACGACTGAAATCATTGTTATCGCCCGGGAGAATTCAGGATGCGGATTGTTATCTTCGGCGGGCACTATGAACCAGACCTGGGGCCCAGTGCACCCATCTACACCATGCTTTGTGAAAACCTGGTCAGGCTGGGGCATCAGGTAACCATGGCGACCATGGTGCCACACTATCCCAGCGGGCAGGTTCCTCCCGCCTATCGTGGGCGGTTTTTATGGAAATCCACCGAAAAGGGCGTGGAAGTTATTCGCGTGGGGCTGCCCTCACTGGACCGTTCCAAACTGGCGTACCGTTTTTTGCAATTCCTGGTCTATCAGGTAGGGGTCATTGTCAGCATGCTTGGCAAACCGTATGATGTTGTGTATGCCGGCGGCGCGGGGATTACAGTCTGGCTCGCTTTTACCGCGCTGGTGGCGTTACCCCGCAAGCCTGCCATTTATGCCGTTTATGACGTGTACCCACATGTAGGCGTCAAGTTGGGCATCTTCCGTCACAAGCCAGTCATCGCAGCAGTGGCAGCCGTGGAGAAAGTCTGCCTGCGTAGTGCCACCCTGGTCAGAATCATCTCCGAATCTTTTCGCCCCAACCTGCGCGAATTGGGCGTCGCAGATGAGAAGATGTCCATGGTGTACGACTGGGTGGACACCGACTTGGTGCGCCCGCTGCCCCGAAGTAATGCATTCTCTCAGGAATTTGGGCTGGACGGCAAATGCGTGGTTATGTATGCGGGAAATATCGGGCTTTCACAGGGGTTGGAGAATGTTCTGGATGCCGCTGAAATGTTGGCAGTCCACACCGACCTCCTCTTTGTTTTTGTGGGAGATGGCGCCAATCGCGAAAAGCTGGCTGCAGAAATTGCACGCCGTCAATTGCGCAATGTGCGTCTGATCCCCTTCCAGCCACGTGAACGCCTGCCTGACGTCCTGGCAAGCGCCGATATTTCCCTGGTCCCTTTGCGGCACGGGGTGGGCCATGGTTCCTTGCCATCCAAAACTTATTCTATTTTGGCCAGCGGCCGCCCGGTGATTGCCAGCGTGGATGAAGACAGTGAAACCTGGAATCTCATCACGCGCGCCAAGGCAGGGATTTGCATTCACCCGGAATCCCCGCGCGACCTCGCGCAGGCTGTTTTGCAATTACGCGATGCACCTGCCGTACGAGAGACACTGGGACGAAACGGGCGCATGTGGGCCGAGAACGTTCACTCTCCACAGGCTGGCGCCAGGGCGATCGAGCAACTACTCGAGACTGTTATCACCATCAAAAAATCGGGCAAGTAACAGCAATTACTTCTGGTGTTATTACCATGTATGCCAGTGTGCACTTTTTTCTCAAGCCATAGAATAAGGGGAAACAAGCATGATTAAGTTCGAACACATCAAGTTTTCACAATTGGATTGGGCGATGACGGCGCAGTTTGGACAATCCAACATTTTTCAAATGCCAGCCTGGCTGCGGTTCTTGTCTCAAAAACAGCCGCTGGAGCCTGTTGTTGCCGCTGTGCTCGACGATGGGCATCTGTGCGGCTATTTTTTTGGGTTGATCGCCGAAAAGTTTGGGGTGCGCATATTAGGAAGCCCTTTTCGCGGCTGGACCACTTACTTTATGGGTTTTAATCTCAGTCCAGAAATTTCACGCCGGGCGGTTCTGGATGCATTACCCGATTTTGCTTTTCACCAATTGCACTGTCATTACCTTGAGATCATAGATCCCAATATCCGCTCGGATGACATGGAAGGTCTGCACTATCGGGTGGAGCCGCTGATGTGGTTCATGCTCGACCTGACCCCCAGTGAAGATGCTCTCTTCCGCAATATGAAACATGCCTGCAGAACAAACATCCGCAAGGCAGAAAAAAATGGGTTGGTCGTTGAAATGGTTGAGGACCCGGGATTTGCAGACGAGTACTATGCCCAATATTGCGATGTCATGCGCCGCCATGCGCTTGCCCCGGCATTTGGACTTGAGAATGTAAAACTTATGATTCGCGCCATGTTGCCAACGGGCAGCCTGTGGTTGGTGCGCGTCCGCTTAACTAAAGGTCCAAGTATTGCCACAGGGCTATTTCTCGTACAAAACAGCACATCTGTCTTTTGGGGCGCTGCCAGCTGGCATGAGTACCAGTGCCTCCGCCCCAACGAGTTCCTGACTTGGGAAACCGTTAAGATGCTTAAACGCCAGGGAGTCCACACGTTGCATTTTGGAGGGTATGCCGAGCAATATAAGGAAAAATTTGGCTGCCAAGATGCTCACATATTTCGAATATCCATGGCAAGTAGCTCCGTACTTGGCAGGCTGATTGATCTTGCGAAATCCCCCAAGAGTGAACAATATCGCAACTGGGTGCTCAGGCAACTATAAAGGATGCAGATGGCATGAACCCGGAAAATTTTGCCGAATGGATGCGCTGCCAGGGATATGCCGTGGTGCGCACTGAAAGCAGCTATTGGTATAACACAGAGTCGCATGTGCTGCAGGCTTTTCCCTATCACTGGGTTATTCGCCCCGAAGAAGCTGAATTGGAACACCTGATACAATCGAAGCGCGTGGTTGCTCTGCGCTATTCCACCCCCATTGATGCGTCACAGGGATGTATCAGTTACCACGTGATCCTTGAGAATTCTTCTTATTCGGTAGTTGACCTGGATAAGCGCACCCGGCATAATATTCAGGTTGGCTTGAAACACTGTGTTATTAAACCAATCACCTTTGAGCGCCTGGCCAAAGAAGGGTGGTTTTTAGAAAAAGATACTGAGGACCGACAAAGGCGGCGCAGCAGCCATACCGAACAAGCCTGGCATCGACGGTGTATACTGGCGGCTGAAATTCCGGGCTTCGAAGCCTGGGGGGCAACTTATGACGGCCGGTTGGTGGCATCCCTTCTGCTTGTGCAGATCGGCGATTGTTGCGAATTCCTTTCCCAGCAGTCACATCGCGACTTTTTGAAATACCGCATCAACCATGCGCTGACCTATGAAGTAACCCGGGCTGTACTGCAAAGACCTGGCATACGCTCCATTTTTTACACCCTGCAGTCTTTGGATGCACCCGGCAGCGTGGATGAGTTTAAGTTTCGGATGGGTTATGAGCCTGTTCCGGTGCGCCAGCGCGTTCTCTTCCACCCCTGGCTCGAGCCGTTATCCAACCCGCTTAGTCATTTACTGCTTACACAATTGCGAAAAGTTTTTCCAAAAGATTATCATTTAGCCAAAGGAAGTGGTATGTTACTGTTCAATATGCAGGGCAAATTGGCATTGGCGCAGCAAGAGTGGCCCAAGGTTCTAAACCAGCATCGTGCTAACTTTCTGGGAAGCACCGGCGACTCTGGCGGATCGCTGCGGTTTGTCGATGAAGATTTTTCACAGGGTTAAGCGCCATGAACGCAGAAACTTTTGCCGAATGGCTTAAGCGCCAGGGTTACCTTGTTGTAAGAACCGAGAGCAGTTATTGGTTCAATCAATCTGTGCGGGTTTTTCAGGCTTTTCCGTACCACTGGTTGGTGCGCCCAGAAGAAAGTGAGTTAAAGCTCCTGTTTGGGGCGCATAAGGCACTGGGTTTGCGGTATTCCACGCCGCTCAACAGCCCGGAAGGCTATGTAAGTTACCACAACATTTACAACCGTCCAACCTACGACTTCGTCGATCTGAAAAGCAACGCGCGAAACCATGTGCGCCAGGGATTGCAGCACTGCGAGGTAACACCCATAGATTTTGAAACCCTGGCAGAAGAAGGCTGGAACCTGTTGTCAGATACGCTGGCGCGCCAGGGGCGAAACGCAGCCGTAACAAAACAAAGCTGGCAGCGCCGTTGTCGCGCCGCACAGGGATTGCCTGGCTTCGAAGCCTGGGGCGCATTCGTAAACGGAAAGCTGGGCGCCTCACTGCTAAGTGTACAAATTGACGACTGGTATCACATCCTGTATCAACAATCTAGCAGGGATTTTTTGAATTACCGTGTCAATAACGTGCTAACCTTCAAGGTTACACAAAACGCCCTGGAGCGGCCCGGAGTGCGTTCCATCCATTACGGGCTGCACTCATTGGATGCCCCCGCCTCGGTGGATAGCTTCAAGTTCTACATGGGATATATGTCCTATCCCGTTCGGCAAAGAATTGTTTATAATCCTTTAATAAAACCGTTTGCCAATCGACACACACTGGCAGTAGCCGAGCGCATGCCACAAGCCATCCAAAATATGGGCTTGTTTTCTAAAGCCAAAGGTATGCTCTATTATTATCTCGCCGGGCAGCAATCGCTCGATGCACAGCCCTGGCCAGAGTGCCTGGCGGTCAACAAGCAGTCCATACTCCAACACAACAGCGATCTTCTCAAGCCTGGTAATAAAGTATCTGATTGATAGCTTATCGCACTTACCTGTTGAAGCGAGCTTTTTGCTTCAAGACCGGTTACTCCGGGTGGGTGTGGTGACAAACTTGCACACCGGCATCAAACATCTTAAAACCGCGCAAAGGCGCGTGAACAACGAAAACTGTAACTATTGGCAATCCATTCCGTCATGTGTGATGAAACCCATTTTTAATGCGTTGGCAACCTGAGAATAATCTCTGGAGTGAATTCGTATCTTCCGAAGAAAATGCTCGCAATTATTTTATCGATTTTTTCCGAAACGCTGCAGGCGCTTGCAGGGAATTTTGTGTGGGCGCCAGGCAAGACCCATCTTCGGACAGATACCAGCAAAATGACATCAAGGGCTTCGAAAAAGGCAAACTCTTCGTGAGGAGAGGACGCAAAGTCACGGGTCTCTAACCGGAGACTGCCAGACCGCCGAAATGCCCGCTGGGGTAGCACACCTTGGCGCGGCTATATTTATTTTGATTATTATGGGGCAACCTGCCCCAAAACCGGAAGCTTTTTTGCTTTTTATTGAAGGAGATGCAATGATCCGTTCCTCACTGTACCTCAGTGTCCAAAGCATTCGACGCACCCAGCGCTCGGCTTTCCGCCGTTTTATCGAAGATGCACTCAAGCGCTTGTTTGATATCATGGCTGCCTTACTTGGGCTGATACTGCTTCTCCCATTCTTTGCCTGGATCGCCATTGTCATCAAGCGCGACTCGCCCGGCCCCGTCTTTTACTGGGGCCCGCGCATGGGATGCAAAGGGAAGCCGTTCAAAATCCTCAAATTCCGCACAATGTACGAAACTGCGCGGTCCTATGCCGGCCCGCGGGTCACCGCCAAAGGTGATGACCGCATCACGCGGGTGGGACAATGGCTGCGTGACACCAAGGTCAATGAATTGCCCCAACTTTGGAATGTGCTGGTCGGTGAAATGAGCCTGGTTGGCCCGCGCCCAGAAGATATTAAAATCGCTGAAGAATGGCCGGAAGAAAATCGCAAAGAGATCCTCTCGGTGCGTCCTGGCATTACCAGCCCGGCCAGTGTCCTCTATCATGATGAAGAGACACTGATGAACAGCGAAAACGTCATGGAAGATTACTTCGAGGACATTTTGCCAGACAAAATGCGGCTAGACATGCTCTATGTGCGCAACCGCTCCTTCGGCGCCGATATTGACATCATTTTCTGGACATTTGTAGTGCTGTTACCTCGTTGGACCTCCAGCGGCATCCCTGACGGGCACTTCTTTTCTGGTCCGGTTTCGCGCCTGTTCAATCGTTACGTAGCCTGGTTCGTGCTCGACTTTTTCGCTGCGCTAGCAGCATCGCTCATCACTGCCTGGGAGTGGCGCATTACCGGTGGCGGTATGTTCGATTTCTGGCAGCTGGCCTTCCTATCTTTTGCGATCACCTGGTTTTTTAACGTACTCAATGGGGTGTTCGGACTCAATCGCATTTACTGGTCCAAGGCCTATGTCGAAGACGCGCTCGGATTGGTTCTCACCAGCACTGCCACCCTGATCATCGTGCTGGCCCTGGGGTATTTGCGTGTTTACGAAAAGTGGATCCCCTATCCCAACCTGCCTGCACAGATGATTTTCACCATCGGGATCATTTCATCGATAGGCTTCATCATTTTGCGCTACCGCCTTCGGCTGCTTTCCGGCATCAGCAGCTTGTGGATGCGTTCCCGCCGTAAATCGTTGGTTTCCAGCGAGCGGGTTCTCATTGTTGGATCGGGAGAGGGCAGCGAGATCGCCAACTGGCTGCTTAAACGCAGCATTTTTGCCCCCGCCTTTTCGATAGCGGGACAAATTGCCGATGATGACTTGAGTGCGCAGGGCATGCGGCTGAGTGGTTGTTTGGTTCTGGGCGGCATGCGCGACCTGCCAAATGTCATCACAAAACATGAAATCGATGTGGTGGTCATGGCCATCCCACACGCCAATGATGCAGTGCATCACCACATCGAAAGGGTGTGCGGCGAGAAAAATGTACGCCTGGTATTGCTCAGTGACCTGATCGACAAGCTTGGCCAGCAAATTACCCGCCCCACCCACCGGAAAGCCACCAACCTCAATTTCGATTAAACTCAAAACCTTGGGAATACACCGATGCACACTTTAGAAAGCAAGCGCGTGCTCGTCACCGGCGCGGGTGGTTTTATTGGCAGTCATCTGGTAGAGCGGCTTGTACAACTGGGCGCAATGGTGCGCGCCTTTGTGCGCTACAATGCGCGCAACGACCCGGGGCTGCTGGCGCTCGTTGATGAAAAAACCCGTGCCGGGGTAGAGGTGACGTCTGGCGACCTGCGCGATCCACACGCTGTCAGCCAATCTGTCAGGGGGTGCGACATCGTATTTCACCTTGGTGCGCTCATTGCCATCCCTTACTCTTACCAGCATCCTTACGAAGTAGCAGAAACGAATGTAATGGGCACCATGAACATGCTGCTGGCCTGCCGTAACCAGGGCATAGCGCGCCTGGTGCATACCTCTACAAGCGAAGTGTACGGCACTGCCCGCTATGCCCCAATCGATGAACCGCACCCATTGCAAGGGCAATCGCCTTACTCGGCCAGCAAAATTGGCGCTGATAAACTGGTGGAAAGTTTTCACTGTTCTTTTAGCTTACCGGCAGTTACGGTACGCCCATTCAACACGTTCGGGCCGCGTCAGTCGGCGAGGGCGGTTATTCCCACCATCATCACCCAGGCCTTGGCTAACGATACCATTCGCCTGGGAAATCAGGATGCAACCCGTGATTTCACTTATGTAACAGATACGGTGGAAGGTTTCATCAAGGCCGCCCTGTCTGATAATGTTGAAGGCATGACCATCAACCTCGGTACCGGTCGCGAAGTGACGATTGGCCACCTGGCGCAGTTGATCGTTGCCAAAACCGGGAGCGGTGCCAAAATTGAACTGGACTCTGCTCGCCTGCGCCCTGCAGACTCTGAAGTGATGCGGTTGCTTTCAGACAACACCCTGGCCCGGCATCGCCTGGGCTGGGCACCGCAGGTGACCCTCGAAGAGGGCATTGATCATACCATCGCATGGGTGCGCGCCAACCTGGCACGTTTTCGGGTTGGGGTTTACGAAGTCTAGCAGCCAGAGGTGATTACAAATGAAAGCGGTCATCTTGGCCGGCGGTAAGGGAACCCGCCTGGCACCTTACACCAAAATCCTCCCTAAACCTCTCATGCCCATTGGGGAGATGCCCATCCTCGAAGTGATCTTGAGGCAAATGAAATTTGCCGGGGTCGATCACTTCATCCTGACTGTTGGGCACCTTTCCACCTTGTTGCGCACCTTTTTCCAAGATGGCAGCCAGTGGGGCGCCCACATCGATTACAGTTACGAAGAAAAACCGCTCGGCACAGCCGGGCCCATTGCGCTGATCGATGGACTGGATGATACATTCCTGGTTTCCAATGGCGATGTCCTCACAACCCTGCCCCTGCGTGAACTCATTCACTTTCACCGCGAAAACGAGGCCGCAGCCACCATTGCTGTGCACCATCGCCAGGTAAAAATAGACCTGGGCGTCATTCAATGGGACGGCACGTCGCGCATCACCGGTTACATCGAAAAACCCACCTATGATTACTCTGTCAGCATGGGTATTTATGTGTTCGAACCGCGCGTTATTCAGTACATACCACGCGGCGAATACCTTGATTTCCCCGACCTGGTGCGCATTTTGATTTCCGCCGGGGAAAAGGTGGTAGGTTACAACTTTGAAGGCTATTGGCAAGATCTGGGGCGCCCCGATGATTACGAAGTGGCAGCCCAGGATTTCGAGAACATGCGCGGCCAGTTCTTGCCAGAAATGGATTAATGACAAGATGAACTGGCGCATCCCACTTTCTGATATATCCTTTGGACCTGAAGAAATGCAGGCTGTACAGTCCGTGCTGCAAAGCGGATGGCTGACCATGGGCAGTGTCACCCAGGGTTTTGAAACCGCGTTTGCGCAGTATACCGGCGCAAAACACGCCCTGGCTGTATCCAATTGCACAGACGGGCTGCACATGGCTTGCCTTGCCCTGGGGCTTCAACCCGGTGATGAAGTGATCTTGCCGTCGCTTACATTTGTTGCCACAGCCAATGCCGTGCGCTATACCGGCGCCACCCCCGTCTTTGCCGATATCGTCAGCGAGCGCAACTTGAACATATCGCCCGAATCGATCGAATCCTGCATTACCGGGCGTACCCGCGCCATCATTGTGGTGCACTATGGCGGATATGCGTGCGACATGCCGGGAATCCTCTCTCTGGCAGAAAAGCACGGACTCAGCGTGATCGAAGATGCCGCCCATGCCGCTGGCGCGTGGCTCGATTCGCGCCACCTGGGCACGTGGGGGCATATTGGCTGCTTCAGTTTCTTTTCCAACAAAAATATGACCACCGGCGAAGGCGGCATGGTCACTACCAACGACGATGCCTTGTATGAAAAACTGCGCCTGTTCCGCTCGCACGGCATGACAAGCCTGACCTGGGACCGCCACCGGGGACATGCCTGGAGTTATGATGTGGTTGAACTCGGCTATAATTATCGCATTGATGAAATCCGCGCCGCACTTGGGCTGGAGCAACTGAAAAAGCTGGATCACTTCAATGAGCGTCGCAGGCAACTGGTACAACAGTATCGTGAAACCCTGCAAGAGCTTGCGCCCCAGGTATTGGCTCCTTTTGAATCTCATCGGGGTGTTACGGCAGCTCATATCATGCCTGTGTTGCTGCCAGCCGGCGTAGACCGGCGTGCATTTATGGACCGCATGAAAGAAAGCGGCATACAAACCAGTATTCATTACCCGCCCATTCATCACTTTTCTGCATACAACCAATATACCCACACCAGCTTGCCTGTCACCGAGTCAGTGGTGGAGCGCGAGGTAACATTGCCGCTGTATCCGCGCCTTTCACAAGAAGATGTTTTGTCCGTTGTACAGGCAGTCCGGAAAAATCTGTAAGCCCGGCTCTTAAAGGACCCCCTCCTATGGAATTAAAGCGTTTATTTATCATTCTCAAGCGCTGGTTGTGGCTCATTATTATTGGTTTCCTGCTCGGATTGGTAGGCGGCGTGGTATTGAGCATCTTTCAAACACCGGTTTATACAGCCTCCACCAAGGTGCTTGCCACCCGCACCCGTCAGGAGACAGAAACCGACACGATGTACTACCTCACCGACCAGCAGCTTGTCCAAACTTACATTCAGTTATTCAAAAGCAAGCCCATTCTTGACCAAGTGTACGTCGAAACCGGTGTGCGGTACGACGCCAACAACCTGGGCTCCATCCAGGTTGAGCAGATTCTCGACACGCAAATTATTCAAATCACCGTAGCAGATACCGACCCGGAAACCGCCGCCCGGGTGGCCAATGCGCTGGTACAAGTGATGGCAGTGCAAAATGAAGCCCTCCAGGCAGGGCGCTATGCCGCCACTGAAGAAGCCCTGCAATTGCAAAGCGAACAGATCCAGCAACAAATTGAAACGGTGCAGGCGCAGTTGGACCAGATTTACGAAAAAGGCGTAGAAGACCAGATCAAGGAAGTGGATGCCCAAATCGCAACGCTGCGTGATGAAATTTCAATCCTGCAAAAGGATATTGCCCGGCTTGACCCCCCGCTGACTGCCCAAAATCGCATCGAGCTTAACGAGAAAAAAGCCACCCTCGACCTGTTGCAGCCTGTGCTCTACCAATATGAGCAGATTCGCGCCAACCTCATCTTCCTGGGTAGCCCTTCCACCTCCGGGGTTGATACGCGCGACCCCAAGATTGCCCAGTTGCAATCCACGCTCAGCATGTATCAGCAAATGAACCTGAGCCTGATGAACAATATGGAATCCCTGCGCCTCGTCCGGCTTCAAAATACCCCGGGATTGGTGCTTCTTGAAGAGGCCGAGCCTTCCACCCGCCCTGTGCGCCCCCGCCCGCTCCAAAACATTGCCTTTGGCGGCATAATCGGGCTTATTGGATCAGCTGCCCTGGTTTACCTGCTGGAAATTCCGAACATTTCCATTAAAACCCCCGAAGACGTTCTGGCTGCGTGTGGGCTGCCTACCATTGGCTACATACCGGAAATAAAAAAAATGGCGCCCGGGAGCCTTTTTGTTGTCCAAAAACCGCTTTCATCCATCAGTGATGCGTTCAGGTCATTACAATCCAATATCAGTCTGGCGCATGCCAGTAAACCGCTCCGCACCTTGCTCATCACCAGCGTCGATGCCGATTCCGGCAAAACAACCGTGGCATCCAACTTGAGCGGGGCGTTCATCCAAAGCGGGAAAAATATCGCCCTGGTGGATGCCGACTTGCGCAAGCCCCATTTACACACCCTGTGGGGCATCGAAAACAACTACGGATTGAGCAACCTGCTGCGCGACATGACCAGCATTGAAGAAAGCATCACCCATCCCGCTGCGTACCCCGGGCTGGTTCTGATCACTGCGGGCAGCCAGAGCAACCAGCTGCTCGGGCTGCTCAATGGCGATAAAATGCAGGAACTGCTCGAAAAGTTCAAGCCGCTGGGCGACCTGGTAATCGTGGATGGGCCGCCGCTTACCGATGCCAATGCCCAGGTTATTGCCGCCAAGGCAGATGGCGTGATATTGGTCATCCGCGCCGGACAAACCGCACCCGAGGTAACCCGCCTGATGGTGAATCAACTCACCTGGGCTGGCGCCAACATTATTGGGGTGGTACTCAACGACATTCCAGCCGATGAAGCCATCCTGTTTGTCAGGTGATTTGCATATCCTCCAGGTTCTCCTGACTTTATCGCGCCCGCCTGTTCCCAACTGATGCCGGGCAGGCGGCGCATGTTTTACAGGTATGGCAGCTTATACCCTCACGCGTTCGGCACGTAAAACAATTTCCATCATTGTACACAGCAATGGTCAGGTGGAGGTGCGCGCCCCGTTGCGACTTCCGGAGCGCGCCATACGCGCCTTTGTTGAAAGCAAACAAAGCTGGATCACCAGCAAGCAGGCCCAACTCGCGCGCCAAATGCACACGCCCAAGCAGTTCGTACCCGGAGAGCGGTTCCTCTTCCTGGGGCAGCCTTACCCGCTCGAAGTGTCGGATGTGCAGCGCCCTGCCTTGCGGCTGGGGTCTGCATTTTTGTTGGCGCAGGCGGCCTTGCCTCGCGCCCGCCAGGTTTTCGAACGCTGGTACCGCGCCCGTGCTGCCGATGTGCTGGCACAGCGGGTAAAAATCTATGCCGCACAGTTCGGATTAAGGGTTCAATCCATTCGCATCAGTTCGGCGCGCACACGCTGGGGGTCGTGCAGCAGCAAGGGCACGCTCAGTTTCACCTGGCGGCTGGTGATGGCCCCGCTCGATGTGATCGATTACGTGGTCATTCACGAACTGGCCCACCTTCAGGTGCACAACCATTCGCCCGCTTTCTGGTCGCAGGTTGAAGCAATGCTGCCCGATTATCGCGCGCACCGCGATTGGCTGAAGAAAAACGGACACCTGCTCACGCTCGATTAGCGGCGCAATACCCCCGATTCCTTGCAAGCGCATACGTGATTCCCAATTTGATTGACTCCGTTCATCTTTTTGGTATAGACTAAGAGAGATTATTCACACGTAATTATTGCCTTGTCAGAAAGGAAATTGCATGTCTGATATCGTTGTCCTGCTCATCGACTCGGACGAAGCCAGCCGCAATTTGCTGGCCCAATTATTGCGCAAGCGGGGATACAAGGTGTTCACTTCGCCCAACGGCAAAGATGGCATCATGCGCTCCAACGATTACCTGCCAAGCGTCATCATTTGCGATACCACCCTGCCAGACTATGGACCAGTGGAGTTTGTGCAGCACTTCAGGCGCGACCCGCGCTTTGGGCTGACGCCCATCATCGCCATCAGCAACCAAAACGAGCCGGACGAAATGGAGCGTTGCATCAAGGCCGGTTACAACGAATACTTCGGCAAATCTGGCATGGCTGCGCTTGGCGTAGCCGAATCTGTGCCGCGCTTGCTTTTCGAGAGCGCCAACAAACAGAAAAAGGATGACAAGGGTCTGTTGTGTGTCTTCCTGAGCGCCAAAGGTGGTGTAGGCACCTCATCGCTGTGCGCCAACGTGGCCCAAAGCCTGGCCTTTAGCATGACCCAATCGACGGTGAGCATGCTCGACATGGTGCTGCCTATGGGATCGATTGCCTCCATTGTAGGCGCCGAGGAAAAATTCAGCGTGGTCGAAGCCAGCCAGATGTCCCAGGCAGAGGTAAATGGCGATTTCTTCCGTAAGACGCTGATGGTGCCACACGGCTGGGGTTTTCACCTGCTGCCCGGCGCACCCAACCCAGACCTTGCCTCCCGCTTACATGCCGAGCGCATCCCCGATCTTGTGGCTGGCATGCGCCAGGCCTTCAACTACCTGGTGATCGATTTCGGGCGCACACTCTCGCGCATCAGCATGCCGCTCATCCAGAAGGCGGAGGCGGTGGCGCTGGTGGTGGGCACCGATACAAGCTCTGTGCAGTTGACCAAACGCATGCTGGCTTACCTGCTGTCGCAGGGTGTGGACCGCACCCGCATCTATCCCATCCTCAACCGAGCGGTGGGGTTGCAGGGTATGTCGAAGACGGAAGCAGAAGGGCAGATTGGTATTGAAATTCGCATCACTGTACCCTACATGATGGAAAACTTCACCCTGGCAAACAACCTGCATGTGCCGGTCGCCACCAAATTCCCCACCGATACGACCAGCATGATCCTCAAGCAGGCAGCCGCCGAAATCTCCCAGAAGGCAATCAAAGTGCATACCGGCGCACTGCGGCCAATCTAATGTAAAAGTATCGATGACGCAGCCCCGCTGGCAAAATCAAACACCCGCCACTGTTCAGGCGGGTGTTTTCAATACGGATGGTGGGTGGAAACGGATCATATCGCTCAGGGTTGTTTAATCCCCAAAAAGCAACTGCATCCAAAAATCCCAGCGGGTGAAGGGCGTGGGAGTGGGCTGGGGCATGGTATTTTCGGCGATGGGGGTTGTGTTTGGCGCAGGCAGCGGCACGACCGGGTTGTCCCCCGGCTGCGCCATGCCAGCCTGGCTGCGCGCCCAGTCCTCGGCGGCCTCATTGGAACCGGCATAAGCCACCTGGGTTTGCAGGGCCGACTGGGTCTGTATCAGCGCAGTGGTGCGCGCAGCGGCTTCATTGAGTTTGTCTTGTTTGCGGTTCAGATCTTCGAGGCGGGCGTTAAAATCCATGACCAGGAAGAGCACAACCGCCAGCACCGCAAAAAGAAAAATCCGTTCCAGCTTTACTTCAACAGGTCCGATTTTCATAAATCTATTTTACCCAGTAGTGGGAGAATATAAAAGACCCGTGTATGCGGGTCTCTGGGCTTTCGTAAAGTTCACTGTGCGTTGGGTGCGACGCGCCACCACGTTAAGAAAGCCGCGGCGCAGGTCTTAACGAAAAGGGGCTGCCCTTTCGGACAGCCCCCGGTTGGTGCCGAAGGAGGGATTTGAACCCTCACTCCTCTCGGAACTACGCCCTGAACGTAGCGCGTCTGCCAGTTCCGCCACTTCGGCATCAGTTTTTCGGCGCTCTGGGTAGAGCGAGATGTATTGTATCCATTTTCACGGTTTTGTCAACCTGCGTATATAAAATGACAGGGTGTGATTAAAGTTAATCCTTTACCGCCAAGAACGCCATGTTTTGTAAAGTGGCGCCAAGAAAATCAAAAAAACTGGCGGACTGTGCTCGCTTGGCTACCTTGGCGGTTAGCTCTGTATGATTTGGGAAAAGCCCCGGGTAAAATGATTCCAAACATCTACGCGTCAGAAAAACCTACCGAACGGTTGGTAGGTTTGATATAATACATACAGGAGCATGTCATGGATTTTTCACTTTCACAAGAGCACGTGATGGCGCAAAAAATGGTGCGCGATTTTGCCCAGAAAGAGATCGCGCCCATCATCGCCGAATATGACCGCAAGCAGGAGCCGGTGCCGTTCTCGCTGCGCCGCATGGGCGAGTTGGGCATTTTGGGGCTGTGTTTCCCGGTGCGCTACGGCGGGCAGGGCATGGATTTCATCTCGCTCGGGCTGGCCTGCGAAGAACTTGAGGCGGTCGATACCCACCTGCGCGTGGCCATGTCGGTGCATGTGGGGCTGTGCGGGCTGACGCTCTTCCAATGGGGCAGCGAGGCGCAGAAGCAACGTTTCCTGGCGCCGCTCGCGCGCGGAGAAAAGATCGGGTGCGGGGCGTTCACGGAGCCCGGCATGGGGTCCGATGTGGCCGCCATGCGCGCCTCCGCCAAACGGGATGGCGACGCCTACATCCTCAATGGCGAAAAAATGTGGATCTCGCTGGCCACGAAGGCCGACCTGGCCATGGTGACGGTGCGCACCGACCCGAACCCGGCGAAACCCTCCGAGGCGCTGTCCACCTTCATTGTGGACCTGGCCGCGCCGGGCGTGACGCGCGGCGACCTGCACGGCAAGCTGGGCGTGCGGGCCGGCTCGACCGGCTGGCTCAGGTTCGATAATGTGCGCGTGCCGCTTGAAAACCGCATCGGTGAAGAGGGCGAAGGCTTCAAAATCACCATGACCGGCTTCGACCACGGGCGTTACACCGTGGCTGCGGGCGCCACCGGGCTCATCCGCGCTTCAATGGAAGCCAGCGTGAAGTACGCCCGCGAGCGCAGCGCATTTGGCAGCCCCATTGCCGCCTACCAGCTCATCCAGGAAAAGATTGCCAAAATGTCGCAGGATTACGAGATTGCGCGCCTGTTGTACCTGCAGGTGGGCTGGATGAAGAACACAGGCAAGCGCAATACGCGCGAAACCTCATTTGCCAAGAAATTTGCCACCGAGGCCTCGTTCAACGCGGCCAACGAGGCCATTCAAATCCATGGCGCGTACGGGTTCAGCGACGAGTACCCGGTGGAGCGCTACCTGCGCAACGCCAAGGGCGCTGTCATCTACGAAGGCTCCAGCGAGATCCAGACACTCATCCAGGCAGGTTATGCCCTGGGCGAGCGCAGCGACCGTCCGCTGCGCTGCGAACTGCCCGCCTACAACGAAGCAGACTGGAACTAGGACCCATCATGCTCGATTACCAGGCTGTGCGCGAGAACCGCTTGAAACTGGCAGACCTGGCCGCCGGACTGACTCGCGACGACCTGCGCTGCGAACTGGACGCCATGTACGCTGAGGTGGCGCGCCTGGCGGCGGACGCTGGCGATGCCGATGTGACCTTCCAGCCGCGCGACCCGGCCGCCAACGACCCCTACGCCGCGGACCACCTGGGGCAGATCGAAGATATTTTGCAGCAATCGAAAAGGAGGCTTCCTTGAAAATCATCACCTGTATCAAGCAAGTGCCCGATTCTGAGGCCAAAGTGACCGCCCAGAACGGCCAGCCAGACTGGGGCGGGGCCACGCTGGTCATCAACCCCTTCGACGAATATGCCGTGGAAGGCGCGCTCCAGCAAAAAGAAGCCCAGAGCGGCGAAGTAATTGCGCTATGCATCGGGCCCGAAAGCGCCAAGGACGCGCTCAAGCACGCCCTGGCCATGGGCGCCGACAGCGCCGTGCTGATCTGCGACCCCGCGCTGGAAAAACTCGATTCGCAGGGCGCGGCCCGCGTGCTGGCTGCGGCCATCCAGAAGATTGGCGGGGCCGACATGGTCATCTTTGGCCGCCAAACCCTCGACGATGGCACCGGCCTCACCGTCTCGCAGACGGCGCGCGCGCTCGGGCTGCCGCTGCTCTCGTTTGCCGGTTCCATCAAGGTGGGCGGCGGCAGGGCCACAGTTGAGCGCGTGATCGAAGAAGGCAAGCAGACCGTCAGCGCCAGCCTGCCGGCCGTGTTGAGCGTGGTGCAAAGCATCGGCGAGCCGCGCTACCCGTCCTTCATGGGCATCCGAAAGGCCTCCAAGGCCGAGATCCCGGCCTGGACGCTCTCCGACCTGGGCCTGCCCGCGCCCGCGCCGGTGGTGACGCGCAGCGAGCTGTTCAACCCGCCGCCGCGCAACATCACCTGCGAAATGATCACCGGCGACACGCCAGAAGCCATCGCCGATGCGCTTGCCGATAAGATTCTCGCGGAGAAAGTGCTATGAAAACCTGGGTTTACATTGACCATTTCAAGGGCGATATCGTCCCGGCCTCTTGGGAGGCGCTGGGCGTGGGCAAGGGCTTCGGCCCGGTGACGGCCATCGTCTTCGGCGCGGGCGTGGATGCCGTGGCGCAGGCCGCCTTCGAGTTTGGCGCAGACGAGGTGATGGTCGCCGACGACCCGGCCCTGGCCGACTTCCGCGTCGAGGCCTACGCCTCCACCCTGTCGGCCCTGGCCGCTTCGCACGCCCCGCACCTGATCCTGCTGCCCACCACCACCCGCACCCGCGAGGTGGCCGGCATGGCCGCCATGGACCTGAACAGCGGCGTCATCACCGATGCCTCCGCGCTCGAACAGTCCGGCGGCGTGCTGGTGGCCACGCGCCCGGCCTATGAAGGCAAAGTGATCGAAAAAGTGACCTGCAGCGCCAGCCCGCAGTTTATCACCCTGCGCGCGCGGGCCTTCCCCAAGCCGGCCCGCGAAACCGGGCGCAGCGGCGCGCTCACAAAAGCCGCCGCCGTCGCAGACGCCAAAACCAGCGTGGAGGGCTTCGCTGCGGCCGAAACCAACGTCAACCTGGCAGACGCCGGGGTGGTGGTGGCCGGCGGGCGCGGCGTGAGCAATGACCCGGGGCTCGGGTTCAAGCTCATCGGTGAACTGGCCGGCGCCCTGGGCGGGGCGGTGGGCGCATCGCGCGCCGCCGTCGATGCCGGGTACATCCCGTACGCCCACCAGGTGGGGCAGACCGGCAAGGTGGTCACTCCCGACCTGTATATCGGCGCGGGCGTGAGCGGGGCCATCCAGCACATTGTGGGCATGCGCAACGCCAAACTGATCGTGGCCATCAACAAGGACGCCGAAGCGCCCATCTTCCAGTTCGCGCGTTATGGCGTGGCTGGCGACCTGTTTCAGGTTGTGCCCGCGCTGACCGCCGCGTTCAAGAAGCGATTGGGGAAGTAAGCCAGTTATTAGAGATTAGCGACAAGTAAGCGGAGAGATCAGGGTTTGAACTGGACCCTGGTCTCTTTTTTTGCCCATTGCGCTGATCTCACACCTCACTCCTCACGCATCACTGCCCTTATAATTCCCCCATGCTCGACCCCATCCGCCGTTATTACGAGGCCAACACGCGCCTGTTCCTGCGCTTTGGCTCCTCCGCCAAGACCGCCTCCATCCACCGCGCCCTGTGGATGCCCGGCATCACCCGCCTGCTGCAAGCCCTGGCCGCCGCCAATGAGCTTATTTTGCAGGAAGCCCGCGCCCTGTCTGCCGCGCCGCGCATCGCCGACCTGGGCTGCGGCGTGGGCGCCAGCCTGTTCCACCTGCTTTCCGCGCTGAATGCCGCCAGCGGCGTGGGGCTGACCATCTCACCCCTGCAGGCCCGCCTGGCCGCGCGCCACGCCCCGCCCAACGCGCGCATCCTCGAAGCCGATTTCCACGCCCTGCCGCTCGCGCCCGGCTTCGACCTGGCCTACGCCATCGAGGCCTTCGTGCACGCCCACAGCGCGGAGCAATTCCTCGCCGGGGCAGCCCGCATCCTGCGCTCTGGCGGCAAACTGGTGCTCATCGACGATTTCCGCGGCGAAACTGATTCCGCCTGGCGGGCGGCCTACCAGCATGGCTGGCACGCGCCCAATTTGCGTTCAATTTCGGAGATGGAAGCGCTGGCGGCCGCCCGCGGCCTCACCCTGACCCGCGACCGCGACCTGACCCCTTACCTGCGCCTGCGCGCGCTCGCCGACCCGCTGGCCCGCTTGCTGCTTGCGATGGGCCGCCCCCTGGCTGTGGCGCACCCCATCGTCCCGTCCATGCTCGGCTCCATGGCCCTGCAGCAATCGCTACGCGATGGAGCTGTGACCTACCGCATGCTGGTCTTTACCCGCGCATGAACCGGCGCCCGCTCGTCTTCCTGGCCTCCGGCACGCGCGGCGATGTGCAGCCGGTGATCGCCCTGGCGCTCGGCCTGCGCGAGGCGGGCGAGGCCGTCCGCATTGCCGCGCCGCCCGCCTTCGGGGCCTGGATCACATCCTTTGGCATCCCCTTTGCGTCCATCGACGGCAACCCCAGCGAGTTGATGGCCGCCCCCGGCGGCCAGTCTGCGCTCACGTTCGACGGCAACCCCATCCGCAGCCTGCTGGCCACGCGCGCTTACCTGCGCCGCGCCCGCCCGCTCTACGCGCGCATGCTGGCCAGCGCCGCCGAAGCCTGCCGCAACGCCCGCGCTCTCGTGATCGGGCTACCGACCGTGTGGGGCGCGCACATCGCCGAGTGGCTGGGCCTGCCGCTCATCGGCGCGTTCACCCAGCCGGTCACACCCACGGGGGATTTTCCCTCGCCGCTCATCCCGTTCGCATCCAGCCTGGGGCGGTCCGCCAACCGCCTGACCTACCCACTGGCCGCGCAGGCCACCTTCCTGCCGTGGCGCGGCGTGATCAACGACTGGCGCAAACGCCACGGGTTGCATCCGCTATCCGCTTTCGACTTCACCGCCCGGCTCGACACACTGATCTATGGCTTCAGCCGCCACATCGTCCCGCCACCCAGCGACTGGCCGCCCGGCGCGCACGTCACCGGCGCCTGGACCCTGCCCCAAAATCTCTTGCCCCATTTCGCACACCCCGCCCTGGAAAGTTTTCTTTCCGATGGACCCCCGCCGCTGTACTTTACCTTTGGCTCGCCCGGCGCGCGCGAGATGGCGCGCATGCTGGGTCTCATCACTGAAGCGGTACGGCGGCTGGGGATGCGGGCTGTGGTGTCTGTGCCGCCTGACTTTTCGGCGTTGCCCCTGCCCCCGTTCCTTTTTCCGCTTGCCACGCCCGTTCCGCACCCCTGGCTGTTCCCGCGCCTGGGCGGCGTGGTCCATCACGGTGGAGCCGGCACGACCGCCGCCGGGCTGATGGCTGGCCTGCCCACGCTGGCGCTGCCGCTGGCCGTCGATCAGTTCTTTTGGGGGCGGCGAGTGTGGGATCTGGGCGTGGGGCCGCGCCCCATCCCGCAGCGGGCGCTGACGGCGCACAGGTTGGCCGGGGCGTTGGCTGAAATGCAAGCTGAGGGGATGCAGGATCGAGCAGGGGAATTGGCGCAAAAACTGGGGGAAGAGGATGGGGTGGCGGCAGCCAGTGAACAGATCGCGCACGCACTAATGACATACGTATAGCGTGAAAATGCTGCAAAAAACGAGCCCGGGGTTGCGCACCCGGGCTGAGAGTAGATTTGTGTCGGGTATGGCCAAAGCGGGTTATACAGCCCGCAAAATGGGCTGCCGGTCATGGGGCGGCAAGTTTAGCGCGCTTGCAAATCTTGCAGCACCTGGCGGTATTGCTCGGCGTTGGGTGGGTTGAGGGTGAGTATGACGGTAATGACTTCGATGGTGCCTTCACGGTCACCAGCATCCATCAGGGCATTGCCGACCATGTCGAGTTGTTCCACAGCCTTTTCCATATTGCCGGCGCGCTGGTGGAGCGTGGCCAGTACCCGGCGCAGTTCTGTGCGATCGGGTTCCTCTTCCAGCAATGCCTGCACGAAAGCAAGGGCCTTTTCACCCTGTCGGTTGGTTTCGAGGTAAGCAACATATCCTTCCAACTCGGCCACGGCCTGGGCGCGCTGGAACAGACGGAAGTTAAGATCGATCAGGCTGCGGCGGATGGTTTCATCATCTGGCTTGATGGTGCGGATCTGTTCGTAAACCCGCAAGGCCGATTTCCAATCCAGGCGCTGCATGTCAATGTCGGCCATGCGGTTAAGGATGCGCAGACTCCAGCCGCGGTCGGCATTGGGTTGCTGGGCCAGGCGCAGGGCGGTGGTATAGGCCTTGCGGGCCATGTCCAACTCGGCGAGGCGGTAGTAGGTGTCAGCCAGCTCGATGTACTCGGCGATGGCCTCATCCTGCTGCCCGCGGGCTGTGAGCTGTTCGATGAGCAGGGTGCGCATCGAGAGGTCCATGGGCGCCAACTGCAGGATGCGCCGGTAAAGTCCAATGGCCTGCCCGGCTTCACCGCGAACACTATAGGCATGCGCAATGACCGAAAACTTGCCGATGGCATCGGGGATACGTTCTTCGCGGATGAGCAGGTCGCCCATCAGGGTATGCAGGGGCAGGTAGGTGGGAGCATAAGTGAGCGCATGGAATGCTTCGTCCATGGCAGAGCGCAGACAGCCGGAACGGGCCATCTGGTTGATGGTGTTCATGGCTTCGAGCACCTGGCTGCTCTGGGCCTGGATGAGGATTTCGGCCAGCGGCAGCGGACCGCTTTCAGAGCGGGGGAGTTGCTGGCGCGCTTTGAGCATGCTTTCACGCCAGCCAGGTTTCATGAGCAGGTCATGCACGTTTCTGCATAGTTGCATTTGGCGGGCCTCGTCTTCTTCACGCGATTGCGCTTCGACGAGCGGTTCATACAACTGGCGAATGGTATCGGTCTGGTCGGCAGGCACCACCATGGCGTCGGCAATTTTGAGTGCTTCCAAGTAGTCTATGGAGGCTTCTTTGTGGCGGCCCAGGCGGGCGAGGATGTCGCCGTTGAGCAGGCGCGCGGCCAGCCCGTAGTCTTCGTGTTTGATGCACTGCTGCAAAAAGCGATGCGCGCTTTCCATGCGGTCTGTCTTGGATCGCAGGTAACCCAGGTCAAAATATAGGGCCGGGTGCTTCAAACCGGTTTCCAGGGCGCGTTCGAGTTCTTCGGCAGCCTGGGTCTCGTTGTTCCTTGTCTGGGCATCAATGGCAATGCTGAGGTGTAGCATGATCTTGGTCTGGTCGCTTTGCTGCGAGAGCATGCCGGTGCCCTTCATAATCGCTTGCAGCCCGCGCCTTGTTTGGGCCTCGGGGCTTTCATCGGTCAGTTCAAAAAGGATGTCGGCCAGCGTGGTAAGGGCTTTTTTGCGCGCTTGCGTAACCGGGTCTTCGTTGCTGCCCGCCTGCTTTTGCGGTTCGGCCGCTTTTACTTGGGCCACGCGCAGCGGGCCGGTTGCGCCCCTGGCGCGCACCGGCTTGGGGAGCAATTGCCCGGTTTTGATCAGCCCCTGGGCCTGGCGGGCCTCGGCGCTGTTCGGGTTAAGCTTCAGGGCATGTTCGATCAATTCGGACGCTTTTTGCGGGTTGCCGGCGCGCTGCAACAGGCTGGCCACGGCAATGTACTCGATAACAGCCTGTTTGGGCTGCCCCATTTTTTCATGCACCATGGCCAGGCGCGAATGCGCGGTGAGGTGCTCCGGGTTGAGACTGGTCACCCGCAGCCAGTTCTCGATGGCTTTTTCCGGGTCGCGCAGTTTCAGGTACAGATCGGCAGCCACCAGGGCCGCATCGATGGCCTGCTTGAGGTTTCCCAGGCGTTCCGAGATCTGCGCCACCTTTTCGACCGGGATCGGGTCATCGGGAGTCAGACGCGCCACACGCATGTAGATTTTCATCGCCTCTTCAAAATTCTGGAGCTGGTACAACGCCAGCCCAAGGTTGGCAAGCGCTTTTGGGTTGTCTGGAATCTCTTGGAGGGCGGAGCGATACGCCGCCGCCGCCTGCTCCCATTCCTGGTCCCAGGCGGCCGAGTGGCCTTCGTTCATCGCTTTCTGGAAAACTTCTTCGCGTCCGGGCATATCGTTTCTCGTTTCGGTGCGCCAGTTTATTATTAATTCAATTTTACCCCAGCACCTGCATTTCGCCCCAGCTTTTACCGAAGCGCGCCTCGGTCGAAAGTGGGATGCTGAGCGGGTAGGCGGTTTCCATCACGCCGCGCACCACGCGGGCGGTCTGTTCGAGCTCATTTGCGGGGCACTCCAATACCAACTCATCGTGCACCTGCAGCAGCACCCGGGCCGCCAGCCCCGCCTCCGCCAGCGCCGAAGGGATATGGATCATGGCAATCTTCATGATGTCGGCCGCGGTGCCCTGGATGGGCGCGTTGATGGCCTCGCGCTCTTCGCGGCTGCGCATTTGCGGATTCATTGTGCCCTGCAGGGCCGGGAAGTAGCGCTTGCGCCCCAGCAGCGTTTCCACGTAACCGTTTTCGGTGGCCAGGCGGCGGATGTTATCCAGGTAGCGCTTGACACCCGGAAACTGCCGGAAGTACGCCTTAACGAAATCCTCCGCCTCGGCCAGGGTCAGCTCAGTCGAGCGCGTCAGCCCAAAAGCCGACATGCCGTAGATGAGCCCAAAGTTGATGGCCTTGGCATGGCGGCGCATATCTTTATTCACATCCACAAGCGGAATGCCGTAAATGGCAGCCGCCGTGGTGGCGTGGATGTCCTGCCCGTGGCGGAAGGCGTCCAGCATGGATTGGTCGCCGGCCATGTGGGCCACAATGCGCAGTTCCACTTGCGAGTAATCGACCGAGAGCAGCACATGCCCTGGCGCGGCAATGAACCCGTTGCGCACGCGCCGCCCCAACTCGGTGCGCGTGGGGATGTTTTGCAAGTTGGGATTGTTCGAAGAAAGTCGCCCGGTCACCGAGCCAGTCTGGCTGTAGGAGGTATGCACCCGCCCGCTGGCGTCCACCATCGGCGGCAGCGCGTCCACATAAGTCGATTTCAGCTTGGCCAGCTCGCGGTGCTCCAGCACCAGGTCCACCACCGGGTGTTTGCCGCGCAGGTTCTCGAGCACATCGGCCGCAGTGGAATAATGCCCGCTGGCCGTCTTGCGCGTGCGGTCGGGCGGCTCGAGCCCCAGGGTCTTGAACAACACATCTGAGAGCTGCTGGGTCGAGTTGATGTTGAAGCGCTGCCCCACCAGCCCGTGCACTTCCGTTTCTATCTCCAGCATGCGCCGCCCCAGCGCGTTCGACGTCTGCGCGAAGAACGGCAGGTCGAGCAGCACGCCGGTCATCTCCATATCGGCCAGCACTGGCACCAGCGGCATCTCGATCTCATCCAGCAGCTTCATGCCCCCCGCCCGTTCCAGGTCGCGCCGCAGCAGCTCGTACAGGCGCAGGGTGGTTTCGGCATCGGCTGCCGCATAGGCCGCCGCCGCGCCAATCGCCACCAGATCCATCGAGACCTGGTTCTTGCCCTTGCCGATCAGGTTCTCGATGTGCGTCATCTCCTCGCCCAGCCGGTCCTCGGACATATCCTTCAAACCAAGTCTGCGCGAGGCCGGGTCCAGGATCCATTGCGCCAGCATGGTATCGAAAGCCAGCGGCGCCGCCCGAATGCCATGCCGCAGCAGCATGATGTAATCGTATTTAGTGTTGTGCCCAATCTTGGGGATGCGGGAATCCGTCAGCGGCCCGCGCAGCGCATCCGCCACCCGTTCCAGCGGCAATTGCGCCCCGGCCGCATGCCCCACCGGAACATACCACCCGGCGCCTGCCTCCGTTGCCAGAGAGATGCCCACCAGCCCGGCCGTCATCTCGTCCGTCGAGGTGGTCTCGGTATCGAAAGAGATCACGGATGCCGCCCGCAGCGTGCGCACCAATTCATCCAGCGATTCGGGCGAATCGGCCACGCGCACCGCGATCTTGCCGGGCGGCTGTGTCACCTGGATGGTGGCCGGGGTGGCGTCGAAGAGCGCCAGTTGCTGCCCGGGTTTTTGGACATAGACAGGGGCCGGGCCGGGCGCGGCAACCGGGGCAGGGGTAGATTCCGTTTTGGGGCGCAGGGCCGCCAGACGCGGCAGCAGCGAGCGGAATTCCAGGTCGCGGAACAGGGCTTCGAGCACGGCCGGGTCGTAGTGGTCGGTGTGCGCCTGGTCGAGGTCCAGTTTGACAGGCAGGTTGGTGCGAATGGTGGCCAGGTCGCGGCTGAGGTAGGCCATCTCTTTTTGCTCGGCCAGTTTTGATTTCACCGCGCTTTTGAGGTCGTCGAGATGGGCGTAGATTTCATCGAGGGTGGGGTACGCCTCGAAGAGGGACTGGGCGGTCTTTTCGCCCACGCCGCGCACGCCGGGGATATTGTCGCTGCTGTCGCCCACCAGCCCTTTGTAATCGGCCACCTGTTCGGGCCGTACGCCGAAATACTCTTTCACCGCTTCGGGGGTGGCGTAGTCTTTGGCATCGGCCAGTTTGCCGCCCGGCAGGTTGACGATGATGCGCTCGCCGACCAGTTGCAACAGGTCGCGGTCGCCGGTGATTATCTTGACGCTCAGACCTTCGGCGGCCGCCTTTTTGGCCACCGATCCGAGCACATCATCGGCCTCGTAGCCTTCCATTTCCAGGCGCGGGATGTTGAAGGCATCCACCAGATGGCGAATGCGCTCGATCTGCGGGCGCAGGTCGTCGGGCATTTTGGCGCGTGTGGCCTTATATTCGGGGAACATATCGTCGCGGAAGGTTTTGCCCGTGTCGAAAGCCACCGCCAGGTAGTCGGGCTTGTCGTGCTCATACAGGCGCAGCAGCACGCTGGCAAAACCAAAAACGCCCGCAGTCGGTTCACCGCTGGCGGTGGTCCAACGCCCGCCGCTGGAGGAAGTCAATGCGAAGTAGGTGCGGTATGCGAGTGCATGACCGTCGATGAGGTACAGTGTGGGAGACATGGCGGCTCCTGGGAAGGGATGTCGCCGGAGCGCCGGTTGGGCTTACTTTTCGCCGAGTCCCTGGCGCCGGCGCGTTTGCTGAATAAAGTCTTTGACGAACCTGGGCGGGTGTGGCTGGGAGCCCCCCATGATGAGATAGCCAGGCGCCCAGTAGTCGCCAGAGGGGTTTTCATCTTTCAACCGCGGAAATTCCTTGAAAATGCGCTCCGAGGTGTGCTGGCGCACCTGTTTCATGATCGAGCCGGGCGGTACCGAAGGCGGTACGTTGACCACCCACTGAAGGTAGGTTGGGCGAATGGACAGGTATTCAAGCCGCCAGCCAAAGGCGATACACAACTGCGGAACCCACTCACCCAGGCGGTCAGCCAGGTCGCCCACCAGGTGGTGCGTGTCGAAACGTGGGATGAGCAGGCAGGCGAAGTTATAGTTGTACAAGGCGGGTGAAGCGGGTTCGAGCACGATTCGGTTGACCGGCACATCCCCTTCAGCGGGCTGCTGGGGGCGCGTTTTAGCCAATTCCTGCGGGCTGGAGTCTGGCGGGCGTGCAGCTTGCTTGCGGGTGACGGCCAGGTCGTCGAGCGGGGTGGCGCGGCGCGTTTCTGCCAGCGATTCAGGGTCGGCAGCGAGCACAGCCGGGCGTGCGGGCGGCGGCATTTCTGTGCGCGCTGTTTCCCCTCGCAATTGAGAAGGTGACGATTCCACCGAGTGACGCATGGTGTGCGCAGAAACCGGAACAGGTTCTGCCGCCTGGGGCGGGGTGGGCGCAGCCTTTGGCGCGGGGATGGGCGGCGGCACGTTTTCGAGCAGGGTGGCAATGTGCGGGAAGGACCGCGCGTCATCGTGCAGGTCGTTGGCTGGCTCCTCGCCGGGGTCGGGCTGCGATGCGAGCGATGCGGCCAGGTGCCCCGCCTGTGAGCGAATGGTGCTGAAGGGCGTTTCGCCGTCGAAGACCAGCGCCAGGATCATGGTTGTGGTCAGGCGTGTGGCGTACAGCATGTGGGCCTGTTCGGTGGCGGCCAGGCGCACAAAACGCAACAGGTCGTTGTGGCTGCCCCAGTCCCAGTAACGCTGGACCATTTGCGAGAGTTCGTTGGCCGCGGCTTGCGAGAGCTGCCCGGCATAAGCCCACAGCACATTATCATTGGTGATGAGCGCCGCTTGTGCGGACGATTCGAGCGTGAGGCGGGTAAGATGCTGTGCAGCGCGGCGCACATCCGTAAGCCAGGGGTGGTCGCCTTCGAGGGTGGGAGGCGTATCGATGGCTGCCGGGGCTGGCGCTTCGGGCGGGAAAACTTGCGCGACAATTCTCTGCAGGTCTTCGAGGCGAATGGGTTTGGAAAGCACCGGGTATGAAGCGTACGAAGCAGCACTGTGTGTATCTGACGTGTTGGCCAGGATGACGACGTGGATGTCCCCGTTCACCTGCTTGAGCGCGTAGGCCACATCCTGCACCGAAATATCCACCTCATCCAGCGCGGAATCGAGCAGGGCCAGCAGACAGCCTGTTTGCCGCACCAGGCGGATGGCTTGGCTGAAATCACTGGTAATGTGAACGTTGAACCGCCCGCCCGACAGCATACTGCGGATGGAGTCACCCAGGTTGGGCTTTGGTGTAACGACCAAGATATCTGCGCTCATACAAAATACAGTGTATCACGCCTCAAATGGGCAATCAAGCAATGCGTAATGCAAGTTCATTTCAAAGGACAGGGGGCTTAAACTTGATTTTCATCTGCAAATATGCTAGATTTATGCCATCACACCCTGAGGGATTTTATGCATCGAGAACGCGTTTCAGAAAATGTTTTTTGGTTCCAGAGTGAAGTGTATGCGCAGGTTACTGCTGGCATTATTGCCGGCCCGCAATGGGCGGTTTTGATAGATACCCTGGCCCTGCCAGAAGAAACCCTGGCCATCCGTGAATATGTGGAGCACGAATTAGGTGTGCCCATCCGGTACATCATCAATACCCACTATCACGCCGACCACACCTGGGGTAATTGCTTCTTCCCGGGCGCAACGATCATTTCACATTCATTGTGCCGCCAGTTGCTTAAAGAACGCGGCATCCCTTCACTTGAGGCGACTCGCAAACAAAACACAGCCTTTCGCCAGGTGAAAATCGTTTTGCCCCATCTTACCTTTGAAGAAGGCGAGTTGAACTTGCGGGTTGGCAAGAAAAACCTCAACCTGTTTCCCGCACCTGGACACAGCCCGGACGGCATTGCCGTGCTTGTCGAGGAGGACCGCATCCTTTTTTCCGGGGATGCATTCATGCCCCTGCCTTACATTGTCGACGGTAACGTGGATGAGATCACTGCCTCCATTAAACGCATTGGGCGCATGGGGTTGGAGAATATCGTTCAGGGGCATGGCGATATCATCCTGCGCGGCGAGATCGAAAGCGCGGTGAAGGAAAACCTGGCGTACATTTCTTCGATCAAAAAGGCGGTGCGCACAGCCATCCGGCGCAAGTCTGCGGATGAATACCTTGAAGAGGTGGGAATTGAAACATGCGGCAAGAGCCGCGTGCACCTGGGCGGGTTGGCCGAAGCCCTGCACCAGCGCAATCTGCGCGCACTCTACAGGCAGGCCAGCGAGAAAGGCATGGACGACAACGACGAATAGAAAAGACCGGGGTTCGGTTGAACTGAACCCCGGTCTTTTTGTTTAGCCAGGTTTTACTCCACTTCCTTGAAGGCTTCTGCGGCGGCGCGTTGCGCTTTACGCGCTTTTAGCCGCCCATGCAGGCTGATGCCCACCACGCGCTCTTGCCCCGCAAACAAACGTCTGATGTTGGGGCGCAGCGCCCAGACCAGCAGCGCCAACCCAATCAGCCCATACACCACATACCACGCTGGCGCCAGCCCCTGCCCGGCGCGTACGGCAAAAATGATGAGCGCCGCCAGACCAACGCTGATGGTGGTCAGCGATGCATACCCTGAGCCGAAGAACACGATCACGCCTACCAAAAGGATGATGAGCGCGGCTGGCGGCCACAGCCCCAGCGCCCCGCCCAGGCACGGCGCCCCGCCAGCGCCCCCGCGGAACCGCATGCGCCCCTGTCCATCTCGCTCCATGAGGAACAGGGAGTAGTTGTGTCCCAAAATGGAACCCACCGGTGCCAGCACCTGGGCCAGTTCGCTGCCGCCCAATGCGCGCGCCAGCCAGACAGCCACTGCGCCTTTCAAAATATCGGCAATGGCGGTCAGCAGCCCGGCAAAAAAACCGGCAGCCCGCATGGCATTGGTGCCGCCTGTGCGCCCGCTTTCCACCTGGCGAATATCCTTGCCTGTGCGCAGTTTGACGATGATCAGCCCGAACGGGATGGAACCGAGCACATAACCAAGCACAGCCAATCCGAGATCGAACAAAAGTTGCATCCGCAAAATCCTCCTTTTTGGGTCATCTTTGGAAACACACAAGCATCCCAGAAGTTACACCCAATGCAGCGGCACGTCACGAAAGCCCCCTTCACTGATCCAAAAGCCGCGCACGCGCCAGCCTTGATCCTGGCGAAACCAGATCAGGTTGACCACCGGGTAGGCCGCCTCGGCAATATCGGTTGCTGAAGGCGCAGGCGGTCCTTCGGGATGCGAGTGAAAAATGCCGAGCAAGTCCATTCCCAGCGCTTCGATGAGTTCCATGGCTGTCAACTGCTCACGGGCATCCATCCGAAAGCGCACCGGGCTGGCCAGCGCATTCGCCACGGGCAGCACCAAGCCGACCCGCTGCGCATGCCCGCCGAGTAAGCCACACGCCTCCAGGGGCGCCAGGCGGCTGACGTGCGCAATCATCGCTGCCATGCAGGGCGTTGGAATTGCCAGAGCGGGCGGGGGTTGCATGAATCCTTATCCCATCAAAAACGCCAGGGCCCCAACCAGAACCACTGTGAACCCAAACTCGATAAAAGCGCGGCGTTGGGGAATACCTTCATAGGTATTAATCGCCAGGGCAGTGAGGGCGTAGGTAGGACCGGCCAGCATTAGCCCGTATTGGATGGGTGACATAGGCAGGTAATGCCCGGCTGCGCCCAGCTGGATCGTCAGCAAGGCGACTCCAGACATCCACCCGTATTCCCATCGCCCATCCATGCGCAGGTGCATGGTGCGCAAACTGACCAGCGCGGCAAAAATTCCCAACACAGGGATCTGCAAAAACAGGCGCGCGCCAGTGTAGCGCAGTGCCACGGTGAGAATGAGGAAGAGCGCAAACGATAGCGCCGTCAGGGCGGCCACGGCAATGCCATAACGGGAATCGGATGAGTCGATGGCTACATACTCTGCCAGCAACACCAGCACAATGAGCGCGCCCGCCAGCGCAAATGCAGCCCACCAAACCGGCCCTACCGGCAGGGAGGTGAGTGGAATACCCAGCGCCCAGGCGGTAAGGGCCGGCAGCAGCCAGTGTTCCACTGCCGCCCCGCGAAACGCCGGATGACTGCGCAAAAGCCAATCGGCCCCGGTCGCGGTCAGCCCGGCAATCAGGAAGGCGGCAATAACATCAAAGTCGAGGGTGAAGACCAGGTCACGGGTGCCCCATTGCGCCTCCAGGCGATACTCTGGCAGCGCGATCAACCGCACCAGTGCAAAAGCAAGCAAAATGACTGCTACAAGCACGCTTACGCGATCGCTTTCGGGCAGGTAGCGGTGTTGTGTCATGCCAAAATTGTACCTTTTGCGGGTCAGACGGCCAAGTGCGCTATACGCACCCTTTGTTATGACATCGAAACCAGTTCGAAAAGGGGCTGTGGTAGAATCACACATTATGACTGTTCAAGACCAGAGCAAATCCCTGCCACCTCCGGGGTTGTTTTCCTCGCTCAGCGCAGGTTTCGACGTAGTGTCCAATCACATCTTTATCTTGATATTGCCAATTGCTCTCGATCTGCTCATTTGGTTGGGGCCGCGGTGGCGTATCCAGGCATTGATGCGTCCCATTATTGAGAGTTGGACGACCTTTTCACAAGAGGGGTTGTTCAGCGTCGAGATGGTGCAGCAAGCCCAGGAAATTTGGGATGTATTCATTGGGCGCTTTAACCTCTTTACGCTGGTGCGCACGTTCCCGGTGGGAATGCCCAGCCTGGTCACAGGGATTTCACCAGGCGACTCTCCGCTGGGTGTGAGCATTGACTGGCAGGTCGAATCGACCGCAGCGTTGCTGGGCGGATGGGCGCTGGTGACCCTGGCCGGGTGGGTGCTGGGCGGCATTTATCTGCGCAGCGTGGCGCACATCGCTTTGCGCAGCGGCCAGGTTGGCGCTCCCGCGCTCCGCAGCCTGTGGTGGACTGTTGCCCAGTCGGCATTGGTCATGTTGTTTTGGGCCATATTGGTGGCTGCTCTTGCCATTCCGGGCGTGATCATCATGATGCTGTTCACGCTCATCAGCCCGCTCCTGGCGCAGTTCGTGGTGTTGTTGCTGTTCATCGTGGCGGTATGGTTTCTTATTCCCGTGTATTTTTCAGCGCACGGGGTTTTTGTATACGGGCAGCATGCCTTTGCATCGATCATGCAATCGCTCAAATTGACCCGCTTCACCCTGCCTGCAACCGGATTGTTCCTGATCACCATGTTCGTTATCAGCCAGGGGTTAGCCTACCTGTGGCGAACCCCTGAAGAGACGTCGTGGTTCCTGGTGGTTGGGATTGTGGCCCATGCCTTTATCAGTACCTCGCTGGTGGCAGGCAGTTTCATCTACTATCGCGATACCAATGCCTGGCTGCAAGTGATGCTCGAGCGGCTCAAGTCGCAGACGTCTTCGCCATCACCCCAGGTCTAATTTTTGGAGGTTATTCAGTGACTCAACCTGCTCATTACGATGCCAACAGCATTCAGGTATTGGAGGGTTTGGAAGCGGTGCGCCGCCGTCCCGGCATGTATGTGGGCGGCACCGATATTAAGGCGCTGCACCACCTTGTATATGAAGTCGTCGACAATTCGATTGATGAAGCTTTGGCCGGGGCCTGCACCCGCATCGATATCACCATCCATGCCGATAGCAGCGTCACCGTTCAGGATAACGGGCGCGGCATCCCGGTGGACATCCACCCCGAGAAGAAGATCTCTGCCCTCACGGTGGTCATGACCACGCTGCATGCGGGTGGTAAATTTGGCGGGGGGGGGTATAAAGTTTCGGGTGGTTTGCACGGTGTGGGCGTTTCGGCAGTGAACGCACTTTCAGAGTGGTGCGAAGTCGAAGTGCGGCGTGGCGGCAAAATCCATTTCCAGCGTTTTGAACGCGGCTATCCCAAAGAGCCGGTCAAAGAAATTGGCAAAGCCCAAGAAGACCAAACCGGCACCAAGACCACCTTCAAATTCGACCCGGAGATCTTCAAAGAGCAGATCGATTATCGTTTTGACACCCTGACCCAGCGCTTTCGGGAAATGGCCTTCGTGACCCGCGGCGTACAGATCCACTTCAATGATGAGCGCAACAACCGCGAAATGAATTTCTACTTCGAGGGCGGCATCACCTCGTTTGTGCGTTACCTCAACCGCAACCGCGAAACCCTGCATTCCGCCGTTTATGTGGAAAAAGATATCGAGGGAATCGGTATCGAAGCGGCCATCCAGTACACCGATGCGTTCACAGAGTCGGTCTATTCGTTCGCCAACACCATCAACACTATCGATGGCGGCACACACATGACCGGCCTGCGCTCGGCCCTGACGCGCGTGATCAACGATTATGCGCGCAAGAATGGGCTGCTCAAAGATGCTGATCCCAACTTTTCGGGCGATGACACCCGTGAGGGGCTGACCGCCATCGTCAGCATCAAGCACCCCGACCCGCAATTCGAGTCGCAGACCAAAGTGAAGCTGATGAACCCGGAAGTGCAGACCTATGTGCAACAGGTGGCGGGTGAAGCTTTCTACACCTTCCTGGATGAAAATCCCCAGGCTGCCAAGGCCATCATCGCCAAGTGTCTCACCTCGGCCCGCGCGCGAGATGCCGCCCGCAAGGCCCGCGACCTGGTCATCCGCAAGTCTGCGCTGGAGAGCCTGACCCTGCCCGGCAAGCTGGCGGACTGCTCGGAGCGCGACTCGCGCAAGACTGAACTGTACATTGTGGAAGGCGACTCGGCGGGCGGCTCAGCCAAGCAGGGACGCGACCGGCACTTTCAGGCCATCCTGCCGCTGCGCGGCAAGATCCTCAACACCGAGCGCGCCCGGCTCGATAAGATTCTCGGCAACAACGAGGTAAAGGCGCTCATTTCGGCACTGGGCACAGGGGTGGGCGATAACTTCGGGCTGGAAGGGCTGCGCTACGGTCGCGTGGTTATCATGACCGATGCCGATGTAGACGGCTCACACATCCGCACCCTGTTGTTGACCTTCTTCTTCCGCTACATGCAACCACTCATCGAAGAGGGACATCTCTACATCGCCCAGCCGCCGCTCTACCGCATCGCGTACAAAAACAACGTGCAGTATGCCTACACAGATACCGATAAAGACCGGGTGCTCAAAGACTTGGGCGCCGGCGCAGAAAAGGCCAGCCTGCAGCGCTATAAAGGCCTGGGTGAAATGAACCCCGATCAGTTGTGGGAAACCACCATGAACCCGGCAAACCGCACCCTGCTGCTGGTGAACATAGAAGATGCCGCTGAAGCAGACCGCACTTTTGACATGCTGATGGGCGATGCCGTGGACCCGCGTCGGAAATTCATCCAGACTCATGCCAAGAAAGTGCGCAACCTGGACATCTAGCGCACAACATCAGAACGGGTGAGGGCGACATGAACAGTCCTGATCACAAACGAGCGCCGTTCGACCAGGTTTTGTTGGGACTGGTACTTGCCTATCAGATCCTTGCTGCAATCATCCTGCTGGTGACTATTTTCCTGGTGGGGGGATTTGTCACCACGCCTTTTACTGGCGCTTTGTATAACTACAACCTTGTGGTCGATGGTGCGACGCCCCAAGGTACGACACCCGGCTGGGACCTAGCCAGCCAGGGGGTCGGGTTTGGCTACCAGGTGCTTGCCGTCAATGACCAGGCAGTCTCCAGCCCGGCGCAACTGCAATCTGTGCTACGGGGTTACTTTCCGGGCGAAACAATCCCCATACTCATGCGCACACCCCAGGGAGGGCAGCAGGTTTTCCAGGTGCAGTTGAGTGTTTTCACCCTGGATGCCCAGGTGACATATTTCATCCTGCCTTTTATTATTGGGTTGGTCTTTCTCGCATCTGGATTGTGGATTTTGAACATGCGGCGCAGCGAACCGGCCGGGCGCGCATTTGCTGTGTTTGCCGCTTCGGTCGCCATTGCTGCAGGCGGTTATGCAGATATTGTCAGCACCGGGGTATTTGCCTACATTTGGAGCGCGGCCATCCCGCTGCTGGGTGGGGCGCTTATTCACCTCGCCATGATCTTTCCACAGGAAATGCGTGTGGTGCGCAGTAACCGCTACCTGTCGTGGGCGGGGTACCTCATTGCTTCAGTCATTATTTTGAGCACATGGTTCGTAATGGGAGATCGTCAGAACCCGCTGTCTTATGCTGCGGCATGGCGCAATGGGTTTGTGCTGGCCGGGGTAGGCGGGCTGGCGTTTCTGGTGGCTGTTGTGCAGCGCCGCATTTTTTCCGATTCGCGGATCGTCAGACAGCAGTCCAACACCATTCTAATTGGATCGCTCGGCTTCAGCCCGATGGTGGTGTGGTTCATGCTGAATGTGTTTGGGCAGCAGTCATTTACACCCCTGCTGATGGCCTCGGTGGTTGTTTTCCCGATCATGACCGGCTACACCGTGACACGTTATCGCATGCTGCGCACCGATTACGTCATCAGCCGGGGCGCTTTGTATGCTTTGCTTTCGCTGATGGCAATCGCCGGGTTCATCATCCTGACTATTGGGTTTAACCTGGTTTCCAGCCAGGCTATGGCAGTGGACAGCCCGTTGCTGATTGCCGTGATGGTCTTTTATTCGGTATTCCTGCTTTTGCCGGTGCGCCAGCGCCTGCAGGAACTGATCGATACGGTTTTCTTCCGCGGGCAGCGCGCCTACCAGCGCCGTTTGCAAGAATTTGCCCGTGCGGTAACCACAATCAATACCACCAACGGCATTACCACAGCCCTGCGAGAGAACATCGGCGCAGCGCTTGCGCCTGTGCACTTGCACATTTACATTTACGACCCGGTCAGTGACCAGTATGCCGCATCAGCAGATGCAAGCGGCCGCCCCACCAGCGACGTGCGTTTTGGGCTTGGCAGCGCCCTGGTTCGCCTGTTGGGCAAAGAGGATGCCCCGCTTTTCATTGACGACACCCAAGTTTCTGCCGAGTTGGCGAGCGAGCGTACGCGCATCGCCTTGCTGGGAACCAGCCTGTTCATCCCCCTGCCCGGCCCACACCGCCTCATTGGCTGGTTGGCCATGGGCGAACGCCTTTCGGGTGAAAGCTATACCGGACAAGACCTGGAGTTTTTAGACTCATTTGCCGACCAGGCCGCCGTTGCCCTGGCCCGGTCGCAAACCATCAACACGATGGAGCGGCGCGTCCAGGAATTGAACGCGCTGGCGCGCATTGCCCAGGGCATCAATGTGACCCTGAATTTTGATGACATCCTGGAATTGATCTATGCCCAGTCCATGCAGATCATCCCCGGCACCGATTTCCACTTGGCGCTGGCCAACAAGACCGGCGGCTACACGTATTATGCGTTTTGTATCGAAGACAACGACCGCCTGGATGCCCTGGAGAACAAGGCCATTGCGCCCAAAACCACCCTCGAGCAGGAAGTCATCACTGCGCGCAGACCCATCATCACGCAAGATTTCCAGCGCGAGTGCCAGTTTTACCGTGTGGTTTCACCGCGACAGGGTCTTGGTGCGTGGGTAGGGGTGCCGCTGAATACAGGCGCCGATACCATTGGCGCATTAAGTGCAGGCTCCAATAACCCGGGTGTCATCTATACCTCCGCCCAGATGGAACTGTTGCAAGCGATTGCCGACCAGGCAGCAGGTGCTATTGTCAAATCGCGCCTGCTGCAAGAGACCGAACGCCGCGCCCAACAGTTGAGCACCCTGAACGTTATTGCGCGGCAACTGGCTTCCACGCTCGACCCGGAACCGTTGCTGCAAAGCATCCTCGACAGCGCCGTAAGCATTCTGGATTCTGAGGCGGGCAGCCTTTTCCTGATCGATGAGCAGACCGGCGAACTGGTCTTCCGCGTTACCGTTGGCCCGGTGGCCAGCAACCTGGTGGGGCAACGCCTGCCGCCCGGAACCGGCGTGGTGGGGCGGGTGGTCGCCAGCCGCCAGGCTGTCATCGTCAATGAAGCGCAAAATTCCATCCAGTGGAATTCCAGCCCAGACCGGCAAACCGGTTTCCAGACTCGCGCCCTGCTGGCCGTACCCATGGAAGTCAAAGAGCGCATCATCGGTGTCATCGAAATCATCAACAAGCGCGGCGGCTTGCCATTTATCGCCGAAGACGAAACCCTGCTAACCGCTTTCGCCGGGCAGGCGGCGGTTGCCATTGAAAATGCGCGCCTTTACACCCTCACAGACCAGGAACTGGCCGCCCGTGTGGAGGAACTTTCGGTAATGCAGCGCATCGACCGTGAACTGAACGCCAGCCTGGAAGTTAACCGCGCCATGCGCATTACGCTTGAGTGGGCCATGCGTCAATCCAAGGCGCACGCTGGTTTTATTGGCGTTGTGCATGAGGATGGGCTTCAGATGATCGCTGAACATGGGCTGGGCGAGACATTTGAAAAGCTCCAAAACAGCCTTGTCCCGGCGGCGCACCCCGCCCTGCGCGATGTGTTGGCCAATGGCCAGCCGTTGCGCTTCGCCATGGATGGCAATGAGACTGACCGGTCCTTCCTGTGCGGCGCACGCGCCCAACTGGCCGTCCCCATTCGGCGCGAATCCCAGGTTATTGGGTTGTTTCTGCTCGAGAGCCTGTCTGCCGATGCGCTGCAAGCCGAAGCGCAAGATTTCTTGAGCCGCCTTTCAGACCATGCAGCCATTGCGCTTTCCAACTCGCAGTTGTATGCCCAGGTTCAGAATGCAAACAATGCCAAAAGTCAGTTCGTCTCTTTTGTGGCGCACGAACTAAAGAATCCCATGGCCAGCATTAAGGGCTATACTGAACTGGTTATTGGCGGCATGGCTGGCCCGGTCAACGAGAATCAGGTCAAGTTCCTTTCCACGGTGCGCAGCAACGTGGACCGCATGAACACCATCGTTTCTGACCTGAGCGACCTGAGCAAGATCGAAGCTGGCAAACTTAAGCTGGATTTCAAATCGGTCGATATTGCCGAGATCGTGGAAGACGTCATCCGCTCGACCAAGCACCAGATTGACGACAAGCAGCAGACCGTACAGCTCGAGGTGGCGGCATCGTTGCCAAAAATATGGGCCGATCGCAACCGCGTCATCCAGGTGATGGTTAACCTGGTAAGCAATGCCCACAAATACACCCCGGCCCAGGGGCGCATCACCATTGGGGCGCAAAAAACAGACAACCTCTGGGACCAAAACGGGCCTTCGGAAGTTGTTCACGTATGGGTGCGCGATACCGGCATTGGTATCAGCCCCGAAGACCAGAAGAACATTTTCCAGCAATACTTCCGCACCGAATACTCGAAAGAAATGGCCACTGGCACCGGGCTGGGGCTGAACATCACCAAGAGCCTTGTGGAAATGCAGGGCGGCATGATCTGGTTCGAAAGTGAAAAGGGAAAAGGCACAGCTTTTCATTTCACTGTCCCCATTTCGGAGAACTAACCCATGGGTATGAAGGCCAGCGTAGGATATGCCAATTCCATTGAAGGGCGAGAGGCCGGCATGCAGGCCGCCAACCAGGCGCTCAACCAGTTGGACAACAGCCCGGTAGGTTTGGCCATCATCATCATCCCTTATCGCTATGAGGCGCAGCAAGTGGTCAGCGGGGTATCCAGCATTCTCGGCAACGTGCCCATGATCGGGTTCAGCGCCACCGCCGGGCTGACCCAACAGGGGCAGCATGCACATGGTGTGGTCGTGGCCCTGCTGGGGGGCAGCGATTTTCGCGCCGAAACGCACTGGTTCCCCACATACGCCCAGTCTTCGCAAGAGGCGGCTGAAAAACTTTTCCAACTGCTCAGTTACGAACAAACCCCTGCCCAACTGGTGCTCGGTTGGGGTGATGGATTCAACGGCAATGCCGGAGAGTTTTGCGCGGCCCTGCCCGGCAGCATTCCTTTCCTGGGTGGGTTGGCCAGCGGGGATGCCGCCAACAGCGTGTCATCGCTGGTTGCCGGTTCCCAAAGCGGCTCGGGCAGCCTGAGCGCCGCATTCATCCGGGGTCAGTTCAAGGTTGGGGCAGGCTACGGGCATGGCTGGCTTCCCATCGGCAGCCGTTTTCGCGTCACCCGTTCGCGCGGGTTTTGGTTGCGCACCCTGGATGGACGCCCCGCCAACGAGTCTTACGCACAGATCTTCGGATATTCTGCGCGCGACTGGGGTTTCCCACCGCTCAATACCCTGGCACGCATCTACCCGCTGGGGCTGGAGCAGGGCCGCGGCACCAGCGACCTGTTGCTGCGTTCAGTGCTGCGCATAGAAGCCGATGGGTCTTTCCGGCTCAATGCGCCCATTCGCGACGGCACAGACGTTTTCCTCATGGTCGGCAGCCCGGATGCATGCCTCACCGCGGCTCGCGGCGCCGCACAGCAAGCCCTTGATGCGCTCGGCGGATGGACACCTGTCTTTGGGCTGGTGCTGGTCGATACCGCCTGGCAAACCTTGCTGCAATCTACGCCTGGCGCAGAACTGGCCGCCGTGAATGAGGTCCTGGGCGGGCAGACTCCATTGGCGGGCGGCTATACCCTCGGGCAGTTTGTTCCGGGGCTGGGGCCGGGTGATGCGCCGCGTTTTATGAACCAAAACATACTGGTTGTCTTATTTGGCGCACCAGAATAATGCCGCTGCCCGACGAAAAAACACGCGTTAAAGTATAATTACAGTGATGATCGAGATTAACATTCCCGGGCGTGACGCAATCGGACTCAAGCATTTGGTTTTGGATGTGAATGGCACCCTGGCTGTCGATGGTGTGGTGATCGAAGGTGTTACGCGCCGGATCAACGCCCTGCGCGACCGGCTTGAAATCCACCTGCTGACCGCCAACACCTTCAATCGTCAAGACAGCATCGATCATCAACTCGGCTTGCGCGCCTTTCGATTAACGCCCGGCGATGAGACCACCCAAAAAACAGATTTCGTAAAGCGCTTGGGCAACCAGGCAGTGGCTGCCATTGGCCAGGGCGCCAATGATGCCGGCATGATCCACACCGCCCAACTGGGCATCGCTGTCATGTCAACCGAGGGGCTATCGATAGAAACCCTGCTGGCTGCAGATGTGCTTGCGCCTTCCATCAACGATGCCCTCGACCTGCTCGAAAAACCCTGCGCCTGATCGTCACCCTCCGTAAATGACCCAGCCACCCGCCCCCACCCCGCCCGAAGAAACGCCACAACCCAACGGCAAACCTGCCGAAGAATCCCCCTTCCTCGATCAACCCATTCGCCTGCCCGAAGAAGCGCCCTACCTGCCTTCGCCGCGATTACGCAGCCGGCGGCGCAATCGGGCCGTTTTGGTACGCCCGGAAGTGAGCGCCCGCGCCGAGTTCATGGAAAATATGGCCCGCCGCGCCTACCCCAACTATGAATTCTTCATTTTTTCTGCCCTTGCCGGCGCAGTAATGGGGTTGGGTTACCTGGTTGATGCGCAGGCCCTGCTCGTTTTTGCTGCGCTTTTGGCGCCCATCTTCACCCCATGGGTGGGCATTGCGCTGGCCACCGTCACCGGTTCAGCGCGCTATTTCTTCCAATCCATGCTCGGCTTTCTCATGGGCGGATTCATCGTTTTTGGTACGGCAGTCATCGCCGGGCTGGGCGCACGCATTTTCATGCCGCGCGTACTCGACCAGGCCTTCTACCACACCCGGCTTTGGTGGCCGGACCTTTTCGTGCTTATTGTGGGCGCGGTTTTGCTGGTCGCCTCCTTTGTCCGTTCAGAAGAAAAACCCTTGCTGCCGAGCGTGATGCTTGCTTATGAGCTGTACCTGCCGCTCAGCGCGGCCGGGTTTGGGTTGGGGGTAGGACAGTCCGGGTTGTGGCCCGATGGGTTGCTCGTATTTGGCATTCACCTGGCAATTGCCAGCCTGCTGGGCGTTTTCACTTTTTTTGTCATGGGGTTCCGCCCGCTCACATTTGCCGGGTACACTTTTGGCACCACCATCCTGCTGATCATCCTGGTAGCCTTCCTGGCCATTAGCGGAATCGGGACAGCCTTCACCGCCCAAATTGCCATGCCTGGGCTTCCTCCCACGCTGCCACCCACCACCACCCCCACCGACACACCCCTGCCGAACAGCCCAACCCCCGTTATAGTGATAGAGTCTACACCCACACCCTCCTTGCCGCCGCCCACAGCTACCCCGCGCCCCCCCACGCTCACGCCCAGCCCAACGCTGCTCATCCCGCCCACCGAAACACCCACCGCCACCATTACCCCGGAGCCGACTCCCGTGTATGCCCGTATTGCTGTAGCGGGCGGCGATGGGGTCACCATTCGGCAAGCGCCGGGGTTTGACAGCCCGGCCATCACCAGCGTGCAAAATGGCATCCTGGTGCAGGTGCTGCCCGACGTACAGGAGATCAACCGCGTGGTGTGGGTACGCATCATTGCCCTGGTGGGCGGCGGGCGCAACATAGAAGGTTGGGTGGTACAAAGCGCCCTCTCAGTGGCTACCCCGGCCGTGCCCACCTACCTGCCCACCTTTACCCCCACCCCATAAACCAGCCCCTGGCCGCCTGAGGCGGCCAAACCCCACCAACGGAGTACACGCATGCCCATTCATTTTGGCACCGACGGCTGGCGCGCCGTCATATCAGACACATTCACTTTTGGCAACCTGCGCATGGTTGCCCAGGCCATCGCAGACGCTGCCGCCTCAGAACACTGGCGCAGCGCCGATAACTTTGACCCGCGCAAATTCGTGGTTGGCTTCGATACACGTTTCCTTTCCGACCGTTACGCGGGCGAAGTGGCCCGCGTGTTGGCCGCCAACGGGTTTACCGTGCTTTTGGCCCAATCTGATGCGCCCACCCCGGCAATTTCATACGCCATCAAACACCACCACGCCGCCGGAGGTGTGATGATCACCGCCTCGCACAATGCGCCGCGCTACAATGGCGTCAAACTCAAGGCCGCTTATGGCGGATCTGCCCTGCCCGAGCAATGCCGCCGCGTGGAAGTGTACATCAACGATAACGAGGAACGCGCGCGTGGCCCCAACCTGATGGATTTCGACCGCGCGCGCGCCATGGATCTCATCCAAAAATTCAATCCCCTGCCCGTCTACTTCGATCACCTGCGCACCCTCATCAACACCGATATTATTGCAGACAACCCACAGCGCTTTGTGATCGATTCGATGTTCGGCTCCGGGCGTGGCACCATCAAATCTTTCCTGCACGGCACCGGCTGCGAGATCACCGAGATCCGCGGCGAGATGAACCCTGGCTTTGGTGGGGTACACCCCGAGCCAATCGCCAAGTACCTCACCCCGCTGGCCGGGGCACTGGGGGCAGGCATGGGAAATTTTGGGCTGGCGACCGATGGTGACGCCGACCGGATAGGCGCCATGGATGAGCGCGGCAACTTTGTAGACCCACACAAAATTATGGCCCTGACTTTGCGATACCTGGTCGAAAAACGCGGTTGGACAGGCGCCGTGGTGCGAACGGTCTCAACCACGCGCATGATCGACCGCCTGGCCAACCGTTACGGGCTAAAAGTGTATGAAACCCCGGTGGGCTTCAACCACATTGCCGACCATATGATGAACGAAGATGTACTTATCGGCGGCGAAGAGTCGGGCGGCATCTCCTTTAAGGGACACATTCCAGAGGGCGACGGGCCGATTATGGGGCTGTTGCTGGTGGAGATCATTGCCCAGGCGCGCAAATCACTGGGAGAACTGGTCGATGACTTGCTGTCCGAAGTGGGCCCCGCTTTCTACGAGCGCGCCGACCTGCGCCTGAGCCGCCCGGTGGCTAAAAACGAAATGGTGAACATGCTCATCAAAGAGGCCCCGGCTGAGATCGGTGGTGAAAAAGTGAGCCAGGTGAGCAGCCTGGATGGTGTCAAATACATCATGGGCGATGATTCGTGGTTGCTCATTCGCCCCTCGGGCACAGAACCCGTGCTGCGCGTGTATGCCGAAGGGCGCACACAGTCCATGGTAAAGGCATTGCTGGGCTTTGGTAAAACCGTGGCCGAGAGCGTGGTATAGTTTGTTAAGAAATCCACCCGGGCAAACCCTCCCCGGACGATAAAAAGAAGCTCCCGGCAGCGAACCGGGAGCTTCTTTTTCGCGCGAAAGGGACAGGCTATCGCACCGGGGCTGAGCGCAGCCGGCGCGCCAGGAAGATGACCGCCATGAACACTGCAGACATGATCACCAACCCCGGCAAGCCCACATCATCGAAGAAGCCGGTATCCGGCACCTCGGTGACCGCGGCAAAAGCTGTCGAAACCCCCTCAGCCGTTGGCACAAGGGTCTTTTCGAGCAGGGCCGCCTGGGTGTAGGCTGCGGCTACGGTGGCTGTAATTGGCTCAGGAGTGGGGGTATCGGCCTCAGGGGTGGCAGTCGCTTCGGCCAGCACCGGGGTGCTGGTGCTGGTGGGAATGGGTGTCTCTGAAGCCGGTGGCAGCGTGGGGGTGAATAGCAACACCTGGGCCGTGGCGGTGAATGCAGCGGCCACCTGTGTATTCTGAAGGTTGATCTGGGCCTGTTGCGCTTCACGGGCAGCCTGCTGCTGCGGCAGGAATACCAGGGCGTAGGCGGCCATGCAGATGAGCGAGAGCAGGATCAGTCCGCCAATGACGCCTGCGGCGATCAGGAAGGTGCGATTATTGCTTGATTCGCCTTCCTCTTCCTCTTCTTCTTCAGCCCCTGCCGCTTCGGAAGACTGCGCTTCTTCATCAGGGACAAACCCGCCGTACTGTGGCTCTCTGAAAGCATCATCTTTGTCATTGTCATCGGTGAAAGGGAATGTCATGGCTTTTCTCCTCAAGTTGCTTAGATTATACGCCTATCCCAACACTTCCAGGTTGGATAATGGCACCAGAATAATTTCACCTGTTTCCAGCCGTACATTGGCGGCCGGCGCGCGCAGCCCGTTGGGCAGTGGCGATAAGCCAGGCCGCAGGGTGACGATGACGGCCACGGCACCCTGGTGGGGGGCGCGCAACAGGCGCACATTTTGCCCGGCGGCCAGTTCGACAGCATCCGGTGCTTCGGCAATCTCTTGCCCCGCAGGCAGGGGAATGATGATTTCCGGACGGGTGCCATCAAGCCGGTTGTAAGACTCAGCATTGATTGAGACCTCGCGCCTGATGTTGGTGCTGAGCAGTTTGTGCGCTGCGGCATTCATGGGGCGCTTGCCAAATCCATCCAATACCACCACCGGCAGCCGCAGCTGCACCGCCGCGGCGATCAGATCCGGCGCCAGGCTGCCCAGAATAAGTCCTCGCAAGGGCAGGTCAGCTATGATCGAAAGCGTTTTCTGATTGTCGAGATGCCCAGCCAGCACCACCGCACCACGCATGCTTACATCCAGTTGGTCGGGGATGAGCGTATCCGTCGGTTTTTCGCACAGGCTGAACAACAACCCGCCATCGATCTGACCGTTGCCCCAAACGCCTTGCACCAGCACGCCCACAGAAGCAATGACCGCGCCGCGGTTGTTGAGCACCGATGTGACTGTGCCGGACATCCCGGCTCTTACTTCAAAGCTTTCCTGTCTGGTTTGCAGCAATACTTTTCCGCCACCAATCGCAGCCACCCGCCCGGCGGCAGGGGACAACACATCGCGCCCGCCCAACCCGGAGATTTCGGCGATCACATCCTCTTTTTCGAGCGTGTCGCCGCGTTTGACTTTGATGAGCTTCTCGAGTTGCTCTGGGGCTTCACCCAGTTCGCGCGCCACATCGATTACGATATGCCCGCGCGGGATGGTCGCTTCGGCAATCACGTCGCTTGGGGCCACTTTTTGCCCAACCCGCACCGAAACCTCGCCAGGAATAGGCAAAAGGCGCGCACGGGTAATGGTGGTGAGTGGCAGGATATGGGTAACGGGTGCCAGCATGCTAACCTCCCACCGTCCACAACCATTTTTTGATCAATTCGCGCCGCCGCACCGGGTCCGGGGGCAATTGCAGGGGGCGCCCGCGTGCGTCGATCACCACGCCAATCACCCCGCCGGCGGCCTCAAATTTGAAGGACTTGCCATAGCCCTGTCCCAGGTCGGTGCGACCCAGCGGCTGCAATTCAATACGCGCCAACCGCCCGTTGGTCATTGGCAGCACTTCAAAACCGCCCTGTTTGACTTCGGCTTTGCTTTCGTTGCCATCAGCATGAATGATGCGCGCGCGTACAATTGGCGCGCCGTAATTGGCGGCGCTGATTGGTGAAATCACGGTTGCCAGGGTGGTGAACGGCCACGATTCGATCACATGCACTGGCAAAACGGCGCTGCGCTCGGCGGCCACCCCCAGCGCGGGCAGCAGGTCGTTTTTATCCAACACCAGGCGCGTAACACCGGCCGGCTGGAGCGCATCCAGCAGCATGAGCAGGCTTTGCCCGTATGTAGGCGCATTGGAAAAGACAGACCCACTCGCCACTATCGGTTCGAAGAAAGGCAGCAGCCCGGAAGGCGGCACAAATTTGCGCGGGAAGCTGCGCCCGGCAGCGCGAACTGCAAGTTGCAGCACCTGGCGCGCCAGGGACTCTTCGATGGCCAAGTCTTCGGCTGTGCCGGGCAGGGTTTCCGGGTAAATCGCTTTGTGCAGCAGGTAGTCACGGACAACTGTATCGGGCACTTCGATGGGCAGCCAGCGCATGATCTCTGGCAAGCTGGTGAAGCGTAACAGGTTGGCAAGCGGCTCACCCAACCCAAATTGGGGCAGCACGCTCAGGTTCAGCCCGCCTTCGAACGAAGAAGCCACTGTTACTGCGGATGCGCCAACATCCACACCCAGCACGCCACGGGCGCTGTCTTGCAACAAGTTGCCCAGGAAGCGGATCATCCGCCCGCGGGCATAAGCGTTTGGCAGCATGGTTCCACCCGACCAACCGTGCAATTCCTCCACACCGTTTAGCTGACGCCGCCGCGACTCGATGAAAAGAGTCGCCAGTGCGCGCTGGGCCGGGTTGATATCCTCGACATCCAGCGAAGGGCGAATGTTGGGACTGATGTGCAGTGCGGGCGCCAAACCACGCAGGGATTTTTTGACATCTTCGGTCAGTTTGCTGTTGCCGGCGTACAGCACGGCGGGTCGTTTTTCGCTTGGGGTCACATAACAGGCCAGCCCGATCATTTCCAGCAGCTTTTGCACCGACCGACTCGCGCCATGTTCTGTACCGCCAGTGATGACCACCACATCGGGTGTGTGCAGCGTCAGGCTGTCGATTTGTTCGTGGGGTTTGCGCCGGTCATTAAGCCCGATGGTTTCAACCACCCGCCCGTACGTGCTGCGCATCAACTGCTGGGCGCTGCCCAGCGAGACATCTTCCAAAAGCCCCACCAATGCCACCTTAAGGGCCGGACCGGCGGAGAGTGTCCCGGCAACCATATCGACCCCCGCGCCTTCTTCGGGCATCGAGGGCATGATCAGGCGTTGTTCTTCATCCAAAAAAATACGCCCCACCAGCTCTTGGAGTTGGAAAATTGCCTGGCGCACACCAATGCCGGCATCACGGTAGGGCGCGCCAACCGTTGTGGGTGATTGACCCATGCCAATAAAACGATAGCGCTCTTCAACCACATCGAAGTATATGGCCCGGGTTGTTATTGCGCCAATATCGATGGCAAGCAGGGAATGACCTTCGAGAAGCGAGGTAGGCATAAGCGCGTTTAGAAGAAACTATTCAAAAAATTGATCAGCGATTGTACGCGTTCGATGAGCGCAGTGGCTGCCGCAGCATACGCACCGGCAAACAGCACGCCAAATGCAACGCCAATGAACACCTGTCCTACCAGCGCCAGCACACCAATCAGCGGATTACGATGGCTGGATTTGGCGCCCACCCCAAAATGGAAATAGGCCAGCGTGGAAACCGTGCCGGTCAGGATGATGCTGCCTTCTATAATACGTTCCAGCGCGTTGGGTTGCGCCGTGTCGAACTGATTAATGGAAGCCATCACTTGCGGGATGAGCGTACCCGTAACCGCACCCACCACTGCTACAGCCGCCCCCGCGCCTACCAGATAGGCCGATGCCGGGTTGCCCAAGCGGGCCGCCCCTGGCGAAAGCTTGAGCAGCAGCAACAAACCCAGCACCAGCGGAAACGCCAGCACGATCCGTTCGGCGGTGCCGCCCAGGATGAGCGGCATAACCAGGTTGGGCAAAATAACCTGGTAAATGGCAACCACGGCCGCATAACCAGCCGATACCCCAATAAAAATATAAATGGCTGTACGAAATAGCGGGTTATCGCCAATCAGGTAGCTGAAAACCATCAGCGTCAAAAAGAAGCTGAGTATCCCGCTCACAAGCTCCAGGGTTTCGCCGGTCATGGTAGCGCCTCATCGTTTTCTTGTTTTTTACGGCGTGTGCGCAAAGCAGCAAACAATCCCCACACACTGCCAGCCACTATGAATACCTCGGCTGCCAGGAAACTCGCACTCAGGGCATCCCAGTACTGCCGCCCCAGCCCGGTTTTGCCAATCACCTGCTCGTAAGCCGCGCCACCCACCAATCCCGTAACGAGCCCACTCACCTGCCCGGCATCATAGTAAGGGCGGATGATGGGCTCTGCCTGGGCGGAGATGGCCATAAGGAGGGGCGCTTGACCCAGGGCCGGACCACTTTGCTCGATCCACGCGCGGCCGGCATCGACACTGTCTGTTACCACCAGGACTGCCGCAAAGTCTGAAAAACTGCTCACCCCGGCAAGCGCGGACGTTTCCCAGGCGGGGGCGCTGGTGATGGTGTATCGAACAACCGCAGATGGGGCTGCGGCAAAGGCCGCAATGCCAGCCGGGCCGCCAGGCAGGTAACCCAGGTTGACATACTGCTGGTTTGGTTGGTAGCCGTGGATGCCCTGGAATTTCCCCAAGAGGCGCTCTGTCAAAAGCGGCCCGGCCGGGCTTGTGGAGATGAATGCCAGGCGCATGCCCTGAATCATCAGGTGGTCAATCACTGGCGCTGCGGCGGCTTCCAACTCGCCAGAAAGACCGGGTTCGTAATCCAGCACAACCAGCACAGGAGCGCCAGCTTGCAAGGCGCCCACCTGGTTGGCCGCAGCCAAAGTTTCGGGCGGCAGCAGGGTGTTGGAAGGCGCAAATTGTGTGTTCAAGAGTGATGGGACTGCCACCGCAACGATCAACACCAAGGCAATCAGCCAGCGCAACAAACGGGCTGAGGTAACCCGCTGCAAGGCTTTGGCAGGGCGGGCGGTCGTCTCGGCTGCCATGATCGATTCGAGCAACGATGCCCCGGCCTGCTGGGTTTCATCGAGCGAAAGTTTGTTGGCATAGGCCGGCGGCTTGCGAATACCAAACCCGGTTGCAGCCAGCGGCAATACGTTGCGCAAACCTGCCAGCGGGCCTTTTTGCTCCAGGGTTCCTTCCTCCTCCGCTGACTCACTGTCCGAGAGGATGCTTTCCACCGGTCGCATCGATTGCACCCAAGAAGGCAGTTCGCCAGGCGAAAGGGTCGGTGCACCTTGGTCTTCGGCTTCGCGCTGCCGGGGTTGCGGTTTTTCCGCCGGAGTAATGCCTGAAAGCCAGTCGGGCATTTCCATCGAAAAAGGCTCTGCTGCGCTGGCAATTTCCGGCAGGCTGTCGTCTTCCAAAAAAGCCTGGGCTGGCGGGGGTTGGGCGGGTGGCACACCTTCTTCCGCCAGTGCTTTGGGCGGCGCTGTCAGTGGGGCTTCTTCCAGGCTCCCGCCTGAAAGCCAGTCGGGGGTTTCGGCGGTGGCCCTCGCGGGCGCCTCCTGAGTCGACAACCATGCGGGCAGGTCGTTGGGATCGAATGTGCCGGGGTCTTGGGGCTGCGATTCAGCAGGCACCCCCATACCTTTCAGCCAATCCAAACCATCGAGAGATGATTCGGGCATGGGCTGGGTGGGCGGTTCCTGCGAGACGGGAAAGATGGCTTCGTCCTGGGCGGTTACCCAGTCTGGCAGGTCGGTTTCACTTGCGGGCGTTTGGGGCGCGGCGGGCGGGGCTTCTTCGGCGGGGAAGGCAAAGCCTTCGAGACCGGGGGTTTCGGCTTCAGCGCCGGGGGCGCTCAACCAGTCTGGTGTTTCGGCGGGCGGGGCTTCATCAGGTCCTGTCGCTGCAGCGGGCTCGACAAATGCGAAGGGGATGGCTTCGCCCCCAAGTTCCGAAAGCCAGTCTGGGGATTCGCCATCTTGCGATGAGGGAACGCCCGCCTCCTGGGCAGGGGTCGCGCTACGAGGCGCGGATGGAGCCTGGGTATCCAGGCTGCGCAGCCAATCTGCCACTTCTTCAGAGGTTTCTTCGTGGGGTGCAGGTGTTTCTTGCGCCAGGCTTTCGATGAAGCCATTCCCTTCAGTCTCTGGCTCTTGTTCCGCCTGGAACCAGTCCGATAAGCCACCTTGAGCAGGTTGGTCGGTTGCTGGCGCTGTATCAGCGGGCAGGGATCCTTGCAAGGCTTTCAGCCAATCCGGGGCTTCTTCCTCTTCTTCACCGGCTGCGCCACTCAACCCGGAGAGGAAATCTGGGGCGGGGGCTTCCTCAGACGGCGCAGTGAAAAGGTCGCCAGACAGCCCGGCCAGCAAGTCATCGGGCGTGCTTTGGGTGGGTTGTGATGCCTGGGGCGGGTCTACCGGGGTGGGGGAGGGCTGCTGCTCTCCGCCCCCACTGCGCAGGTCGCGCAGCCAGCCTGGCAGGGTACGTTCCAGCTCACTGGTTGATTTTGGTGTAGGCTCTTGACCGGCGCGGATGGGCGGCAGGGGCTCGGTAGTCACGCGCAGACGTGCGCCACACACCAGGCAGTTTTCCTGGTTTTCGGGGTTGGGTGTATTACAAACCGGGCAGCGGGCTTCGGCCATGGTCACTTGCTCCCGTAGGGTCTGTCAGCGCCAAAGAGGATGCGCAACCCGGTTGTGAGGGTACCGAGTGCAACACCCATGAGGATACCCCGCGCACCTCCAGCCGCCAACACCTGGGCCACAAACGGGCGAATCAGGTCTCCCAGTACCGGCACCGACCCGAGGAACGGCAGAGGGGCAGTACCCAGCAGAATGACAACCGCCGTGGCGATGAAAATCACTGCCACAAGATCTGTACGCCAGCGCAGTAACCGCACAGACGCATAGAGCAAGGTAACTGCCAGAACAGCGGTCAGGCTGGCCTCAACCGGCACCTGAATGGCATTGAAGAGCAACATCACGGTTGGGTCTGTGGGTCCAAGAAAAAGCCCGAGAGTAACGGTGATGAGCATGAAAACAACCAAAAGGATGCTGTAGAAGCTTCCCTTCTCGCGCGCGGAAATGCGGCCATAATGAACGCGCAGCAGGTTGAACACACCCACCACCAGGGCTACTGCCGCCAGGATGACCGCCCATTGCAGTAAAACCGCGCGAATGGCGACCAATCCACCCACCGGGAGCAATGCGCCCAGCAGGATGATTGCGCCAATGGCGATGGCGATGGCGGTTGAAAAGAGGCCCTTGAAGCGCAGTCTCACAGTACCCCCAATAGCTTGAGCAAGGCGCCGCCCACAATAACGCCCACGATGCCCCACCGTAAAAGATCTTGCACTGCCAGGCTCGCGCTGTGCATGGGACCCGATTGCAGGTAAGCCCCGGCAGCGTACAGTTCTTCACCAATCAGGGCGTCGGGGGTGGTGGCAAACAAAACCGCCTGGGCCGGTATCTGGTCACTGGCGGCAAGGGTAAAGATGTTTTCACGTTCGGCGCTATCGGCGATCAGGGCTGCTTCCATGCCAAAGCTGCCCATAACCACGTTGGTCGAGATGTTTTCATCATGCAGGATGGGAATGGTTGCCGCCGCATAGGAAAAAGGGGTCAAACCGGCTGCGCGTGCTGAATCAGGGTCGAACAGGTCCAACGCACCGGCGGAATCGTATGCTGAAGACAGGCTGTCTTGCGCCAGGATGGCCAGCGCCCCATCCCCTGCGGTGGCGATGGGCGGATTGTCACTAACGGCAGTGCGCTCACCAACACGCTGCAACGCACTGAGGGCAACCAGTGTGGAGGCAGCCGCAGGTGTAACGATGCTGCCGCGCCCCAATGCAAAATGCACCCGTGTGCCATCTTCCACTGCCAGCCCAATGGCGCGGCGCAGGCGGCTGTAGATGGGCATATCGCGGAATTTGAAAGGAGTTCGGCGGTGCAGCAGGCTTAAAACGATCAGAAGCACCACGCTGATCCCCACAATGCCTAGTGCGGCAAGCCCGGTCAGGTTCACGATGCCAAATCCTCTCTTATGAAAGCGGCAAATGCCTGTGCTTCTGCGGGGTCTTCGAGCAAGTGAGCCAGCGCATCGGCGCGCCGATCGCGCACAAATGGCTGCCCCATATAAAGTACCTGCGCGCCTATCACGGCCAGCGGACCGCTTGCCTCCAACAGCCAGGCTGCCATGCCATGCAAACTCCGTTGTCGAAGGAATCCGGACCACTCAGTCCAATATGCGCGCGGCGATTCCATGTTTCGAGTATAGCATAAATTATAGAGCAACTGCCAGGGATTGTATAGCAAGCCCGTTACAGCGAAAAATTTGCTTATGCGCAACCTGTCGCTTTTTGTTGCATAGTATAATCTGACCAGACAAATAGTATGGAGGTTGTATGGCAGAACGAAAAATCCGTGTGCTGGTAGCCAAACCCGGGTTGGATGGGCACGACCGGGGCGCGAAGGTGGTGGCGCGCGCCTTGCGTGATGCCGGCATGGAAGTGATTTACACCGGACTGCGCCAAACCCCGGAAATGATCGCTGAAGCGGCGCTGCAAGAAGATGTGGACGTAGTGGGGATATCGATCCTTTCGGGCGCGCACATGGCCCTGGTGCCGCGTGTGCTCGACCTGTTGCGCGCCAACGGACAGGGCGGGGTGAAGGTTTTTGTGGGCGGCATCATCCCGGATGAAGATGTGCCGCGCCTCAGGGAAATGGGAGTGACTGGCGTGTACGGCCCGGGCGCGCCCACCGATGACATCATCCGCGATATTCGCGAAACCACCCCGGCCTGATGACCCTGTCCGATTCTGTGCTGGCAGGCGACCGCCTGTCCCTTTCGCGCCTGCTCACACAGGTGGAAAACGATACCGATGCAGGGCGCACCGCCCTGGATGCACTCTACCCGCATACCGGCCGCGCGCACCTCATTGGCGTTACCGGCGCGCCGGGTACGGGCAAATCGTCGCTGGTCAACCAGATGGCGCTACACTATCGCAAGGGCAGCGAGGCTGTGCCGCCCCGCCGGGTGGCCATTGTTGCCATCGACCCGTCCAGCCCATTTACGGGCGGGGCCGTACTGGGTGACCGGGTGCGTATGCGTGACCTGAGCGGCGATGCGGGCGTATTCATTCGCTCGATGGCCTCGCGCGGGTCGCTGGGCGGGTTGGCCAGCGCCACCGCCGGGGTAACGCAGGTCTTCGATGCGGCCGGGTTCGATGTGGTTATCATCGAAACAGTGGGCGCGGGGCAATCGGAGGTGGATATTGCCCGCCTGGCGCATACCACCATCGTTATCGAAGCGCCCGGGTTGGGTGATGACATTCAGGCCATCAAGGCCGGGATTTTGGAGATTGCGGACATCCTGGTCATCAATAAGGCCGACCGCCCCGGCGTGGAAAGCACCGAACGCGCGCTGAAGAGCAACCTGGACCTGGCCCACCCGGTGCAGAAAGTTTTCCAGCATCACGGACAGGCGATGACCGTGGCGGGCGTGGATCCCGGCCGCCCGGTTCCGGTTTGGTCGCCGCCTGTTCTGCGCACCGTCGCCACTGATGGCAGTGGATTGCCCGGACTGCTGGAAACGATCGGGAAACATGCGGCTCACCTGCGCGAAACCGGCGAATGGCAGCGCCGCGAGCGTGAGCGGTTGCAAACCGAACTGGATGCGATCATTGCCAAAGCGCTCGTGGCCCATTTTCGCCAGGGTGTTGGCGCCAGCCGCTATAACGCAACCCTGGATGAGGTGGCAGCGCGCCGGGTTTCGCCCTGGGAGGCCGCCCGCCGCTTGCTTAACGGATGGTAATTGATTTGAGAGAGACTCATTTCCGAATCATCTTCACCCCACCGCCCCCTCCCGTTGGAGAGGGGGAAATCTTGTACGAGAAGGGCTGCATGCCTCATTTGGCAAGCCAGGTTGGGATGAGGGAAAACATAGCAATGCCGTGACGGTTTTTGCAGGCGCACCATTCACCAAAGGCAAAAAACATGCCAGGTTCTTCTCATCATGAAATGAAAATGTACGGCGGCATCAAATTATATGCGGGGACCGCCTCGCCCATGTTGGCCCAACGTATTGCTGAATACCTGGGGCAAAAGTTATGCGGCGTGGATATTGTGGAGTTCCCCAACGAAAACCTGTTCGTAAAACTGCATAGCAGCGTTCGCGGGCAGGATGTGTACGTCATCCAAACCACCACCTCGCCGGTACACCGCAACCTGATGGAATTGCTGATCATGATCCAGACCTTGCGGCTGGATTCGGCGGCGCGCATTACGGCGGTGGTGCCCTACCTGGCATACGGCCGCTCGGATAAAAAAGACCAGCCGCGTGTGCCCATTACGGCACGCCTGGTGTGCGATATGATCGAAGTGGCCGGGGCTGATCGCTACATTACGATTGAGCCTCACGCCGGGCAATTGCAGGGATTTTTCAGCATTCCGGGTGATGTGCTGACGGCCTTCCACGAGATCAAGGAATACATGCTCAGCATTCGCGGCGGCATGACCAACCCGGTGGTGGTGAGCGTGGACCTGGGGTTTGCCAAAAAGGGGCGCAACTTTGCGGCTGCGTTAAATGCGCCGATTGCGTTCATCGAAAAGCGGCGCGTGGCCAACGACGCCAAAGCCGAAGCCCTGACCGTGATTGGCGAGATTGACGGGCGCGATGTGATCCTTGTGGATGATGAGATTGATACCGGCGGTTCGATTGTGCAGGCTGTTAACCTCGTTAAGGCGCACGGCGCGCGCGATGTGTACGTGGTGTGCGTGCATGCCGTTCTTTCGCGCAACGCTGCCGAGCGGTTGGGCGGACTGCCTGTGAAGCAGTTCATCACCACCGATACCGTGCCGATCTTGTCCGAAAAAGCCACCCACTTTGGCGACCGGCTGAAGGTCATTTCGATTGCGCCGCTGATCGCCGAGGTGATCTTGCGGGCACACGAGGGCCGCAGCGTGGGCGAAATGTTCAACGAGTAGCCAGGCGCGTGGACAGATTTTTTTTCTCCGCGCTCGACAGGTTGTACCGCCATTACCAGCGCCACCGACTGGGGGTGCTGGTCGTTTTTTTAGTCGCTCTGGGCGCGTTTACACTGAGTCAATTTTTATGGGCCACCGAGCCGCGCGGGATGGGCCTGCGCACCGATTCGGTGCGCTACCTGTGGAGCGCCGAAAACCTGGCGCGCGGGGTGGGGCTGGGGCGCGAAAACGGCGACAGGCAGTTCGTGGCCACCACGCACTGGCCGCCGCTCTATCCCATCCTGCTGGCCGGGTTCAATGCGGCTGGTCTGCCCATTGACCAGAGCGCGCGCTGGCTGGGCGCGCTGGCCGCAGCCGGGATGATTGTTACATTTGGTTTTTTTGTTTACAAATTGAGCGGCGATTCGCCGGAGTTTGCCGTGCTGGGGGCAGGGCTGCTGATGACCATGCCGCATTTTTGGGATACCGCCCTGTATGCCATGACCGAAGCGCCCTACCTGCTGTGGTCGTTGCTGGCGCTCCTGCTTTTGGGGCGTTACATCGAAACCGGGCAGCGCAGCTGGCTGGTGACTTCGGCGCTCATGCAGGCGGCCGCATTCCTGACACGTTATGTAGGTGGGGCGCTGCTGGCCGCCTGCGCCGTGGGTCTGCTGCTCATCCCGGCCTGGGCCTGGCGGCGCAAATTCATGGCTGCCTTCTGGATGGGGTTGATTGCCGTGGCCCCCAGCGCGCTGTGGTTCATCCGCAACCTGGCTTATACCGGCGCGGCCACCAACCGCACCCTGGAACTGCACCCAATTGCCCCGGCAGAGTGGTCCGCCTTGGCAGGCGCGCTGCGCGCCTGGCTTAATCCGCTGGATGACCTGGCCAGCATCACACCCGTACGCCTGCTCACCATCGCTGTGCTGGCATTGCTGGCCGCCGGGTTCGCGCTCCACCACGCCGGGCCACAGGCCATAAACCGCCGCCCGGCGCTGGCCATGTTGACGCTCACGGCCACCCTCGCTTACGCCGCCATGACTGTTGCTGCGCGCCTGCTGTTCGATCCGTTCATTCCGCTCGACGAGCAGCGCATCCTTTTACCGTTCTTCGTGGGCGGGTTGGCGCTGTTGATTTATGCGCTGCACCGCATTTTGGATTGGTCCGCCCGCTATGGCACAGCGGCGCGGGTGGGGCTGTCCACCCTGCTCATTATTGGCGCGTGGGTATTCGGGCGCGGCTATTTCAAAGAAACCCTGCTGCTATGGGATTACAGCCGCCAGCCCGGACTGGGCCTGGCCAACGTGGTTTACGACCGGCTGGGCTTCATCCCCACTGTGGCGTCTTACCCGCGCGAGGCCGTCTACTTCACCGACAATCTCGACCTGATGTACCGGGTCCTGCGCATCCCGGCTTACCAGGTGGTAATCGACGATCCCGCCTCAATGGCGCGCATCACCCTGCGCGCCGCGCAAGGCCCGGTGGTGGTCGTCCTGTTCTGGCGCAATGCCGCGCCCCCGCCCGATATTCCGGGTGCGCGCCTGGTGTACGATGCCGCCGACGGCGCAGTTTATACCAACTTTCCGTGAGATAAACATGCCCGAACTGCCCGAAGTCGAAACCATTGCCCGCACCCTGCGCCCCAGCCTGGAGGGGCGACGGATTCTATCCACCCGCTTGCTGTGGCAGCGCAGCCTGGCCGCCCCCGCGCCCGAAGCCTTCGAAGCGCGCATTGGCGAGCAAGAGATTATCGCAGTGGGGCGGCGGGCCAAGTACCTGCACGTGCGCCTGAGTGGGGGGCACCTCTTCATTCACTTGCGCATGAGCGGCGACCTGTGGATCAAACCCGCCGCCGAACCGCCCGCCACGCACGACCGTCTCCATCTCGTGCTGGATGACGGCCAGGCGCTGGTCTTCAACGACCCGCGCAAATTTGGGCGCGTGTGGCTGGTGGAAAACCCATTGGATGTCACCGGCGACCTTGGACCCGAACCGTTTTCAGACGACTTCACCCCCGCCTGGTTGTACGGCGCACTCACCGCCCGGCGGCGGCAACTCAAGCCGTTACTGCTCGACCAGTCTTTCCTGGCCGGGCTGGGCAACATCTACACCGATGAGTCCCTGCACCGGGCCAAGCTGCACCCCCTGGCGCTGTCCGATTCAGTCACCGAGGATCAGGCGGCGCGATTGTTCCACGCCATCCGCGCTGTGCTGGAGACCGGCATTGCCCACAACGGCGCCAGTATAGACTGGGTGTATCGCGGCGGCGGCTTCCAGAATTATTTCAACGCCTATGGCAGGGATGGCCAACCCTGCCCGGCTTGCGGTACAATAATCGAGAAAATCATTGTTGGCCAACGGGGCACCCATTTTTGTTCCAATTGCCAGCCCCGTAAGTGAGTTATTATGGACATTTTTGGAAGCAATCTGTTCGTTCTGATTGGCGCAGTGGTGCTGGGCTATGTCATTGGGCTTATTGACAGCCGCATCACCGCCAAAATTCGCCAGCCCAAGCCCCAACAGCCGGAAATCCAGATTGTCGAGAAAGTGGTGGAGGTCGAGCGGGTGGTGGAAGCCCCGGTCGTCCTGAGCGTCAATCTCGACGGTAACCGCCCGGTGGTCAAACTGGATGGGCAGGATATCCAATATTACGATGTCGGTCACGACCAGCGTAAGCGATTGATAGAAATTCTGACCTTCATCCGCCCATGGATCGACGCGCGTGTTGCCCCGCCCCGCCCGGCGGTCCCGCCCCCAACGGCAGCACCGGCCCAGCCTGCCCCCAACCCCGAAGCCCAACGCACCACCCTGCAGGGACGGCTGGCCGCCCACCCTGCGCAAGAGCCGCCGCCCGAACCGCTCAAGCCCAAGATCGAGCCGGTCAGCATGAACATTGTCACCAGCGCGCGCTACATGATGCAAAACCGCGGCAAGGAAGAAACCCGCCTGCTCAGCATTGTGGAGCAGATTGACGCAGTGGTGCAAAAGCGCCTGCCGCTCAGCCCGTTTGCCGAAATGGAGATCAGCCTGAAAGACGCGCCCAATGGCGGGGTGCTGGTCATCATCAACGGGCAGAAATACCAGGGTGTGGACAATGTCCCCGACCCGGAAATCCGGGCCTTCATCCGCGACTGCATCCAGCGCTGGGAAAAGAGTTAGAACCTATCCGAAAAATAGGTGAAAAAAGAGACGTAACCTGATAGAAAAGGATTCTCTACAATCCTCTAACAAGGTCAACGTCTCCATGTCCAAGGATAGCACAAAATCGAAAAGTATCTATCGTATGCCCGGCAAGTTGTGCAAGTTTTTGAAAAACACATGCACAAGAAACCGAAAGTTAAAGGACGAGGTCGCCCAAGAGTAAACAATCGTGCTGTTTTAGCTGGCATCTGGCATGTCTTGTGTACTGGCTGCCAGTGGAAATCGCTTGAAAAAGAATGATTCAGTGTTTCCAGCAGTGTCTTGCATGGGCGCTTTCAAACCTGGCAATCCAATGGATTGTTTGAAACGCTGCTCAACATAATTTTCGGATAGAGACTTAGTCCCCAGGTGTCGTGAACCGCGCCGAAAGCACCGGACAATTGGCCGAGTGCGCCACCTCGGCGGTGATGTTTGGCGCGGTCAGGTGGCGCAGCCCCTGGGCGCTGTAGGTGGAACCCATGCACACCAGGTCATATTTCCCGGCACGAATTTCGGCGCGAATCTCTTCTAAAATTAGTCCCTGGCGCACCTGCACATTGGGGGCCAACCCGGCGTCACGGGCCAGGCGCACCGCCTGACGCAAAGCGCGCCCGGGCGGCGTATCGGAGTCGAGCAGATCGTTGATGTGGGCGCTGACCTGGCGCGTGGTGGGGTAATCCAGGTTCATGGGCGGCACGACATGGATGAGGCTCAGTTGAGCCTTTGAAAGGGCCGCAATTTCCAACCCCAGCGTTTCGGCCGGCACGGTGTACCCTAACCCTCCAACACAAATCAAAATCTTCCTGGGGGGCAGCACCGCCCGGGGCACATGCAAAATAGGCGCAGTCACATTGGCCATTACATTGCGGAAGGAATCCCCCATCAGCCATTGCTTGATGGAGGTACGGCGATACGGGCCAAACACCAGCAGCGCATCAGCTTCGTGCGCGCCCGCCCGGATGATGACATCGTCCATCAGTCCGTCTTCCTGGCGCAATTCGCAGCCCACCCGCCCGCCGAGCAGTGCCTGCCCACGCGCCAGCATGGCCATCACTGAGTCGCGGCGGGCCGGGCGCTCGACCACCCCAACCAGGGTGAGCGGTGTGCCGGAAGCAACCGCCAGCCAGGCCGCATATTCCGCAGCCGGCCAGGTTTCTTCGCGTCCATTCGTAAATACGATCAAATTTTTCTTCATGGTTCGTTCTCATTCAGCATTAGCGATAAAGCACGATGCCTAAAATGCCCGCGCCGAGCAGCACAAAAGGCGTAGGGACGCCGGTCAGGAAGCCGACCGCGCTAAGCGCCATAAGGAGCCAGGTGCGCCAACCAATGGCGCGCACACTGTGGGCAGGCAGCAGTTCCCAGGCAATGACGGCCATCAGCGCGGATACCGAAGGACTCATGCCTGCCACAAAATGCTGTAGCACGTCCATGCCCTGAATCCTTTCAAGGATGATTGCCAGGATAAACATCAGAACGGTGGGCGGCAGGATGGCGCCCAACAGGGCCGCGATTACGCCCGGAATTTTCCCGGCTGCATGCCCAACGAACATGGCCAGCTGTAGCGCATCGCTACCTGGCAGCACACTGGAAAACCCCACCGCTTCGACAAATTCCTCTTCTTTCATGATTTTTCCAACCGCCTCATCGTAGAGCAATCCAATCGAAGCGGGGCCTGAAGGTGCCAGAACATTCACTTTGAGGAACATCCAGAACAGCTTGAGCCAGACCGGTTGCGAAGAATTTGGTGTGATCATGATAAGAAGATGATCCCGACGATGCCTGCAGCAATGACCACAATGCGGGCCGGCACTTTGGCCAGCATAATGGCCAGGCTGATTAGTCCAATCGTCCAACCGAACCAGCCGGTTTCTGCGCCCCGTTCGAAAATGCGCCAGCCGGTAAAGAGCATGAGCACCACGATGGCCGGGGTAAGCCCTTCAACGAATTTGCTCACCCAGGCGCCGCGACGGATTTTCTGCAATACCAGAACCACCGCCAGCATCAGCACGGTGGGCGGCAATATGGAGCCGACCAGGGCCACCAGCCCACCAGAAATGCCTGCGGCCGCGTAGCCCACATACATGGCAAGTTGCAACGCATCGCTGCCAGGTAAGGCAGATGAGAACCCCACTGCCTGCACAAATTGCCCCTCGGTGATGAGTTTTCCTACCACCGAATCATACAACAGCCCCACCGATGCCGGGCCAGACGTGCTGAGCAGGTTGACCTTTAGGAAGATCCAAAAAAGTTCGAGCATAGGCTTAATCTGTGAGCGGCTTTACCAGGTAAAAGTCACCCCGTTGAAAACCCCGGTCGAGATAATACAACCGCGTACCCACGGCTGAAATAACCGCCAATCGGCTGAACCCGCGCGCGCGGGCGATTCGTTCCGCCTCGGCTAGCAGCTGCGTGCCCAATCCAATGTGCTGGGCTGCGCCGCGCTTCTCGGCGCCCACCGGCAGCGACTGCCCGTACACATGCACCTCACGGATGAGGGCCGCCCCGTCCAGGTCGGCAATACCGGTTTGGGGCGCGCCAGGCAACGGCAGCGAAAGGCGCAGGAACCCGGCCAGCCGGTCATCAGACGTGACGTATGAGATGAAATGCTCCTCGGCGCGTTCGGCCGGGTAGATCACATCCTCCAGGTGCAGCGCAGCCGGGTTCACGCCGTGTCCGCGCACCTCACGGCAGCGCACACACACACAGCGTGTAGCGCGTCGTTGCAGTTCAGCGTCCACATCCTGGCGCAGGCTGGTGCGCTTGTTGCCCTCCACCACATTGGTGGAGGGGATGTCGCGTATCACGCGGTTGATGCGGCAATAGCGCGGCACGGTGGGCATCGCATCCGCAATCAGGTCAATCAATTCGTCGGTGGTATAAGGGCGATATTCGCCGCGCTGCCAAACCTCATACAGTTCCGCATTGGCCAATAACTGGTTGGGGTAAATTTTTATCTCGTCTGGACAGTAGCCCTGCCACAAGCGCAGGAAATCCTCGCGGTCGCTGACGGGGGTAGCCCCATGCAGGTTGGGCATCCAGTGCAGCACAATTTTGAACCCGGCCGCGCGCAGCATGGATGTGGCCCGCAGGGTGGCGGCGGCATCGTGCCCGCGCTTGTTCATCTGCAGAATGCGGTCATCCAGGCTTTGCGCGCCCATTTGCACTTTGGTCACGCCCAAATAGCGCAGCCATTTGATCTCGCGCGTATCGATCTCATCCGGCCGGGTTTCGATGACCAGCCCCACGTTGCGGTGTGCGGCAGTTTCATTCAGGCGCTGGGCGGCTTCCACTTCGCCGGGCAGGCAGCGTTCGCCCCCCTCGCTCCCCCCATGTTCCACAGGAAAATGGGGGGATGACAGGGGGGCCTCATTCATCGCATCAAAACAACGCTTGATGAACCACTCCTGGTAATCACGCCGGTATGAGCTCCATGTACCGCCCAAAATGAGCAGTTCGATTTTATCGGTTGGGTGACCGGTAGCCTCCAACGTCTCGATGCGCGAGCGCACCTGCCGGTACGGGTCAAATTCGTGCTCCAGGGCGCGCATGGCGCCGGGCTCGTCGGGCAGGTAACTCTTGGGCATGCGCACATCGGTGGGGCAAAAAATACATTTACCGGGGCACGGGTAAGGCTTGGTTAGCACTGTCACGGTGGTCACGCCAGAGAGCGTGCGCACCGGCTTCATGCGGATCGTTTCTAGCAGGCGTGTATCCGCTGCCAGTTCGCCCGCAGCCACCATTTGCTGGTATGCCGCCACCAGGAAAGACTTGCCCAAATGTCCGCCGCCCGGCACAGGGTGATGACGCACCGCATCATTCACCGACCGCCCGGCGCGGATTTCTTCCAGCACTGTTCGCGCCAGCGCCAGTTTTTCGGGCGTCAGCGCTTTCAATTGATACCAGTTTTCGCGTCGTTGGTGTGTGGACATGCCGCTATAATTCAGGGGATGGATTCTCGGACCGCTCAAACATTAATTAAACTCAATCATCAATTCTACCAGACCTTCGGCAAGGATTTTTCCGCCACGCGGCGGCGCATCCAGCCGGGGGTGCGCCGCATTATCTCGGCATTGGATGGTACGGAACGCCTGCTGGACCTGGGCTGCGGCAACGGCGAACTGGCCCGCGAACTTGCCCGAAGCGGCTTCCGAGGCGAATATACCGGCATGGACTTCAGCCCGCCCCTTCTCGAAGATGCTTCGGACAACCCCCAATCTTTCCCCGTTAATTTTCTGCAAGCCGACCTGGCCAGCCCCAACTGGGCTTCACTTTTTACTTTTCAATTTTCCCTCATCACCTGTTTCGCCACCCTGCACCACATCCCGTCCGAACCGCTTCGTCTGCAATTCCTGCGTCAGGTGCGCGCGCTGCTTGCGCCCGGAGGACGCTTCATCCTGTCCAACTGGCAATTCCTGAGCAGTGAGCGCCTGCGCGTGCGCATCCAACCCTGGAGCCTGGCCGGGCTGGCCGACGCCGACGTGGACCCCGGCGACCACCTGCTGGACTGGCGCGCGGGCGGACAGGGGTTGCGCTACGCCCACCACTTTAGCGAGGATGAACTGGCCGCGCTGGCCGCACAAAGCGGCTTTAACGTGGCCGAGACGTTTTACTCCGATGGCGAGCAAGGCCGCCTGGGGTTGTACCAGGTCTGGCGGGCAGAATAAAAATCTCCTCTGCACATAATTTTATAAGGCTGGCATAATCAGCCATCATCCCCTCTCAGGAAAAATGCATGGACTGGCTCACCAACCCCGAATCATGGATCGCCCTGCTGACCCTCGTCGCGCTCGAGCTGGTGCTCGGCGTCGATAATGTGATTTTCATCTCCATCCTGGCGGGCAAACTACCCAAAGCCCAGCAGCCGCGCGCGCGCAGCGTGGGCATCGGGGTGGCCGTCATCACCCGCATCCTGCTGCTACTCTCGCTTTCGTGGATCATCAGCCTGGAAGAACCACTCTTCAATGTGCTGGGGCTGGGCATTTCCGGACGAGACCTGATTCTGCTGGCAGGCGGGTTGTTCCTGATCGGCAAGAGCACCTTCGAAATCCACGAAAAACTGGAAGGCGTCGAGGGGCACGCCTCCGCCAGGGTGGCGGCGTCGTTCCTCAGCGTCATCATCCAGATCATGCTGCTCGACATCGTTTTCTCGCTCGACTCGGTCATCACCGCCGTAGGCATGGTCAACGAGATTCCCATCATGGTCATCGCCGTCATTGCCGCAGCCGGGGTGATGATCTTTGCCGCCGGGCCCATCAGCAGCTTTGTAGATGAGCACCCCACCATCAAAATGCTGGCGCTTTCCTTCCTGCTCCTCATCGGCTTCACGCTGGTGGTGGACGGTTTGCACCAGCACATCCCCAAGGGCTACATTTACTTCGCCATGGGTTTCTCGGTCTTTGTGGAAATGCTCAACCTGCGCCTGCGCCGCAAGGAACGTGACCCCGTCAAACTGCGTGCAGGGTACAAACCAGGCGTCAGGGAAATTGTAGAGAAGTCGGCAAAATCCTGATGAAAACCGCCGTCACCCGCGCCATCAGCCCGCGCTTCAACGAATGCGAACTGACCCACCTGGCGCGCGCACCCATTGACCTGGACCTGGCCCGCGCCCAGCACCGCCAGTATGAGGATGCCCTGCGCGCCCTGGGTGTGCGGGTAATTTCGCTGGACGCTGAACCCAACCTGCCCGATTCTGTCTTTGTGGAAGATACGGCCATCGTCCTGCCCGAATGCGCCATCATCACCCGCCCCGGCGCCGATTCGCGCAAACCAGAGACGGAGTCCATCATCCCGGCGCTGGCCGCTTACCGAAGCCTGCGCATCATCCAGCCGCCCGGCAGCGTGGATGGCGGCGACGTGCTGGTGTTGGGCAAGACCGTGTTCGTGGGGTTGGGCACGCGCAGCAATGAAAGCGCCATTGCGCAAATGCAGGCTTTTCTTGCCCCGTACGGCTACACGGTGAACGGGGTGCCCATTCAGGGCTGCCTACACCTCAAATCGGCGGTAACGCAGGTGGGGCGCAACATGCTGCTGCTCAACCCGGACTGGGTCAGCGCCAGTCACCTCCCTGGCTGGCAGGTGATCGAAGTGCACCCGGGCGAACCCGCCGCCGCCAATGCTGTGCTGGTGGGCGAAGCGGTCATTTACCCGGCGCATTATCCCCAAACGCAAGCGCGCCTGGCCGCCGCGGGAATCCGGCTGGTGATTGTTGCAGCAACCGAGGTAGCCAAAGCGGAAGGCGCGGTAACGTGCTGTTCGATCATATTCGAAGCAGAATGACCAATTACAACAGCCCCTTTTGGCGAAAGACCGCTTTCCACCTGGTGATTCGCGGTACACTGGCCTTTGTGGTACTGACCATCGCGGCCATGTTCTTTTACCCCGGCGGTTCGCTGGCCAACCCCAACACGCGCGGCTACTCATTTTTTGAGAGAGTGTCTGAAAACTAGCGAAAAAGAGGGAGGTTGGGCAAACTTGGAGGATGACCAAATCCGACCAAACTTACCCAACCGACCTGAATGACACTCAATGGTTGATCATTCAGCCATACCTGCCAGCAAAATTGACAACAGGTCGGCCTCGTGAACATGGCTGGCGTGTAATTCTAAATGGGATATTCTATAAACCTCGTGCATAATTGAGATATGCTGACATACGAAAAACTACACAGAAAACCCAAACACTTTCAATCGTTTACCGGCGTGACAGTCGCGCAATTTTCGGAACTTCTGAAA
>DAOUAP010000034.1:0-6721 GCA_034433165.1 Anaerolineales bacterium | reverse complement strand
GGCGGATTCCCCACAATCACATCAAACCCGCCACCCTTCATAATCCCAAAAAACTCCACAAACCAGTGAAACGGGGTATGTGACTCAAGCCACTTTTTGTAGCCCCCCTGCCCACTCCCTTGCGGGTCGGGGCTTCCCCCCATTTTCGGGGAAAATGGGGGGACTGAGGGGGGCTGAATGCCATACTGCTTTGCCAGCAAGATGTTCAACTCCGCTTCCAGGTCGCCCAGGCGCTTTTGCAGTTCACGCTTGTCTTCGGGGCGCACTTCTCCGCCGAACTCGGTCTGTTGCTGGCGGAAGAGTTTGTACAGTCTGTCCACATCTTCGGCTTTTTCTTCAATCCGGCGCAGTTGCTGGTTGTCCTCAGCAAAAATCATGGCTTGCTGTTGGCCCGACATTTCCACCGAGCGTTTCACATCCTCGCGCGTGGCGAAGCCCACCAGCGTATTGCCCGCGCGGATGTTAAAGTCAATATCGGGCAGGGGCTCGATCCCCAAATTCTCCTTCGAAGCGTCTGGCTCCACCTGTGAAGCCAGTTTCAGGAACAGGCGCAGTTTGCAAATTTCCACCGCCTCTTCCATAATATCCACGCCGTACAGGTTGTTGATGATGATGGACTTGAAGATAAAGTAATCCTCGTCTGGCCGCTGGCGCACCTGCGCCAACACCTTGCGAAACGGCTCATACTTTTTGGGGCTGTGCTTCTCACCAGAACGGTCGAGTTCCTCCACCAGCGCGCTCATGCGCTCCACGCAGGCTTCATACAGCGGCTCCAGCACATTCAGCGCCGCAAACAGGAAAGCCCCCGAACCCACCGTCGGGTCGAGCACCTTGATTTGCGAGATCGCCTTCCAAAACGCCAGCAACAAATCGGCGTCGCTGTCCTGAATCACATCCTGCGCGAACTGGCGGATGTCGAGATTGAGCGTAATCAGGTCGTTGATGGACGTGACCTCGCCCGCTTCCAGTTTCGCTTTCACTTCTTGATAACGGCGGCGGCGCGCCACCGTTTCTCGCCAGATTTCGGTGGGCAGGGCGAATTCCGCTAAAGCGGGCTTGTTCCACCCCTCCCGCCGCCCCGGATCAGACTCCCCCGCGGCGATTGCTTGCCAGACCTCCGAGTTCTCTAAGAACTTGGAGGTCTTAACCCCATGCCTTACTGCCTCGTAAATATAGCGATCTGGGTCACGCGCCAAGAGACTTCCGAAGTCTTTAAGACTTCGGAAGTCTGAACACCCCGCCGCATCGAACAAATGCGGAATGATGGTGCTCTTGCTGATGTACTCGGTAATGTCTTCCTTGGTGTAGTACGCGCCCATCTGCTTCTGGTTGATGTACTTCTCGAAGATATACCCCAGCACATCGGGGTTGATCTCCTTGTCGTCCTTGTTGGGGCGCTCATCCAAATGCCAGCGATACTCATCGAAGAAATCGAACAACTGGTCAAAAGCTTTATCGGGAATCTGGATCTTCTCGCCGTACAATTCCTCAATCTGGTGCTGCTCGAAGATACCGCCGTTCAAATACGGCACATTTCCCAGCAGTTTCGTGATCTCGGCGCTGCGCTTCTTCTTCGCAAATCCTTCAAAGAACAATGGACATAAGAAGTCAGTATAAAACTTGTCCTTGCCCTTCTGTTTACTCTCATCCAAATGATGACGCAAGTAATCAGGGTCATCGTTCAGAAATTGCTTCTTCTGTATGAAATAAATGAACATCAAGCGGTTCAATGTCACCGAAACATACCAGCGTTGCATGTGATCATCGGGAATGCCGCGCAGGAATTTCAAGAAAGCCGCGTGTTCATTTTTGAACCGCTCGTAAAACTTCTTCGTAACCTTTTCTACATCAAAGGCCTTCCTGACACGATTTCCCACCTCGATGATGGTCAGGTCATCCTCTTCATCCAACTCAAAAACGATGCTTTGAAGCCGGTGCAGCAGCGCATCGCCCTTTTGCCCATTTGAAACCTCATATTCGCGTCGGGCAATCGGTTTGCCGCTCTCCCGCCGCGTCCACTGCCATTTTTGGATCGTTTTTTCGCGGTTGGTAAAAATGATCAAGTGTTCATGCGCCAGCTGGCGCACGCGGGTCTCTATCTTGTACCGCAGGGCGGAATTGGGAATCGCGCCATCGGCATTCGGCGAACACTCGAACACCGCCAGCCCGCGCTTCTGGGCGATCATGGTTAACCGGTAGGTTTCACCATTGATCTGTAATTCACTGGTTTGTCTGGCAATATCCCAGCCCAGTTTTTCAATGAACAGCTTTTTCCAATCGAAAGACAGTAAATCTCTTCGCGCCTCAGCGATATTGAACGTCATGGTTATCTCCGCTTTACTTCAGCCCCATCGAGCAGATGATCCTGGGTTCCTGCCGCGTCACTTCTGCCTCGGTAATGCACAGCCGGTCGTCGGCGCGCAGCGAAACCACCAACTCGGCCAGCTGGAACTGATCGATGCCGGCGCGCAGCTGGCGGTTCAGTACATCCTTGGCGTGTTCGCGCAGTGGAGCGCGATAGATATCATCTATTGCCTTTAGCAGGTCCGACGTGACGAACAGCGTATCCTGGTTCTGGTCCGCAAAATTCTTCAGCCGCTCGTACACCCTGAAGCGCGCCCCTGAAGGACGCCCCAACTGTCCGCCAACCGCTTTTTCTTCACGGGCAATCTTCTCCACGCCCTTGCGCACCAGGTCGTGGTGGTTGGGGTGGCGCGGCAGGGCGGGGGTATCCGGTTCACATTCTGCCGTGCGCAGGATCTCGTATTGTGATTCGGTCACACTCTGCCCATTTTCATCGATCCATGCCAGGGCATCATTGCCTTCGCCTGTGCGCACATACAACAACGCGCCGCCTTTTTCAGCGCCTTTTCTGCGCGCCTTGGTGGAAAAAACCACCTCCGGCATGCCCGGAATAGTCTTTTGCAGTTTGGGGTCTGCGTCGACCGCGTTCTTCCAGATCTGGAAGGCGTACGATGCCAGGTCAACATCGGTCTCGTCTTCATCGCCATCCAATATGCCGGCTTTTTCGTTATATAGGTCCACGATCACCTGGTCGTCCTGGTCGTCTTCGAAAAAAGCCTCATCCGACCCCACCACCTCGGCATTTTCGTGCAGGCGGCGGCGCAGCCGGTCGCGCAGGCGGATGATCGTCTCGACCCCATCAGCCGGCAGGAAGGTATGCACGCAGATGGTTTCCGCTTTTTGCCCAATGCGGTCCACGCGCCCGGCGCGCTGGATAAGGCGGATGATGGCCCAGGGCAGGTCGTAGTTCACCATAATTGCGGCGTCTTGCAGGTTCTGCCCTTCGCTCAGCACATCGGTGGCGATCAGGATGCGCAGTTCGTCTTCCGGGGGTATTTCATCGCGTTTCTCGTTGCTCACGGGGCTAAAGCGCCAGGCCAACCCGGTGGGGTCGGCAGAAGCGCCCGTAACGCCTGCAACCGCGCGAACGCCCTGGCTTTTGAGCTGCCTCTCAAGATAGCTGACGGTATCCGCGTACTGGGTGAAGATCAACACTTTCTGACCGGGGTAATCCCTGGAAACAAGGTTCACCAGCGCAGCCAGCTTGGTGTCGCGTTGCGGGTCCCAGTTGCCGCTGCGGTTCAGGATGGACATCAGGGCTTCGGCATCTTCACGCAGGTGCTTTGCCAGGGTCTGCTTGAATACAGATGCGCGCACCCAGTCGAACCGCGATTTGAAGCGGCTGCTATAACGCTGGTACACCCGTTGCGCTTCGCGGGCAAACTCATCCACGCGGCGCAGCCCGCTCTGCACATCCGCTTCGGTATCTTCGGGGGCATCATCCAGCTCTTCGTTGGGAATGTCAAAGAAATCGCCCAGGTCGCTGTCTTTATCCTCGTCCTCGAAGCGCGCATCCAGCATCATGGGGTCCTGGGTGCCAATTGGCAGCGGCAGGTCATTTTCCAGCGCGTGCAGGAAGATGAAATTGCGCAGGATGTGCCGCTCCATCGAAAGCAGAAAAGAATACCCGCTGCTCTCCAGGCGCTTGAACAGGTTGGTGCGCGAAAAGCCGATCAGGCGCTTGCCCGCCCGGGAGAGGTTTTCGAGCAATCGTTTTTCTTTTTCGCTCAGGTTGCCATCCCTGTGATTGACGTAGATGTCCTGTCCCAGCCCGTAACGGGGCAGCTTCATTTTGCTGATCGTTTCGACCACTGCCTCATCGTACAGGCGCACGTACTGGTCATTCGGGTCGTTTTTGTCGAGGGTGAACCGCGCCGTTTTGGGTTTGCGTTCCGGGAAGTAAGACCGCTCGCCGTTCTCGAAGAGCAGGTATTTGCGTCCGCTTTCATCGGCTTCAGCATAGTTGCTTTTGATGAAGCTGCGCGTGCGCCGGATCATGAACAGGCGCATCAATTCCTGCCAGTCGGCCGCGTGAGGACTTTTTTCGAATGCGGCCAGGGTGTGAATATCTGCCTGGTGCTGGCGAATGAATTCGATCTCGCCCATTTCACGCAGTAGCTGTTCCGGGCGTACTGTCAACCTCTGGTCTTCCGGGATGAACAGGCGCAGTTGGTTCGAGAGGTCAATGTAGCTCTTGTTGTAGGGGGTGGCGGTCAGCAGGACAACCTTGCTCTCGTTGTGTTCAATGTACTCCCGAATTGCGCGGTAGCGTTTACCTTCGCGGTTGCGCAGGTTGTGGCTTTCATCAATGATGATCAGCCGGTAGCGGCGCAGCTTGGGCAATTCCTTGATCACCCGGCTGACCGAGATCACATCCGCATGCATGCGATAGGTGGCGCGGTAGCTTTCCCACATTTTGACCAGGTTCTTGGGGCAAATGATCAAAGTATCGTATCCGCGTTCATCGAAAACGCGCGAAATGGCAGTGCCGACCAGGGTCTTCCCCAAACCCACCACATCACCGATCATCACGCCGCCACGTTTCTCGATGTGGTGCGCGGCGATCTTCACCGCGGCAGACTGGTAGGGCATCAGCTTCTTCAGGTCGCTTGGAATGCTGAACTCCGATAGCCCGGCTCGCGCTTCCTGCGAAAGGTGATAGGCCATCTTGATGTAGATGTGATATGGGGGAATGGGTTCTTCGCGCGCCCAGGATTCCTCGATGACCTTGATCAGGTCCTGGGTGATATCCACGCAGCCCCAATCTTTCCAGCGGTCCTCGAACCATTTGGCTAATTTCTGGCTGGCATCGCCATCCAAAACATCCACGTTTAACTCACCCTGCTTGGATAGCCCGGCCAGGGTCAGGTTGCTGCTGCCCAGGTAACCAATGATTGGGTTGAATTTGTCTTCACGAAAGAGCAGGTACAGTTTGGCATGCAACTGATGGCGCAGGAACAATTTAACCTGCACCTTTTTCTCGCGAAGCTGTTCCGCCAGTTTGCGTAAGCTGGTTTCATCATCATTGGTCGGCGCGCCGAGAGTCAACTGCGCCTTGAATTCTTCTGCCAGCCGTTTCTTTAGCTTGAGTTTGGTGGGGTTGTCGAGATCTTCTTCCTGATGGGAAAATGAGTACAGTTCCTGTAATTCCTCATGGGGCAGCTTCTGCATCCCAACCAGCAAGCGCACGCAATGTCCATCCCCGCCCGGCCACTGTTCCACCCTGTTGGCGAGTTCTTTCCAACCGCGCAGGTTGAAATACCCCACACAAAAATCCGCGCGGTATGAAGCTTCAATGGCGCTTTTCAGGTCCGATAAAAGCTTCAAGTCAATATTATCGAAAATGCGTGGCATTTTGTCTCACTTGTAAGTAAACACGATACTTGTTTGATTGTCCCGACATTGTTACATAAGTTTATTTGAATTTTTGCCATGGGTCAAATGACATTCATCCCTTTGACCGTCATCGTTTTCAACCCCTAATTGCTCCCAAAAGCCCCGAAAACCGCGGTTTTTTGCAAAAGGATGGCAGTCAAGAACGGTTGAGTTGCATCAGATTCTTCGTGGAATACGAAGCGGTAATTGAATTGCAATACAATATGTGCTACGATATATTCGTTCAATAGTTCACAAGGAGGTGAGTGGGCAGCAGCGTCAACCACAACAACTGAATACCCCTGTAAAAAGAGTGGAAGCTGTGAACCGCAGGCTTATTTTGGTCGCCTGATATCATCTTTTGTTATCTGAGTCTGCGGGGAGCCAATGGCGAAACCGGCCGGTTCTGGCCGGTTATTTGTTTAAGGCAAGTCCTTGGGAGGGACGAGATGAACGCTAAATTTGCTGATAGAGTCTTTCGCATCTTATTTGCCCTAGTCTTGGCACTGGGAATGGTGGGGGTGCCAACTTTGAATACTCTGGCGCAAGATGCCAACCCCAACCTTTCTGCGCGCCTGACCGAGAACGAAGTGCATGGCTACGGCTGGCCGCTTGGGCAGGAGGTCACCCTGACTCTCGATGGCAACCTGGTTGGCACACAATTACCAGAGGTCGCCCCCTGGGATCCCAACCAGACCTTTGTTCGCTTTGTACTCGCGCCTGCGTTCACGCTGCAATCCGGGCAAACCGTGATGATGTTCAACGGAACAACCGTCAAAACGCATACCGTCACCAGCCTGATTGTGACCGGCGTGGATGCCGATGCGGATACCGTCTTCGGTACGGCGGAACCCGGCGCAGAAATCCACGTGGGACATATTCACTGCGATCAAAGCGGCTGTTACGGTTTCCGCCGTGTATTTGCGGATACGGGTGGCAACTGGATTGCTGGTTTCTCCGTGCCGGGCGAAGATGGCGATGA
>DAOUAP010000033.1:0-19186 GCA_034433165.1 Anaerolineales bacterium | reverse complement strand
TAAGAACCTATCCGAAAAATATTTGAAAAAAGAGACGTAACCTGATAGAAAAGGATTCTCTACAATCCTCTAACAAGGTTAACGTCTCCATGTCCAAGGATAGCACAAAATCGAAAAGTATCTATCGTATGCCTGGCAAGTTGTGGAAGCTTTTGAAAAAACACTTGCCAAAACAACCAAAAACGAGAAAGCCTGGACGCCCAGCAGTCAACAATCGTGATGTACTTGACGGCATTTGGCATGTCTTGTGGACAGGCTGCCAGTGGAAATCGATTGAAAAAGAGTGGTTCAATGTTTCCAGCAGCGTTTTGCATGAACGTTTTCAAACCTGGCAGTCCAGTGGTTTGTTTGAAATGCTGTTCAAAAAGATGGTCAAGTACTATGCCAGAGAGTGCAAAATCGGCTGGAAATGGCAATCTGTGGACAGCATGATGAGCGCCTCGCCATTAGGCGGCTCAAAAACGGGCAAAAATCCAACCGGCAGAGGCAAATTGGGCAGCAAGGTTCATCTTTTAGTGGACGAACGCGGTGCACCACTGGCGATTTACATTACCGGTGCCAATGATCATGATAAATGGTCAGCAGACGATTTGATTGTACACATTGTTGCCAAACGTCCGAATAGCGAACAGCATTTTTGTGCGGACAAAGGCTACGATTACGAAGATGTGCATGTGTTTGTTGGCCTGAAAAATTACATTGCGCACATCAAGCATCGCCGGAGAAGAAATGAGCCAAAAGATGAATGCCCAATTCCAGGTGAAAAGAGCTTTCCAGCCCGGCGCTGGGTTGTCGAAAGAACTTTCAGTTGGTTGGCCAAGCGCCGAAGCATTGCCACGCGCTGGCGCAAAAAATCAGAAAACTGGTTGGCCTTTGTTCACATGGCTTGTTCGCAAATCTTGCTAAAAATAATTTTCGGATAGAGACTAAGGGTTTCCCAACGCGCCAGTGAGCCTTACAACCCGCGTTTTTTTGCTGCCTGCCAATGCGATTCCATTTCATCCAACGACAATTGATGGAGCACCTGTCCGTTAACGCGCGCTTGCTGTTCGACATAAGCGAACCTGCGCTTGAAGCGTAAGTTTGCCTCACGTAAAGCCGACTCCGCGTCCACCTGCTTCCAGCGCGCCAGGTTGACCAGCGCAAAAAAAAGATCACCCAGTTCTGCAGCCAACGCGTCACCGTTTTGAGCAGCCCGTACTTCGGCTATCTCTTCCCAAATTTTCTCCAGAACCCCGTCAATTTGTGGCCAATCAAAACCAACTCTTGCGGCACGTTCCTGGTATTCTTGCGCCAGACTCAAGGATGGCAGGGAAGACGGCAATCCATCCAAAACACCCTTCTCCGTAGCGCCCTTGGATTTCCGCTCCTCGGCCTTTAATCTTTCCCAGTTCGATAACACCTGCTCAGCATTTTTAACGGCCAAGCTGTCGAAGACGTGCGGGTGCCTCCGGATGATTTTGTCATTAATCCCCTTGATCACACCCGCCATATCGAATGACCCAGTTTCGCTGGCAATTTGTGCATGCAGCACTATCTGCAACAATAAATCGCCGAATTCTTCACGCATTTTGCTGTTATCCTGCGTATCCAGGGCATCCAGGGCTTCGTAAGCCTCCTCCAGAAGGTGCTTCCGCAAACTCTGGTGGGTTTGTTCGCGATCCCACGGGCATCCTTCTGGCGCGCGAAGGTGGGCAATCACCTCATAAAAGGACTCAAAAGAGGTATAAGCACCCAATGGTGGAACGTGCACCGCCAAAAGTTCCCCGGCGCCGGGCAGGTCTGCAAGTTCAACCGCAAAGTTTTGACCTTTTTCAGTCAGGCAGTGAATAAAATGCCCGCCCGAGTAAACCGCGCGCATGATCCGCACCAGGTCATCCAACACGAATGGACTGAGGACGATGGCAGGCACATCTGGCGGAAAAGGGGGCACATGCTTCCCAGCCAGCGCAGAACCCCGAACAATTGACAATTGCTCGACCCCACCAAGACCAAAACCGTGAATTACTCTCGGGAGTGTTTCAAAGAAATCCGTTTGCATTAGCGCCTTACCTTTTTAAGGAATCAAAAGAACACAGAAAACGCTCTGGTGCCGTTTGTGCGTTTTCTATGTTCCTTTGCGATGACTGATACGGGGCCTTTTGGCCCACTGTTTAGCGCTTGGTGTAGGTGGGAGCCTTGCGGGCGCGCTTGAGACCCGGCTTCTTGCGCTCTTTTACGCGCGCATCGCGGGTTAGCAAGCCGCCTTTGCGCATGGCTGAAACCCATTCCGGGTTTATCTTGGTCAATGCACGGGCCAAGCCAAGTTGTACAGAATCTGTCTGACCGTTGACGCCACCGCCAGAAACGACCACAGAAACATCATACCCAGAGAGGTCCTGCCCCACAGCCTGGAAAGGCTGCAGAATGCTCTGGCTATCGCCGAAGCGGGTGAAGTACTCCTGCAACTCTTTCTCGTTGACAACGAATTTTCCAGAACCGCTCGTAATGCGTACACGCGCAATGCTCGCTTTTCGACGTCCAATTCCTTCGTAATACTGGTTCATAATAACGTAAGACTCCTTTACTGGCCAACCTGCGCGCCATGGGGGTGTTCAGCGCCGCCATAAACCTTCAAGCGCTTCAACACGGCACGGCCCATTTTGTTGTGCGGAAGCATACCCCAAACTGCCTCGCGGATCACGCGATCGGGATACTTGTTCAACTGGTCGCGCAACGAAACCGACTTTAACCCGCCGGGGTAGTTGGAGTGCTTGTGGTACATTTTTTCGGTCATCTTGTTGCCGGTCACAGAAATATGCGCGGCATTGATCACCACAACATAATCACCCATCGCAACGCCGGGGGTGAAGGTCGGCTTATTTTTTCCAAGCAACGCAGCAGCAATGCGGGAAGCCAGTCGTCCAAGGTTTTCACCATTGGCATCGATCAACACCCATTCACTTTGGATCTCTGCGGCTTTAGGATAGTACGTTTTGTACATCGTCTTCTCCACTAACAAACGTGATTACTTATTAGAAACCAAAACATCATCGGTTGGATAGGTCACTTCGACAAGGGTTAACCCACTTGCGGGGGACAGACCGGCAGGCAGGGCATATGCACCGCCAAGCGCATTCATAATGGCATCAAGTCCAATGCGACCAAGCCCAACTGCAACCTGGACAAACACCATGCGGCGCACCATGCGATACAAAAAGGCATTGGCTGTCACCGTGAAAATCCAAAGGTCGCCCTCCTGGCGCCACTCAGCCCGCGAGATTTTTCGCACCGTGCTGCCGCCGGACCGGGGCGGGGAGCCAAAAGCAGCAAAGTCGTGTTCACCAAGCAGTAATTTCGCAGCATCCTGAAGTCGTTCACCCTGCAACTGCGGCCAAACACGCCAGGCATAGCGGTCACGCAAAGGATCGCGCAGCGGCTGGCAGTACACCTTATACTGGTAGCTGCGAGAGAGCGCATCGAACCTGGGATGAAACCGCATCGAGGTCTCTTTAACCGTGCAGACAACCATATCTGCAGGCAAAATGGCGTTCAGGCCCTTTTGCAATGCTTCCGGGCCATGTGGCCAATTCCAGTCGAGGGCGGCTACCTGTCCCGATGCGTGTACACCAGCATCTGTACGCCCGGAGAGCATGATCGACCGGCCTTGCCATCCCATCTGACGAAGCACAGCCTCGAGCACACCCTGTACCGTGCGTGGCCTCACCTGAAGCTGACTGCCTGCAAAGCAAGTGCCATCATAAGCGATGATGAGTTGGTAACGTGCCATAACATCCAGCACCAGTCGTTCCTGGTGTCTGGGAACGAACTACTCTTCGACAAGTTCCAGGCGCACCATTTCAGCGGCATCGCCTTTACGCATCCCAAGCTTGAGCATTCGGGTATAACCGCCCGGACGCTCAGTGAAACGCGGCGCAATATCGTCAAACAGTTTTTTGGTCACCTGATTACCACCAAGGCGGGCGGAAACCAAGCGGCGGGCATGCACCTTGCCAGCCTCACTGGAATCCTTCGAACGTTTGGCAACACTGATCAACCGTTCGGCTTCACCGCGAATGGCTTCCGCTTTGGCGCGAGTCGTGGTGATGTGTTCATGTTCAAACAACTGTTTGATAAGGTTGCGGCGCAGGGCAATGCGCGCGCTCTTGGTCCGTCCAAGTTTGTATCCTGCTACTTGATGTCGCATGTTCTACTTACTCCGCAATATTCTTTTCATCTTTCAAGTAACCCTTTTCGCGCATCTTATCACGTAACTCATCGAGGCTTTTTTCGCCAAAGTTACGGATAGACATGACGGCCTGTTCACCTTTCTCGAGCAGGTCGAGCACATCACCCACTGTAGTAATACCAGTGCGCTTGAGCGAGTTGAACACCCGTACCGAAAGGTCAAGTGCTTCAACAGGGGTTTCAGCCACTTCGCTGGTCAACCGACTCCCCGAAATTTCCTTTTCGATCGAGAGAGTCAAAACCTCTTCACTTATTCCGGCGATGTAGCGCAAATGCTCGTTAAGCACCTGCGATGCCGTGCTGAGCGCTTTTTCAGGACTGATGCTGCCGTCCGTCCAAATCTCCAGGCTCAACTTGTCATAATTGGTGCTCTGGCCAACACGTGCAGAGGTTACTTCCCAATTCACGCGCTTCACCGGGCTGAAGATTGCATCCACAGGTAACTCGCCAATCGGTAGTCGTCCGCCACGTTCATTGGCTGGCGAATAACCACGCCCACGCTCAACAGTAAACTCCACGTCGAGCCGGGTTTTGGGGTTGTCGACTGTGAAGAGGTACAGGTCAGGATTGATGATGTCCACATCAGACGGGGCAATGATATCCGCCGCCGTAACAACACCTTCACCGCGCACCTCAAGATGCATCCGGGTCGTGTCCACTCCGTTCAGCTTGAGGCGCAGTTGCTTGATCTGCAACATTACCTGAATGACATCCTCACGAACACCGGGAATGTCACTGAACTCATGTAACACATCCGAAATGCGGATGGACGTCACCGCCGCGCCATCAAGCGAAGACAGCAACACACGCCGCAGGGCATTGCCCAGCGTGTGCCCAAATCCGCGCTCCAGCGGGCTAATGACAAATTTGCCATAATTCCGAGCCTCAGCCTCTCGCTCGATTTTCGGCATAACCATGTTCGTTAAACCGGTCACGGTTCACCTCTCCCTTTTTTAGTGGTACGGTGCATCTCGCCCAAAAAGCTTTTGGTCGAGACAGCCGATCAAATTACCGCCGCGAGTAGTATTCGACAATCAACTGCTCGTTCAGGTTGCCGTCTACTTCTGCGCGCTCCGGGAAACGCTGGACACTGCCGGTCAGGTTTTTGATGTCACGATTGAGCCAGGCCGGGAAATTTCGTTTTTCAGCCAGGACGCCGAGTTCCTTGAAGTAAGCACTGCCGTGCGAACCGTCGCGCACAGCAATAACATCACCGGGTTGCAGCAACATGGAAGGCACATCAGTACGGCGTCCGTTCACCACAAAGTGCCCATGCGTCACCAAGAGACGCGCCTGAGCGCGGCTGGTGGCAAAGCCAAGGCGGAAGACCACGTTATCCAACCGAGATTCCAAGATTTGCAACAAATTCAAACCTGTCAGTCCGCGACGATTGAGCGCAACATCATAATAACGGCGGAACTGACGCTCCAACACGCCATACACGCGGCGCGCGCGCTGCTTGGCGCGCAATTGGCGCGCATAATCAGATTCGCGCCCGGTGCCGCCCTTGCGCACATTTGAGCGACCATGCTGCCCAGGGGCATAGTCACGGCGCTCAAAAGCGCACCGCGGGGTGAAACAACGTTCACCTTTCAAGAACAGTTTTTCGCCTTCACGCCGGCACAATTTACATACCGGACCAATATATTTCGCCATTTGTTCTACCCTCTTACAAAAACAGATTAAACGCGGCGCTTCTTCGGGGGACGGCACCCGTTATGTGGTACGGGGGTCTTGTCCGAAATGGAACGCACTTTCATACCCATCGCCTGGACAGCGCGGATGGCCGATTCACGGCCGGGGCCAGGTCCCTTCACTACCAGATCAACTTCCTGAATACCCATGCCCTGGGCGGCTTTGATGGCCTGCTCGGCAGCAAGACGGGCCGCGAAGGGTGTGCTCTTGCGCGAACCTTTGAAACCTGCCGACCCGGCACTACCCCAGGCCACGGTATTACCAGAAGTGTCGGTAACTGTGACAATGGTGTTGTTGAAAGATGCAAAGATATGCACCTGTCCGGAAGAAAGTGTGCGCTTAACCTTTCGGGCGCCAGCGGCGCGACGCGCAGAACGTACATTTTGAGCCATAGTACCTCTCTGTGATTACCTGGTGACCTTGCCAGCGCATTACTTCTTGGCGCCGCGACGACGACCGCGACCAGCAACCGTCTTTTTGGGGCCCTTGCGTGTGCGCGAGTTGGTGCGCGTGCGCTGTCCATGCGCCGGCAGGTTGCGGCGATGGCGCATGCCACGATAGCACCCAATTTCGATCAGGCGCTTGATGTTAAGTTGCTGCTCACGCCGCAGGTCACCTTCCAGAACATAGTTCTTGGAAATGAATTCGCGTAACGCAGCAACCTCGGCTTCGGTCAAATCCTTGATACGGGTATCAGGGTTGACTTTTGTGGCCGCAAGGATTTCATGCGAGCGGGTCAGCCCGATTCCATACAGATAGGTCAAGCCAATTTCGACCCGTTTGTTACGGGGGAGATCAACACCTTCAATACGTGCCATATTCCTTTATCCTTGTCGCTGTTTGTGCTTGGGGTTTTCGCAGATGATGAACAACCTGCCGCTACGCTTGACAACCTTGCACTTCGCACAGCGCTTGCGAATAGATGGTGAGACTTTCATTGTTATGCTCTCCTTACACGATTCCTGTCAGTACAGCCAAAGTTTGAATTATACTCGCAACCTTGCATTCCGTCCAGAACCCGCCAACATCTCATGGGACAGTCAGGATGAGGGGATCTCCTTCGGTAACAGCCACTGAGTGTTCATAGTGGGCTGTCAATGAGTTATCAGCGGAAACTACGGTCCACTGGTCTGCAAGGACGCGCGTTTCTGGTGTGCCTTCCAGCACCATTGGCTCTAATGCAATCACCATACCCGGGCGCAAAAGCAATCCGCGGCCAGGTGTTCCGTAGTTTGGAACTTCGGGTCCCTCATGCATACTGCGCCCCACACCGTGACCGGTGTAAACCCGCGTTACATGAAAACCACGGCTTTCAACATATCCTTGTATCGCCGCAGAGACATCTCCGGTGTGATTACCGGCCCGCATTTTGTCGATACCGGCATACAATGCATTCTCGGTCACTTCGAGCAATAGCCGCGCCTTTGGAGAAATTTCTCCGACAGCGTCAGAATAGGCTGAGTCAGCCACATATCCCTCGAACAAGGTGCCACAATCCACCGAGACAACATCCCCGTTTTTTAACTTGCGTTTACCGGGAATCCCATGCACCAACTCGTGATTAATGCTGACTGTAATCGATGTCGGAAACGGTGGACGGCCGTAACCTTTGAATGGCGATACTGCCCCGTGCTTCCTCAGCACTTCCTCAGCAGCCGCGTTGAGGTCGGCTGTGGTCACACCGGGTTGTAACAATGCCCTAGTCGCTGCCAAAGCGGCACAGTTGATTTTCCCTGCCTCACGCATGATCGCAATTTCGGCTGGGTTTTTTATGTGCACCTGACGCGCCCAGTTCATATACTACGTATGCTTTGCAAGTGCAGCCTCAAGGATCAGGGATACCTTCTCGATAGGCTGTTCACCATTGACGATCAACAACTTGCCCCGCTTGCGGAAGTACGCAATAAGGGGAGCTGTCTGCTCATTATAGACCTGGATACGGCGTGTGACCGTTTCGGCTTTATCATCATCGCGCTGGTACAACTCAGATTGATCGATGTCACACAAGCCTGTTCGCTGCGGCGGATTAAACTTTTCATGGAAGATGTGCCCATGGGCACGACACGTCCACCGGCCACTTAGTCGTTCAATGAGGATGTTGTCTTGCGCCGTGATGAATGGCACCATGTTCACCTGCCCGCCAAACTCTGAGAGCATGCGCTCCAGTGCGTCAGCCTGGGCCGTTGTTCGTGGGAAACCATCCAGGATTGCGCCATTGATGCAATCGGATCTAGAAAACCGCTCACGGATCATACCAATCGTCACATCATCTGGGACAAGCTCTCCACGGCTCATAAACTGCTGGGCCAGCTTTCCAAGTTCGGTGCCATTCTTGATATTCTCACGGAAAATATCACCCGAAGAGATGTGCACCAGCCCTGTCTTTTGCATCAAGATATTTGCCTGGGTTCCCTTTCCTGCACCCGGAGGACCGAGCAAGACGATGTAAGTGGGCATTTGCTGTACCGCCTCCCGTCTATTTTACTAAGATGGAGTCTTGGTATCCGTGAAGTTTCAGTTCGGCATCGATGGAGGTAAAGGTGTCGCGCACAACACCCACAATAATCAGCAACCCGGCCGATGAAACAAGGAATACACCAGCGCCGCTCGCTGCTGCAGGTAAAATCAGCGTGATGAAGAACGGCAGGATAGCCACGAAACCCAAGAACAACGCACCCGGCAGAGTAATGCGCCGCTGTACTTTAGTCAGGTAACGCTGGGTGGCCGGGCCCTGTGTAACACCGGGAATGTGCGCGCCCATGCGTTTCAGGTTTTCGCCATAATTCTGCTGGGTGAAAAGCACATCCGTGTAGAAGAATGTAAACGCAACAACCAGGAAAAAATACATGAGCCAGTACACCCAGTTGTTCGTCCCTGTCCCGCTGAAGGTGTTTTGGAATCCGATAGCGGCCTGGGCTACCCACTCGGTGGGGTTATTGACAAAGTAGCTGGCGATAATCGCCGGAAACTGGAGCAGTGCGCTGGCAAAAATGAGCGGGATCATACCCGCCATGGTCACCATCAGAGGCAACGGGGCCTTGACCGGCATGGACATTCGGTTGCCAACCCGGCGACCCGGGTACATGACCAGCACATTGCGGCGGCCTTGCTGTATGTACACGATCGCAAAGATGACCAGGATCATGATTGCAAGCATTGCTATCACCAATATCCAGCCAAACTGCTCATCAGCCAACAGGCGAATGAAGTTGGTGGGCATCTGTGAAACGATGCCGGCAAAAATAATCAGAGATAACCCTTGGCGACGGATGCCATACTCTGAAATCATTTCACCCAGCCAGATGGCAAACATGGTTCCCGCCATCATGCTGAGGAGCGCCGTCAATGATGGCAACCACAACTCAGCCGTGAAGCCGAACGGAAGCACATTTCCCAGACCATACTGCTGGGTTAGGGAATTGAAGATGTTGATCTGACCAATTGCCGACAAAGCCGCCATGGGAATTGTCAGGTAATAAGTCATTTTTTCCATCCACTTGCGGCCTTCGGTGGGGTTTTCCTCCATCCGCTTTTGCCAGGCAGGGATGATAGGCACAAGCAGTTGGATGATGATTTGCGAAGTTATGTACGGATACACGCCCATGGCCAGGAGGGAGAAACTCGAAACGGTCCCGCCAGACAGCAGGTCCAGAAACTGAAGGAAATTTCCGCCCGAACCAATGGCATTACGAAGCGTTTCAAGCATGCCAACGTCAATACCAGGCACACGTACATTGGCGGCAATCCGGTAAATAACCAGAATGATCAGGGTAGCCACCAGCTTGCGCCGGATATCTTCAGATTTCCACAAGAAACGCCAGGCCGAGTTTTTAGAGAACATACATGCTCCTAAAGGTTACTCGATGATTTCAGTCGAGCCGCCAGCCGATTCGATTTTGGCTTTCGCGCTGGCGCTGATGCGATGAGCGCGCACTTTGATGGGAACATTGATTTCACCGCGGCCAAGGATAACTACCGGGTTGCGTGGGTCGCGCAAAAGGCGCATATCGGCAAGCGCTTCTGGAGTTATAAGGGCTTCTGCATTAAAGGCGCTGGCAAGCTGGTCAAGGTTTACCTCGTTATACTCCACAGAGGTAATGGGCGTAAAGCCCTGACCACGCATGAACGGCAGGCGGCGATAGAATGGCAGATTACCTCCTTGGTGGTAAACATTACCCTTTTCGCCAGAACGTGAGCCTGCCCCTTTGGTGCCACGCCCGGCCGTCTTGCCCTGCCCAGCCGAAATGCCACGCCCAACGCGTTTGCGTTCCTTTTTGGAACCCGGATTGGGTGTAAGTTCATGAAGTTTCATTGCACTGTCCTATTCTTCAATCTTGATCATGTGAACGATCGACTGAAGCATACCCCGCAACGCAGGGCTATCAGTATGTTCAACCGTCTGGTTCATACGGCGTAGCCCGAGAGCCCGCACGGTGCGCTTTTGGACTTCCGTGTAACCAATCGGGCTTTTGACCAACGTCACACGCAGTGTTTTGGGTTCTTGTTTCTTAGCCATTCTTCCTCCGCTGCCAGAACGGCAACAAATCCTGGGGCGATTTGCCGCGCCGGGCCGCTTCTTCTTCAGGCGACTTGAGCCCATCCAACGCATTGAAAGTAGCCATGACCACGTTCAGGACATTAGCCGAGCCGAGTGATTTGGTCAGAATGTCACGCACACCCGCTGCTTCAAGCACAGCGCGCACACCACCAGCGGCAATCACGCCCGTACCAGGCGAAGCAGGCTTCAGAAGCACCTTCGCACCGGCCACCTTGCCGATCGATTCGTGCGGAATGGTGGTCTCATACAGATTGACATGGCGCATGTTTTTGCGCGCACGTTCCGACGCTTTGCGCATGGCATCAGGCACTGCATTGGCTTTGCCAATACCCATGCCAATTTTCCCGCGGTTATCGCCCACAACCACTGTTACACGGAAGCGAAAACGACGGCCGCCTTTGACAACTTTCGCTACACGCGCAATTTCGATCACACGCTCATCGAATTCCGCCTGATATTCGTTAACTTCAAATTCCGACATAATAATCTCCACACTGCCTAAAACTTCAGTCCGCCTTCGCGTGCGCCTTCAGCCAGCTGTTTTACACGACCCATATAGCGAAAACCACCGCGATCGAAGATCACCGTCTCGATACCCTTATTCCGGGCACGCTCTGCAATGGTCTTGCCAACCAAGTGAGCCTGTTCGCTCTTTTTCAGCCCCTGCATCTTGGCACGCAGTTCCTGATCAATGCTCGAGGCAGCAACCACAGTGTGCCCTTCAACATCATCAATGAGTTGGGCATAGATTTCAGACACCGAGCGAAAAACGCTCAAGCGTAGACGGTCGTTTGTACCGAAGATTTTGGCACGCACACGTGCATGGCGACGCTGACGTGCTTCAGAACGACTTTTTTGGGACATAGATGCTTACTTTCCTTTCCCAGACTTGCCGGCTTTGCGACGGATGCGCTCACCCAGATAATGCAGGCCCTTACCCTTATATGGTTCGGGGGAGCGAACACCGCGAATGTTGGCGGCAACCTGCCCAACCTGCTCAACGTCAAATCCAGAAATTTTTACCTGGCGAGTTTTTTGATCAACTGCAAAGGAAATGCCCATAGGCGGCGGCACTTTAACGGGGTGCGAATAGCCTACATGCAAAACCAGGGTTTCCCCTTCCATCTCGGCGCGGTAACCCACACCGTCAACTTCCAGGATGCGCTCAAAACCAGCGCTTACACCCTTGACCATGTTATTAATTACGGCGCGGGTCGTACCATGCAAAGCGCGCTCGGCGGGAGCGTCTGAATGACGGGAGATAACAATCTGCCCTTCTTCCATCGCAATCTCAACCAGGGGGGAAAAAGTGCGTTTCAGTTCGCCTTTGGGGCCCTTCACGCGCAAATTCGCACCATTGAGTTCCACCTGCACACCGGCCGGTATCACCACAGGCATGCGTCCAATACGAGACACAGTACTACCTCCTGCTTACCAAACTTTACAAAGGATCTCACCGCCCACGCCCAACTGCCGGGCGCGTTGGCCGGTCATGACCCCTTTGGGAGTGGAGATGATGGCAATGCCCATACCAGAGAGCACCCAGGGAATATCCTGTTTTTGGGTATAGACACGCCGCCCAGGACGGCTGATGCGAATGAGATTGGTGATCACGGCACGACGCTGGCGACGCTCACCAATATACTTGATTTTTACGCGCAATACCGGCTGGCCGGGTCGCTCGCCATCAATCACTTCAAACCCATCAAGATAGCCCTCTTCCTTGAGAATCTTGGCGATTTCCGCCTTGATTTTGGAGCTGGGCATTGCAGCCATCGACTGGCCGGTCAGAATCGCATTACGAATGCGAGTCAACATATCTGCAATCGGATCAGAAACACTCATGCTAGTACCTCCACTCGCCTACCAGGACGCTTTCATCACGCCAGGGATCGCGCCCGCCAGAGCCAGTTCGCGGAAACAAATGCGGCACAGGCCAAAACGGCGGATATATCCACGCGGGCGGCCACACTTGGTGCAGCGATTGCGCACACGCCCTTCAAATTTACGGCGTGACTCACGGTAAGTCATGCATTTTTTTGCCATAGGTTAAGCGTCCTTCCTGAACGGCATGCCGAGCAACTTCAGCAATGAGCGAGCCTGCTCATCGTTGTGCGCGGTGGTCACAATAGTGACTTCCATACCACGAAGCTTATCAATTTTGTCGTACTCGATTTCCGGGAAAATTAACTGATCCCTGAGCCCGAGGGTGTAATTGCCACGCCCATCAAAAGCATTGGGCGAAACTCCACGAAAGTCACGCACGCGCGGCAGGGCGATGTTCATCAGCCGGTCCAGGAAATCCCACATGCGTTCACCTCGTAAGGTTACCTTGGTACCAATGATGCGTCCTTCACGCAGCTTGAAGTTGGCAATGCTCTTGCGTGCCTTGGTTTGAATCGGCTTTTGCCCCGTAATCGTTGTCAGATCAGAGACGGCCGCTTCCAACGCCTTGGTATTATCCAGGGCTTCGCCCACGCCAATGTTAACCACAACCTTTTCGATACGCGGAATCTGCATCCGGTTGCTGAAGCTAAAGGCCTTCACCATCGCCGGCGCAACTTCGTTTTGGTATCGTTCTTTCAATCTATTCATGTTGATACTCTCCAACAGCCACGGCCTAGTCGATGATGGACTGGCAGTTTTTGCAAATACGGTGCGACCCTTCATCGTCGCGCCGGATGCTGATACGGGTTGGCTTATCGCACTTGGGGCAAACAAGCATCACGTTCGAAAGATCCATGGGGCCCTCAAACTTGATTCGGCCCGGGCTAACAGTGCGGCCCCGGGTTTGTACCTGGCGCTGATGCTTGGTGCGAATATTAACACCCTGAACGACCACACGGTTATCTTCCGGGAGGACCCGGATGACCTCCCCGCGCTTTCCTTTGTCTTCGAAGCGACCACTGATGATTTCTACGGTATCGCCTTTGCGAATTTTCACATTCATGCTTTCGCTCCTCAGCTGGCTAAAGAACTTCCGGCGCCAGCGAAACGATTTTCATATAACCACGTTCGCGGAGCTCGCGGGCGACCGGTCCAAAGATGCGGCTGCCTTTAGGGTTCTGGCCATCATTATCCAAAATTACGGCTGCATTGTCATCAAACCGAATATAGGAACCATCTTCACGACGCCATTCTTTGGCACAGCGAACGATCACGGCTTTGACAACTTCGCTTTTTTTGACGGCGCCTTGTGGAGCAGCGCTCTTGACGGTCGCCACCACCACATCACCAACTGCACCATACTTTCGCAGCGATCCGCCCATCACCTGGATGACCAGCAGTTCGCGCGCGCCGCTGTTGTCTGCAACCTTGAGACGAGACTCTTTCTGGATCATGATCAGGCCTCCACTGTCTCGGTCTTAGTTTCTTTTTTCAAAATGGCCTCAACAACCCAACGCTTGTCACGTGAAAGCGGGCGGCTCTCCACGATCTGAACAGCATCACCAACCTGGCAGCCCAACTCATCATGCGCTTTGACGCGCTTGCTGAGATGCACCACCTTGCGGTAAAGCGGATGACGAAATGTTCGGGTAATTTCGACCACAACGGTCTTCTGCATCTTGTTACTGGTAACCATACCAGTCAATCGACGACGATTATTCATCCTTCACCTTCCTATGCGACCGGTTTGGCGCGTTCACTCAACACGGTTTCCAAACGCGCCACATCACGGCGCAATAAGCGCAAGCGGCTTGTATCTGTCAGTTGGCCGGTCACCTGTTGGAAGCGAAGCTTCATGAGCTCTTCACGAATTTCCGCCAGCTTGGCCTGAATTCTTTCATTTTCTAAGGCGCGAATCTCGCTCGTTTTCATGCCTATTCTCCTGCCGCTTCATTTCGGGCAACGATTTTGGTTTTGATGGAGAACTTATACTGGGCATTCTTGAGCGCCTGAATCGCAGTCGGGGCATCCAACCCGCCCACTTCGAACATAATGCGTCCCGGCTTCACAACCGCCACATAATACTCCACATTTCCTTTACCAGAACCCATGCGCGTTTCAGGCGGTTTGTGGGTATAAGGCTTGGAAGGGAAAATCCGAATCCAGATTTTTCCACGGCGCTTCATCTCACGCACGATCGTACGGCGGGCAGCTTCGATTTGACGGGCGGTAACCCAACCCGGTTCCAAAGCCTGAAGACCGAACTCGCCGAAGTCCACTTCGGCACCGCGCAGGGCTTTGCCCTTCATGCGGCCGCGCATTTGCTTGCGCCATTTGACACGTTTTGGCATCAACATAGCAACAACCTCTTTTCGTAAAGACAACCGTGACGCGCGATCACTCGCTGACGTACACGCCCTCGGTTGTTTCAACCTTTTCGTCAATCTCGGTCTTCAACTCGCCTTTATAGACCCATACCTTTACGCCAATGCGGCCATAGGTGGTATGCGCCTCAGACTTTGCGTAATCCATGTTCGCGCGCAGGGTTTGCAGGGGCACACGTCCTTCGCGCAGCCAAACCGAACGCGACATTTCAGCACCAGCCAGGCGTCCAGCCACTTCAATTTTGATGCCCTGGGCACCCTGGCGCATGGCCTGCTGGATAGCGCGTTTCATGGCGCGCCGATACGCAATACGGCGTTCGATCTGGTCCGCAATGTTACGAGCAATCAGGTAAGCATCAGTATCAGGAGCTGCAATTTCCTTGATATCCAGATCCACCTTCTTGCCAACCAGGGTTTCCAAACCAACACGGATCTTTTTAACGCCCTCGCCTTTGCGCCCAATCAAGATGCCTGGCTTGGCAGTATGCACCGTGACCTTAACCTTACCAGGAAAACGTTCCACATCCACACGCGAGACACCAGCGCGGGCAGTGGTAGCCTGCATCAGCTTACGAATTTCGAAATCCTGTTCCAACTGGGCGCGGTACTGTCCGCCTTCGGCAAACCAGCGGCTCTGCCAGTCTTTGCTTACATTCAGGCGAAAACCAACGGGATTAACTTTTCGTCCCATAAATATCTCCTTTATTTCCTCTACTCGCTAGCCCTGGCGCTCACGCAACACAACCGTCACATGGGACGTGCGTCGTAGCACCGGCTTGAACCGGCCGCGTGCGCCGAATCGACGCCATTTACGAGTGGGGGCTTCGTCTGCAAAGATGGTCGCCACGAAAAGGTCATCCCGACTGATGCCGAAGTTTTCTTCAGCGTTCGCAACGGCAGATTTCACCAGCTTGAAAACCGGGGCAGCCGCCCCATTAGGCGTAAAGCGCAAGATATCCAAGGCCTGGTTGGCGTTCTTTCCGCGAACCAAATCCACAACCATGCGCACCTTCTGGGCAGAAACCGGCAGGAAGCGCAAATGAGCACGAATATCCGTCATGGCCTACTTCCCTTTCGTCGCCTTCTCAGAAACATGGCCGCGGAAAGTGCGTGTGGGCGCAAACTCACCAAGGCGATGCCCAACCATGTTCTCGGTAACATAAATGGGCACATGCCGACGCCCGTCATGGACAGCGATTGTGTGACCAACCATCTGCGGGAAAATAACACTTGCGCGACTCCATGTGCGAATCACCTTCTTTTCGCCACGCTGGTTCATCCCTTCAATCTTTTTCAACAACTTGGGTTCGATGAACGGACCCTTCTTAAGCGATCTGGACATATTCTTCGTTCCTCGCTAATCGATACATTCAGCGGCCTAGCGGCTGCCCTTGCTGCGGCGGCGGACAATATACTTATCCGTCTGCTTGTTCTTACGGGTTTTATAACCCAGGGTCGGTTTACCCCAAGGTGTGCGCGGACCGGGCTTACCGATCGGCTGGCGTCCTTCACCACCGCCGTGCGGGTGATCACGTGGGGTCATGGCAGAACCACGCACCGCCGGGCGCACACCAAGGTGGCGTTTGCGGCCCGCCTTGCCCAGTTTCACGTTACTATGATCCAAGTTGCCGACCTGCCCAATGGTGGCATAGCAAGTCTGGCGAACGAGACGAACCTCACCAGACGGCATGCGAACCTGGGCAAAATCACCTTCTTTAGCAAGCAGTTGGGCAGCGCTGCCAGCTGAACGCACCAATTGCCCACCACGGCCTTCCTTGACCTCAATGTTGTGCACCATCGTACCAACCGGGATGTTGGCTATCGGCAGGGAATTACCCACACGGATTTCAGCACCCTGTCCAGACATGACCGTATCGCCTACCTTAAGTCCCAACGGCGCCAGGATGTAGCGCTTCTCGCCATCTACATAAAAAAGCAATGCCAGGCGCGCGGTGCGGTTTGGGTCGTACTCAATGGCCGCCACTTTGGCCGGGATTTCGCGCTTGTCGCGCTTGAAATCGACCAGACGAATACTGCGGCGATGACCGCCACCCTGATGGCGCACCGTTACCCTACCGTAGGCGTTACGACCACCTTTTCGGCGCAACGGAACAATCAATGATCGCTCAGGTGTGGTCTTGGTGATCTCTTCAAAGGAATACCCGGTCATACCACGTTGGCCGGGCGTTACCGGTTTGTACTTCTTGACAGCCATGCTTACTGCACTCCTTCAAAGATCTCAAGGCGCTCCCCGGCAGCCAGGGTGACAATAGCCTTTTTGTAGCCGGGACGGCGCACCAGCAAGCGCCGGTTTCGGCGGCGACTGCGCTTGGCAGCTGTATTGATGATGTTCACGCTTTTCACCTGTACATCAAAGAAGGTTTCGACCGCTTCCTTAACTTGTGATCGCGTTGCATCTGTAGCAACTTCAAAAACGAACTGATTCAGTTTATTAGACTGGTAGCTCGATTTCTCTGTCACCAACGGGCGGCGAAGTACATCGTAAATCGTCGTCATTTCAAACCTCCTAGCCCAGGTATGCCACCAAGGCATCAATGGCCTTCACAGGCATGACCACCTTATCATAGGACAGCAAATCTCGAACGTTCAAGTAACCAGCAATTAAAACCTTGGCATCCGGCAAATTATTCGTCGAGCGCGCCACCAAATCATATTCGGCATTTTTTTCGGGCACTAAAAGCAAAGCGGTTGACTCACCCACCAGGCTGTTAAGGGCACGATCCATATACTTGGTTTTCGGCTCAGGCAACACCAGTTCATCGACAACCACAATGCCAGCCTCTGCCGCCTTTACAGAAAGTGCAGAGCGAAGCGCAGCACGGCGCATTTTCTTTGGCATCGACTGTTCATAGGAGCGCGGGTGCGGGGTATGAATACGACCACCACCCACCCAGTGCGCCGCACGGATTGACCCTTGACGCGCCCGCCCGGTGCCTTTTTGCTTCCACGGTTTACGACCACCGCCCGAAACATAGTGGCGGGTCTTCGTCTCATGCGTACCCAGACGGGCATTCGCCATTTGGCGAACATAAGCCTGGTGCATCAAATCAAGATTAATTGGCGCTTCAAAGATCACAGGCGGCAAATCAACCTGCTCCACCTTCTCGCCCTTCATATTGAAAACATCAACTTTCATAGCGTCTAACTCCCATTCACCGGCGCCTATTGCTTGCGCGCTTCCTTGATGACAACCAGGCCGCCCTTGGGGCCGGGGACAGCGCCATGAACACCGATCAGGTTGCGTTCAGCGTCTACCATGACCACCTTCAGGCTTTGCTCAGTGACGCGCTCATTACCCATGTGTCCCGGGCCGCGCGATCCTTTGTACACACGACCTGGCGTGGTGCCAGAGCCCCGCGAGCCGGGCGCGCGGTGACGATCCGACTGACCATGTGTCTTGGGACCGCCCGCAAAATGATAACGCTTGACGCCACCAGCAAAACCTTTACCCTTGCTGGTACCGGTCACATCAACGCGCTCACCCACAGAAAAAACATCCACCTTGATCGCTTCACCCACGCTAATTTCCGGGGTTTTTGCGCGAAACTCACGCAGGACACGCAATGGGGGCAAGTCCTTCGCCTTTAGGTGTCCCAATTGACCACCCGTCAGGCGTTTGGGATTAACCTCACCAAAACCCAATTGCACCGCGGAATATCCGTCTCTCTCCGGTCGTCTAATCTGGGTAACATAACAAGGCCCAGCTTCGATGATTGTCACCGGATAGGCGACACCTGCCTCATCGAAGATCTGGGTCATTCCGATCTTCTTGCCAATCAGCCCTTTCAACATCAGTTTTCTCCTTATACAAGTTTTTCCGAGACTGTCAGCCTGGGCTTGGCTGCATCATCTCTAAAGCGGGGTAGTCAACCAGCCTCGTCGCGACGCACGGGTTTTTTAGGGTCCACGCACGCGGCTGTTCTTGCACCGCCAGATTTCCAAGGACAGGGGAAGGATGTGTATCCTTCCCCGTCCAGAATCTATATTAGATTTTTATTTCGATGTCCACACCTGCGGGCAGGTTGAGGCGCATCAACATGTCAATTGTTTTCGAGTCCGGGTCAAGCACATCAATCAACCGATTATGGGTACGAACCTCGAAATGCTCGTGAGAGTCCTTGTCGATGAATGTCGAGCGACGAATTGTAAACCGTTCTTTCTTGGTTGGCAAGGGTACCGGGCCTACCACTTTGGCGCCACTGCGTTCTGCTGTTTCAACAATTCGTTTGGCCGACTGGTCGAGCACACGATGATCATAAGCCTTGAGGCGGATGCGGATTTTTTGCTTGCTCATTTTTTACCTACTCGATGATCTTGGTGACGACGCCGGCGCCCACCGTCAGACCACCCTCGCGGATGGCAAACTTAGAGCCCACTTCCAACGCCACTTTCACGATCAGTTCCACCGTCAGGT
>DAOUAP010000032.1:0-44238 GCA_034433165.1 Anaerolineales bacterium | reverse complement strand
CTGGCGACGGGGGAAGCATTGCCGGTTTTTCAGAAGCAGGTTGGGGGCGGCCCGGAACCTGAGCGGCAGGACGCGCAAGCGGACGCGGGGCAGCTTTGGGGAGATCGGGCGCGGGGCGCTTCGGCGCTGGTTGGGCTGCGGGGGGCGTCCCGGCAGGATGGGTGGACTCGGCGCGGGCAGGCACAGTCGCCGGGGTGACGGGAGCCGGGCGGAGCGGGGTTTCGCGGGGCGGTTGCGAACCGAGCGCATGAGGGGCTGCCGGGGGATTCTCGGCTTGGGGTGAGGCTGTCGCCTCCAATTTATCCGCTTCGGTGGGCAGGTCTGGCGCACGCTGGATGGTTGGCGGGGCAGCAGGCGGGGAGGCAGGAGAGTCACTTTCGCCTGTTTTTGGCTCCAAAGGTTTGGATTCGCCGATCTCTTCGATACGCGTGAAACGACGCACACCCGGGTCGCTGGGTTTGGGCAGCTTGCGCGCCGGGTTTTCGGGTCGGGCCAAACCACGCGCCTGAGCCTGGGATTTGAACCCGGCAATGTTCTGCCCGGCTTGCGGGATGCTGGGCATTTTCTGGATGATGGTACCGCGCCGCATAACGCCCGGCTCGGCTGGAGCAGATGGCTCGGCAGCGGAGGCTGACTGGCTGGGGAAAAACTGTTCCACCTCCTCCCAAAAACTGGGCTGTCCGGGAGAAGGGGGGCGCAGGCGCAGCAGGTCGGGCGCGTTTCCGTACTTTTGCGGCAGGTCGCGTCCGATCAGGTTGATGGATTCGGGGCGCAGGCTGCCCAGTCGCCGGGGGTCGAGCATGCGCAGGGCCGGAAGGATGGTGTTGTATTTGAGCCCGCCAAATCCAGTCATGCCTGCCAGGGGTTTGGCATGGGCAGCGCTGAGGCCAGGCGCGAGCATACGCCGGGCATGCTCCCGGTGCAGGCTCAATCGCTGCTGGAGGGGCGGCAGGTCACTCATGCAGGATCAACACGCTCGAAGTAGTCGAAGGAGAGTTCCAGGGTTTCGATGACAATTTTCTCGGAGTCATCCAGGGTCAGGTCAGAGAGCTTCCAACTGACCGGGAAGGCGTTCACAAAGACCCAGCGGTGCACCTCTTTGAAGATTTCTTTGTCTTTGTCGCTAATCGATGGGTTGGGGCGGCGCTGGATGAGTGTGATGCTCTTTGCCTGGGCGTAGCCGTCGAACTGCCCATCCATCATCCATTCCCAGAAGAATTTCGACGAAGTCAGCCCAACCTCGAGTGTGATGTGTTCGTAACTGACATGGCCAGGAAATTCGTAGGTGTAATTATTCAGGCCGCCCTCGGTCAGGGGTTCCACTTCGCGCTTGGCAGCCATGCCGGTGACGTTTTGGAAAAAAGCAACAATCTTCCCATCCACCATCACTGAGAACTGGTAGCCCGGCACAGGGTATTCCTCCTGCTGGCTTTGCCCGGCGTTGGTGAGCGGGGTGAGGGTTTTGAAGGTGGCGGTTTTTGGTTTGACTGTGGTTTGAAGCAGTCCCATGGTTTTTTACCTGTTTGGTTTAACGTTTGCAAAGCGTTCAGCTTCGCGCTCTAGTTCTCGTTTGAGCAACGCAACAATCTTTTCTGCCAATGCGTCCATGTCGATCTCCCCTTGCGGGGGCGCATCGACCAGCCCGGGGTCGTCATTGGGAAGGGGCAATTCGAGGTCCGGCATACGTTATGCTCCCTGATTGAGGCGTTTGTTAATGCTGGCGATCTCTCGCACCCACTGGCGCCGGAAACGATGGTCGAGGTTGAGAATGGATTCCGGTGGCCAGTGGAAATAATAGGCGATGTAGGCTACCTCCTGGTAGAGCTGTTCCCGGGGGTAGCCTAAGACACCCCCCCCAATGTCGAAAGGTCCACCTCGAATGGCTTCTGGCAGTGCGGGCAGTTGAACTCGCGCCGGGTGTGTCCGCTTTCGTTGATCTGGCGATAGAACTCCTGCAGGTAGGTCAGGTCGGCGGCGAACAGGTTTTCGATAACGCCGGTGTTGATGGCGCGCAGGCTGCCCAGGGCAGTGATGACCCGCGCCAGCAGCACAATAACAATATAGGCTTCGTTGCTTTGGACGCGCATATCATTCAGGACGGTAATTTCGTCCATGGCGGTTGCCAGGCGCATGGTGCCTTTTTTGTGCAGGTTGCCTTCTTTATCTACATAACCCATGGGCAATTCAAACTCAAATTCGGTTTTCAGGTTCATCGCGTGTATTTGCTCCAGTTGGTGGTTTATCACCCATGCTGCGCACTCAGCGCAAACAGGGTGCTATCTGCATGATTAGGGAAAGCAAATCAGGCCTCCGATTCGGCTTCTTCTTCTGCCTCTCCACTCTCTTTTGCTACCCAGTATTCGAGGGCAGAGGCGATGGCTTCATCGGTGGCGCCTGGGTCGAATTCAACGGTAACTGATTCGGCCTGGAGGGAGATTTCAAAGGAGATATACTCATTTTCGGTGGTCATGTTGAACTCCAGGCCCGATAACTTGGTGGGCAGCGCATTGAATAAATGCCACCACACCAGCGGATTGCCCCGCGAGTCATTGAGGGAAATGGAATAATTACGTTTGAGCAGTTTCAGGTGGCCGGCTACAGAATCGGCGAAGCGCAGGTACACCTGGGCGGCGATGGCATCCATGGGGCGCAGCAGGGCAAACGGCTCGAAGGTGGTCTGGCCGGGGATGAATTTGGTGGTCACGTTGCCCAGGTCATCCATGACATTGTATTTGACCATCGAAATAACCTGTTCGCCGCCGGTCATGGAATCGAACACGCCCAGCACCGGGTGATCTTTTTGGAGAAAGTCGTACAATTTGTATTGCCCGTTTGGAATGGGGTCAAAATTCGTCATGGTCGTCCTGTTTCAAAATCAGGGGGTCGGCTCCCACACCCATGCGGTGACAGGCGTGGGAGCCGGTACGGTTGACGCAGGCGCGCTAGCTGACGCGCAGCACGCCCTCGTGTACGATGGTCACATCTTCGATCATGTAGTTGGTGGAACCGGCATCCATCTCCGGGCCAACCACCTTGCTGGGCCAGGCGTTCTCGAAGTTCCAACGGGCGATCTCGGTGTTATCCTGCGAATAGGCGACGATGGAACAGTTGGTGCGGGCATCCTCGATCTTGCCTTCCACCACCTGCTGGCGCCATTCCCAAATATCCATGCTGCTGGTCACGCCGCGCTTCAGGGTCACTGGCGTCCACGACAGACGACCGGGGATCTGGCGAATGATGGTTTCGCCGGTTTCAGAATTGACCACTTTTTGCTGGATCACTTCGGTCTCAGAGCCAATGCCGCTCACCTGGGTGAAGAAACCGCTCAGTTTGCCTTCGATTTCCAGACCAAACTTAAATGCTACAAGGGGATCTTCGCGTTCTGCCATTTTTGACTCTCCTTTTCAGTTGGCGCTATCCTGCGCGGTTATTCAGACCCCGGACCAGCCCACTGGCTGATGCGGAAGATGACAAATTCGGCGGGTTTGACCGGCGCAAGACCAATCTCGATGATAAGGCGCCCCAGGTCGCGCGATTCGGGCGGGTTGAGTTCATCGTCGCACTTAACGTAGAAGGCCTCAGAGGGCGCAGAGCCGAAAAGCGCGCCATCACGCCAGACAATGCGCAAGAAGGCAGATACATCACGCGAGACGCGCGCCCATAGTTTGCGGTTGTTGGGCTCAAAGACCACCCACTGGGTGCCATTCTCGATGGATTTTTCGACGTAGTTGAATAGGCGGCGGACGTTGATGTACTTCCACGCCGGGTCACTGGAGAGGGTGCGCGCGCCCCACACACGAATGCCACGCCCCGGGAAGGCCCGGATGCAGTTAACGCCAATGGGGTTGAGCGTGTCCTGTTCACCTTTGGTCACCTGGTAAGCCAAACCTACAGCGCCTTGCAGCACTTCATTGGCTGGCGCCTTATGCACGCCGCGGGTATTGTCGTTACGCGCCCACAGCCCGGCGATGTGCCCGGAAGAAGGCATGTTGACCATTTGCTCGGTGGCCGGGTCCATGACCTTGATCCACGGGTAATACATGGCTGCATAGCTCGAGTCGAAACCGGCGATATCCATGCGCCATTTCTTCACTTCCTGCGGGGTCAGGTCGGGCGGGGCATCCAGTATGGCCACACGGTCGCCCATGCGTTCACAATGCGCAATCATCATGGACTGCACAGCCTTGACCATATCCAGGTTGAGTTTTTCGCCGGGCAGGGTGGTCATCAGGTCGGGCACCACCAGCATGGTGACATCATCCAGCACTTCGAGGCCTTCCACGCCTTTGCGCTCGCTTACATCACCGCGGAAGTCGCTGGCGGTGGGGGCTTCGAGCAGTTTCTTCTCGATCATCAGCGGTTGTTCCTGCTCGCGTGGGGCGGCCTTGTCGAGCGCGGTTTCCTGCACTTCGAGCACCACAAACTTGGGCGGTTTGTTGTTCTTGTAGGCCAGCACGGTCTGCTTCTTGCCATCCACCACCGCCGCCTGGAGTTGGACGCCACTGAGGGATTCGAGCGGCTTCCAGCCACCCGTGAGGGTTTCTTTTTCTACATGCAGGGTGAACGAGGGCGCGCCACCCGAGTCGGCAGCAGGCGCAGCGGCGGCTTCTTCACCTTCGCCGCCTTTTTTGCCGGCAGGCGCGGGCAGGGCCAGGTCGCCCACGCGCACGCGCAGTTTCATGCCTTCGACGCCGGCCTGTTTGGCGCGCACGATGATGGATGGTTTGCCCTGGCTGTTGAGCAGGGTGGCCTCAGCTTTTGGGAAGGTGCGCACACTCACCACATAACAGCGCGAGCCGCCATTGGTGAAGTAGCCATATACAGCGGACGGCAGGTTGACGCCCGCGACAAATCCACCAAAGCGTTCGACGAACTGCGTCCAGTTGGTGACCAGTTGCGGGCGGTTGAGCAGGTTTTCGACCACCATCTCGCCGTCCACCTCGCGCAGCAGTTCAGCCTTTTCTGTAAAGCCGACAAATGCGGCCATGGCCGTGCCGACGCCTTCGATTGGCTTCGGCCCGCGATCCACTTCTTCAACGTACACACCAGGTGATAAATATTCAGGCATGGGTTCCTCCTAAGTTTGAGTTGGTTTTTTCTGCAGTATTGTTGTATGGCGGGAAAGGCGCTTGGCTTCAGGGTGGCTCCTTTCCTGCGCGCCAGAACAGCGCCCGGTCAGACCTGGATTTCATAATCGCCTCCCGGAACACGGATCTTCTGGCGTTTGATCACTTTTTTGTTGAACAGGATGTCCAGATGATATTCACCTTCGGACAACCCGGAAAGTGCATACTTTCCGCCTTCGCCCAGTTCGACCGGCAGTTGTTTCTCCACTAGCACCACGGACAGGGTCGAAAGGTCATACTTTTGGCTGGCAAGCGCACCAGATATGGACCAGTATTTTTTGGACAGTTTCTTGGTAACCCGCACCATGCCGGGCTGGGCAGGGGGGGCATCTTGCAAGAAGCGCATTTCTCGGCTGCGCACCTGGGTGAAGATCTGCGGCCGGTATGGGTCCACGGAGATGGTGACGGTAACGATCACACCGGGGCGCATTTCGTTATCCAGCACGCCCCAAATCTCGGTAAACTTATCCACCGGGCCCGGCTCCGGCGGAAAGGTGGCGACATCCAGTGCGCAAGGGTGCGGCTGCGGCCTGAGGCGTTCGCTGATAAGATCCGGCGGCAGGAACGGGTTGCGTAGCAACGCCATAATGGCGCTGGAAAGCAACAGGTGTTCGTCTTCGGCCTCTTTCACCCAGGCGGTCATCAGGTAGCGCAGGTCCATGCGCACCGGGTTGCGGCGCACCTCGCTGGTGCCATCCGGGCGATTGAAAGTGAAATATTGCTCCGAGCCGCGCAGGCGCAGGTTTTCGCGAATATCGAAAAGGAACAGGTTAAGGGTGGGTTTGCTCAGGCGCGCCGACCATTCGCGCCTGGGCTGGTCGAACTGAATATCGACTTCGTTGCCCTTAATCTCAACCTCGCGGATGATCAGTTTACGCAAAGCTTCATCAACATCGGCAATCACAACAGCGCCTCTCCTTTAGCCAGGCTAAGATGATTTCTTCAGGCTGGCAAGTTCATCCTGCAGTTTTCTGTTTTCCTGCATTAATTCTTTTACCAGCGCCAGGGTCTCTCCGCCACCACCGCCAATGTTGGCAGTCACGTTGACATTGGGCGCTTTGTCTTTATCATCATCCTTGTCATCATCCTTGATTCCCAAAAAGTGATTGACGCCTTCATTAAGTTTGCCTTTAGCGAACCCGAGGGCCTTGCCGCCTGCCCACTTGCCAGCCGAAAGCAACCCGCTGCCCAGCTTTTTACCTGCAGACTTAAAGAAACCCTTGGCCTTCTCGCCCTTGGTTTTCTTCCGCTCCGACTGCCACTTTTCATACGCTTCATCATCACCGCCTTTGGCTGCCTCTTCCAGCGCGCTGCGCCGTTCGTTTTTGGCGGCTTTGAAATCTTTTTTACCCACATCCGTGTGGAATGTGCCCAGACGCTCTTTGGCTTTGGTTATTTCTTCAGGGCTGGACTTGGGGTCCCGCAGCGTAGCCAGCCATTTTTGCTTTGCATCGTCAACCACTTTATCTTTGGCTGCTTTTGCAGACTGTTCTTTTTCGGCCTGCTCTTTTTGGTAATTCTGTTTGCCAAAATTCTCTTCAAATTTTTCTTTTCGCCGGGCTTCCAGGTGAAATATGGAGTTCATGCTCTTGCCGGTAATTTGCTTTTCCTGACCGCCGGTTTTCTTAAGCAGTTCCTTGTTCAAGTTGGCTTTTGTGACCTGCGCCTTTTTCATTTTTGCTTTATCAACACCGGGCAGTTGGGTTGGCGCATCGGTTCCAAGCCGCTGATTGGCCAGGTCAATTTTGCCACCCACACCTTTCTTCTTCGTTGTGGGCGCTTTTGGTGAGACGATTTCAGGCTTCTTTTTCCAGCCGCCTTTTTCCTTATCTTCTTCCCAGGCGCGCTGTACCACTTTGACGGCATCGGGTTGCATTTGCAGTTCTTCTTCTTCGGCAGGCTGAGCCTGGAGAAGTTCCTCCTCCTCTTCGCCCTGCATTTGGAGTTCATCCTCCTCTGCCTGCATCATGACATCGTCATCCACATCGCTGTCAGATGCCGCATCCATTGGCGCATCGAAATCATCATCCAGATCATCATCCCCCTGCATCTGCAGCTCATCTTCCTCGGCTTCGCGCTGGACAGCGCCCGCCGGAGTAGCAGCCAATGAAGCGGCGTGTTTCTTGCCAATACGATCGGCTTCCTTCTCCTGGGCGGTATCTGGTGCGCCAAGCTTGAGCGCACCGCTTGCGCCGCCCTTGCCGCCCCCTTGTTGGACGACATGGGTCAGCTCGTGTATGATGGTCTCGCGCCCGGCACTGGAAGCAGGCGAGAAAACACCATTCTTGAAGAAAATGTCTTTCCCTATCGTAAAGGCGCGCGCGCTGATGGTGCGGCTGAGGTTGTCGGCAATTGCATCGGTGTGAATACGCACATCATTGAAGTTGCGGCCCAGTTTCTTCGAGGCTTCTGATTGAACTTTCTCCGGCAGTGGGCTGCCGCCGCCGCGCTTTTGCTGGATCTGGCGCGTCAGGGCTTCGTTCAAGTTACCCTGATCATCTGTGACTGTGCGGCGGCGTGCTTTCGGATCGAGCGCGCGTTGCACCACCTGGTTGCCCACCTGCTGCTGGGCGGCTAAAACATCTTCCGGGCGCAGGCTTTCAGGCGCTTCGAGCAGCCGGGATGTATCGAGCCCGGGCGTGTGCGCCCGAGCCGGCGGTTGCGGTTTGGCTGCCGGTTGAACACGGGTGGGTTGTGTGTGCTGTTTGTTGGACATTGCGGCTCTCCGTGACTAGGGGCTAAAGGGAAAAATCGCTCTCGGTCAACAACTTGCCCATTTTTTGCAGTTCGCGGCGTGCGCCATGCATCAGGTGGTGCATTTCCACCCTGCCGCCGTTGGATGCGGCTAAAAAGGCCGCGCTGACAATGATATTGCGGATACTGCCACCAGACATCTTGAACCGGTCGGCCATCAGTTTCAGGTCCAGGTTTTCACTGCGGGGCAGGCCGGGCGGCATGAGCACCTGCCAGATCTTAAGGCGGTACGCTTCATCTGGGAATGGGAAGTTGATAATGAACTGCAGGCGGCGGGTAAAGGCTTCGTCGAGGTTGGCGCGCAAGTTGGTAGCCAGGATGGCCACGCCGTTGTAATTTTCCATGCGCTGCAACAGGTAGCCAACCTCAATATTGGCATAGCGGTCGTGGGCGTCTTTCACCTCAGAGCGCTTGCCAAAAATGGTGTCTGCCTCGTCAAAGAACAAAATGGCATTGCTCTGTGACGCTTCGGTAAAAATGCGCTCGAGGTTTTTTTCGGTTTCGCCAATATACTTGCTGACCACAGTGGAAAGGTCAATTCGATATACATCGATGCCCAACACGTGGGCCATTATTTGCGCGGCCAGCGTTTTTCCTGTTCCCGGCGGGCCCGAAAAGAGCGCCGAAACGCCCATGCCGGACGTCAATTTGCGGCCCAGGCCCCATTCCTCCAACACTAACCCGCGCGATTTGACCATGTTGACCATTTCGCGCAGCATGTCCATTTGGGTTTGGGGCAGCACCAGGTCTTCCCAACTGTATCGCGGCTCGATCTTGTGCGCCAGCTCAGAGAGGTGATGCCCGCTGTGGAAACGCGCGGCCCGGAACAAATCATCGAGCTGCAAGTCCCGCCCAGTCTGCACTGCCTGCGCCATGGCTGCCGCAGCCGCAGCCGCGATCTGCCCGCTGGACAGGGTAAATTGCGCAGAAAGCAGGCGCAAGTCGGCATCTGTGATGGTGTCGTCCCGCGCCCCTTCCAGGATGAGTCCCCACAGTTCGGCGCGCCCTGCAACGGTGAGCGCATCGAATGGCACAAGCATGAGCGGGTACTCGTTGCCAGGCATGTCGCCAGACAGTTTGAGCGGTTTGCGCGTGGAAAGGATAATGGCCTGCCCGGACAGGCGCAAAACGCGGAATACAGGTTGCAACAGCGCGCCTTCGTCATCCTGCAAAATATCGGCGCCGTGAATGCAGAGGATGGCCTCGAGCATGCGCGCATCGCGCACAGCTGAAGACAGACGATCCAATGCGTCCGGCGCCTGCACATCCGGGGTCAGTTTCACCTCAAGCAGGAGGCTGCCCAGCGCATCCGCCAGTTGGCGGGCTGCCAGGGATTGCTGGAGATTATCGGGGCCGTGAAAGCAAACCAACGGGGCCAGGCGAGTGAGCGCCCGGGACGATGGCATGCCGGGGTGCGCAAACACGGCTTCAGCGGCCCGCCCACGTTCAATTTCATCTTCTGGGGGCAGGTGAACGTCGGCCCATTCACCCAGTGCAGCCTGGGGCGCATAAGCTCCCAGCAGCCAATCCAGCACGCCGCGGGCAACACGGAAAGGCTGGCATAATGTGCCTTGCGATGCTTTGGCATCTTCGGCAGGGACCAGGAGCCTGAATTGTCGCAGGGGGGCGTACGGCTCAAAGTAATACAGGAAATCCAGCCGCGCCAAACGGTCGTCAGGCGCCAACAGGTTGAGGATGAAATCCACCCGGGGCAGCGTGCGGGTGACATCATCCTGCAGGTAGGCGTAAATACGTTCGTATCGCAGGTCGAGGGATGGGGCCATGCATAAAATGAAGGACCACCAGGCGAAGTCATCCAACTCGAAGGTCTCGGACAATGACTTCAACCTGAGGGGCTGCCCCTGGGCGCTTGCCTGGGCTTCGATATTCCGAATGGACTGCAAGGCCTTGGCGGACTGGCGGTCAAAATCTTCACTTGCGGCCGGGTCTTGTGGCTGCGCTCTGGAATTGCGCCGGGCAGCCAGGCTGCGCGCCTGCCGGTCGGTGATGTAAAGGCCGCGAAAGCGGTCTGTCGCCTCTTCTCCGGCTGCCTGGCAGGCATGCACGGCCTGCTCCAGGCGGATATCCAGCCAGGAGAGCACGGCTTGCAGGTATTGGCGGTTCAGGTCGGGAACGGCAGTAGGATTCACGGTTGGGTCACATCGGTGGGATCGTAGGCCAGGATTCGTCCAATGGCTTGCTGCAAATCGCCCAACAAAGCGGGGCGAATCGCGCCGGAAGCCACATGAACCATTTCAAATTGCAAGTTCTTGTTTTGTCCGGTGTTATCGAAAGCGACCAATCCCAGGCATGGCACATTGAGCGACAGCCCTTTCAGGCGGTCGCGCACGTCCTCGCGGGCCTGGCGCAGGTTTTCGTCGTCGATGCGCTGGAATTGGGGCTGGTCGCGGGTTTGCGAGATGGCAAAGTCCAATATGTATAGCGCGGCATACGATTGCGCCTCTGTCAGGCTGGTGATGCCTTCCGGGCACACGTCCGGGATGATTTGCTGGCGCAGGATGAACACGCTCTCGGCCTCGGGCGCAGTCAGGAAATCGCTGCTGGCAAACGCGCCAGACTGGCCAATGAGCACAGGCATTTGCTCTGGTTCGAATCCGTTTTTGAACCTGGCGACCAGCCGCCGGGCGACCTCTGGATTGCTGCTGACAAGGTACACCACATGCACCTGGCGGTCTTTGGCTGCTTTGAGCAGGCTGTCCAGGCTGGTTTCATCGGGGGCATCGGGCGTGAAGCTGGCGTATTGGGCAATCTCGACTTCCTGCGCCATGGCGGCCCGGGCGGCGGCTACTGCGGTGCCTTCGCCAAACGTGTTTTGCTCGTAGATGATGGACAGCTTAAGTGGGGTGGGTTCCGGCGCTAATTTGAGCAAATCGCTCAAGACCTGGCGCGTGAGCACCGACCCGAACAAATAACCAGCATGTGCCGAACCCGGCGCGCTCAATCGGAAGGCCCACAGGTTGTTTTCAGGCAAGATATTGTCACCCGCGGCCGAGGGCGCCAGCATGGGGATATTGAAGAAGTTCGAAAGGGCTGCTATCCGAAGGGTGGCCTCGTTGCTGGTGGCGCCCACCAACCCGAGCATGAACTGTTCCTTGCCCTCCACCATGCTGCGCACAGTCATTTGCAGTTCATCCTGCTGTGCACTCTCCGGCTGAAAATTGAGTGTTGGCGTGAGTTCATTGCCCGAAACGGCATACCCGGTGCGCTGTTCCTCGCCCACTTTGAGCAGGCCCGGCGCAAGTGTATCGGCGTCCACCGCCGAGAGCACCCCCAGGCTCAGGCGCTGGGGTTGGGGCGCGCAGGCTGCCAGCGCCACCATCACGGCAAGGCACACGGACAAAAATGCGGTTTTCTTCAAAGGGTTCTCCTTGTGCGGCACATTTTGTTCATCCGTCCTTACGGAATGGTGAAACTTTCTTTGTTGGCAGCATCGCTGCCATTGAAATTCGTATCGCCCAGGTAGCGCGCGTATACATTGTTGTAAGTCCCGGCTGCCAGCGTGATCGTAGCCGAGGTGCCGCTCCCACCACTGAGCGTGAGGGTGCCCAACACCGTGCAATTGGTTCCACCGCCCTGGCACAGCTGGACGGTGCCGGTGGGGGTGCCAGCGCCGGGCGCAACTGCTGTCACCGTGACGCTGAAGGTGAAGGGGCCGTTCGGGGCGGCGGGTGTGAACGAGAATGTGACGGTCGTATCTGCCTTGTTGACTGTGTGCCCCAGGTTGGGCGATGTGCTGGTGACAAAACCAGCCGATGGGGTGAAGACTGCAGTGATGGTGCGGCCACCTATTGGCAAAGTGCTCCAGACCAGTTGGGCATTGCCGCTGGCATCCAGTGGAACCGGCGCACCCAGGTTGGTAGCGCCATCTCGGAATTGCACCGAGCCAGACGGAGTTCCTGTTCCCGGTGAAACCACCGACACAGATGCAGTGAAAGTGACTGGCTCGCCAAAGCGCGTGCTGGACTGGTTAGAGGTCAGGCTAGTGGACGTGACCAGGTTGACATTCTGGGTAAACGCAGCCGAAGTACTGCCATTGAAGTTGCTGCCCGTAGGTGTGTAGATGGCGGTAATACTGCGCGCACCAGCCGGCAGCGCCGCAATGGTCAGGGCCGCCTGGCCGGACGCATTCAGCGGCACCGCCGCGCCCAGGTTGGTTGCGCCATCCCGGAACTGGACTGTGCCAGTGGGCGTACCCGCGCCGGGCGCCTGGGCGGCCACGGTGGCCGTGAGTGTAATTGTTTCACCTAACACGGAAGGATTCTTACTCGATACGACCGTGGTCGTGGTATCGGCTGCTTGTACGGTGTGCGCCAGGTTGCCGGATGTACTCGGCTTGAACGTATTCGTAGCGGGCGTGTATACTGCCGTGATGGTATGCGCACCTGTTTGCAGTGCGGCTGTGCTCAACGTGGCTACACCGCTGGCATTGAGCGGGACCGGGCTGCCAATATTGGCGCCATTATCACGAAACTGAACCGCGCCGGTGGGGGTGCCAGTTCCGGGAGCAACCACAGCCACCGTGGCGGTAAAGGTCACCGACTGCCCAAAGCGGGTTGTGGCGCTTGACGAAGTGAGCGTGGTGGTGGTGTCGGGCGGGTCGCGGTAGTCCAGCGTGTATGTTACCGAATTGGTCTTGAACCAGCTATTGACCCCGTTGTACTGAATGCTGAACGAGCCGCTGCAGGGCGCAGTGGGCGGCGTAAAAGATAACGAAGCTGTGGTTGCGCTGGTGATACTGCCGGTCAGGTTCAACCCGGTACAACCAAGCGGGGCGCTGTATGAGACTTGTTCGGTAAAAGTCCGTGCGGTATCGAAGGGAGGCAACGTCGAGCCGGTGATCTGACGCCCGATGGTAAGCGTCACATTTTGCACCGGGTCGTTCACCTGTCCAACCACACTCAGGGCCGGCGCAATGGTGAGCGTGACCGTCTGGTTGTCCAGTCCCTGCGTTTGGTAGGTGCGGGTCACGCTGTAATCCGGTTTGAAGGGGTAGGTTGGGTCTTTGGCCGTAAAGGCAAACGTCGCCGTGCCGGTGCCAGGCACGAGTGAACCCGGGTTGAAAACCAGCACACACGGCGCACTGTTGGACAGCGAAATATCATGGATGCCTGTACCGGCTGGGTTGTACCCGTAACTATTGATCACCGTATAGCTGTTGAGCACGATGCGCATATCGTTGGCGCCGGGCGCGCTGCGGCAGGTCGATTGTGCCCAGTTGACCTGGGATTGGATGGCAGCCGGCAGGGTGATTTGAACCGCCGTATTCAGGTAGCGGTTGATGGCTTCCTGGATCGAAAGCGGCCCCCCGGCATAGTATGGCGGGTTGAAGGCGTCAGCCCACAAAACGCCGACGGTCGCCTTGAGTTCATAGCGCTCACCCACGTACAGGGTTTTCAAAATGGCGGGCGGCCCGTTGACCAGGGATTGATCGTTATCCGCAACGCGCTTGAACTCCAACGTCATGCCCACCGTGGGGCGGGTGGCTACCACCAGCCCTTTTTCCAGTTCCTGCCCGCTGGTGAAGGCAAAGTTGGCCGAATCAGCAAGCGCTATGCCCATCAGGATTTCCATGGGATCGGAAGAGCACGTGAGCGTGAAATCAACCACAGCGGCTGCGCCAGTGCCATTGATGGCAAGCTGCAGGGTGCGCGGGTTGGTACCGCTGGCAGAGATAATTGGTGTGATGGTACACGTGCCGGGCGGGCTGGTGTTTTTGGTAATGTTAAGTGTCAGCGCCAGGTTTTTGGCATTCAGGGATTGGGGCGCAAAACTGCCAGCCGGGCCTTCGAGCAGCAGCCGAATCGGCAAATCTTTGCTTTTTTCCCATGAGGTGATATTCCAGGCCTGGTAGCTGGGTGAAGAGGGCAGCTCTTTGTATTGCCACGTAACGCGGATGCCATCCTGCCTGGCAACACTCACACCGGGAATGGTGCTCGCGCTGGGATAATAATTGACATCCCCCAGGTAGGAGATTTCCAGCGTGAAAGAGCCCTGCTTTGTGAAGTAGATGGCGCAGTTGCTGGACAGGGTGGTGACTTGTATCACACCGTTGACCAGGCCGCAGCTCGAACCCGAGGCAACCCCCAACAGCGCGGCATCGGATGCGGACAGGCGAAAACCACCCGTAGTAGCCGTGATTGGCACGCCGCCAGCGGTGGCCAGCGTGATAGCCCCGCCGGTGGGTGATGACAGTTGAACGATCTGCCCCACCTTGACGCCCGCAAACGCCGGGGTATTAAGACTGACCACCGTGTTTGTTTTGATCACAATATTGAAAGGACTGCGCACAAAATCGACGGTAGGACTGGCACCCATGAAGTAATTGCGGCTCTTAACGTTATCGAAATCGAAGTTGAGCCGGATGCTGGTTTGCCCGATCACGTTGGCTTTGCACTCCAACTTGTATACGTTTTCCCCAGACTCGGTGGCAGTGATCACCCCGCATGTCCAGGTTTTGGTGCGCGTGTTGGACAGGTTGACCTCGAACACATCGAAGGCGACATTCTCAGGGGCGGGCAATGCCGAAGAAAGCAGGCGGTTATCCACCGTGCGCCGAATGTCGAAGATGAGCGACGCATTGGCCGGGTCTGAAACGCCAATCTCACAGCCGGTAAAGGCGACCGGGTCCGTACAAGATGACAGGCTGAGGTAAATGCCCAGGCGCGCAACGTTGATGCCAAATTGTGTAAAGCTGGCGGGGCTGAGGGCATTATCGTCATGCCGGTATTCGAACAACAATACGCGTGTACCCGCCAGGGGGAAATTGGGGATGACCACATCCGCCGAGCCGACTCCATTCACCACATTGACCGTGGATGCCCCAATAAAAAGGCATGTACCCGGCACAATGGATGGTTGCCCATTCACGGTCTGCTGTCCGCACAGGCTGACGGTGACCTTGCCCTTGGTATCGTTCGGAAGCACCGTGCTGACAGGCTGGACGCGCACCCGAATGAACAACCCGGAATCCAACTGCAAAACCTGATTAGTAATGATGGGGATGCTGGCGCCCTGTGTGTTGCCAGGCTTAATCAGGAAGAAATAGCTGGGTGTCAGGTTGACCGTCTCGCTGGTAACTGTAATATAGCCAGGGAAGGGTTTCGAGTCGGCTTGCAGGTAAATGGTATCACCCACATAACTGGCCGTAATCAACTTGGGGTCGCCCGGCGTCTTGAAGGTCAGGTCGCAGGTCAGGGCGGGCAGGGTGATGCTGCACGTTGAAACGCCATCGGTGACGAATATTTGCCCGGTGGGCTTGGGCTTGCCCTGGGGGAGAGTCCCGAAAGCGACCGTCACCGCAACCCTGTCTCCCACTCTGAAGCGCCCACTGTCTGGGATGACAGTGGTAACGCTCAGCTCGATTGGGATGAGCGAAGGGTCAATCGCAACCTCCAACGGCGCTGCAGAAGATAAATCCCCGTTATACGCTGTCAGGATGAACGTGGTGCTTTTCTCAACCCTAATTGTTTTGAAACCCTGGGCAACGCTCATCCTGGAAACCACTGTGCCCTCGGTCAAAATCTCCACCCGGTCCCATTCACCAGAAATAGACCAGGAAAATTGCACATCTGTTGGACCCACCGCCTTGAGTGGGGTAGCCCGGAAAAATTCGATTTTGGGCGCCTGCGGCGGTATGCCATCGAACACTTTAATCGGCAGCATCCACAGACCTTCCTTCTCGCCACTCTTCGCCGTGAGCACGAAGTTCATCGACTCTTGCGGGAAGAAAGGCTGCAACCCGCGGGCCGGCAACTCCTCGGTAAAGGGGGCAATTTTCACCTTGTCGTTGTCCGTGCCTTCTATGTTCCACTCCAGCATGATCTGCTCGCCCTTGGTCAGTTCGAGCGTGGGCAGGTAGAACTCAACACGATATCCCGTATCGCTGGAACTGTCACGGATCAGTTCGACATATTGTTCGGTGAAATTAGGGTCGGGCGGGGTGCGCAGGGCGGCCACTTTGCTGCTGCCCGCCGGGTCAGTTGCGGTGAGATCTCGGTCGCGCACCCAGACAGTGAAGGTGCGCACGTTGATGTTGGGCTCTTCCACGTTGACATAATAACTGCGCAGCTCGCTGCCACTGGCATTGCGCGCTTCGAGGATGACCAGCGCATCCTTGCCCAGGATAAACTGGCGCTCGCCGCTGAACTGGTCTTTGGGCAGTTCGTACACCACGTCCTCGACCGTCAGGAAGGCCTGGTCGGCTTTGGTCACCGACCAGCGCACCACAACCGGTTTGCCTTTGGCGACACTGGCCTGGTCGACTTCAAATACGTTTATTTTTGGCGATGGCGGAACCACGAGGACGGTCACCGATTGGCGGCGGTCCATTTGCAGCAGCCCAGACAGCCAATTGCCAGACACCATCTCGTAGGTGGTCGAGCGGGTGGGCGCAACCGTCAGCGCGCTTTGTCCGCGGTTGATGGGCGTTTCGATGTTGGAGATGCTCAAACGTGTGGCAAATGGCGAAACTGACCATTCCAGTTTGGTGGTATCGCCCAGTTCGATGACATCCTTTTTGGCGGCCACATCAAATGCGTAAATGTTGGGCTGGACAAGGAAGAAAATTCCCAGAGCCAGCAGCGCCACAGTCAGTACAATGCTCCACCACCCAAACAACGGCACCCCGGTCAACGATCCGCCGGTCATCTCCGGCAGAACGCCGGTTTGTTTGACCGCCTGCACCGAAACGGTGTAATGGTACCGCCGCGAATTCAGGGCCACCATGGGTTGCTTGAGTGGCGCCGCCTCGATTGGCACGGCAACGGTCTCTCCGGCCGGGATGTGAACCGTCGCCTGGCGGGTGAATTGCACATCATCATTCACCAGCAGGTCGAAGGTGCAAGCGTTTTCATCATCCAGTGCGGTGACACTGAACTCGGTATCGCTGTTTCCCAGGTTGGTGATGGGTAGCCTGGTCTGGGCCTTGCGACCGCGCCAGAAGAAGCGCAGGTCACGCGGTGACAGGTTGCCGATCATGAACTTGTAGTAAGGTTGAACCACCAGGTTGAGCGGTACGGTCACTTGCTGGCCGCCATATTCTGCAGAAAATATCACCGCCTGGAGCGGATATTTACCGGCTTTGCTGGTGGAGGCGGGCGGCGGGGTCACCGTGATGCGCACCACCGCGCGCTGCCCCTCATTCAGGTTAAGCATCCGGCGGCTGATCTCGACCCAGTCGGCATCAACGCCGCGCACAGATACGGCAAAACTCGCCACAATGGGTCCGGCGTTGACCACCTCCAACTCGTATGTGGCGCTCTGTTCGACCGAGATTTCGCCGAACTGCGAGAGTACATTGACCGAGATGGTCTCCTCGCCATCAAACGATGACGCGCGCGCAGCCGGGGCGGCTTTTTCCTCCTGCGCACGGGTCACCAAAACGCGGATGGTATCCGGCGATCCATTGCGCCGGAAAAAGAGAAGGTTTTCTCCAATTTCCACCCGCTGGTTTTCAGCCAGTGTCAGCGGCGTGCGCGCCAACGGCAAGCCATCCACCAGGATGGCTTGCATGCCCCCCAGGGCGATAAGGACATACTGACCGTTCTGATAATGGACGGTGGCATGGAACGGCAGGACACTGCGCCCGGAAATCACAACGTCATTGTCCGGGTGACTGCCAATGTTGACCACCGGGTAGTCGAAATCCAATTCCTGCATGCCGGGGGTGGAGTTTTGGAGAAATGCACTGTTCATCGCGGATCCTGATTTTTTATTGCCAGATGATCGCAAGGAGATACGTCAGGGCGGCCAGCCCGCCCAGAATCACCAGCGCGCTTCCAAGCGTCGGCAGCCAATAACGCAAGAAAAACACCGGCGGAAAATGCGCCACCCCGCTCTTTTGTGTGGCGGTCGGAAATACTTCCGGAAAATCTGGCGAATATTGCTCTGCAAAAAGGGTATAGCCAAAACTTCCCTGCGGATACCGCGCCCGGCTGCTGCCGATATTCAAGGACAAATCGACGCCCTGGCCGGGCAGGATCTCCGGGGTCTGGTAATAAAGAAAACGCCCGCGCACCATAGACACTTGCTGCGGGTTTTCTGGCGGGGCGGTTTTGGCATCGCGCGCAGGGGCGGTTTTACGCGACGCAGAGGCTTCTGGCTTTGTGCCAACCAGGCGGGCACTGTCGCTCCGCAGATTTTCGGCCTGGCGCTTTGCATCCTGCGGGGCCTGGATGGCCTGGTTTGTTCCCTGCTGTACCGCACGCGCCGCCTGGGCCTGCGATTTCAACTGCCGGCCTGCCGCGCCCGGGATGAGGCTGCCCAGCCCGCCGAGCAGTGACCCAAGGATTCCCGCCTTGCCAGCCACGGCACGTCCGGTCTTGACAGCCGCATTTGGGCCAGACCTGGCCGCCGCAGCCGACCCTTTTTTACCGGTTCCACCCTGCGACACGGTGACGCCGTTACCAGCAGGCTGGGAAGATTCTTGCAATTCTTCGTAAACCTCAATCAGCGTTTTCCCCATGTATGTGAGGGAAAACGCCAATGCCGGTTCCGGGCTTTCAACCACAAGGCGAAAGAGGCTGCGCGTATTTCCCGAATTTTCTAGGCGCAAGGCATGCATGCGGTCAGACTTGACCTGCAAGGCGCGCCTTGCGAGTACCACCAATCCCACTGTGGCTGCGCCCAGGGCAACAACGACCATCAGGCTAAGCAGCACATCGATCACAATCTCCGGCATAGTCATTGCGGCACTCCAGGTAAAGCGGCGGGGTTACTTTTCATCATCCCAATATGAGGGAACAACACCCTTGATCACTTTGACCGGCTCCGGCTCACGGACTGGCAATGCAGGTTCTGCAACCGGCTCGGGTTCGGGCACAGGAAGAATCTCTGGCGGGGTAGCAGTCGGGGCCGCAGCCAGCGCAATGGGTTCCGCTTCGAACAGCACGGGGGGCGCTTCCTGCGGGGATACGGGCATATCATCCTGCAACACCAGCTGGTGTGTCACGACAGGCATCACAAACAAACCCTGGCGAAGCACCACCTGCTCGCCAGGGTAACCGGCCGGGGCAGATACGGCCAAAGTAACCTGCAACACCCCGGCTGGTGGCGTGTGTACGCGATGAAGGAACTGGATGCGCACTTCCTCCTGCGCCCCTGGATACAAAAGCGGGATGGGATCGATGCGGAAGCACTCGGGGGGCAGCCCGCTCACCGTGACCTGGAACTGGCTTGCCGGTCTCGTGCCGGTGTTTGTAATCACCAGGCGCCCCACAGCCGCCACATGCGGGCGCAGGACAGCCTCATCCATTTGCAGATTCACCGCGATATGCGCCGAGGAAGACAACACACCGCTGCTGACCGGCATACGAAAGACAATTCGATAGGTGTCAAGGAGCAGTTCATCACCATCCGATACATCCACCGATTCGTAAGCGGCCACAGCGCGCTCGCCCGTGTTCGTCCGAACGGTCAATGGCATGCCAAGGTTCAACACCCGGCACGCAGAAGGTGTCTCGTTGGCGTATATCACCTGTAATTGAAATGGAGAAATGGCGGGGGAATCGATCTGGATATCGTTCGAGGATGCACTGCCAATGCGCGTTACCGACCGAACAAGCTTGACTGGTTTTTTCCAACCGCCTTGGTCAACAATCGTCAATTCCATAAAATAGGCCTCGAAATCATCGAATAAAAAAAACAGACGATGCCATTACCATCGCCTGCCCCTGATATTTATCATTATAAGGTTTTTTATCAGCAATACAAGCATGATTATTTGGATAATTTTACTCCGGTTTAGCCAGCGTAAGCGCCCCTTCTGGCAGCCGGCAGGCCGCATGCCTGCAGGGGCTATATTGTGTATAATTAAAATGAACAGGAAGGAAATCTCCCCATGACATTCAAGCGACTCTCCCTGGTGGCCAGTCTGATCTGCGCATTGCTGATCGTTTGGCCTGCAGCGCCGGTTGCAGCGCAGCAAAGCGACTATACAGTTACCATACAGCTGACCGAATCGGCACTGGCGGACACCGAGGTGAAATTTTTCGCCAACGTTAAAGAAGGCGGCAAAGCCGTGCAAGGCATTCGGGTGACCTTCCTGGTCGGCAGCATCGCAGTGGGCACCTGCACCACCGACGTGACAGGCTCATGCCAGGGCGGCTATCGCTTCGACAATCCCGGCAATTATTTTGTCACCGCCCTGGCTGGCAACAGCGCAAGCCAGCCGAAACTGATCCGCATCGTTGCACCGCCCACGCCTTCTGTAACCACCACCGCTGAACCCAGCGCCACCCTGCTGCCAGGTATAACACTGCCACCCGGGATGCTGCCTACCGCCACGCTCATCCTGCCGACCCTCAACATCCCAACATCGACCCCCACAAGCGCCACCCTGCTGCAGGTTGCCACGCGTACACCTCTGCCTGTCCAATCCACTGCAACCCCTACACCCGGGCTGACGCGCACGCCACTTTCAGAAGCTGCCCTGCCCACATTTGACCCGGGATTCACACCGACGCCCTATGTTGCGCCAGATACCACCACCCCAATTGCCAACGCACTGGGATTGGTTGCCCTCTTTCTCGCCATCATTGCGGTGATCATTACCATCATCCGGGTGCGCAAATACCGACAGCTCACCCGCCTGCGCACAAAATAACCCCAGCATGCCAGAAGCGCCAAACGAAAAGCCCGTAAACGACAGCACCCCACCCGGCAGCGAATCCCAGGAGCCGGTCTGGACCTACCGTGGTTACCGTATTCGCGCCGGTGAATTTACCACGGCCATGGTGCACTTCTTCCGCGCCGAAATCTCGCGCTCCAACACATGGCGCCAGCGGTTGGATACGACCACCAACTGGGCCGTTGTGGCCACTGCCGCCACCATGTCATATGCTTTTAGCGCCCCACAATCGCACCATGCGGGCATTTTACTCAATACACTGCTCGTACTCATTTTCCTGTACATCGAAGCGCGCCGCTATCGTTACTATGAATTGTGGAGCTACCGCGTACGCCTGATGGAAACGGATTTCTTCGCGGCTATGCTGGTGCCGCCCTTCCAGCCCTCGCCCGATTGGTCTGAAAGCCTGGCCGAAAACCTGCTCCACCCGCGCTACCCCATCTCCATGCTCGAAGCGCTTGGGCGGCGGATGCGCCGCAATTATTTTGCGCTCTTTTTGCTGCTCTACCTGGCATGGCTGGCAAAACTCTGGCTGACCCCCACGCCCATCACAACCATCCCAGCCATGATCGAACGCGCGGCCATGGGGCCTGTCAACGGGATTGCCGTCCTGGCCGGGGTGACCAGTTTCAATATCCTGCTGCTGCTGCTCGGTTTGCTGACCATCGGCATGCATCAATCCACCGGTGAGGTGTTGCCCTTCTTTGGCGCAGACATTGCTGATGACACCGAGCATCAGGATGGCGTCACCACTTCTCGCCTTACCGAAGCCTGGTTCCGGCAGAGTAAAAAACGCCGCCAGTTGTTGGCCTTCATCATCACAGACTATGGCGAAGCAGTGTCACAAAACATCATGCGGCAGCTCAAGCGCGGCGTAACCATGGTTAATGGGACCGGCATGTATACCGGCAAACCTCACAACGTACTGATGTGCGCCGTTACCATCACTGAGCTGCACAACCTGAAATCAGCTGCGCTGGGTGCCGATCCGAACGCTTTTGTGGTTACCACCAACGCCAGCGAAATCCTCGGGCGCGGTTTTTCACCCCTCACAGAGCAAAAAAGGAAGAACGCCTGAATCCCGGCGCAATCGATTTTCCCCATCTCAAAGGACAGCTTATGCCGCATAACGCCTTCGCCACCCGCGCCGTGCATGCCGGGGAACGCGCCCCGCAGCCCGATTTCACCCCCGTGTCCACGCCTATCTATTCCACGGTTGGCTACCTGTACGAGAACATGGACGACGCCGACGCCGTGCTCGGCAGCCAGCGCCCCGGCTACGTTTACGCGCGCTACACCGGCCCCACCATTGCCGCCTTCGAGACAGCCATCGCCAGCCTGGAAGGCGCAGAAGCCGCCCAGGCCTACGCCTCCGGCATGGCAGCCATCCATGCCGCGCTGCTCGCATCTGGGGTGCGGGCGGGCAGCAGTGTGGTGGCCGCGCTGGATGTCTACGGCGCAACCTTCAGCCTGCTACGCGGACTGTTCGCCACCCTGGGCGTCACGCCAGTCATAGTAGATGCCACCGACCACAACGCCGTTGAATCAGCGCTGGCCCAAAGCAGCGCCCCGGCCCTGCTGGTCGAAACCATCTCCAACCCGCTGCTCAAGGTGGCAAATATCCCCGCCCTGGCCGCACTGGCGCGCCGCCATAACACCGCCCTGCTGGTCGACAACACCTTCGCCTCGCCCTACCTCTTCAATCCGCTCGCCCACGGCGCCCATTACGCCATCCACAGCGCCACCAAGTACCTATCCGGTCACGGCGATGTGCTGGCAGGCGTGGTGGCCACCTCGGCCGAGAACAAGTCTAAGCTATACGAAATGAATAAGTTGACTGGCGGCGTGCTGGGGCCCTTCGAGGCCTGGCTGGCCCTGCGCGGGCTAAAGACCCTGCCGCTGCGTTTACGCCAGCAGTGCGCCAACGCCCAACATGTTGCCGGGTGGCTGTCCGCACACCCCAAAATATCCAAAGTGAACTATCCGGGGCTGGCAGCGCACCCGCAACATGCGCTGGCGAATCATCTTTTTGATGGAAAAGGCTGCGGCGGCGTCCTGTCCTTTGAGATCACCGGCGCCAATACGACCACCGTGTTCCGCTTCATGGAACGACTCGCCCTGTGCCTGCCCGCCACGACCCTGGGCGATATCTACTCCCTGGTGCTGCACCCTGCCACCGCCTCGCACCGCAGCCTGACCCCCGAAGAGCGCACCCGCGTTGGCATCCCCGACAACCTGGTGCGCCTCTCAGTCGGCATCGAGGATGTGGACGACATCATCGCCGATCTCACCCAGTCGCTGGTGGAATTATAAGAAGCTCTTAGCAGTTGAAAAATTGAAGTTACGCCAGATGACACAAGAATTCATCTTGCGCGTTTATCACTTTGAGCGCATTGTCAAAGTTTGTCACGAGCAATTACCGCGCTGGCCCCCAAAAGCCGTGGTATGAATCCAACAGTCAGGCGGCGATCTTAACAGTTTTCACAAATTTATTTTTTAGAACGAATTTTTTATTTATAGCGCCGCACGGCCAGCACCGCGTTGTGCCCGCCGAAGCCAAAGGCGTTGCTGATGGCCACATCGAACGTCTTTTCGCGCGCCGTGTTCGGGATGTAGTCCAGGTCACACTCAGGATCGGGCGTTTCGTAGTGGATGGTGGGCGGCAGGATGCCTTCTCGGATGGCCTGCACACAAAAGATGGACTCCAGCGCCCCAGTGGCACCCATCATGTGTCCGGTCATCGACTTGGTGGAAGAAATGGGGATGTTGTATGCCCGCTGCCCCAATGCGGATTTAACCGCTTTTGTTTCCGAGGCATCGTTGAGCGGGGTGCCGGTGCCGTGCGCGCTGATATACCCGATCTCGTCCACATTCACCCGGGCCGATTCCAATGCCAGGCGGATGGCCGCCGCCCCGCCCGCGCCATTCTCATCTGGCGCGGTGATATGGAAGGCATCGGCGGTGGCGCCGTACCCGGCCAGCTCCGCCAGGATGACCGCCCCGCGCGCGCGCGCATGAGATTCGGTCTCCAGCACAAGCACGCCTGCGCCCTCACCCATCACCAGCCCGTCGCGGTTCTTGTCGAACGGCTGGGGCGTCATCGAGTAATCATCGTTGCGGCGCGACATGGCCCCAATGCGGTCGAACGCGCCCACCCCAGTGGCGCAAATGGTATGCTCTGACGCGCCCGCAATGCAGGCGTCCATCAGCCCGGCCCGCATCATCACCAGCGCCGTGCCGATGCCGTCTGCGCCAGAAGCGCAGGCCGAGGCCACCGAAAAGCACGGGCCCTTGATGCCGTAATCGATGGCGATCATGCCGCTCGCGCCGTTCGACATCAGCATGGGGATCATGAACGGGCTGACCTTGCGCGCGCCTTCATCCTTAAGGGTAAAGATGGCATCCTGCAAGGCTTTGATGCCCCCGATGGCGGACGAAACGATCACACCAATGCGCGCGCGGTTGGCATCGGTGATCTCCAGCCCGGATTGTTCGATGGCCTCTTTGGCCGCGGCCGAAGCCATCTGCTCGAAGCGGTCGCGGCGGCGGGCCTCCTTGGGTTCCATGTAATTGGCCGGGTCAAAGTGCTTCACCTCGCAGGCGATCCGGACCAGCCACTCGGTGGCCCAGTTCTCCGTGTCGAAAAGCGTGATGGGCCCCACGCCCGACACACCATTGATAACATTCTTCCAGCTCTCGCGCACCGAAAGCCCCAGCGGGTTGACAGTGCCCATGCCGGTGATGACAATTCGCTCCATGGCATCCTCCTGTAAACAAAAAGCGGCGTCCGGGACGCCGCATCTCGTTCAGCCTGCAAATTTGTATCCCGAGCCGGTCAGCAGGACCACCACCGGGTCGGGCAGGTTGGGCAGCGCCTCTTCGAGCGCCTTCCAGACAATTGCGGTCGTTGGCTCTACATATAACCCCCGCCGGGCCAGTTCGTCACGGCCGCGCAAGATGTCCCCCTCATCCACAGCGAAGAAGCCGCCCTGGGTGGATTTGGCCGCCCGGAGCAACGCATCACCCCGAATGGGCGCGCGCACGCGCACCCCCTCGGCCAGCGTCGGCCCCTCCGCAACGAACCCCATGGCTGAGGCGCCATACGTGAACATCGTCCAGAGCGGGGCACAGGCCCGGGCCTGCACACCGATCATCTTTGGGATTTGGATGAAATTTCCCGACTGGCGGATGGCCTCAAACCCGCGCTGCACCCCCAGCAACAACCCGCCCTGCCCCACCGGCGTAATGACCGCCGCAGGGACCGCGCCCAACTGCTCGTAGATCTCGTAGGCCGCGGTAGCATAACCAGGAATGTTGAACGGCAGATGGGCGTGACTGGCATAGATTGCGCCCGCATCCGCTTCGCGGCGCACGGCGTCGCCCACATCGGAGCGTGAACCGGCGATGGGCACCAACTCCGCGCCGTGCATCTCGATCTGTTTACGCTTGGGGCCGGATGCCGCCGCCGGGGTGAAGATGCGCACCTTCATGCCGGCCCGCGCGCCGTAAGCCGCCAGCGACGCCCCGGCATTGCCGGAGGAATCCTCGACCACTTCCGTAATGCCGCGCGATTTGAGCGTGGAAACGATGACCGTGGTACCGCGGTCCTTGAACGAACCGGTCGGGTTGAGGTACTCGCACTTGAAGGCCACCTGCCGCCCGAACGCCTCCGCCCACAACAGGGGCGTGTTGCCCTCGCCGAGTGAAACGGCCGCCGCGCCTTCCGGCAGGCCAAAGGTGTGGCGATAGCGCCAGATTCCGGGCTGGGAGCGGTCGATTTTAGCCGGGTCGAAGACCAGCGGCGCGGGGGAATCGTACACGCCGCCGCATTTAGGGCAGCGATAGGGCGCGCCATCCACTGTGTAGGAGCGCCCGCAGTTGAGACAGGAAACATTCAGCAATCGCATCACTCCCCTTCGTTGGGAATATAGTCGCCCTCCACCCAGGCTTCGCCGTCCGGGCCCACTTCCTTTTTCCAGACCGGCACGATCTCCTTGAGCCGGTCGATGCCGTAGCGGGCCGCATCGAACACGCCCGTGTCGCGGTGCGCGGCCGTACAGGCGATGAGCACCGTGGGCGTGCGCGGATACAACCGCCCCACGCGCTGGACAATGGCCACGCCCTCGATGGTGTCCCAGCGCACGCGGATCTCATCGGCCACCTGGCGCATTTTGGCTTCGGCCATGGGTTTGTAGGATTCATACTCGAGGTAGACGGTCTCGTGCGGGTTGTCGCGGGTGGTGACGCCGCGCACCATGCCGGCAAAAATGGCCGCCGCCCCGGTCGAGGGGAGCGTAATCTGGTCGAGCAGGGCGTCCAGGTCGATCTCGTCTTCAGTGATGGCGAACACGGTCGGGAAGTCGCTCATTTCAGCCTCCAGAGACCGGCGGGAAGAGCGCCACCTCGGCGCCATCGGGGATGACGGTCTCGTCGAATTTGTAATCGTGGTTGATCGAGGCCAGGCAGTGGTTCATCAGGTCCTGGTCGCCCAGGTGCGGGAAACGCCCCACCAGCTGGGATTTGAGGTCGTGGATGGTGGTTTCGGGGGCAACTTCCAGCTCCACGTTGCGCACGCCGGCCTTGTCGCGCAGGGTGGCAAAGAACATTACTTTAATCCGGTTCATGCAGTTTTATTCTCCAGTAACGGTCGGTAAGGATTTGCAGGTAAGCGAAAGCGGTCACAGCCGTGAGGGCCAGGGCGGCAAACTCGACCACGCCTGAACTGCCGCCCGAAACCATGACGCGCACCAGCATGTGCCAGGCCAGCTGCATGCCCAGGGCGGTCCACAACTGCCTCGAGCTGATGACCGTGTAACACAGCACCACCCCGGCCAGCAGGTCGGTCACAAACAGGGCAAGGCTCCCGCCGCGGTAGAGCGCGAACAAAAGCGCAGAAAGTCCCACACCCCACCACAGGCTGCCCCCGGCATCGCGGGCGTTCTCGAACACATAGCGGCGGAAAAAGATTTCTTCGCTGAACGCCAGCAACGCCGCCGAAACGAATGCGCCCACCATGGCCGGCAGTGAAAGCAGTGCGCGCAGCGGGGTAAGGTAACCCAGAACCAGTCCAATGAACAACGCCGAAAAGGCCACCGCGCCAAACCCAAACGCCAGGTCGGGCAGGGTAAAGCGGTCATTCTGCAAACCCAGCGCGCGCAGCGACCGTTTCTCCCACAAACGCCAGGCCAGCAGCGTGACCGCCACCAGCGCAAGGGCGTTGGCCAGCGTATCCGGGTGGATGCTGAGGTATGGAATGCGCCCCCCGAACAGGGACCGCCCCACCAGGCGCAGCAACCACCCAAGCAGCACCGCCGCGCCGAGCACGACCAGCAGCCGGTTGACCGCGCGACCGGCCGCAGTGGCAGCCCAGGCGCGCCACTTACGCGTTAACCACGTCGCCGCTTTGTCCACCGTGCTTCTCGACCAGGCGAATATTCTGGATACGCATGGTTTTTTCGGCCGCCTTGGCCATGTCATACACGGTCAGCGCCGCCACCGAAACGGCCGTGAGGGCCTCCATTTCCACGCCGGTCTTGCCGGTTGTTTTGGCCGTGGCTGTGATGACCAGCCCCGGCAGCGATTCATCCAGCGCGATATCCACATCCACCTTGTTGAGCGGGATGGGATGGCAAAGCGGGATGAGCTCGGATGTTTTCTTTGCGCCCATAATGCCCGCCACCTGTGCAATTGTGAGCACATCGCCCTTTTTGACAGCCCCGGCGCAGATCAGGTCGAACGTCTCGCGTTTCATGTGCACTTCGCCGCGCGCCACCGCCACGCGTTCGCTGTCGGGCTTGTGGCCCACGTCCACCATGCGGGCGCGGCCGGTCTCGTCGAGATGGGTCAGTTTGGGATCAGACATGCGCGAATTATAACGGTGAACGCTCGAATGATATAATCTCCCCGCCATGGACTTGAATATCGCCACCCGCCAAACCGGCAGCTACACCGTGCAGATCGCGGCCTACGAAGGCCCGCTCGACCTGCTGTTGCAGCTCATCGAGCGCGCCGAACTCGACATCACTGTCATCGCGCTGGCCCAGGTCACCGACCAGTACCTGACCTACATCCGCGAACACGATCTGCCCGCCGACGAGATCTCCGCCTTCCTGGTGGTGGCCGCCAAGCTGCTGCAGATCAAGTCCGAGGCGCTGCTGCCGCGCCCGCCCGTGCGGGAAGCAAACGAGGAAGACCCCGGCCAATCCCTGGCGCGCCAGCTCATTTTGTATAAAAAATTCAAAGAGATGGCCACCTGGCTGGAAACGCGCGAACACCACAACCTTAAGACCTACCTGCGCCTGGCCCCGCCGCCCAAAGTGGAAGGCCGCCTCGACCTTTCGGACATCACCATCGCCGAACTGCTGGCCGCGGCCGAGTCCATCCTGGCCCGCGAAGCCGACAAAAAGGCGCTCGGCACCGTCATCAGCGCGCCGCGCATCACCATCCGCGAAAAGATCGCCCTCATCGCCGAACGGCTGACCGCCAAACCACACGACTCGTTCAAAGCCCTGGTGGGCGAAAAACCCTCCCGGCTCGAGGTGGTGGTCACCTTCCTGGCCCTGCTCGAATTGGTCAAGCGCTACCGGGTGGCCGCCCGGCAAGAGGCCCTGTTCGGTGACATCGCAATCGAACGCGCCGATACCTGGGACGAAGACGAAGAGATCGACATCGAGTTCGAATAGGAGTCAAGAACACGGAAAGTTCCCCCGTCAAGGGCATCGCAAAAGCGACGCCCTTTTTTTTACCGTTGCCTCTATCTGTGCAAATCTGTGTGTATCTGTGGCTTGATCACCCGCTTCCGCCACAATCCAACGAGAAAAAGCCCAATCGCTGCCCCCAGCGCATCAAAGACCAGCACATCCACCAGCGAAGGCTGCCGCCCGGGCGTAAACGACTGGTGGAACTCGTCAGTCACAGCGTACAAGACCGCCAGCAGCCAGGCCAGCCAGCCGCGCCGCACCTCCCACCCCAGCCCGCGCCAGTAACTCAACGCCAGCAGGCCGTACCCGGCCATGTGACCACCCTTCTTCACCAGGAAGTCAGCCCAATCAAAACGAGGCATTTCATCCGCCGGGATCGCCGAAAACGCAAAAATCAACACCATCACCAACAATGCCGGCAGCCAGCGGGTTACAATTGGTAAAAACCGTTTTCGCATGACGCGCATTGTACCAAAAATGACCCCCTCTCTCCACGACATTATCCTCCACCAGCCCGGCGTTGGCTGGTTGCACTTCAGCCGCCCGCGGCGCATCTTCTCCATTCACAACATCGGCGAAATATTGCCCACCCTGCGCGAGATCGAAGCACAGGTCGAAAGTGAAAAGCTCTTCGCGGCGGGATGGCTGGCCTACGATGCCGCCCCGGCCTTCGACCACGCCCTGCGCGTCATCCCATCCCAAAGCGAGTGCCCGCGGCTCTGGTTCGGGCTCTACCCGGCGCCCGATATATTGACCGACCTGCCCGCCCCGGCCGCCACCCACCAAATCGGGCCGTTCGCGCCCACCGTTTCCCGCGCGGATTATGATTCAGCCATTGCGGCCGTCAAGGAGCGCATCGCGCGCGGCGAGACCTACCAGGTCAACTACACCTTCCGGCTGCGCATGCCGTTTGCGGGTGAGGCGTGGTCGCTCTTCCACAGCATGGTGCGCGCCCAGGTGCCGGGCTATTCCGCTTATGTGGACGCCGGCCGCTTTGCGGCCTGTTCCGCCTCCCCCGAACTGTTCTTCACCCAAAACGGCAACCTGCTGGAAAGCCGCCCCATGAAAGGCACCGCCCCGCGCGGCCGCACCCAGCCAGAAGACAAGGCTCAAGCAGATTGGCTGCGCGCATCGGAAAAGAACCGCGCCGAAAACGTCATGATCGTGGACATGATCCGCAACGACCTGGGGCGCATCGCCACAGTGGGCAGCGTCAGCGTCCCGGCGCTGTTCAGCACCGAGCGCTACCCCACCCTGTGGCAGATGACCAGCACCGTGCAGGCCCGCAGCCCCAAACCGGTCAGCGAGACCCTGGCGGCGCTCTTCCCGTGCGCGTCCATCACCGGCGCGCCCAAGGTCAGCACCATGCGCATCATCGCCGCACTGGAGAGCACCCCACGCGGGTTATACACCGGCGCCATTGGCTTTATCGCGCCGGGGCGCGTGGCGCAGTTCAATGTGGCCATCCGCACCGCCGTTATCGACCGGCAAACCGGGCAGGCCGAATACGGGCTGGGCGGCGGCGTGGTCTGGGATTCGACCGCCGGGGGCGAGTTCGACGAAGCCCTGCTCAAGGCGCGCGTGCTCACCGCCCCGCCGCGCCCGGACTTCTCACTGCTCGAAACGCTGTTATGGACACCCGAAGGCGGTTACTGGCTGCGCGAGCGGCACATCGCGCGCATGGCAGAAAGCGCCGAATATTTCGGTTACCCCGCCACACCAGGGCAGATCGCCGCCTATCTCGGAGAAATCGCCACCCGGTACAACGCCCCCCAACGTGTGCGCCTGCTGATGGATGCCCACGGACGCCTCTCGCACGAGAGCGCGGACTTCACCCCCGCAACCAACCCGCCCGCAATCACGGCCGCGCTGGCCGCCGAACCCGTTCACAGCGCAGATGTTTTTCTGTTCCACAAGACCACCCACCGCCAGGTGTATGACCGCGCCCGGGCCGCCCGCCCCGGCGAGGACGATGTACTGCTCTTCAACGAGCGCGGCGAACTGACCGAGTTTAGCATCGGCAACCTGGTGGTGGAGTTGGACGGCCGCCTGTTCACCCCGCCGCCCGAGTGCGGGCTGCTGCCGGGCGTTTTCCGCGCCGAGCTGCTGGCGCAAGGGAAGATCGAAGAGCGCATCATCTGCGTGGATGAACTACCCCACTGTGTGCGCGTGTACCGTGTCAACGCCCTGCGCGGCTGGAGGGAAGTAATTCTCACCCCCACAACGCCCGCACCAGCGCGGGCAGCACCTCGCCAGACTTCCCCCTGAATGAAAAATCACACTTCTCTGTCAATGGCGTGGGCTCGGCGTTGACCTCCACCAGCAGGGCGCCCCGGTTGCGGGCGGCGATGGCCAGCGAGGCGGCCGGCTGCACCAGCCCGGAGGTGCCGATGGAAAAGAACACGTCGCAGGCCCGCGCGGCTTCCACCGCTGCCGCCAGCGCGACGCGCGGCAGCGGCTCCCCAAACCAGACCACGTGCGGGCGCAGGAGTCCGCCACAGTCCGCACAGCGCGGCACATCCACACCGTTATCCTCCCACGCTTCCGCAAACTGACCGCACGCTGCGCAGCGCACCTGTTGCAGGTTGCCGTGCAGTTCGATGACCGGCGCGCTGCCGGCCCGCCGGTGCAGCCCGTCCACGTTTTGGGTGATGAGCGTAAAGCCGGGCATGCGCCGGGCCATTTCGGTCAGGGCGTAGTGGCCGGGGTTGGGCGCGACCGTCTTCACTTTTTCGCGGCGCATGACGTACCAGTCCCAGACCAGTTTGGGGGCGCGGGCAAAGGCCTCAGGCGTGGCCAAATCCTCCGGGCGGTACTGCTTCCACAGTCCGGTCTGCGCTTCGCGGAAGGTGCGCAGTCCCGATTCCTGCGAGACACCCGCGCCGGTCAGCGCGGCCGCCCGCTCCACTTTGCGCAGGAACGCGAGCAGTTCCGGGGGGAATGTCATTTCCGTATCAGCCATGCCAACCTCCGGGGTCTATTGTACAATAACTGCATGTCCGCCATCGCCGTCACAAAACTCCAGAAGGCCTTCCAGACCAAGCGCAAAGCCGCCGGGCTGGGAGGCAGCCTGCGCGCCCTGATGCGGCCCGAGTACGCCACCGTCGAGGCGGTGCGCGGGCTTTCATTCGAGATGGAAGCGGGGGAACTGCTCGGCTTCATCGGACCGAACGGGGCCGGGAAGAGCACCACCATCAAAATGCTGACCGGCATCCTGTACCCCAGCGGCGGCGAGACCAAAATGCTGGGCTTCACCCCCTGGAAGGAGCGCCAGAAGCTGGCCTTCCGCATTGGCACCGCCAAACTCCTGCGCTTTACGCTCGTCCCGGCCGCGCTCATGGGCGCTGTGCCGGCCGAGTTCACGCGCGCCTTCACCTGGGGCGCGCTGGCGCAGCGGCTGGTTGGGGCGGCGGACTTCCTGGCAGTGGCGATTTGGACATTCGAAACCGGACTGCGCCGCTACGAATCCGGTTCGGCCATCCAGGTGGAAGTGTGACCCCATGCCGCCCGCGCTGACCACCCCGCGCCTGCTCCTGCGCCCCTTCAGCCAGGACGACATCCCGGCCGCCTACGCCGTCTTCGAAGGCCACCCGGATGTCTGGAAGTTCGACCCCGGCTTCGCGCGCACCTACGAACAACGCGCCGAAGTGATCCGCCACTATGCGGCCAACAACGATCCCAATGGCGAAGGCACGCTGGCCATCACCCTCAAGGACGGCACCCTCATCGGCTATGCCGGGCTGCAACTCTACATCCTGCCCGGCGAGCCGCTGGCCACCCCCGAAGTGGAACTGTACTACAAGCTCGGGCGCGACTGGTGGAGCCAGGGCTACGCCAGCGAAGCCTGCCGCCGCCTGCTCGACTACGCCTTCACCGAAATGCGCCTGGCGCGCATCGTCACCGTCACCCAAAAAGGAAACGAAGCCTCGCTCAAACTGATGGCCCGCCTGGGCATGAAACTCGACAACGCCCCCTCCGCCTGGCCCGGCGACGTGATCGGCATCCTCAAAAACCCGCACAGAAAGCGAGCCCGCCCATGACCCACAGCCCCCTGATCGACTTCACCCAAAAACTGCTGCGCGCCCCCTCCCTCAGCGGCGACGAGCGCGCCGTGGCCCAGATGGTCTTCGACGAAATGGACGCGCTCAACTTCGACCACGCCTATTTCGACGCCAATGGCTCAGTCATCGGCTGGATTGACGGCGCCGCCCCCGGGCCCACCCTGCTGCTCGACGCCCACCTCGACACGGTGGGCATCGCCCCCGGCTCGCGCTGGGCCCGGCACCCCTTCGGCGCGGAGATCGAAGGCGACCTGCTCTACGGGCGCGGCGTGGCCGACATGAAAGGCGCGCTGGCCGCCATGCTGCACGCCGCCGCCAGCCTCGACCGCGAGAAACTGGCCGGGCGCGTGGTCGTCTCTGGCACGGTCATGGAAGAAGTGCTCGAAGGCGTGTCCCTCCAGCCGGTCATCGAAAACCTCGCGCCAGATTTTGTAGTCATCGGCGAAGCCACGCAGCTCAAGGTCAACACTGGCGGGCGCGGGCGGGCCGAAGTCCTACTGGAAACCATTGGGCAGCCGGCCCACTCCTCCTCGCCGCAGTTGGGCGTCAACGCCGTGCATCTCATGATGCAGGTTATCGCCACCATCGAGCGCCTGCCGCACCCCAGCCACCCGCGCCTGGGCGAGGGCATTATGGCCCTCACCGACATCATCTCCGACCCGTACCCCGGTCACTCGGTCATCCCATCGCGCTGTCGCGCCACCTACGACCGCCGCCTGCTGCCCGGCGAAACCGCCGCGGGCGTGCTGGCCGCCATCAACGACCACCCCGACCTGCGCGGCATCGCCGTCCAGGCGACACTCGCCCGGGGCGCCTATGTCACCTACACGCGTGTGCCGCTGGAAAGCGACAAGTTCTTCCCGGCCTGGGAGTTGGACGCGGCGCACCCGTTCGTGCAGGCCAGCCTGCGGGGTGTCCGGTCCGCGGGGCTGGCGGCCCAGGTGGGCGCCTACCGATTCTGCACCAACGCCGCTTTCAGCGCGGGGGTGGCCGGCATCCCCACCATTGGTTTTGGCCCGGGCGCCGAAACCGACGCCCACGTCGTGGACGAGCGCCTGTCCATCACCGAGTTGGAGGCCGCCATGCGTGGCTACACCGGCATCATCGCAGAGGCGCTCTCCGGTTCGCTGGGGTAGCCCCAAACCCCTCCCGTGAGGGGGTTTTTTATTTGTCTGGCTTGCGCTACACTTGAAAATATAGCCTCCCGGTGAAAGACACCCATGCAAAAAACCCTTTTTGCGCTTTGCCTGATCTTGATGCTGGCAGCCTGCCAGCCGCCCCCTTCGCCCCCGGCGGATGCGCCCACCCGGCCGCCTGCCGCCACCCCATCACCCACACCGCCCGCGCCGCCCACCCCAACCCAGGCCAGCAGCGCCACCCCGGCTGCCGGCCTGCCGCTGCCGGGCGCGCCGCGCTACACCCTGGCGCTGACCCTCTCCGACGACCTGCAGACGGTAAGCGGCACGGTGCTTATTGATTACACGAATAATGAAACCGTCGCCCTGAATGCCCTTTACCTGTGGCTGTTTCCCAACCTGCTGGGTGGCGCGCTTTCAGTCAGCAACGTGACCGTGGACGGGGTTCCCGCCAGCCCCGAGCTTTCGATGCAGGGCGCGCTCATGCGCCTGCCGCTGGCTGCCCCGCTTGCGCCCGGCCAATCCCTCGCGCTGGGCATGGGCTTCGTCACCACTGTCCCTACCGACCCGGCCCGCAACTACGGCATCCTCTCGCTGGTGGATGGCGTGCTGGCGCTGGCCCACTTCTACCCCATGCTGGCAGCCTATGACGAGAACGGCTGGAACACCGCCGAGCCGAGCCGCTTCGGCGACATCGTCTATGCGGATGCGGCCTTTTTCGATGTCAGACTCGATACCCCCGCCGGGCTGGTGCTGGCCGCCAGCGGCGATGAGCGCGCCCCCACCCCGGGCGCAGACGGCCGCCAGGTGATTGGCGTGCAGGCCGGGCCGGTGCGCGATTTTTACATCGCGGCCAGCCCCAACTACCAGGTGGTCAGCGCGCAGTCCGGGGCAGTCGATATCAACCTGTACCTTTTGGAATCGCAGCGCCCACGCGCCCAGCCCACGCTGGAGGCCGCCGCCCGCTCCCTGGCGGGTTTCAGCGCGCGCTATGCCGCCTACCCATACGGCGAACTGGATTTCGTGGTCACACCCAACTTTGCGCTCGGCATCGAGTACCCCGGCATCATTGCGCTCACCAGCCGGCTGTTCGAGCCGTACGAAGCGGGCATAAGCGGACTGCCCCCGGCCTACCTCGAATCGACGGTGGTGCACGAGGTGGCCCACCAGTGGTTCTACAACCTGGTCGGCAACGACCAGGTGGGCGTCCCCTGGCTGGACGAATCGCTCAGCCAGTTCGCCACCTGGCAGTATTATGTCGACCGCGGCGCCGGTGAAGAGAACGGCTTCAAGGATTCACTGTCCGGGCGCTGGGCCGGCGCAGACTACGCGCCCATCGCCATCGACCAGCCGGTGAGCGCCTTCGATGAGGCGGGCTACAGCGCCATCGTGTACGGGCGCGGCCCACTGTTCGTGATCAAACTGCGCGAAACCATGGGCGTCGAGCCTTTCGATGCCTTCCTGCGCGATTATGTCGCCGCCTACACTTGGGGCACCGCCACCACGGCGGGATTCCAATCCCTGGCAGAAAAATACTGCGCCTGCGATCTGGGCCCGCTATTCGAGAAATGGGTGTATCCTTAGCCGGAAGCCCTTTTTGCAGCCGCAAATAAACGCAGATGAATTGGATTCTTGGGTTTTTCGAGGGCGGCTTCATCAAAAATCAGTAAGCATTAATGATGATAGTCCACAGGTTTCGCAGATTGCACAGTATTTGGAATCCAAAGGAAGAAATCCGCGAAAATCTGCGCAATCTGTGGGTAGAAATCAAAAAACCAAGCGCCTAAAACCTACCTCAAAAAAGGAGACCCCATGACCAGTGTCATTTCCCAAATAATTGTCAACGCCCCGCCCAGCCTGGCGTACCGCGCCTTCACCAACGCCACCAGCCTGCGCGAGTGGCTGTGCGATGTGGCCACCGTCTCGCCGCACCCACGCGGACGCATGTACCTGTGGTGGAACGGCGATTTCTACTCCAGCGGCCACTACGAGGATGTCGAGCCGGACAAGCGCATCCTATTCCGCTGGTATTCCAACATCGACCCGCTGCCCACGCAAGTCGAAGTCACCTTCACCGAGCAGGAAGGCGGCACCCTGGTACGCATGGAACACTTCGTGCCCAACGATGGCAATTGGAACAAAATCGCCGAAAACTTCAGGCGCAACTGGGATGGCAGCCTCGACAACCTCAAATCCGTGCTCGAAACCGGCATCGACCGCCGCATCGCCGACCGCCCCATGCTGGGAATCATGCCCGGCGATTTCACCCCCGAGCAGGCCGCGCACCTGGGCATCCCGGTCACCGAGGGCATCCGGCTGGATGGCGTGGTGGAAGGCATGGGCGCGCACCAGGCCGGGCTGCAAAAGAATGATGTGCTCGTCGGCTTCAATGGCAAGCCGCTCACCAACGAGCCCAACAGCCTGCCCGCGGCCCTCTCCGGCAAAAAGGGCGGCGATGATGTCGAGGTGGTCTTTTACCGCGGGCCCAAAAAACACACCGCCACCATGACGCTCACCAAACGCCCCATGGCCGCAGTGCCCTTCGACTCCGGGCTGCTGGTCATGCAGGCCGCGCCCAAATACGACGCCGCCTTCGCCGCCATCCAAAAAGCCTTCACAGGCGCCAGCGATGAGCAGGCTAAAACCCGCCCCGCCCCCGGCGAGTGGAGCGCCCTCGACACGGTGGCCCACATCCTCGAAGGCGAGCGGCGCATCCACCAGTTGATCACAGACCTGGCCGGGGGCTACGAGTCCATCGCCGACGACTGGGGCGGCAACCTGGACCCGGCCATCCAGGCCTTCACCGCCACCTACCCCACCATCGACTCCATGCTCGGCGAACTGCGCCGCGCCTTCGACCACACCCTCACCCTGGTTTCGCTTCTGCCGCCGGGGTTCGCCGCCAACCGCGGCAGCTTCTACCGCGTGGGCAACTGGCTGCTGCTCAACAATCAGCACATCTACACCCACATTTCCCAGATCGAGTCCGCACTGGCTGCCGCGCGCTGATGGGTATCCTCATCGCCATCGTCGGCAACACCGGCGCAGGCAAAACCACCCTGGCCCGCGCCCTGTGCGCCGCCGCGCCTTTCAGCGTCGGTTTCGAGCAGCATACCGAACGCCCCTTCCAGGCGCTCTTCAAGCAAGACCCGCGCTACGCCCTGGCCAACCAGGTCGATTACCTGTTGCTGCGCGCCGAACAGGAACGCGAACTGCGCGCCCAACCGCTGCCCGGCCTCATCGACGGCGGGCTGGATCAGGATTATCACGGCTTCACCCAGCTCTTCCACGCCCGCGGCCTGCTGACCGATGCCGAGCACGCTTTATTAGAACGACTATACGCAATTTTGCGCGCCAGCCTGCCCCCGCCCGAACTCATCATCCACCTGCACGCGGATGTGGATGCCCTCCACGCCCGGCTGGCATCCCGCCACCGGATCAACATCGCCACCCCCCAAGACCTCACCCTGCTCGACTCGCTGCTCACCCGCTGGCTGGATACCGTTGAACCCGGCCGCGTGCTGCGCCTCAACGCCTCGCACACCGCCCCCGATTACGCCGATGTGATCCCCGATCTCATACAAAAAGTAAATAGTTTGACATCAAACGATTTGGTATAATCTTGTAAACTCAAGTAAAAAATCATGGAGATTACAAGTATGGCTACCCCCCGCAAAGTCGCGCAAATTATCGAGCCGCAGTTCGTCATCGAAGGCGCCGGCGTGCTGCTGCGCCGCTCCTTCGGCCCCAGCCGCGCCAACCCGCTCGACCCCTTCCTGCTCTTCGATCACTTCGCCTTCAACGACCCCAAGGAAGGCCCCATTCAGGGTTTTCCCACCCACCCCCACCGCGGCATCGAAACGGTCACTTACATGCTCGAAGGCAACGTGCGTCACCGCGACAGCCTGGGCAACATGGGCATCATCGGGCCCGGCGATGCGCAGTGGATGACCAGCGGGCGCGGCATCCTGCACGAAGAAATGCCCCAGCGCGGGCCTGGCGGCGTTATCTACGGCTTCCAGTTGTGGGTCAACCTGCCCGCAAAAGAGAAAATGGGACAGCCGCGCTACCAGGAAGTGAACGCCGCCAGCATTCCGGCTGTGACCCACAATGGCGCGACCGTGCGCGTAGTGGCTGGTGAATTTACCAGCGCACGCGGCCCTGTGACCGAGATCGCGGCCCAACCGCTCTACATGGATGTGACCCTCGACGCCGGGGCAGGTTTCGAGCTGCGCGTGCCGTCCGGGCATACCGCGGTGGCTTACATCTTCGAAGGAGCAGGCCGGTTTGGGATCGATGACGACGGGCGCAGCGAAGAGATCGGCGCGGTGCGCATGGCCGTGTTCGCCGATGGCGACCTCGTGCGCGTACAGGCGGGCTCAGACTCGCCGGTGCGCTTCATACTTATGGCCGGCGCGCCCTTCAAAGAGCCGATCTTTCCCTACGGACCGTTCGTAATGAACACCATGGAAGAGATCCAGCAGACGCTGGCGGAACTGCGCAACGGCACGTTCATCAAGGCCTGATGTAAAGACAACTGGTCAGACTGTCGCCTCAAAGGCGGCGGTCTTTTTTTGCTCTTAATTTTGTTGATGTGTGTCGCGCCAGATGGGTATAATCACACCATGAGCAAAACTTATCGCGGCTACCGCATCACCCAGGGAGCCAGCCTGCGGGTAGGCGCATCGGCGATCATTTTCAACCCGAATCGTTCCAAGGTTTTGCTTACGCGCCGCGCAGACAACGGGCTTTGGTGTCTTCCCGGCGGCGGGGTGGAGGCTGGCGAAACAGTAAGCGAGGCGTGCGTTCGCGAGGTATGGGAAGAGACCGGGCTAAGGGTGGAAATTGTCCGGCTGGCTGGCATTTACAGCAACCGAGACCTTTTGGTGGAATATCGCGATGGCAGCCGGGCGCAATTCGTCGTGCTCAATTTCGAGGTCCGCATCACGGGCGGCTCGATGGCTTTGAGCAATGAAACAACCGACATCGGCTTTTTCAGCATGGAAGAAATTAACACGCTCGATTTACACGGCAACCACAAAGAAAGAATCCGTGAAACAGCTGAAAATACGGGCGAAGCAGTGCTGCTCCGCTAAACCAGGGTAAACCCGATATGTTCAATCGCCTTAAGACATACTTGAAGCCGCCCACCTTTGAAGATGAAGAAAAATCGCGCATTGCCACATATGTGCACTGGCTGGCGATAGGGCTTATTATTTCTGCGCTGCTCATCGGGACAACTGACCTTGCATTCGGGGACGAGGAGACATTCATCCTGTCGCTGTCTGCGGCATTTTCGCTTGCCGGTGCGCTGTGGCTCATCCATCGGGGACATTTGAAGGCGTCCACCTATATCCTGCTCATCACTTTGCTGGTGGCAACGACACTCACATTGGCCACTGGCAACGGCATCCATGACATCGGCATTCTGCTCTATCCCATGCTTATCATGTTTGGTAGCTTCCTTTTGCAGCGCCGTGGCATTGTCGTAATGACGCTGTTGACCCTGGCCGCCACTGCCCTGGTCACCTTTGGCGAGATCTACGGCTGGTTCCACGTCGACATGGCGCCGACAGCGCGCAGCGCCGACTGGATTATCGCTTCGCTCATTATCACTGTTGGCGCTTTCGCGGTCGGTTACATGTCCGATTCCCTCGTGCGGGCAGTGCAGATGGCGCGTCAAACGGCGCACGCCATGGCCGAAACCAATGCGCGGCTTTCGGAGCAGACCGAGCTTTTGCGCGAATCGGAAGAACGATGGCGCGCCCTGATCCAAAACGCGCCGGACACCATCCTGAGCATTGACCGTGAGGGGAAAATCCTGCTCATCAACTTTCCCATGGAAGAAGCGCAGCAACTAAGCGGCCAAAGCGTTTACAACCTGACCCCGCCAGAAGACCATGCCGTTATTCGGGCACTGATTGACCAGATCTTCGAGAACGGACAGGTGGCCACCTACGAGGGGCATGCCTGCAATGCGTTTGGCGAAATGCGCTGGTACGCCATGCGCATCGCACCTGTTACCGATAAAAACGGGCAGGTCGCCAATCTGACCATCATTGCAACCGACATAAGCAAGCGCCTGGAATACGAGCAAACCCTGGCACAAAACGACCAGAACCTCCGGCAGCGCGCCCGCCAGCTGAGCATGCTCAATGAAATTGGGCGGGCTGTCTCCAGCCTGCGGGATATCGATGGTGTGCTGACAGTCGTCTTTGAACGTATGAGCGCCATCCTGCCGTTGGATGCCTTCTTCGTAGTCCTGTACAACCCGGAAACGGGCGAGGCCAGCTACCCCCTCACGTATGACTCGGGGCGCTTCTGGAGCCAGAAAACCCTCAAGCTGGACCCTGCCTCCAGCACAGGACGGGTTATCGACTCTGGCCAACCGCTTATCGAAAACCGCACCCCAGCCCAGGTCCGGCAGATGTCAACCAGTGATCAGTATGTGATCGGCAATACCCAGCGCATCTCCGCTTCCATCATTGCCGCGCCCCTCATTCTCGAAGACCAGGTGGCCGGGGTTGTGGCGGCCCACAGCTACGAATTCGATGTTTACACACAAGATCATCTCGACCTGCTGACCGGCGCCGCTTACCAGATTGCCATTGCGCTCCAAAATGCACGTTTGTACGAAAACGTCCAAAAGCGCGCCAGCCACCTGGGCCTGACCAATGAAATCGGGCGCGCCATTTCCGGACTGAGCGACCTGGAGAGTGTGCTGCGCATTACATTTGAGCAAATGCGCAAAATTCTACCGCTGGATGTATTTTACGTTGGGCTATACCGCCCTGAAACCCACAGCATTTCTTATCCCATCCTGTATGATTCTGGCAACTTCTGGCAAGAGGAAGACCATCCCGTTACGCCGGGCGGCTGGGTGGAACAAGTTCGTCAATCCGGCAGTCCAATGCTGATCAACCGCACCGCAGCACAGTTAAGCAGCATGTCGCCCCAACAAGGTCTTGGCGATAAAAAGCGCGTTTCAGCATCCATCATGATTGCCCCCATGGTGCGTGAAAACCGTTTCATTGGCATTATTTCTGTTCACAGCTACTCACTTGGCACCTTCACCCAGGAAGACCTTGTGCTGCTGGGAAACGCCGCCAACCAGATTACGGTTGCGGTTGAAAATGCCCGCCTTTTTCAAGAGGCAAAACAGCGCGCCGAGGTGATGACCGTTCTCTACCGCCTGGGCAATGCAGTGACATCCAACCTGCAAATCGACGGGGTGATGAACGAACTGTACGAGAGCTGCCGCACCCTGCTGCCGCTGAATGCCTTTTATATCGCAACATACGACCAGGGAACTGACAGCATCGCCCACCCCATCTTCTATGATAAGGGAAAGCGCGTCGAAGTGGGGCCGCGCATTATGAAAGAAAAACCCGGCCTGAGCGGGTATATCATTTCCCATAAGCAAACGGTCTATATCCCCGATGTGATGGACAAAGCCGCCTGGGAAAAATATCAGATCATCCACATTGGCGGTGACCCCACCCGATCTTACCTGGGCGCGCCCCTCCTTTACCAAGACGAACCGATTGGTGTCATCTCGGTGCAAAGCGACCAGCCAAACGCCTACACACATGAGCACATCTCACTCCTCGAGACCATCTCGACCCAGGCAGCCATTGCCCTGGTCAACGCGCGGTTGTACGAAAACCTGCAAAAGGAACTGCGCGAAAGACAACAAGCTGAAGAGGAGGTGCGCGCCCTGAATGCCCAACTGGAAAAACGCGTTCAGGAACGCACCGAAGAATTGCAATCCTTCACCTATACGGTGTCACACGACCTGCGCGCGCCGTTGCGTTCCATCAACGGATACAGCCGAATCTTTCTGGAGGAGTACGGAAGCACAATCCCGCCCGAAGGACAGATGTTGCTCGAACGAATAAGCAGCAGCGCGCACCAGATGGGTATGCTCATTGATGACTTGCTGACCTTCTCACGCCTGAGCCGGGCATCGCTGAACAAAACCAACATCGACATGGCCGGGCTGGCCCACGACATTTTCCAAACGCTCACCGAGCACACTGACCCCTCCCGCATTCGCTTCGCCATAGGCGACCTGCCGCCCACACACGCCGATTTGAACCTGATGCGCCAGGCACTGACCAACCTGATCGCCAATGCCCTCAAATTCAGCAGGCGCCGCGCCATTGCAGAAATCGAACTGGACAGCCTATCACAAGGCGGTGAAGTCGTTTATTTCATCAAGGACAATGGTGCAGGATTCAACATGGATCATGTTGGCAAACTCTTTGGCGTTTTTCAGCGTCTGCACCATCAGGATGAATTTGAAGGAACAGGCGTTGGGCTGGCCATTGTTCAGCGCATCATCCAATATCACGGCGGGCGCATTTGGGCCGAAGCAGAACTGGACAAAGGCGCAACATTCTACTTCACGCTGGGCCCCGCATGATGTGATAAACTACGCCGCATGACCAAACCCCTCAGCCCTTCGGCCCAAAAAGTGCAGGATACCCTGCAAAAACTCGGCTATCCTTTCCGGGTGATCGAATCTGATGCGCCAACCAAAACCGCCCAACAGGCCGCAGATTTTGCCCGCTGCGAACTGGGGCAGATCGTCAAATCGCTCATCTTCAAGGGCATGGAATCCGGGCGGCCGATCCTCGTTTTAACGAGCGGTGTGAACCGGGTGGACGAAAACCGCCTGGCGGAATATATCGGCGAACCGATTGGACGCGCCGATCCCGACCTGGTGCGCGAGGCGACCGGTTTCGCCATTGGCGGCGTCCCACCCCTGGGCCACATCCGCAAGATGAAAACCTTCATCGACGAAGACCTGCTGCAATTCGTCACCATTTGGGCGGCGGCTGGCACCCCCAACGCCATCTTTGAACTGACCCCCGATGCGCTACTCGCCATGACTGGCGGGCGCGTGGAACGGATAAAATAACTACGGTGGCGGCTCGATAGGCACGCCGCCAATGGTCAATTGCCAGGCGGGCCACATGTTGCGCTGGGTGATTTGTTCGCGGGTAAGCGGCAGGTAGTAGGTATAGGGCATGTAGGTCACGAATCCGGCCAACAATCCCAGCAGCGCCACAATCACCACGGCGCGACGCCACACAGGGGTAAGTGCGGGAATATCCACAAAAACAACCAATGCCAGCAATGTGCCAATCAAGAATGGGGGCATATAGTGGTACAGGTACATCACCCGATCAATACTCATAATGCCGGCCATGTAAACCCAATACAGCCCCACAAGTAAATACACCCACTGGCTGCGCGGCGAATTGTAATAGCGGAACAGGAAATTAGTGACAGCAATCGCTGAAGCGGTCAGCATGCCCAACAACGAGACCAGCCACGAGAGCGGGTTGCCGAGCAGGTATATGGTGCGATAGGTTTCGCCGTCTGGCGTTTCCCAGCGGTAAGAAATGGCTTTTCCCCCGAATGGCCACTGGTACCACGGGCTGCCAATCTCATCAATTGCGCCGAGGCGCAAGGTTGGCACGCGCCCGTGCGTAGCAAACGTGTACGAAATGGCATCAGACATCTGAACGATGAAACGCTCGATCGGCGTAACAGTCAGTTCGCCTTTCAGGATTTGCAGGTGCGCCTCTGACACATCGTAGGTATTTTCAGGATTCAGGGTGGTCATCAGTAAAAAGTGCGTCTGCCAGATGGTAACCGTCACCAGCGCAAAGGCCAGGCTGAAAATGACAACAAAACGCATCGCCCACCGCCAGGCCGCACGCCGCAGCAAGGCGAAAAAGTACACAGCCACCAAACCGCCCAAAAAGAGCGCTGTCAATTTGACACCCAGCGCCGCCGCGAATGAGGCCCCCCACAACGCCCACCAGACGAAGGATGCGCGGGATAAATTCTCGCGGCTTTTCCACAGCACGATGAAGATCAGGATCGTGGTCAATACAAAGGTGAGCAGGAAACTTTCGGGAAGCGCAAAACGCGATTGGGTCAGCAAGGCATTGTCGAACAAAACCAGCAGCCCGCCCAGAAAAGCTGCACCCTCCCGCTCCAGCATCACCAACAAAATAAGGTACACCAGCGGCGCGAGGAAAGTGCCAAAAATGGCAGGGAAGAGCCGGTAACCGCTCATATCCACATTGGCGGGCCAATCCTCCTTGATCGTTTCGACAAACAGCACCTCGTTCGAGGGCGCATTCGGGTAGGTCAGGTTTTGGCCGAAGGTAATCAGCAGCCGGGCCAGCGGCGGATGCTCCTCCTGGTAAAAGATTCCGTGAATGTACTTCTGCGCCATCGGGATATAGTACGTTTCATCGAATACCACCGCGCGCGGGTACCCCCGGTCTGGCAGGATGAGCAGCAGGCAGGCCGCAGCCAGCCATAAGGCAAGCCCAAGCGCGGCGCGGCGCAACAGCGGGTGGGAATGCCAAAAATCAACAATACGACCGGGAAGAGCCGGGCGGGAGGCAGGCAATGATTGCATGCCAAAAAGTATAGCACAACGCAACCCGCCGCCCGAAGAGTGTTTTAACAAGCAACTTGCGCAGGAGCAACCGCCATGGAACCTTATTTTGTCAAAGATTACACCAGCGCGCCCTTCTCACTATTTGATACTCCGCACCTCATGGCACTGGGCATCATCAGCCTCATTTGCCTGTCCTTTTTTTACTTCCGCACCGTGTGGAGCGAGACCGAAAAGCGCATTTTCCGTTATGGGCTGGCGGCATTCATTCTGGTGGCGGAACTCTCCTGGCATTGGTGGGTGATCACATACGACCAGTGGACCATTCAGAAGATGCTGCCGCTGCACCTGTGCAGTGTGTTCATTTGGCTCAGCATCATCATGCTGGCGCG
>DAOUAP010000031.1:0-136929 GCA_034433165.1 Anaerolineales bacterium | reverse complement strand
ATCGCCGCCACTTTCGTGATCGCCGCCGTCAGGGTCGTCTTCCCATGGTCAATGTGACCCATGGTCCCCACATTCAGATGCGGTTTGCTGCGATCAAATTTCTGCTTCGCCATGGATTTAACTCCTCGTCAAAAGGTGAATATGATTTATTTGAGAATCTCTTGCGCAACAGCCTGGCTGACTGGCGCATAGTGATTGAATTCCATGCTGAACACGCCACGCCCTTGGGTAGCCGAGCGCAATTCGGTAGCATAGCCGAACATTTCGCCAAGAGGCACCATGGCGTTTACAGCCTGGGCATTGCCTGCACGCATTTCCATGCCCTGGATCATGCCACGGCGACTATTAAGCTGGCCAATGACGTCACCCAGATACTCTTCTGGAACAACCACTTCGACCTTCATAATAGGCTCGAGAAGCACGGGGTTTCCGCGCTGGACACCTTCCTTGAAGCCAAAAGTAGCTGCCATTTTGAAAGCCATTTCGTTCGAGTCCACTTCGTGGTACGAACCATCGAAAAGGCTGACTTTTATATCAGTAACAGGATAACCAGCCATCACACCGGACTCGGCGGCTTCTTTCACGCCTTTTTCAATGGCGGGGATATATTCTCTCGGAATAGAACCACCCACGACATTGTTCTCGAAAAGAATGCCTGAACCGCGTTCGCCTGGCTCCATAGCGAAAACCACGTGTCCATATTGGCCACGCCCACCGCTTTGCTTGGCGTATTTGTAATCGATTTTATCAACCCTGCGCGTAATCGATTCGCGGTAAGCCACCCGGGGCTTGCCCACATTGGCCTGCACACGAAACTCGCGCGTCATTCGGTCAACCAGCACATCAAGATGCAATTCACCCATGCCAGAAATGATCGTTTGCCCGGTTGTCTCATCTGATCGCACCCGGAACGTGGGATCTTCTTCTGACAACTTGCGCAACGCTTCACCCATTTTTTCCTGGTCGGAAGTAGATTTTGGTTCGATCGCGATAGAAATGACCGGTTCAGGGAAGGAAATACTCTCGAGCACAATCTCTCTCTGATCGCAGAGAGTATCACCGGTAAAGGATTCTTTGAATCCGAGCGCAGCGGCAATATCCCCAGCGTAAACCTCGGTGATGTCTTCGCGACGGTCAGCGTACATTCGGATGAGGCGGCCAATCCGCTCACGCTTACCCTTGGTAGTATTCTTAACCATGTTGCCTTGCTGCAACGTGCCAGAGTACACGCGGAAGTAGGCCAGGCGGCCAACATACGGATCAGTAACAATCTTGAAAACGAGGGCGCTTAACGGGGCACCATCTTCGGCCGGGAGCTCAATAAAATCGTCGGGGTTGTCAACGTTCACGCCACGCACCGGGGGAATTTCCTGGGGCGAGGGGAGAAAATCCACCACCGCATCCAATACCGGCTGAACACCCTTATTCTTAAGCGAAGATCCACAAAACACAGGGGTAACTTTGCTGGCAATCACTGCATTCCGAAGCGCTGTTTTCAGTTCGTCAACAGAAATCTCTTCGCCTTCAAGATATTTCATGGTCAACATATCGTCGGTTTCAGCAATTTTCTCGACCAGGTTATGACGCATCTCCCGGGCTTGCTCCAGCATGTCAACGGGAATATCATTTTCCACCGGCTCGCGTCCTAAATCGTCTTCCCAGGTGATTGCTTTCATGCTCAGCAGATCGACAGCGCCCTTGAAGGTTGCCTCACTGCCAATTGGCAACTGCATAGGCACCGGGTTTGCACCCAAACGCTGCTTAATGGTTTCAATGGTCCGCTCAAACGATGCACCCACGCGATCCATTTTGTTGACGAAGCAAATGCGGGGAACACTATAGCGGTCTGCCTGGCGCCATACGGTTTCAGATTGCGGCTCGACACCCTGTACCGCATCGAAAACCACCACGCCACCATCCAATACACGCAGGGATCGTTGCACTTCGGCGGTGAAATCGATATGTCCGGGCGTATCAATCAGATTGATCTGATAGCCTTTCCATTCAGCAGAAACAGCCGCAGAAACAATCGTAATACCGCGTTCACGTTCCTGAACCATCCAGTCTGTCACCGTGGTGCCATCATCAACGGAACCGATCCGGTGCGTTTTTCCTGTATAGAAGAGTATACGCTCGGTGGTTGTTGTTTTTCCGGCGTCGATATGAGCGATAATACCGATGTTTCGGTATTTCTCAAGGGGATACTTGCGCGGCATTAATCTTACCTCTAACTTCCAAAAACCAACATTTATACGCGATAGTGTGAGAATGCGCGGTTGGCTTCAGCCATTTTATGCGCTTCGTCACGCTTGCGGATAGCTGTTCCCTGATTGGTGGAGGCATCCAACAACTCGGCTGCCAAATTTTCCGGGAACGATTTGCCAGATCGATTACGCGCCGCATCCAAAATCCAACGGATAGAAAGGGTAAGGCGACGGTCGGCCGGGACTTCCATAGGCACCTGATAAGTGGCGCCACCCACACGGCGTGGGCGAACTTCCATCACCGGCCCAACATTTTTCAAAGCCAGTTCGAAAGTCTCAATGGGATTCTTGCTGGTCTTTTCGCCAATGATGTCCAGTGTTTCGTACATCAAACCAGCCGCAAGGCTCTTCTTGCCGCGCTTCATGATGTGGTGAATCAAGGTTTGCACGGCCACATTGTTGTATTTCACATCCGGAAGGATGGGGCGTACTTCGGGCTTTCCTCTTCGCATGCTTTACTCCGTCTGAACTTTACTGCAAAGGCAGCTTGTTGATTACTTGGGGCGCTTGGCGCCATACTTGGAACGACCCTGGCGGCGCTTGGAAACACCTGTCGTATCAAGCGAACCACGCACGATGTGATAGCGCACACCAGGCAGATCTTTAACGCGGCCGCCGCGCACCAGCACCACGGAGTGCTCTTGCAACTGGTGACCTTCGCCAGGAATGTAGGCGGTCACTTCGATCTGATTGGTCAGGCGCACACGTGCAATTTTGCGAAGCGCCGAGTTGGGCTTCTTGGGGGTCATGGTGCGGACCACGGTGCAAACGCCGCGCTTTTGGGGCGCACCGCCACCCTGGCGGACTCGGCGTTGCTTCATCGAATTGAAAGTGAACTGCAACGCGGGCGCCTTGCTTTTCACCTTTTTCGACTGACGACCTTTGCGAATGAGTTGATTAATTGTGGGCACGTTCGCCTCCGAAAAAATTTTTCACTTTATGTGTTAGGTTTCAAATTTTGACCAAGAAATGAGGCCATCTTTTCAAGCCGATGGCCTCACTTGTCTTGCGCCGATATGGTAATGGGTCTTACCTTGGGGCAACGAAAGACGATTTTAGCACAAGCTGGCATCACCGTCAAGGATGGGATGATTAACCGACACCAGCGATATTTTCTCCTAATCCCAGCAAGCCGGTTTCGAGCTTGGGCGGGGCTGTCTTTTCTTCGTCCTTGCCAAATTTGACCACATCCCCGCCATCGTTGACGGCTTCGACAGCCAAACCCAGGCTTTGCAACTCTTTGACCAGCACACGGAAAGAAGCAGGGATGCTCGGCTCCTCGATCTGTTCGCCCTTTACTATGGCTTCGTAGGTGTTGACACGTCCTTGCACGTCATCTGATTTCACAGTCAGCATTTCTTGCAAGGTATAGGCTGCCCCGTAAGCCTCCAGGGCCCATACTTCCATTTCTCCGAAACGCTGCCCACCGAACTGGGCCTTGCCGCCAAGGGGTTGCTGGGTAACAAGGCTGTAGGGACCGGTAGAACGGGCATGCACTTTGTCTTCGACCAAGTGGTGCAACTTGAGAATGGTCATCACGCCCACTGTTACAGGCTGATCGTAAGGCTGGCCAGACTTACCATCGCGCAGGATTTGCTTGCCCAGGGTGGGGACAGGCACTCCGGTTCGCAACATGGCCTCATTGGCGCGCGCCTGCAATTCATCATCTGCAACTTCAGTTTCACCCAGGGTCGCCAGCCAAAGCTTGAGGCAGGCCGAGATGGCATTTTCATCCATTTTGGTGCGGTCTGCAAGCCTGGGTACCTCGAAGGTGAGAATTTCATCCGGGTTATACCCATGGTCGCGCAGCCATTCTTCTGCGGCCGCCCGGCGTGCGTAACGGTGGTCGGAAAGCACTTCATAGACGTTGTAACCGCGCTCACCCAAACGTTGTTCGAGGAACAAGCGGCGCACTTCATCGTCATCTTCCAGGTTGGATGCGTCGTACGCCTGCTCGTCCAGCCAAAGCCAGGCATCGGCTGTGGCATCGCGCCAGGCCTGGTCAGCCAGCCAGGCGCGGGCCAGTTCAGCTTCGATCTCACTTTCTTTTGCGCCATCGAAAACCGGGGTAATGGCGCGATAACCCAGGCGCTTGGCCGCCCAGCCCAGGTGAACTTCAAGGACTTGTCCAATGTTCATGCGGCCGGGTACGCCCAATGGGTTGAGGATGATGTCAACCGGGGTGCCGTCCTCAAGGAAGGGCATGTCTTCAACCGGGACAACCTTGGAAACCACGCCTTTGTTGCCATGACGCCCGGCCATTTTGTCACCGGCGGTTATCTTGCGTCGCTGCGCCACCGAGACGCGCACCATCATGTCGACACCGGCAGAAAGGTCGGCGTTCTCTTCGCGGGTAAACACTTTGACATCGACCACCTTGCCACGTTCGCCGTGCGGCATACGCAGCGAAGTATCTTTCACATCGCGCGATTTTTCGCCAAAGATGGCACGCAGCAGGCGCTCTTCAGGGGTGAGTTCTTTTTCGCCTTTAGGGGTGATCTTACCCACGAGAATGTCGTTTGGGCCAACTTCAGCACCAATTCGGATGATGCCGCTCTCGTCCAGATCTTTGATGGCATCTTCGCCTACGTTGGGGATATCGCGGGTGATCTCTTCCGGGCCAAGTTTGGTGTCGCGGGCCTCCACCTCGTATTTCTCGATGTGCACCGAGGTGAAACGGTCTTCCTGAACCAGACGCTCAGAGATGAGGATGGCGTCTTCGAAGTTGCCACCTTCCCATGAAAGGAAAGCGATTACTGCATTCTGACCAAGCGCCAGTTCACCGCTGTCTGTGGATGAGGAGTCGGCAATAATATCGCCCTTGCGGATGATTTGCCCCTTAGTTACAGCCGGGCGCTGGTCGATGCAGGTGCTCTGGTTGGAGCGCTGGTATTTGCGAAGCTGGTACGGGCGCATTTGCCCATCAGCTTCGCGAATAACGATTTCTTTACCGGTCACAGAAACAACCTCGCCATCGGCTTCGGCAATAACCACCTGACCAGAGTCGAAGGCGGCGTGATATTCCATTCCGGTCGAGACAAGCGGGATTTCTGGGCGTACCAATGGCACCGCCTGGGCCTGCATATTCGATCCCATAAGTGCGCGGTTGGCGTCGTCGTGCTCGAGGAACGGGATAAGAGCAGCACTGATGCCCACCACCTGGTGCGGGGCTACATCCATGTAATCCAGTTGTTCGGGGAAGTAGAACTGGAAGTTGGAATGATACCGGCAAGAAATGCGCTCACGCACGAACTCGTTATGCTCGTTGAGCGGGGCATTGGCCTGGGCGATAACAAACTTGTCCTCTGCATCCGCAGAAAGGTACTCGACCTGGGTTGATACGTATGGGGTGATCAGGATTTCGCGGCTAAGCCCGGCGAGTCTTTTGGCCAGCCTGTCATCAACACGCTCACCAGACCCGGCAATCACCTCACCATTGGCATCGGTGACTTCTTCACGCAAGGCGCGCCCAAGCAAAAGCGGGTTATCGGAGCGCATCGACTTGAGCACGCGGCGGTAGGGCGTTTCGATGAAGCCATATTCATTAACCCTCGAGAAGGATGCCAGACGACCAATGAGACCGATGTTGGGGCCTTCGGGTGTTTCAATGGGGCAGATGCGCCCGTAATGTGAGTGATGGACATCGCGCACATCGAAACCGGCGCGTTCGCGACGCAGGCCGCCCGGGCCAAGTGCCGAAAGGGTGCGCTTGTGGCGCAACTCGGCCAACGGGTTGGTTTGGTCCATGAATTGTGAGAGCTGGCTGGACCCAAAGAATTCGCGCAAAGCAGCCACCACCGGGCGGATGTTGACCAGGGTAACCGGCGAAAGCTGTTCCTGGTCGCGAATGGACATGCGCTCTTTGATGACGCGCTCCATGCGACGCAGTCCGATGCGCAGTTTGTTCTGGATCAGTTCACCAACAGTCTTAACGCGGCGGTTGCCGAGGTGATCGATATCATCGGGCGGTTCAACGCCGTTGTTTATAAGGATCATACGGCGCAACAGGCGCACGATGTCACTCTTGGTAACGGTGCGGTGCGGGATGGGGATTTCAAGATCGAGTTTCTGGTTGAGCTTGTAACGGCCAACACGCTCCAGGTCATAGTGACGCTGGTCGAAGAGTTGCTCTTCCAGAAACTGGCGGGCGTTATCGAGCGTGGCCGGATCGCCAGGGCGCATCTTCTTGAAAAATTCGATCAGCGCTGCTTCGGCAATGGATTGATGACCGGTCAGTTCCCACTCCGGTTCCTGGCGCAAGGTGGAGGTGATGTATAGACGATCGGGGTTGTTGTCGATGTCCTGGAAGAGGCTGATGATTTCTTCATCTGTCCCTGTTTTGATGGGTGCATCAACGCGGCCATCATCCACGGCAGCAAGGGCGCGCAAAAAGACAGTAATGGGTACAGTGCGCTTGCGATTAAACTTGAGGATGATGTAATCGGCTTTGCGTGTTTCGAACTCCATCCACGCCCCACGGTCTGGAATGAGTTTTGACATCGCCAGGGGGCGGGCTGTGGAGCGGTCAGTTGGCGCTTCGAAATAAACGCCTGGTGAGCGAATGAGCTGAGAAACAACCACGCGTTCTGTACCATTGATAATGAAGGTACCCTTGTCGGTCATCTCGGGAAAATCACCCAGGAAAATATCCTGCTTGATAGGCTCTGGCACATCTGGCCCGGCCAACAATACTGAAACGTAGAGCGGGCTGGCGTAGGTCAGGTCGCGTTCGACACATTCTTCGATAGAATGCTTGGGTTCGCCAAACCAATACTTGAGGCCCCACTGTTCGGATTCTGGGCTGCGGCTGGGAAAATAAAGCTTCATGCCCTTGTTGTAAGATTCGATGGGGGAAACTTCGTGGAACAGGTCGCCAAGCCCCTCGCGCTTGAGACGCTCGAAGGAATCAAGTTGCACCTCGATGAGGTTGGGCAGATTTAGGTTGACAGGGATGCGCGCGTAATTCTTACGGGGCAGAGTGGACGTCATTTGTTTCTCCTGACCGCTGGAATGAACGGGGGTAAAAAGCGAATAGCCTTCGTGCGGTAACACGACGGCAAACAAATATTATAAACGATGTTATTGAATTGGGTCAATACAAAAAACGCCCCTTATTATGGGAAAGCAGAGATTACTCGAGGTTATCGAGTCGGATACGGATCTTGGGCATATCTTTGAGCAGGTGATATTGGGATAAAAATCCCAGCCCAACAATCAGATACGCGGTCAGGTAAAGAACATCTACAAAAAGAGTTAGGGGGTTTCCTGCTTCGATTGACCATGCGTAAGCGCCCGACTGAACCAGCCATGCATATAGTCCATCGGACAGGGCGAATACGGCCATGCTCAGCCAGGGGCGCGCAAAAGCCCCCCCGCGAAAAGCCCAGGCAAGCCCAAATGCAAAGACCAGCATGGCGATATCCGAAAAAGGATAGGCGATGTCAACCCACAATGCAAGTGAAAAGCCTTGGGGTTGGCCCACCCCGGAGGCAGCCAGCGACAATGCGATGACGATGAACCAGACCAACGCCGCGCCGCGCCACACGATGCGGGACTGGATCGGGTAAGTCAGGCGGTACTGACGTACAAAACCATGGGTGAAGAAAGCATATCCAAGGTACCATAAGGCATCTGCCGGGCCTGGCACTGGCACTTCGAGCGCTATCATGTTGATGAAGGCCCAGACGAGTTCGGCCAGGGCCCAGGCCATGAACCCGAAGGCAAAGCTGCGCCAAATAGCAAATGGCATGTCCTCTTTCGAATAAGACAACCACACCAGGGTTACAGCGCTGGCCGCAAATGCAGCCGAAATGAATGTAAGCAAGTTTGTGGCGAGGTCGTTGAAGAACGCCGAGAAAGGTGTCAATTGGTAAATTAAGGTATAAACGACGATAACAAACAGTGAAAATACCATCGGCAGGAATTTGATGACTCTTTTGAAATCCATTGTCATCCTCCACCTGCCAAATGGTTCAATGGCACCAAATCATAGCCTTGAAGATACTCGCGCACAAGCACTTCGCTTTGCTCATAAAAAGCGGTCACCATGGCGAGAGTACGCGGCATGCCCAACACAGCCTCACTGTGGGACAGGATGGCGCTCAACAGGGCGCGATAGGCACGGGCGGCCTGCCTGTCATTGGGAAAGAGGTGCCGCTCGAACACCTTGTTGCCCACAATGCCAATATTCCAGTCATGTAAGTTTGCCAGTTCGATCATTTGATTGGTCAGGTCAGTGATAATTGGCCGCCCACCGAACTGCTCGTAACGCGTCATAAGCGCACTGGCCGCGGCGGTGAACGCCAGGTGAAGGTGGTACTCGTGCCAGCCGGGTGTGCCAGCGATCGGCGCATGTCGGATGATCTTGCAGGTTGGTTCGGACCATGTCTCGATGGCAGGAATGATTTCCTGCTCGGCACGGGCACCAGCAACAAAAACTGAATGTCGGGCATAACTGCCGCGGCCTGGCAGGTACATGAGCGCATCCGCGCTGGGCCAGTGAAAAGACAACAGGCTGGGAGAGCCCAGCGATTGCCAATCTGGCAGCATTGAAACAATGTCCGCTGTATCCACCTGGCGCGCATCGCCGTCCCCGGCCGATTCTGTGAACAGCTTGATGAGGCGCAGTGCATAAGCCGGGAGTTTGCCGGTTTGCCCGGGCAGTGCGCCGAACGCCGTCAGGTGGTGTGCGCAGGCTTTATCGTCAAGGCGAACGGGGCGGGCATCCTGCGAAATAAGATAGGCAGCCTTAACATCCCCCGCGTAAAAAATCGCTTGCAAGCGCAATGCACCGGCTTGCCCCGTACAGGCCAGCCCTGTAAATTTCTCCTCCCAGAATTGATCCAGTAAAACAGAGAGTGGTGTGGGGGTTTGAATGAGTGCGTTGGGAAGGAAAGAGGCCATGGCAGTAAACAACGGAAAAGTGAATGATAGCAAATTTTACCGTAGATCCTTAATCTTTTGTTTGCACATCGCAGGTCGATTTGTTGTACACTAGTACCATTATCCCATCCACTTGGAGGAAATCGTCTAATGAAACCCACTCTCACGAATGACAGGCGCGAGATTTTTGGCTGGGCCATGTATGACTGGGCCAACAGCGCCTTCAGTACAACGGTCGGCACGGTGTTTTTGGGTCCGTATGTTGCTTCACTCGCGCGCGCTGCAGCAGGAAACTCGGGCAGCGTCTCGCTTTTTGGTATCCCGGTTGCTCCCGATTCGGTGATGCCGTTTGCCATCGCCTTTTCTGTGGTTTTCCAGGCGGGCTTCCTGCCAATTTTAGGCGCTATCGCAGATTACTCGCATCGCCGCAAGCAGATGCTGCAAATCTTTGCAGTGATTGGCGCACTGGCTACCATCGCCATGTTTTTTATTACAGCTGCGGTATGGTGGCTTGGTCCGTTGCTGTATATTGTCGCCAACTTGGCCTTTGGCTCGGCAGTGGTTTTTTATAACGCCTATCTGCCGGATATTGCCAGTGAAGAGGAGCGCGACCGGGTATCGTCCTATGGTTGGGCGATGGGATATTTGGGCGGCTTCGTATTGCTTGCGCTCAACCTGGCGTTTTACTTTCTTCGTGAAAATTTTGGATTAGGTGAAGCATTGGTTACGCGTATCAACCTTGCCTCGGCCGGCGTGTGGTGGCTGGGTTTTTCAACCATCACATGGTCCAGGTTGCGCACACGTCACGCCACCCGAACAATACCAGAAGGAGAAAACATTCTCAGTATCGCCTTTAAGCAACTATCGACAACCATGGAAACTCCGCCCAATGTGATAGCGGGTTTGTTACTTTCGCCGTTGTTCATATTTGTATGGGCGCCTATTGTGGCACCCTTTGTACTTCAATTGCTCACCATTCAAAAATGGGATATTGATCTCGCTATCCTACCCATTCTATTGCCACCCATGATCGGGCCGATCATCATGCTGGTGATGTTTCTGATCAAGAAAGCACGCACGATACCTGAAACATCGAAATTCCTTACCTCTTATCTCATTTACAATGATGGCATTCAAACCGTGATTGCCGTCTCGGCGACATTTGCAGCGGCGCCAATCCTGCAAGGTGGTCTTGAGTTGGATATCACCACCCTGACAGCCGTTATTCTCATGATCCAATTTGTTGCTTTCTTTGGCGCTTTGTTTTGGGGCAAGTTAGCAAAATGGATCGGCGCCAAGCAATCTGTGATCGTCAGCCTGGTGATTTGGTCCGGTGTGGTCATTTACGCATACAGCGGGTTAAGAGGCGAAGGACGAGTAACCGAGTTCTTTATTTTGGGTGCCTTCATCGCACTTGTACTGGGCGGGTCGCAAGCCATCAGTCGTAGTTTGTTTGCGCAGATGGTACCCAAAAGTAAGGAAGCCGAGTTCTTCTCCATTTATGAGATTAGCGAGCGCGGCACTTCATGGATGGGCCCGATGTTGTTTGGAATTGCCAACCAGGTGTTTGGTGACATGCGCATCGCCATCCTGTTCCTGATCATTTTCTTTGTTGTAGGGTTGGCTATCTTGCCATTCGTCAACACCGAAAAGGCAATTCGGGATGCACAAAACGCATAACTGTAGGCTTCTACAGATGGTGGGTGATAAAAAGCACTTTGAATAATTCATTGAACCGTTCTCCTTGAGCGGATAGAGAGAATGAATGAACCTTCGGGGCCCAAGTCGATGCCCCGAAGGTTTTTTTGCCCCCTTGACGAATAGAATTTTTGTTCTATAATAGAACTAATGTTCTATTTATCGACCAAAGGAGGTCACCATGAACACCGCACAATCTCGCAAATTTAGTCCAAACCTGAGCGCCGTTGCCAGCGGGGCCATCAACCAGCGCGGTAAGGCATTCGGGCTTATGATTTTAGGCGCCTTGCTCGCCTTTGAAGTATTTAACTTCAGCACCACCGAATTCGCGCTTAAAGATGTGCTGGGCGACCTGGCATTCATGGGAATCCGCTGGGCTACCATCCTCTCAATTGCCTTTTGCGGCATCGACTTTGCCGGAATTGCGCGAATCTTCACGCCTGAACAAGGCAGGGATGAGCCGGTGGAAGTCTGGTACCTTTTTGGCGCATGGATTCTGGCCGCCGCCATGAATGCCACCCTCACCTGGTGGGGCGTTTCGGTGGCCATCAGCACGCACACCAGCCAGGGCAGTGCTGTTGTCGGCGCCAACACCGTCCAAACCGTGGTGCCGGTCTTCGTGGCCGTCATGGTGTGGGTCATTCGCATCCTGATCATTGGCACTTTTGCAGTTGCCGGAGAGCGCTTGTTCAGCCAGGATAATGCCAGCTCGCGCCGCTACACGCAACCCGCCGGATCGATTCAGCGCCCAGCCCCTCAGTCCGTTGCGACAAACAAAGCCTATAGCAGCAACCGTCCTATCATTACCACAGCAGCCAACCTGCAAGCCACCCCCCGCGCACCACAGCGGCCCCCACAACCACCCGCAAATAATTATGCGCCCAAAGAACCCACTTATACCAACCTGACCATGGGTGCAAACCAGACCGGAAACCGAAAAAGCTACATCGAATAGCCCATGCCCTCTGCCCGTTCCCCCCGACACTACCGGAGACGCAGAGAGACAGCCAGCGCTGGCTGTCTCTCTGGTTTTATGCTCCCGCCATTGGCAGCACTGTGCATCGGCGCGGTGATGGCGTTGACCCTCACCAACCTGGATGTTTCCACCAGCGATCCGGTCGCCCTCTCTGCGCCGGTGGCGGCCCAGGCTGCCGCGGTAAGCGAAGGAGGCGGCATCGCGCCGCTCTTCACGCCCGAGGTGCAGCACTGGGCGGCCAGCATCGTGCGCTGGGCCAACGCCGCAGGCATTGACCCCAACCTGGCCGCCACCGTCATGCAGATCGAATCCTGCGGCGACCCACAGGCCCGCTCCAGCGCCGGGGCCATGGGGCTGTTCCAGGTGATGCCGTTCCATTTCAAGAGCGGGGAAAACGCGTACCTGCCCGACACCAACGCCCTGCGCGGGATGGACTATCTCGCCCGCTCGCTGGCGGCCGCCAACGGCGACGCGCGCCTCGCCATGGCCGGGTATAACGGCGGCATCGGCGTGATCGGGCGCGGGGAATACACCTGGGCCGCCGAAACGCGCCGCTACGCCTACTGGGGCAGCGGCATCTATGCGGATGCGGCGGCTGGCAGCAGCCAGAGCGCCCGCCTAGACGAGTGGCTGCAAGCCGGGGGCGCCAGCCTGTGCCGAAAAGCCAGCGAGCGGCTGGGAATTAACAAATAAAGGTTTTTCGGGAAATAGTGAGAGTACGCTAACTACAAAGCACGCAAAAGTTTATATGTTTTCTTTTGCGCGCTTGGCGTTCTGCGCGGTAAAAGTGATTGGAGGCGCAATAGAAAAAAATTACGCTTCGTCTTCGCTCAGGGGGAAAGTGATGGTGAACGTAGTGCCTTTGCCCTCTGGCGAATCGACCGTGATCTCGCCGTGGTGCCGCTCGACAATCGCATACACAATCGACAGCCCCAGCCCAAACCCGGTCGTTTTGGTGCGCGTGCGCGACTTCTCGGCCCGGTAAAAGCGATCGAAGATGTGCGGCAGGTCCTCGGCCGGGATGCCCGGGCCCGTATCACTGATGAGCACCTGGCAGCCCTCCCCACCCTGGCGCAGGCGCATCGTCACCGTGCCGCCCTGCGGGGTGTAGTGGATGGCGTTCGAGACCAGGTTGATGAAGACCTGTTTAAGCCGGTCTCGGTCGCCGTTGACCAGCACCCGGTCGATCTCGGTCAGTTTGAGCTTCACCTTGTCCCCGGCCAGCACACGCATCTGCTGAAACACTTCAGTGAGCAGTTCGCCCAGTTCCACGGGCTGCAGGTTGAGGGGCAGCTTGCCGCTCTCGGCCTGGGCCAGCGTCAGCAGGTCACCGACCATGCGCGTCAGCCGGTCCGATTCGTCGCGGATCGAGTCGAGCGATTCCTCGTCCGGGCCCAGCTTGCGAATCAGGTCCACGTTGCCCTTGATGACGGTCAGCGGCGTACGCAACTCGTGGCTGACATCCGCCAGGAATCGCTGCTGGGCGGTGAAGAGTGTCTCCAGCCGCTCCAGTGTGCGGTTGAACGCCCGGATGAGCGTGCCAATCTCGTCGCCCGGCGGGCCGCTGTACGGGATGCGCCGCGAGAGATCATCGGCGCGGGTGATTTGCGCCGCAGTGGAGGTGACGGTCTGCAACGGGGCAAGGGCCTGCCCAATGCTTAACCAGGACGCAACCGCAGCCAGAACCATCGAGACAAGCGTGGCGCCGAAGAGGATGGAAAGCAGGGTGCTGCGCGTGGCATCCAGCACTGCCATAGATGTAGCGGCCTGCATCACGCCCACATTGTGCCCGCCCACTTCGAGCGGTACACTCAGCACCCGCAGGTGTACCGAGCGAATATAAATATCACGATAAGAAGGACGCACCGCTTTAATGCCCAGCGCATCAAGAGGCTGATCCATTTGCGCCAGTCCGGGCGAGGCAGCCCGCAATTTGCCCTCGCGGTCCCAGAGTTGGACAAAAACATTGGTGGTCATTTCCAGGTTGGGGAATTCGAGCATGTTCAATTCGCCCACCTGGTTGACGCGCGTGTTGGAGAGAATATCCTGCACGGTGCGCGAAAGTACGGCATCCATCTGGTTGACGAGCAGGAAATTGACCAGCAAGTACACCACCACGCCAAACAACAGCAAGATGCCGCCCAGCAGGCTGGAATAGAGCAGGGTAAGGCGCACACGCAGGGACATGACGGGGATTATAACAAGAACGCCGGGGGCGCCTGAGGCCTCTGGCGTTCTCTTATTTTCCTCTAAATCTAGGCGGTCTCGCGCAGCACATAGCCCACGCCGCGCACAGTGTGAATGAGTCGCGGCTCGCCTTTTTCTTCCAACTTCTGGCGCAGGTAGCGGATGTACACCTCGAGCACGTTGCTTTCGCCGCCGAAGTCGTAGCTCCACACCCGGTCGAAGATCACCTCGCGGGTGAGCACCTGGCGCGGGTGGCGCAGGAAAAGCTCGAGCAACTCGTACTCCTTGGCGGTCAGCGACACCAGCCGGTTGCCGCGCGTGGCTTCGCGCGAGCCGGTGTCGAGGGTCAGGTCGGCGAACTTGAGCACGGCCACCCGGTCTGGCTGGGTGCGGCGCAGCAGGGCGCGCACGCGGGCCAGCAATTCGTCCAAGTTGAACGGCTTGATCATGTAATCATCGGCGCCTGCATCCAATCCCTGCACCCGGTCCTGGATCGTGTCCTTGGCCGTCAGCATCAAGATCGGCATCTTGCCGGCCATGCGCAGGCGGTGGCAAACTTCCAGCCCGTCCATTCTGGGCAGCATCCAGTCCAAAATCACCAGGTCGGGGGTGTGGTCGCGGGCCAGGTTGAGGCCGCTGCGGCCGTCCATGGCCGTGTCCACGGTATAGCCTTCATAAGCAAGCCCGCGTTGCAACAGCTTCAAGATCGCCTGGTCGTCTTCAACAATAAGAATGCGCTCGTTCATAGTTCACTCCTGAAAATTATTATACCAATTCTGATAGAATAGACGCGCCATGGCCCTCTCAAAATCTATCCCGATTTCGAAACGAGTCTTCGACCTGCTGGCCGCGGGGATGGGACTGCTGATCCTTGCGCCGGTGCTGTTGGTGATTTCAGTTTTGGTGCGGATTTACCACGGGACTCCGATCCTCTTCCGCCAGCAGCGACCAGGGCTGGGCGGACGCCCCTTTTTCATCTACAAATTCCGCACGATGACTGATGCGCGTGGACCCGATGGCGCCCTGCTGCCCGACGATCAGCGCCTGACCCGCTTCGGCAGGCTGATGCGCGCCGCCTCGCTCGACGAACTGCCCGAACTGTTCAACATCCTACGCGGTGAAATGAGCCTGGTGGGCCCGCGCCCGCTATTGATGCAATACCTGGAACGTTACAGCCCCGAACAGGCCCGCCGCCACGAGGCGCTGCCTGGTCTCACCGGCTGGGCACAGGTCAACGGGCGCAACGCGCTTACCTGGGAGGACAAGTTCCGCCTCGACGTGTGGTACGTAGACCACTGGTCGTTCTGGCTCGATATCAAGATACTTTTTATGACCGCCTGGAAGGTGCTCAAACGTGAGGGCATCAGCCAGCCCGGCCACGCCACCGCGGAAGAGTTTATGGGAAACGACAACGCTTGACATCTCTCCCCTGGCACGTATAATCTAGGCATACAAGACCCACCCGGAGACAAGTACCACCCCCACCCCACCAGAGAGCCGCCGTTCGGTGCGAGGCGGCGGGGCAGAGATGGGAAATCCCCTCCGGTCTTCCATATAAGGAAGGGTCGCCCTCGCAGGGACGCGCAACAATACGCAGTCGTAAGAGGGACGGGACAGCGCCCGTTACAGCGCGATCGAAGGCTTCACCCTCACCCCTTCCCCTCTCACTAAGAGGGCGAGGGGAATATGAAGCAAAAGCAGGTGGCACCACGAAGGCCCCCCTCGTCCTGCAATTGGAGAGGGGGGCGTACTATTTCACCCGCCCTGCGTCTTGAGCATGCGCAGGGCTGCACAGGAGGTGCATCATGCTCGATATCAACCTCATCCGGGAAAACCCGGACCTCGTCCGCAAGGCGCTGCGCGACCGCCAGATGGACCCCGCCCCCGTCAACGGCATCCTGGACCTGGACTCCAAACGCCGCACCCTGCTGGTCGAAGTGGAGGCGCTCAAAGCCGAGCGCAACGTCGTCTCCAAAGAGATTGGCAAGATGAAAGACGCCGCCGAACGCCAGGCCAAGATCGACGCCATGCGCGAAGTGGGCGACCGAATCGCCGAACTCGACAAACAGGTCGCCCAGGTCGATAGCGACCTGACCGCGCTCACATCCGCCATTCCCAACATCCCCGACCCGCGCACCCCTTACGGCAAAGACGACAGCGAGAACATCGTCATCAAGACCGTTGACGAACCGCGCCAGTTCGATTTCACGCCCAAAGCGCACTGGGACCTGGGGCCCGCGCTCGGCATCATCGACTTCGAACGCGGCACCAAACTGACCGGTTCACGCTTCTACATCCTCAGCGGGGCCGGGGCCCGCCTGCAGCGCGCGCTCATCGCCTACATGCTCGACCTGCACATCCGCCAGGGTTACACCGAGCACTACCTGCCCTTCATGGTCAAGAGCGCCACCGTCTACGGGGCCGGGCAACTGCCCAAATTCGCCGACAACCTGTACAAAGACCACGAAGAGGACTACTACTTCGTCCCGACTGCCGAAGTGCCCCTGACCGGCATGCACCTCGACGAAGTGCTCGACGAAACCTCGCTGCCGCGCCTGTACACCGCCTACACACCCTGCTTCCGCCGTGAAAAAATGAGCGCCGGGCGCGACGTGCGCGGCATCAAGCGCGGGCATCAGTTTGACAAAGTCGAGATGTACATCTACTGCAAGCCTGAAGAGAGCGAAGCCATGCACCTCAAAATGCTGGCCGATGCCGAACAGACCTGCGCCGACCTGGGGCTAACCTACCGCGTCAAACAGCTATGCACCGGCGACATCGGCTTCGGCTCGACCATGACCTACGACCTGGAAGTTTGGGCGCCAGGCTGTGATGAATGGCTGGAAGTCTCCTCGGTTTCGAACGTGACCGACTTCCAGTCGCGGCGCGCCAACATAAAATACCGCCCGGCCGATGGCGGCAAGGCACGCCTGCTGCACACCCTCAACGGATCAGGGCTCGGGCTGCCCCGCACCTTGATCGCCGTTATGGAGAATTACCAGCAAGCCGACGGTTCCATCGTGGTGCCCCAGGTGCTGCGCCCGTGGATGGGCGGCGTCGAAGTCATCCGGCCATAACTGCAACTGACCGGGGCGGGATGCGTAGTACGTAATAACGCACAGCCAAGCCCTACTTGCATCCTGCCCGCTTCCTCGGAGACAATCCATGCCCTTCATCGACTGGACCCTGGTTGGCGAACTCGTGCTGCAATGGCTCACCCTGACCTTCATGCTGGTCGGGTTGTTCGGGCTGATCATCCCCATTTTCCCCGGCATCCCCATCATCTGGCTGTCGGCGCTGGTATACGGCGGCTTCCAGCTGTTCAACGGACGCATGGATGGCTGGGGCTGGCTGTTCTTCGCGCTCATCACCATCCTGATGGTCATTGGCACCACCATCGACAACATCATCATTGCCCGCAAACTGCGCGAAACCGGCACACCGTGGAAATCCATCTTCATCGGATATGGCGTGGGGATTGTTTCCAGCCTGTTCCTGACGCCCTTCGCTGCGCTGGTGATGACCCCGCTGGGATTGTTTGCGGCCGAGTTCCGCCGCTTGCGCAATACACGCCAGGCGCTCAATTCAACCCGGTCGTGGCTGGTCGGGTTCAGCGGGGCGCTGCTGGCCATGTTTGCCACTGGCGGGTTGATGATTTTGCTGTGGGGGTTGTGGGCCTGGTTGTAGGTATTCTGGCATTCTCTACCGGACAAATTTCGTGATAGTTTGTCATTTCGAGCGACAGCAAGAAATCTTCCCACATGTGCGCAAGATTTCTCCCCGCTGCGCGGCTCGAAATGACAAGTAAAAGCGAAAAATTATCGTTCGATCATTTTGTCCGGCAGAGAATTCTGGCAGAGGAATAAAAAGAGGAAGGAGGTATGAAAACCTTCTTCCTCTTTTTATTTACTTCAGCTTATCGAGCAACCCCACCAGAACTTCCTTCGCTGTTTGTCCTTTCAACACATTGCCCAGCGCCTCAGCCAGTGGCGGCCCAACCTTCTGGCGAAATTCCAGGGCGGGCAACACATGAGCCGCATTGCTCATCTCGCGCGCTGTAACGATCAAATTAGCATCGGTCCAACGTTCCAGTGCAGAGGGGCGCGGCGGAAGGTAACCTGCAGCGCGCGTCCAGGCAGACATGAATTCCGCTTCGGACAGGTACTGCATCAGCGCCAGGACGGCCTGCCTTTCATCAGGATCATCGGTGGTCAGCGCCCAGGACCAGGTGTTGGCCAGGCTCAGCGGTTCGCCGCCAATGCCGGTCAGTGATTGCAGGCTGACCCCACTTGCCGGGCTGTTCATGAATCGACTGCTCCAGGTAAGGACACCATTGGTGCGTCCTTCGCGAAAGGACTGGTAAGCCTGCTCGTCGGTTTGGTACTGGGTCAACACCGGTGAGAACATGCCCGCACGGCGACCACGCTCAAAGAAAAAGAAGGTCTGCTCGAGGGGTGCTTGTTCGATGACATACCCATTCCGCAGGTCAACCGAACCAGACGCGGACTGGTACATGGACAGAAGGAACAACGCATTGGAATCGGCAGCCGGGAAAGATAAAACCCCGCCCCGCGCGGCAAATTGATCCCAATCGGTAAAAGCGCCCAACGCGCCCGGGCGGGTAATAAGCACCAGCATGTCTGAGGCGAGGGGCAATCCAAAAACCGAATTTTGGATGCGAGCCGAAGCCCGCGCATAAGGGAACCAATCGGGATCAGCCGAGAGATCCAGCAGTCCGTCGAGGGTGGCAAGCACCCCGAAGGCCGCAGCGCGCTCCAGATCGGTGCGGGACAGCAGGACGACATCGGGCATGGCAGCTGGGGCAGCCGCCTGGGTAGTTTGCAGGGCGCGGACGAAGATATCTTCAGCTTTGATGCGGATTTCAAGGCGCAGACCGGGGTTTTGCGCGGCGAAATCATCGAGCCGCTGTTGGAGCAGGTTACCAGCAGGGGTGCCGTCGGCGGGGTCAAACCTGGGCGGCAGCCACAGGCGTATTAGGCGGGTGTCGGGCCGCGGGGTGGCTTGTCCTGGCGCAGACAGGGATGCAGGCGTGGATGTGGCCGGGAAGGTAGGCGTCAGCGTGGGGGCTGGCAGCAGGCCGCATCCCCCAAAAAGGAACATGAAAATAATAAGTGCGGCATGAAACCCACGCCGCACTTTGGTCCGTTGATCCATTTAGAGTTCGACAGGGGCGCCCAGCATGGCGGTGAGCAGTTTGACGGCGTTTTGCACGTCGTTGTAGTCCACCATTTCGCTGGGGCTGTGCACGTAGCGGCACGGGATGGAGATGCAACCGGCCGGGATGCCCGCGCGGGCCACCTGCATGGCGCGGGCGTCGGTGGTGCCGCCCAACAGGACCTCGCGCTGGTAGGGCAGTTTGGCTTTTTCGGCGGTGCGGATCATCCAATCGACCACGCGCGGGTCGGCCAACATGCCGCCGTCTTTGATCTTGACAGCCGGGCCTTTGCCCAGGTACATTTCGAAGTTCTTGCGCCCGGGGGTGTCGCCCCAACCGGTCACGTCGAGCGCGATGCCGATCTCGGGGTCGAGACCGTAGGCGGCTGTGCCCGCGCCGCGCGTGCCGACCTCTTCCTGCGTGGTGAAAACGAAGTAAACCTCGTGCGGGGTCTTTTTGAGGGCGCGCAAGGTTTCGATGGCCACGTAGCAGCCGATGCGGTCATCCATCGACTTGGCCACCACGCGGTCGCCCAGGTCGAGGAAGGGACGCTCGAAGGCGGCCACATCGCCGATCTTGATGGGGTGGTTCTTGTTGGAGGTAGCGCCCACATCGATGAACATTTTTTCGATGGCGGGGGTGTCGGTGGGTTTGTCGAGCGGCTCGGTGTACATGACGCCCGGCACGCCGTTGGCGAAGCGCACGCGCCCGCCCATGAGCATTTGCGGGTACACGCCGCCAATGCCGGTGAAGCGCACGAAACCGTTGGCGTCTATGTGTGTGGCCACCAGCCCGATCTCATCCATGTGGGCGGCGATCATGATCTTTTTGCCGCCCTTGCCTTTGCGCGCCACCAGGTTGCCGAGCGCATCCACGCTGATCTCGTCGGCCAGCGGTTCGACCTCGGCGCGGATGGCATCGCGGATGGCGGATTCGTAGCCGGAGGGGCTGAAGGTTTCGGTCAGTTTTTGTAGAAGAGACTTCATGATTTCTCCTTGATCACAAGTTATCTTCGTTCTTCCGCCAATAGTGCAGGCGTGATCTTCGTCAGCGCGGTGTGGAGCAACGCAAGGGTGTGCTTCCAGTCGTCCAGGCGGCTGAGGCTGTAGGCGGTGTGGGTGTAACGGTGCGGCACCGAAACAGAGACGGTCGGGATGCCGGCCCGCGAGCGGTGGATGGAACCCGCATCCGTGCCGCCGCCGCCCGGCTGGCGGAACTGGTAGGGAATCCTGGCCTCATCGCCAACCTGCGCCAGGAAGCGGATCAGGCGCGGGTCGTTGAGCGTGCCCGCATCAAAGGTGTAGATGGCCGGGCCAGCGCCGAGTTTCGTGTTGTAAAAAATGTTCTCTTCGCCATCGTGGGTGGGCAGGTCGTTGGCGGGCGTCGAATCGAGCGCGATGGCCATATCGGGGTTGAAATAATGGGCCGCCACCTTCGCGCCGCGCAGGCCAATCTCCTCCTGCACGGCAAACGACAGGCACAGGTCCACGTTGGGCGGGGCAAACTTGAGCAATTCGATGAGGGTGGCCACACCGATGCGATCATCAATGGCTTTGGACATGATGGAAGGACCCACCCGCTTGAATGTGCTGCCAAAGGTGGCCCGGTCGCCCACCTTCACCTTGCCAGCCGCGCCGGGGCCCACGTCGATCTTGAGCTGGTCGAGCGGGATCTTGCGCTGGCGCTCTTCGGCCGTGGTCAGGTGGATGGGCCGCGCGCCAATGACGCCCGGCACCTTGTTCTTGCCGACCACAACCGGCTTGCCGACCAATTGGCGCACATCCAGCCCGCCGACCAGTTCGAAGCGGAAGATGCCATCGCCATCATCGCCGACGATCATGAAGCCGACCTCGTCCATGTGGGCATCGAGCATCACGCGCACGCGGTCCTTGCTGCTGCCAGACCTGGTGACCAGTACGTTGCCGAGCGCGTCCACTTTCACGTCGTCGGCGTGCGGTTTCACTTCTTCGAGCACGATCTTGCGCACTTCGCCTTCGTCGCCAGAAACGCCGATGGCGTTGCACAGTTTTTCGAGCAGTTTGATCTGGGAATTGCCGATCTTGGGGGTCGTTTCAGCCATGGTTATTCATCCCAGGTAATTTTGTTGATGAAATCCGGCTCCAGCCGGGTGATGAACTCTGCCAGCAGGCGCCCGGCGCGCTGGATATCCTTGACCGCCACCATCTCGACCGGGGTGTGCATGTAGCGCAGCGGGATGCTGATGACGATGGTTGGGATGCCCTCGGCCGCAATCTGCATGCCGTAGGCGTCGGTGCCCGACATGCGCGGCATCACATCCACTTCGTGCGGGATCTCCAGCTTCTCGGCCAGTTCCTTGAATTGTTTGAAGAGGTACGGGTGGATGTTCGGCCCGAACCCGATCGACGCGCCCTTGCCCAGCCCGTGCGTCTGCCAGTCGTTGGCGCCGGGGCCTTTGGCGAAGGTGACATCGACGGCCACGGCCAGGTCTGGGTGGATGCCGAAGGCCGAGGTGATGGCGCCGCCCAGGGTCACTTCCTCCTGCGCGGTGGCCACGGCCCACACATCCCAGGCGTGGGTCTTGCCCTGCAACTCGTTGAGGGCCACCGTCAGCGCGGCCACCGAGGCGCGGTTGTCGAGCGAATGTCCAACGATGATGTCACCGGCAAATTCCTGCGGCTCGGTGGCATACGAAACCAGGTCGCCGACGCGCACTTTGGCGGCCACATCCTTCGTCAGCAAGCCCACATCCACCATTAACTGGTCGAGCGGGACCGGGCCCTCGCCGATGGAAGCTGGCAGCAGGCGGGCAGGCGGTTGGACGACCACGCCGGGCAGGTCTTCGCCGCTGGCGCCGGCATGCACGGTGACGGGGGTGCCGGGCAGCACGCGCGCATCCACGCCGCCAACCATGGTCATGAACAGGAATCCATCTTTGATGGAAGTGACCATCATGCCAATGGCGTCCATGTGGGTGGCCACCAGGATGGATGGGCGCGGTTCGGCGGCTGTCCCCTTTTTGAGCGCTTCGAGCGAACCCAGCCTGCTCAGGCGCATCTCATTCACAAGCGGCTTCCACGCGTCTTCGATTAGGCGCATGGCCGGGGTTTCGTAACCCGATAGCCCGGGCACGGATAGCAGGGATTTCAGGAAGGGCATCAGTTCGGTCATTGGTTTTCCCGTAAAAGTGGGGTTACGGCTGGGTGGCCGTTGGGGTGGGCGTATCGGCCGGGGGCGGCAGCGTGGCGGTGGATGTGGCCGTTGGCGGCACGGGGGTGGCCGTGGGCGTAGCAGTCGGCGGCACGGGGGTGGCTGTGGGCGTGAGCGTGGGTGTCGTGGTGCTGGTCGGCGGCTGGAAGGGCGTCAGTGTGGGCGGGCGCGTTTCGGTAATTGTTGGGGTGGGGGTCGGGGAAGGTGTTGTGGTCAGGGTGGGTGTAACCGTGGGCGTGCCAGGGGTTTGCGTGGGCACCAGCAGGTTAAACCCGGTGGCTGTGGCCGTGGGCGTTTCTGAAGCAGTCAGGGTAACGGTCAATGTCAGGGATGGCGTAGCCGTGGGGCGGTTGGGGTCGGGCGCAATGGCAGCCGCAATGGCACCCACGCAATAGCACGGGATGGTGGCCAGGATGATCGAGATCAGCGTGACGCGCAGGCGGCTGCGGGCAGAATCTGTTTTTGGATACACGCGATTATGATAACACCAGAAATAGATGCGGGCAACCCTGCCTGTGTAATTGTCCATTGTCCTGCTAAAATATCTCCATGATCCCCGTTACCCTCAAACTCACCGGCTTCCTCTCGTACCGCGACCCAGCCATGCTGGATTTCAGCGGCTTCGACCTGGCCTGCATCTCTGGCATGAACGGGGCGGGCAAATCCTCGCTGCTCGACGCCATCACCTGGGCCTTGTTCGGCCAGGCGCGCAAGTCAGATGATGCGCTCATCCACACGGCCGCTGATGCCGCCGAAGTGATTTTCACCTTCGATTACGAAGCCGCTCGCTACCGTGTGCAACGTGTGATGCCGCGCGGAAAGGGGAAACTGCTCGAGTTCCAGATACGCGATGGCGACACCTGGCGTGTGCTGACCGAAAAAGGGCTGCGGGAAACACAGGCCCGCATCGAATCCATTTTGCGCATGGATTATGAAACCTTCGTCAATGCTTCGTTCTTCCTGCAAGGCAAAGCCGATCAGTTCACCCAGCAGCGCCCCGGCGACCGCAAACGCATCCTGAGCAGCATTTTGGGACTGGAAGCGTGGGATGTGTACAAAGAACGCGCAACCGAGAGGAAAAAATCCATCGAGAAGGAAATCAGCACCCTCGATGGACGCCTCTCAGAAGTTACCGCCGAGCTGAGCGAAGAACCGGCCCGGCGCGAACGGCTGAAAGACCTGGAAGCGCGCTTGGCCGAGCTTTCCACGGCGCGCAAAGCGCAGGAAAGTGCGCTGGAAACCATCAAGAAGATGAAAGCCACGCTGAACGAACAGCAAAAACTGACCGAAACCCTGCGCGTCCAATACGAGCGCGCCGCAGCGAGCCAGTCCGCGCTCGAAAACCGCCTGCAAGCGCGCAAAGCGGAACGGGCCGCGCAGGCCGCCCTGGTGGCGCGCGCCGCCGAAGTGGAATCCGATTACCAGGACTGGCAACAGGCCCGGGCAGCCCTCGAACGCTGGGACGGCATGTCCGCGCAGTTTCACGCACATGAGAAGCGCCGGCAGCCTTTTGTGGATGCCATCAACACCGAGCGCGCCCGGTTGGAGCAGGAGCAGGAGAATTTGCAGGCCCAGGAAGCCCGTATTCGGGAACAGGCTGCCCTGATCGAAACCATCGAAGCCGAGCGCGCAACCCTCCAGCAGCAATTGGCGGTTGTCACCGAAAAGATCTCGCTGCGCGAAGAGAGCAAACAACGACTCAACGCCGCGCGCGAAGAATCCGCCGCGCTGGTCGCAGAAAATGCCGCCCTCAAGACCCAAATGGACGAACTGAAAAAGCGCATCGCCAGCCTGGAGCAGATCGAGGGCGCGGCCTGCCCGTTGTGCGGCCAGCCGCTGACCGACGCGCACCGCCAGTCCACCCTGGCGCAGTTGAACGAAGAAGGCCGCGATATGGGTGACCGCTGGCGCGCCAACAAGACCCGGCTGGATGCCCTTACCGATGAGGTCAAGTCACTCGAAAAAAAGGTTGCAGCACTGACCAACGTGGAAAACGAACGTCTGGTTTTTGCGAGCAATGCCTCACAGTTAAGCGAGCGGTTGGAGACCATCCATAAAGCCGCAGAAGATTGGTCGCAGCATGGCGCAAAGCGATTGGAAGCCATTGGCCGGGCGCTTAAGAAGAATGACTTTGCCGGAGATGCCCACAAAAATCTGGCGGGAATAGATGCCGAACTGAAATCGTTGGGGTACGAGGCAGCTGCCCACGATGCGGCCCGCCAGTCCGAGGTTAAACAACGCGCTGCGCAGGAGGCATTCGCTGCGCTGGAAAAGGCCCGGGCGGTCCTCGCGCCGCTCGAGCGCGAGATCGGCGATCTCCAATCCCAATTGACTGAATTGGTTTCCGCCGTGCATGAGCAGCACGGCCAGTACGAAGAAGCAGCCGCCGCGCTTGCGCAGGCCGAGCAGGAAGCCCCCAACCTGGAGGCCGCCGAGAGCGCCTTCTTTGCCCTGCGTGAGCAGGAAAACCGCCTGCAGGATGAAGTTGGCGGGGCACGCCAGACCGTTACAGTGCTGAACAGCCTGCGAACCTACAAAAAACAACTCGAAACCGAACGTGAGGCGCTGGCCAGACAGCAATCGCTGCTAAAAACGCTGGAGCGCGCCTTCGGCAAAGACGGCGTGCCCGCCCTGCTGATTGAGCAGGCCCTGCCGGAGATAGAGAGCAAAGCCAACGACCTGCTGGACCGCCTGAGCAATGGCACCATGAGCGTGCGCTTTGCCACACAGGCCGAATACAAAACCGGCAAACGCGATGACCTGAAAGAAACGCTCGACATCCAAATCAGCGATGGGGTGGGGACACGCGATTATGAGATGTTCAGCGGCGGCGAGGCCTTTCGGGTCAATTTTGCCATCCGGCTGGCGCTTTCGGAACTGCTGGCCCAACGCACCGGGGCGCGGCTGCAAACCCTGGTCATCGATGAAGGCTTTGGCACGCAAGACCCGCAGGGCCGCCAGCGGCTGATCGAGGCCATCAACCTGGTGCGGCCCGACTTCGCCAAGATCCTCATCATCACGCACCTCGAAGAACTCAAAGAAGCCTTCCCCAACCGCATCGAAGTGGAAAAGACGGAGCGCGGCTCGACCGTTAGAGTCATTTAGTAAAACGTAAATAAATCGAGGTCATGATGAATTACAAGGAATGGGAAATTGAGGTTCCGGTTACTTTCAAAGAAGATTCACTGTGGAAAGTGGCTGCTTATCGTTATGCCCTATTCCTGAGCGACCTGTGCTGGCACGACATGGCCATTCGCTCGAAAAATAGAACGCTGCTTTCAACTGCAGACCAGCTCTATCGGGCGGTCAATTCGGTTGGTGCTAACATCGCCGAGGGATATTCCCGCAGCACGGGAAAAGATCGAGCCCTGTTCTATCAGTACGCGCTTGGTTCGGCGCGCGAAAGCAGGGATTGGTACTATAAGGCGCGGCATGTGCTGAGTGAAAACGAACTGACACAACGTTTCAATGTTTTAACCGAGATCATCAAGTTACTTTTGACCAGGGTCCCTCAACAACACGGGCGTGTTTTACGCGAGGATCAAGCCACTTACGATGCGTAAACCATCATTATCATCACTCTTACTCTTTATGTTTTACGTTTTATTGAGCGCCTCTTGCCTGTCCCCAATAAGGGACGCCGCCCCGGCCGCCAGCCCTCTGCCCGCGCCCACCGAAACCATAGCGCCGGTCCCGAGCATCGTTGAAGGGTCACCCACACCCATTGCCGCCGCCCCCACCACAGCACCCACGCCCGGATTCCAATACCCCGCCAACGACATCATCCTCGATATGGCCTATTCGCCCGATGCCGCCATACTGGCCGTAGCGTCCGGACTGAACATACGCCTGTACGACGCCGCCACCCTGCAAGAGCGGGCGCACATCCCGTTTACGGTTTGGGTCAACCGGCTGGCTTTTCACCCCATGCTGCCCATCCTGGCCACGGCTGCCAAAGACGGGCGCGTACAGTTTTGGGACACCACCACCGGCACCGAAATTTGCGCCTTCAGCGCCCACGAGAAAGGCGCTATTGCCGTGGACTTCCACCCCAGCCTGCCCATCCTCGGCACCACTGGAAACGCCATCATCTCCAAAGTGTGGGATATTTCGTCCGTGCTTTCGGGCGGCTGCGACGTGACCGAGGCCGGGCAGCTCATCGGCGCTTCGTACAACGCCACCGACTTCCTCTTCAGCCCGGACGGACTCTTCTTCGCCCTGACCGACATCGAGTCCATCCGCTTGCGCAACCCCGCCGACCTGACCCTCATCAACACCCTGCGCACCGGCCTGCCCATCTACGACCTGGCGCTCAGCCCCAACAGCCGCTGGCTGGCCGCCGCCAACCGCTTTAGCCAGGTGACGCTCTTCGACCTGAGCGACCCCAAAAACCCGGTCCGCGCCGTGCTGGGCGAAGCCACCCCCAAAACCTTCACCTGGCGCGTGGCCTTCAGCCCAGATAGCGCCCTGCTGGCCGCGGGCAACAGCCAGGGCGCGCTCACCGTGTGGGACATGCGCACCCTGCAGCCGGTTGCATCCTTCCGCCTGCCCAACGACGTGGCCGCGCTCACCTTCAGCCCCGATACCCTTTCGGGCACAGGCAAACGCTGGCTGCTGGCAGGCGGCACGGACGCCGCCATCCACTTCTTCGACCTGGAGACCCTGCCGTGATCTACCTTGCCCTGTCCACAGCCGCCTTCTTCGTAGCCCTGGGTATCCTGTACTGGCTGCACACCCAGTGGCACCTGGATGTGGTCGTCACCCCCGCGCCCCCGCCGCCCGGCGCGCCGCGCATCAGCGTCCTCGTCCCGGCCCGCAACGAGGCCCGCAACATCCGGCGCTGTGTCGAAGCCCTGCTCCGTCAGGATTATCCCGATTATGAAGTCATCGTTTTGGATGACCGCTCGACAGACGCCACCCCGCGCATCCTGGCCGAGATCCAGGCGCAGTCCACCCGCCTGCGCGTCCTGCACGGGACCGACCTGCCCGCGGGCTGGGCCGGGAAGCCCCACGCCCTGCACCAGGCTGCGGCCCACGCCACCGGCGACTGGCTGCTCTTCATCGATGCCGATACCTTCGTCTCGCCCCATGCGCTGGCCGCGGTGGCCGCCAAAGCCGACGAGACCGGCGCAGATGCATTCACCATCATGAACCGCCAGCTCATGGAAACCTTTTGGGAGCGGGTTGTGCTGCCGCTGGTCTTCACCGCACTCTCGGTTGGGTTCACGCCGCGCAAGGTCAACGACCCCAACAAGCCAGACGCCATCGCCAACGGACAGTTCCTGATGATGAAACGCGCGGTGTACGACGCCGTGGGCGGGCACGCGGCCATCCGCGGCTCCATCGTCGAGGACAAGGACATGGCCGTGCGGGTCAAGCGCGGCGGCTACCGCCTGGTGGTGGCCGATGGCCGCGCCGTGGCCGCCACACGCATGTACACCTCGCTGCCAGAGATGTGGGAAGGCTGGACCAAGAACATCTACCTGGGGCTGAAGGACGAGCGCGGCCTGCTGCTGCTGGGCGTGTTCGGCGCGTTCCTGGCGTTGATGGCATCGCTGTTCATGCCGGCCTGGCCGCTGCTGGGGTTATGGTGGTACCTGAGCGGCGGCGGCTGGCAGGCCCTGGGCATGATTGTTACCGCACTGGGCGTGTGGGGCTACCTGCTCTACTGGCGCACCCGCGCCGCCGTGGATATGGGCATCCCCGCCTGGTACGCGCTCACCACCCCGCTGGGCGCGGGCGTCTTCGCCGCCATGATGCTCGCCTCCGCCTGGAAAGTGCTCAGCGGCCAGGGCGTCACGTGGAAGGGTAGAACGTACAGGTAAGGGCGCGCAAACCGGCCGGGGGCGGGGTTTCCTCCGGAGACTTGGGAGAAAATCCACGGCGTCTTTGTAACAAAAGTCACAAATACTTTGAACTGGATTGAGTATATTAAGGACAGATTAATTCACACGCTCTGCAAAGGTTTCGCCATGTCCAAAACCCTGTTTATTGTCGCTATCGCCGCTTTTGTAATCGCCATGGGCGTTTTCGTCTTTTCGACCGACGCCATGGCCTATGCCGGCTCCGATGCGAGCACTTGCGCCAACTGCCATGTGATGGATGCCGCCTACGAGAACTGGTTCCACGCCCCGCACGAGCGCGTGACTGAGTGCGCGGACTGCCACCTGCCGCACGACAATCCCATCTCGTACTGGATCGAAAAAAGCCGCACTGGCGCCCACGATGTGTACGTTTTCACCACCGGGCAAACACCCGACGTGATCCGCGCCAAACCAGAGACCAAGGTCATCATCCAGCAAAACTGCATCCGCTGTCACCACGACGCCGCTGAAACGATGCTGACCAGCAGCATGGAACTCGACCGCAACTGCTGGGACTGCCACCGCAACGTCTCGCATGGCCAGCGTGGCATGCCCACATCACCCTTCCAAGACACCTTGAATTACAACAAGTAAACCCAGGAGATTGCACCCATGAAAAAATATTCCACCCTCATCCTGGTCGGCATCATCGTGGTGCTGGCCGCCGCCCTCACCGGCACCATTATCTTCATGACCAACCAACCGCCGCAGCAGCGGTCGTTCACGCCCCTGACTGAAATCGCGGCCATGGAACCAGACGCCAGCAAATGGGGGCTGAACTTCCCAAACCAATATTCCTCCTTCGTGAAAACCAAAGATAATACAGTCGCCACAACCCACGGTGGTTCCAGCCCCTTCTCGCACCTGGAGCGCGACCCGCGCCAGAAAATCCTCTTTGCGGGCATGCCCTTCAGCAAAGATTACAATGAAGACCGCGGACACGAATGGGCGCTCTATGATGTGAACAACACCAAACGCCTCAACCTCGACCCCGAAAACCCCAAGCGCACCCCCGGCACCTGCTACTCGTGCAAGAGCGCCAGCAGCCCCAAGTTATGGTCCGAGATGGGTATGCGCGAATACGGTAAAAAATTCTTCGGCGAAATGACCCCCTTCGCCACCGAAACCATCGGCTGCGCCAACTGCCACGAGGCCAACACCATGCGGCTCATCGTCACCAACCCGGCCCTCGAAGAGGCCTTCGAACGCCAGGGCAAAGACTGGACCACGTTCACCCGCCAAGAAATGCGCACCGTGGTGTGTGCCAATTGCCATGTGGAATACTACTTTGAAGGCCCGGATAGATACCTGACCTTCCCGTGGGATGAAGGCACAAAAGCCGAAGAAATGTGGGTCTATTACACCGCAGAGGGTTTCTCAGACTGGGAATATCCCGATACAAAGAGCCCCATGCTCAAAGTCCAGCACCCCGAATACGAGTTGTTCATCGCAGAAAGCACCCACTATAAAGCGGGCGTCTCGTGCGCCGACTGCCACATGCCCTACGTGCGAGATGGCGCGGCCAAGTACTCCATGCACGACATCCACAGCCCGCTGCTCAACCCGGCCCAAGCCTGCGGGCAATGCCACACCAACACCGAGTATGTGGTTGGGCGCGTGAATGAGATCCAGAACCAGGTCTATAACACCAAGATCGCCACCGAAGACGCCATTGTGGATGCCATCAATGCCATCAAGGCTGCCGCTGCCAACCCCGCCAGCGATGCCTCCCTGCTCGACGAAGCCCGCCAGTTGCACCGTCAGTCCCAGTTCTACTGGGACTATGTCTCGGCCGAAAACAGCATGGGCTTCCACAACCCGGAATACGCCCTCAAGTTATTGGCGCAATCCACCAACCTGGCCCGCCAGGCGCAAATGAAAGCCGCCCAGGCCGCCAATGACCCCGGCCTTCTCGAGATCAACACCTACTACAAAGAGCAAACCTCAAAGTAAAAAACGCCCCTCCTCGCGCGTTTTTCGCCCCCCTCCTGGAACGGGAGGGGGGCACTTTTTTGGAACAAAACGGGCGACCCTTAGGCTGGGTCGCCCGTGCATTATTTTTGTCTTAATTCCAGGGCTGCGTCCACTGGGAAAGCACGCGGGGGTCCTCTACACGAATACGCCGGTTCTGCATCGAAATTGCCCCGCTACGCTCCAACTCTTTGAGCGAGCGCGCCACCACCTCGCGCACCGTGCCCAACCGTGAGGCCAGGTGTTCCTGCGTCCAACGCGCGCCAGCCTCACCGCTCAATTCTTCTTCGGGGATTTCGTTGATCAGCCGCGCCAGGCGGTGGGTTACCTGATAAAAAGCCATTTCACTCACAAGGTTCACCAGGTGACGCAGCATGCGAGCCAGGTTATCCACCACCAACTGCATAAACTGCGGGTCACGCTGCATAAGCGCCCGCACCGCCTGGGCCTCGATCACCCAGGCTGAGGTTTCTTCCAACGCCTCCACATTTACCGGGTTTGGGCCGCCATCGAAGGCCGGCACCTCGTTGCAGGTATCGCCCTCCTGCATCACCCGCACAATGTGCTGGCGCCCCTGGGGAGAAATACGGTAAAGCTTGACACTGCCCCGATGGATGATATGCAAGCCTGAGCACGGGTCGCCTTCCCAGAACAACGTCTCGCCGCGCTCAAACCGGCGCAAGCTCATGAAAGGCAGGAGTTGCAGTAAAGTCTCATCGCTCAACCCGCGGAAGAACGGGTTGCCGCGCAAGGTGTTGAGCTTTTCATCCGAACCGATCTTGAGTGGTTTCATCGCACTTATAACCTGTCGCCCGCCCCAAGCAGAATGCGGTCGGCCCCGCGGCTGGCCTCCCAGGGATAAATGATGTGCGCCTCGGTCACATCGGCGAAATAATCGGGGCGGCTCTTGTCGAACAGGCTGCGATACGGGTTGAAGTGCATCACGCAGGTTTCGGCAAAAGCGCCGGCCGCGATCACGCGGTTCTTCACCGCAGTGATGGTGCGGCCCGAGCCCCACACATCGTCCATAATCAACACCGCGCGGCCGGACAATTGATCGTTGGACGGGAACTGGATGAACTTGGGCCACGACATCAGTTTTTGCTGTTCATTGGACTGTTCGAACGGGAAATCCACAGCCGCCGTAAGGATATGGGTGATGCCCATCGCCTCGGCCAGCAGTCCGCCGGGGATGATGCCGCCACGCGTAATCATCACCATGGCATTGAACTCCTGGTTAAATTTGGGCAGCAATACATCGATAAGGTGATCGACTTCATCCCAGGAAAGATAAACTCGCTTGGAGTAAGATGGTTTGGGCTGCATACGTTAGCCTCCTAACACAGCCGCCAGCGGCGCCGGCGCGGGAATGTTGACCGGGACACCCTGCTGGGCGGCCTGCGCGGCCTTTTCCACCTCGCGCGCCCACAAGTACAGGCAAGTATGGTACGCGGTGGCGGTGTATGACGAGATGACCGAGGCGGTCATAAAAAAGACCGAAGCCACCATCACACCCAGGGCAACCCCCAGCACAATGGCGATGATTGCGCCATTGGCCACGGCGATGATGGGGTAGGCAATGCCCACGCCCAGCGCCACGCCAATGAACCCGAGCACAAAGCTGATCAGGCCGGTCACCCAGCGCACCCCCACCGTGCTGATACCCACCAGCAGCAGGTTACCTTTGGCAATATATCCCGCACGCTTGATCCCATCCTTGAGGTTGACATCTTCGATGACCATGGCTGGCAGGATGAGGTAGGTGGCCTCGGTCCACACCGTTTGGATGAGGTTGGCCACCGATTCGCGCAAGAAGTTGCTCCCACTGCGCCCGCGTCCCTGTCCACGCACCCAGTTTTGTATCACGCTGACGAGCGCCGAAGCGGCCGCCAGGCTGAGGATATCCAGCCAGTCGCGTTTGACGATCTCCCAGGCTTTGTCCATGCGCCCGTCGCCTTCAGAGAGGTAACCGTAGATTAGGTAAACGGTCATGGCGGAAAAGACGTAGGTGACCGCGTATTGCGAAAAAGCCAGCAACCCGCCCATGATGACGAAAACGATGTTCGCAAACATGCCGCCATCCTGAAAGATGAGCGCCACCAGCGCAAACGGGATGATGCCCAACAGCCCGACGAAAAAGCCCACGAACAATGCGAATATCGAAGGTTTGGTCAGGTCGCGGTCGGCTAACGCCATTTTCCACGCCTGTACCAAGAACGCCCAGCCCCGGCTGAAACTCTGCATGATGGTCTCCATATCACCAATTGAAGTTTGGCACCTCGGCCACCTCGATGCTCAAGAGCGTCTTGGTGCGGGGCGCATAATGAACCCGGTAGTCAAATTCTTCCATCAGCACTTTATAAGCACGATATGACACCTCGAATTTAAGGTTGCCTATATCGTAGAAATAGACAGTACGCGATGAACGCCCGCTGCTGCGCCGCTCGGTGTGGCGGGAGCCGCGCCCTTCCATAACCTCGGGCAGGGCATTCATGTCCATCACGCTGTTGATGACCGTGTAGATGCCAATGGCGGCAAAAACGCCAAACACAGCCAGGAAAATGATCAAAATCGGCCAGGCTTCAAATCCATCGGCAGATGAGGCCCCAAAGATCACACCGGCACCCACAAGCGTAAAAATAAACGCAAGCGCCAACCCTGCCAGCAGTTTGCGCATCAGGCGGCTGTGCTGGGCAGGTGAAATCTCTCCGCGCTGGTTGGCATCCAGGTCTTCGGCAGAAAAATTATTGGCCGCCGCCAGGATGCGGTTCAACCCGGCGCGAATGGCGGCAGTGCTGGCTGTTCCCAGTTGCTCCGCAGATAACACAATGCCCGATTCCTCAAAGTGGAAAAAGGTATAGCGCACACCCGGCAGCAGTCCGCCCGGCTCGCTGAACGGTAAAAATAACTGTCGTTCTCCAGATTGGGCCACATACCCATCGCGCCCGAACGCCAATTCACCCATGGACTGCCGAATGATGCCACTCTGCCGGTCACTGCGAAGTTTCAATGCACGCTGTACACCGTCAAACAGTGCCGGGCCTGTACGCCAGAGCACAATGGTAAGGAAAAGCCCTACAAAAGGCAAAATAATCCATGCATCTGTGAAACCATCCTGCAAGAAGATAAAACCGAAAAAACACAGCATGGGAACAACGATAATGATCGGCAAAGCAGCGGCAAACCCGCTGCCACCAAACGAAACGGTCCGCAACCAGGCTTCCTGTTCTGGGGTAAGACGCCCCATGCGATTCGTCTCTAGTGTGGCAGGATCGAGCAGATTGATAGGGGAAGAGGGGAATAACATCATGACACCTGGAAAAATAATATGCGCACTGATAAAAATGATTATACACGCCCAAGGCGCGCCATAGCAACCGCGCGCCTAAAGCAAACTGACCGGGTCCACTTCCACGCGCCAGCCATCCAACCGCTGGCCGCGCATCAGCGATGCCGGGTCCGGGCCGCGCACCACTACCTGCCAGCGGAACAGCCCATCCTGCTTGTTGAAGAAGCACGGGGCGGGGCCAACCAGCCCGGTCTGCACGCGCCCCTCCACGCGGATCTGTTCCAGCAGGCGCGCGGCCATCTGGCGGCAAGCCGCCTCCGCCTGGGATTCGTCGGTGTGGCGGAACTCCAGCCGCGCCAGCCGCGCAAAGGGCGGGTATCCCAGCAGGCGGCGGTCGGCGATCTCGCGCGCGTAAAAAGCCGCGTAATCGTGACGGGCCGCATCCAGCACCACCGGGTGCTGCGGCTGGAAGGTCTGCAAAACCACCCGCCCGCCGCGCACCGAACGCCCCGCGCGCCCGGCCACCTGCGTCAGCAACTGGAAGGCCCGCTCCCCGCCGAACGGGTCGGGCATGTTCAGTCCCACATCCGCCAGCACAATGCCCACCAGCGTCACCAGCGGCAAGTCGAGCCCCTTGGCAAGCATCTGCGTGCCCACCAGCACATCCGCCTGGTGGTTGGCGAAATGCGTCAGGATCATCTCGTGCGCGTCCTTCTCGCGGGTGGTGTCCCAATCCCAGCGCAGCACACGCGCCTGCGGGAAGAGCGCCTTCACGTCCGCCTCCACCTTTTCGCTGCCCAACCCATACTCGCGGATGTGCGGCGACTTGCACTCCGGGCAGGTCTTCGGTTTTTGGCGCACATACCCGCAGCGGTGGCACGTCAGCCCATCGGCCCGCACCCCCGTGCGCAGGTCAGTGTGGTAGGTCAACGGCGTTTCACAATTGGGGCATGCCAGCACGTGCCCGCAGGCGCGGCAAAAAACATGCGTGGCTGTGCCGCGCCGGTTGAGGTACAGGATGGCCTGCTCGCCGCGCTCCAGCACCCCGGCCAGCCCCTCTTCCAGCGCGCGGCTGAACACCCCGCGGTTGCCGGACTTCAACTCTTCACGCATGTCGATAATGGAAACGGGCGGCAGGTCGGCGCCCGGGGCGGCGCTCCCGTCCCCAAGCGGCGTCAGGCGGCTGGGAAGCGAGAGCAGCCGGACCACGCCCCCCTCGGCCTGGTGCCGCAGCGCGACGGGCGGCGTGGCGCTCCCCAGCAGGCACACCGCGCCGCAAATGCGCGCGTACACCCGGGCCGCTTCAATGGCGTTGTAAAACGGCGGTTCAGATTGGTGGTACGACGGGTCGTGGCATTCGTCGGCCACGATCAGCCCGATATTGGGCAGCGGCGCGAACAGGGCCGAGCGCGCCCCAATGATGACCTGCAGCTGGCCGCTGCGCGCCCTGCGCCAGGTGTCGTAGCGCTCGCCCGGCGAGAGTTTGCTGTGCGCCAGCCCCACCCTGCCCGGGAAGCGCGCCAGGAAGCGCCGCACCGTCTGCGGGGTGAGCGCGATCTCCGGCACCAGGATGATGGCCTGCTTTCCGCGCCGGATGGCCTCGGCCGCCGCGCGCAGGTAAATCTCGGTCTTGCCGGAGCCGGTCACGCCATGGAGAAGAAAGATGGAAGAAGAAAGAAGCGAGAAAGCATGCAAAACTTCATCCCATGCTGTGGCTTGATCACCCGTCAGCGTGATCTCTCTTTCCTCTTTTCCTCTTTCCTCTTTCCCCCTTAATGGGTCGCGGAAAATCTCCGTCTCCCACAGACTGATCAACTCGCGCTCGGCCAGTTCCTGCAAATCGTTCAGGTTGCAGCCGCTGTGAGCGTAAACCCAGTTCACCGCGACCGCATCCGGCTCGTCAATGAGGAACTGCAGGGCCTTGGCCCGCCGCTCACGCGTGGCAGGCGTGGAGCCGAGCGAATCCATAACCGCCTCAGCGGCGGCGGGCGCGACGGCCAGCTGCGCCATGCGGATGAACTTGGGCCGCACGGCAGGCGGCGGCAGCACCGAGCGGGTGGAAAGCGCCCCGCGCCGCGCCAGCGACTGGGCCGTCTTGCGCCAGTCCACGCGCTCGAAGTGCCGGTCGATCTGCCGGCCGCGCAAGGGTCCGCGCTTTTCGAGCAGGTCCACGATGCGCTGCGCTACAGGCGATAATTCTTGCAGCCTTCCGCTTTCAACATTCAACCCATACAGCACATCCGCCTGCTGGCTGAGGCCGGTGGGCAGCATCAGGTCGACGACGGCGGCCAGCGGGTTCAGCGTGGAATCGGCCAGGGTTTTTGCCAGTTCGCGCTGCGGGTGGGTGAGGACGGGCGCCGGGTCGAGCAGGGAGAGTACAGGCTTTGTATCTGCCACGGCGGGCGTATCCACCCAATCCATCACCACGCCCTGCACGGTCTGCCCGCCAAAGGGCACGGTCACCAGGCAGCCAGGCGCCACCTGCGCGGCCAGTTCGGGCGGCAGGTGGTAGTCGAACAGCCCGGAGAGCGCGGGCACATTGACGGCGATGCGGGCGAACATGGGTTGATTATACTGCCCCAATACAACCACCCTGCCCGGGAAAGGTGTAAAACCGGGCAGGGTGACTTTTGGACCCTGTGAGAGATTTATGTTTTTAACTTGATCACCACCGCCGCGCCGTATCCCACCACCGACGAAAAGTCGCCGGTCACATCACCAGAGGTGGCGTGGCGCAGCACCCGGACGGTATCCGCGCCCAGGTCGCGGGCGGCCCACAGCACGGCGGCCACAGCGGCGTGCCCGCAGGCAAAGCCCTTTCCGCTGCGCTCGGCTTCGAAGATGCCTTCAGGGTCGAAGGCCTCGATCCGGCGCAGCATTTCGGCGTCCAGGGCGTTGGCGGTGGACTGGTCGTAGAAGTGCGAGAGGTCGGTGCTGGCCACCAGCAGGGCGTTGCGCCCGCGCAGCAGTCCGGCCAGCGCGCGCGCCAGGGACTGCGCCACGGGCGGTTCCTGGGCGCGCACCATGATGGGCAGCAGCTTAAACCCGCCCGCCAGCGCGCGCTGCAAAAAGGGCAGTTCAATTTCGAGCGAGTGTTCGTGGTCGTAGGGGATGCGTGAGACCGCCGGGCCGTTCCCGTCGCGCAGGGCGGCATCCAGCGCGGACAGCGCCGCCAGGTCCACCGGGATGACGCCCAGCGGGGTTTCGTAAGCGCTGTGGGCGCTGGCCAGCAGCGGCGCACTGGCAACCTGGTGGAACGGTGAGATGACGGCCACCAGGTCGAAGGCGCGCCCGCGCACGGCCGAGAAAGCGTAGCCGGCCACCGCGCCGCTGTAACGGTGACCCGCATGCGGGGCGATCAGCGCGACCACCTCGCCGCCCAGTTCGGGCAGGTTGGCATGGTCGAGGTAGCGGTCCACTTCGCGGCCCAGGGCGTCGGGGCGTCCCTGGTACCAGGTCCCCGCAATCGGGGAAGGACGTACGGCGGGAAGTGCGGACATCTGCGCCTCCTTGTTTATATTTTCATTGTACAGCGGATTCCGCCACACGGCGCGCCCATCAGGGATTGTCTGAGGATCCACTTTGGAGCCACGGATGAACACAGATGAAATGGATTTTTAGCTTTTGCCAGGGCAGTATCATCAAAATCAGTGTGTATCTGCGTTTGTCTGTGGCAATCGACGCTTTCCATGCAATCGTTCAGGCCAGCAGGGTCACCAGCGACCACGCGCCACACATCAGCATGATGCCCACCGCCGCCACGGCAAAGAAGATGCGCAGGCGTTGGGTGGTCTGCGCCACACCGAGCAGGAAGAACACCAGCGAGAGCAGGGTCAGCACCGTCAGGTATGAGTCCGATTTGCCATTCCAGCGCTGGTAATCGTCCGCGGCGGCATTCTGCTTTTCGACCAGGGCATTGGCCACAGCCGCCTGGTCATCGAGATAACCTTGCAGGTCGGGCGCGGAATCGGGGTTGGCGGGCGCGTAACGCGGATCGATGTAAAAAATGGACAGCGATTGGGCCGCATCGGCGCGGGCCTGCGCGGCGGCCGCCTGCACCCGCAGCCGGGCCGCGCCATCGGCGTTGCCGTTGTTCTCCACTTCCAGCGCGCTAAACTGCAAAACCAGCGACTCCTGGGCGTTCTTGAGGCGCGTGGAGAAGGTCGCAAAATCGTAGGCGCTCTGCTGTCCCTGGCGCACCAATTCCGCCGAGGTCTGCACCGCATAATACTGCGACTGAATGTTGGCCGTATCGGCGCGGATGTTGGCATCGGACTGCAAGCCGGCCAGCACCGCCGCGAACACCGTATTAATGAGCGTCAGCACCAGCACAAGAACGCGCGTGCGGTCGCCCGCCGGGGCGGTTTCCTGGCTCATAACGCACCTCCGCGCAGGATGAAGAAGATCATCTCCACGACCACAAAGAATGCCACGCCCACCAGGTACACCCCCACCCCAATCACCAGCCAGGCCACGCGCATGCGCCCGCTGTTGATCTCAGCCAGCGCCAGCCAGAACAGGCTGATGGCCAGCAGCACCGAGCCCACCGTCAGCCAGCGCTCCTCGCTGTGGTACTGCGCGGCTTTTTCGAACGCGGCTTGCGGGTCGAGCGCGGCCAGGTCGGGTGTCTCGGCTTCCAGTTCGGCAAAACGGCGGTCAAGGTCAAACGTGCCATCCGCCAGGCGGTAGTCGGGCGTGGTGCCCATCGGCGCGGCCAGTTGTTCGATGCCGGGCAGCAGGTACTGGCGCAGGTTGGCGGCCGTCTTCACCGCCAGCGGGTCGCCGGTGGCGTCCAGCGCATCGGCGGCAACGCCCTCCAGCAGGTAGTCGCGCGCGTAGCCCGCCTCCTGGTACACCTTGCGCCAGTCTTCACCCTGCGCGGCAGACTGCTTCACCGCATCGATCAGCCCCTGGCGATTGGCTTCGGCAGCACTCGAACTGACCGTGTTTGTACGCCAGGCGGCCAGGGCAGCCGTCAGCGATGCAATCGCGATCAGCACAGCGATCAACACATCCAGCCGGGCGGTATCAAATGGCTTTTTCTCGGCCATGGCTCCTCCAAAAATTGGATATCCAAAATTGTAGCATGATTGGGAAGGGGGTGGACACCCCGGCGGCTACCCGTACCCCGGCAGCCGCGCCAGGATGACCTGCGTGGCTCGGAAGGCCAGCGGCGGCAGGGCGTTGGCGGCGAACCAATCCACGGCGTCTGCATCGTCCCCCGCGCGGAGCACGCCACCCGTCACCTGCCCCCGGTAAAAGATGACAAAATCGGCCCCTTTACCGTGCTCGCGCCCCGAGACGATCTCCTCCAGCCCGGTGATGCTCACGCTCAGCCCGGTCTCCTCCGCGCATTCGCGGGCGGCTGTGAGGGCAGGGTCTTCATCGGCATCCACAAACCCGGCCGGGACCGTCCACAACCCCTGCTGGGGCGGGTTGGCGCGGCGCACCAACAGCACACGCCCACCCTGAAAGACCAACACCCCGGCCGCCACCTTGGGGTCGTCGAAATAGACCCAGTCGCAGCGCGGGCAAACCGGCCGCGGCTGCCTGTAGCGCAGCGCACTGACCAGCGGCGCGGCGCAGCGCGGGCAGTAGTGGATGTCTTCAAGTCGCATGGATTGATTGTACGCCAAAAAAAAGAACGCAGGGTTACTTTTCCCTGCGTTCCCGGTCCAGGCGTTGCGTAAAAGCGCTGTCGGCCCGCCAGCGCACGAAGAGCGCCGCGCCACCAAACAGCACGGCTGCGCCCAACAGCGCGCCCAAGGCCGCGGCCGGCACAGGCGGCGCAGAAGGGGTGGAAGTGACCGCCTGACTGTCGTTGGCAGACTCACCGGCCAGCCCGGGCTCTTTGGGTGAGGGCGGGAGCGCCTGCTCGGTGGATTGGACGCGCAACGCCTTGGGGGTGGCGATGGCTGCTTCCAGGGTGGGGCAATCCCCGCCTTCACAGCCGCCGCCCGATTGCGGGCGTTCTTCTTCCGGCGCGGAGGCGGCTTCGGCGGCCAGGGTCTGGTCGATCTCGGGGCCGCCGCCCGTGCCAAAGGCCGGCGCCGACTGGAATGCAACCTGCTGCGCGTCCATGAGCGGCACGCCGGCATTGAGGGCAAATGTGAAAATGAAAAGCAGCGTGGCAATCGCGGAAGCGAACCGAAAAACGGGATACGCGCGCGGCAGGGGCGGCTTGATGCCAGCCATTTTGGGCGTCAGGGTAAAGTTGCGCGGCGCGCGGCGCTGGGGCAGGCGGCGCAGCAACGTTCGAGACTCGCGCATGGACTGGTAAACGGCGTCCAGCTGCGGGTTGTCTGCCAGGCGGCGTTCGAGGCTGGCGCGCGCCCGGGCGTCCAGTGCATCATCGAGGTATGCGTTGATAAGCGCCACATCATGGAAAGAAGGTTGTTTCATGCGCGACTCCCGCTTTCCAGACGGAATTGCGCCGGTAAAAGTTCCCAGAAATCCTGCAGGCATTCGCGCAGGCGCAGGCGTGCGCGCGCCAGGCGGCTCTTGATGGTGCCAAGCGGGGTGCGGACGGCGACGGCGATCTCGGTGTAGTCCAACCCCTGGATGTCGGCCATCACCACCACCGTGCGGAAATCGACCGGCAGGGCGTTGAGGCAGTGCTGGATGGCGTGCTCGAGTTCATCGGCTTCGGAGATTTCTTCCGGGCTCATGGAGGTGTCGGCCAGCCAGCGCGGCGATTCCATCTCGTCTTCGTCTTCGGTGGCGGGTTCGAGCGGGGTGGTGGGGCGGCGCTTCTGGCGGCGCAGTTCGTCGTAGCAGGCGTTGGTGACGGTGCGCAGCAGCCAGGCTTTGAAGGAGCCGCCACGGTAGCTGTTGAGCGCGCGGAAGGCGGAGATGAAGGCCTCCTGGGTGGCATCGGCGGCCTGGTCTTCATCGCCGAGGATGCGCAGGGCGGTGTTGTAGAGCGCGTCTTGGTAGGCCAGCACCAGCCGGTTGAAGGCATCGAGGTCGCCGCGTTGGGCATCTTGGATGAGGGCGGTTTCGTCCATGAATTTATTGTATCACTGGCCGCAAGGGGGTCAGCGCCGCCGGGAGAGGAGGAGCCACAGCGCGCGCCAGGCCAGCATGCCCAGCCCGGCGCTGCCGGTGAGCACCACGCCAAAGACCGGGATGACCACGCTGTTGAGCCACACGGCGCGCAGCAGGGCGGCCAGCGGCCCGGCAAAGAGCATGGCCAGCGGAGCGCGCCAGAGCTGGCGCGGGCTGTCCGTGATGCGCGCATCGAACAGGCCCAGCCAGGGGGCGGTCAGGAACCAGGCCAGGCTGAGGGGCACAAAGGTGGCCAGCATGCGCGGCAGCACGGCCAGGTCGGTTTTGCCGTGGGTGGCAAAGCCGATGACGGTAACGATGGCGATGGCGAGCAGGTCACCGAGGATGAGCAGGCTGCGTTTGTTCATGGCAAAAGTCTCGCTCTTCTGCGTCTGGCGAAGCATGGAGAGGGGCGGCACGGCGGCCGCCCCGGGGGAATTATTCTTCTTTGCGCAGGGCGGGGAAGAGCAGCACCTCGCGGATGCTGCGGTTGTTGGTGAGCAGCATGGTCAGGCGGTCAACGCCCATGCCAAAACCGCCGTTGGGCGGCATGCCGTAGCGCATGGCCCGCAGGTAGTCTTCATCGAGCGGGTTTTTCTCTTCCTCGTCGTCGGTGTAGTCTTTCTGCATGTCGAGGAAGCGCTGTTCCTGGTCCAGCGGGTCGTTGAGCTCTGTGAAGGCGTTGCACAGCTCGAAGCCGGCCGCATAGCCTTCGAAGCGCTCCACCGTGAGCGGATCGCCAGGCCGGGGTTTGGCCAGCGGCGAGATGTCACGCGGGTAGTCGTACAGGAAGGTGGGCTGGATGAGGGTCGGCTCGAGGTATTCGCCGAGCAGGAAGTCGATCAGCTTGCCGCGCGTCACGTGCGGGTCGGGTCTGGCGTTGGGGTGCTGGCTGACAATCGCCTTGAACAGCGATTCGGCGGTGGGATGGGCGGCGATGTCGATGCCGCTCGTTTCCAGGATGCCCTGTCGCATTTCCAGCCGCCGCCAGGGGGCGGTGAAATCCAGTTCGTACACTTTGCCCGGCTCTTTTTCAAAGGTGAACTTGCGCGTGCCAAAGACCGTATCGCACACGTAACCGACCATTTGCTCGGTCAGTTCCATCACCTTGAGATAATCAAAGTAGGCGGCGTAAAATTCGAGCTGGGTGAACTCGGGGTTGTGCTTGAAGGACACGCCCTCGTTGCGGAAGTCACGCCCGATCTCGTACACGCGCTCGATGTTACCCACCAGCAGGCGCTTGAGGTACAACTCAAAGGAGATGCGCAGGTACATATCCTGCTCAAGCTCGTTGTGGTGGGTGATAAAGGGCCGCGCCGCCGCGCCGCCGTAAAGCGGCTGCAGGATGGGGGTTTCGACTTCCAGGAAGCCGTTGTCATCCAGGAAGGTGCGCAGGGCTTTGATGATGCCGGCCCGCTTGCGGAAGGTCTCGCGCACCTGCGGGTTGACGGCCAGGTCGGCGTAGCGCTGGCGGGCGCGCATTTCGGTGTCTTCGAGCGCGGCGTAGCGTTTGACGGTGCCATCCTCCTGGGTCACATCCTTGTCGGCGGGCAGCGGGGAAACGGCTTTGGCCAGCATCTTGAATTCATGCACATGCAGGGTGGCTTCTCCGGTTTTGGTGCGCATCATCACGCCCGAAGCCTGGATGAAATCGCCCAGGTCGAACATCTTGTCGAAAAATTCCAGTTGACCGGCGGGCAGGTCGTTGATGCGGAAGAAGAGCTGGACCTTGCCCGCGCCATCTTCGATGTGCGCAAAGGTGATCTTGCCCATGGAACGGGCGGCCCGGATGCGCCCGGCCAGGATGGCGCGCACCTCGGCCCCGGCAGCTTCGGCCGCTTCGAAGGCGGCAATGGCCTCGGCGCTGGTGTGGGTACGCTCGGCCCGGGTGGGGTACGGGTCGATGCCTTCGGCGCGTAATTCTTCGATCTTCTGCAATCGTATCTTTTCGAGGGATGAGTATTCTGCCATGTGCTGCTCCTGCATAGAAAAAGCCCCGCGTCGAAGCGCTCTGCAACCGCAGAGCCCGCGCGGGGCTTAGGATGACTGCCCCAATCTTCAGGTCGTCTTGACGATTTTGACTTTGAATGCGCCGCCCGGCGCCTCCACCGTCACCACGTCGCCAGGGGCGTGGTTAAGGATGGCTTTGCCAATCGGGGATTCGTTCGAGATCTTGCCTTCACGTGGGTTGGCCTCGGCCGCGCCTACAATGGTGTACTCTTCGGGATCGCTGCCTTCTTCCTGAATAACCACCGTATCCCCCACTTGGACGGTCGTGGCATCGTTGGAGCTCTCGATAATGCGCGCAGAGGCCAGGATGATTTCCAACTCCTGAATGCGTCCTTCGACAAATGCCTGCTCGTTTTTGGCAGCTTCGTATTCGGCATTTTCGATCAACTCACCACCTTCCATGGCTTCATGCAGGCGTTCGGCTACCTCATGGCGCTTGTCGGTGCGCAGGTAATCCAATTCGGTCTGGAGTTTGTCGAAACCTTCTTTGGTCAAAAAAGTGGTTGGCATGGCATTTCTCTGCGTAAGAATGGATTGCATCCCTTGCGGGGATGCAATTTGATAATCTTTCCGGGTATGAAACTGACTTGTGCTAATATATCATGATTTAGGGCCTAAATCAAGACGCCCTGCCTGCCACAACGCAATGCCACGCTTTACCGACCAGTATTCCTTGATGCTGCCGCGCATGGCATCCAGGTCTGGGAACAACCCGTTAATTTGCGAGGCGTAAGCGGCAATCCCTTTTTGCCAGGCGCGCAGTCCATCGCGGGTGATCGAGTAATGCAGGTCAGATAAACCACGCGACAGGCGCGGCAATTGGTCTGGGTGATCGAACAGGTATGGGATGTCCGGGTAGTACAGCAGGGGGCGCTCAAGCCGCTCGGCAGCCCGGCGCGTGATGGTGTGGTCGATGTGCTGCCCCAACCCCAACGGGCAAACCAGGGTGTCCTCTTCGGTCAGGCGGGTGGCTATCAATGCGGTTACCTGCGCAACCAGGGGCGCCTCGACCCGGGCCGGGGCGCGAAACACGGTACGGGTATAGAGCGCCCGCCCGCTGACCGGGTGCCGGCGATAGATGCAATCTGCAATCGGAAAGTGATGCGCGACCGCGCCCACCTGCCGGGCGGCATTGCGGTCTTCCACACGGCGCAAGGCCACCGTTTCGGCTGCGCTGCCTGTTCCCCAATCGGCATGGGTGCGGGCGGCAAACCAGGAAAGAGGCGCAGGCGGAGGATCACCGGCGCAAACGGTCCAAATCTCAACCGGCATGCCGGCTGCCGACTGTTCCCAGATCAACCCGCCGCAGGAAAGGATGGCATCATCAAAATGAGGGGAGAGGTAAATCCAACGCACCTCTTTATTCTAATGGGGGCTATCCACGAGCATGTATCAATTGGCGGATAATTTCATATCAAACCCGTTACGCTGCTCAGGGCGCATCAGGGCGCATGATCTCTCCTGCAAGACGCAACAGATGGGCGCTTTCTTCCGGGTTGATTTTTGCCGATTTCAGGTAGGTATCGAGCAATGCGAGGGGTGTCAGGCTGGCAATGGTCTGATCGGCGGACAGGCGGGCGCGCGCCTCGATTTGTGGACGCTTGACCAGGTGGAACTCAAAGGTTTCGGCGGCGTAATCGCGCAGGGTGTGCTCATCGATCATTTTTTCAAAATCGCGCGGGTAGTCCACCACCAGGCGCACCACCGCATTGCGCATCTTTTCAGGTGCCGGCAGGGCAGATTTCAGACGCTCCGTGACATCCTCGGCAGATTCGAGTGTGACTCGCCGGTCAATGAACGGGCGCACGCCTTCCAGTTTGCGCCATTCCACCTGTGTGGGCTGCCCCTTTTCGATGCCGGCGACGATAAAGAACTTGTCATCCTGCGCCTCGCCAAAATCCACCCGCTCGATAGAGCCAGGGTAAATGACCGGCGGGTGCGCGCCTTCATTGAGGTTTTGCGGTTTGTGGATGTGCCCAAGCGCGACATAATCGAACCGTGGGTCTTTGACCAGCGCGCCAGAGAGTACCAGGTCGGACCCGAGCATGACGGTACGCTCGCCGCCAAACACGGCGCCCTGCACCGAAGCGTGCGCAGTCAAGATGAGCGGCAGGGTGGGGTCGGTCTGCGTGACAAGGTCTTGCACGATCTCGCCCAGGCGTGTTTCCAACTCGCTATACACGCCACCCGTATCCAATGCGCTGGACTGTGTGGCGGCCATCAGTCCAGAACGAGACACCCACGGCAGGCCAATGACTTGGGCAGGGATACCCAACCGGTCGGGCGGTAGCAGTTCGGGCCGGGCGATGACGAATACACTGGGCACCTGCAGCGTGTCAAATTCCTGGATGGCGTGCGCGCGCCCAGCTGCCGGTGATAGGTCGTGATTGCCTACCAGCAACACCGTAGGGATGCCCGCCCGTGAAAGCCGCACAATCCGTTTTCCCCACTCACGCTGGAAGGTGGGGGCCGGGGTGCGGTCTTTGTAGGCGTCTCCGGCAAAAATGACCAGGTCCACTTTATCGGCAATGGCGGTATCCACAATGGTGTCGAGCGACTTGAGGAAGTCGAGCACGCGCAGGGGCAGGCCGCTCTGCGGGTCGTGGCGGCCGTAGTTGGCCATGTCGATGTGGGCATCGGCGAAGTGGAGTAGTTTCATTATGGCGTCAGTCCCCATTCGCTCATGCGCGCCAGCCCAGGCCCGAAGTTGGGATTAAGATACACGGATTCGCGCATGTCGGCATAGGCTGACTGGTAATCGCCAATAGCGTAGGAAGCCATGGCCCGCCAGTACAGGCTCTCTTCGAGGGTGGGCTTGTCTATGGTCTTGAAGGTGGTATTGGCCAGGTTGATTACGTCCTGGTAGCGGCCGGTGTAAAAGTAGGCGAAGTAGGGGCCGGTCTGGTACCACATAATGCGGTAGGGGCGCTGTTTGTCATCGTTGCCCAAGTCGTTGTAGATGCGGAAGGCCGTGTCGTAGGTCAGCCCGGCCAGGTCATATTGCTGCAGTTGAACATGGCTGGTGCCTTTGTTGAACCAGGCAAAGAACAGGTCGTTGCCTTCAAGCGACTGTATTTCGGACTCGGCGATGGACAGGGCGTTGCGGTTGGCCCAGTCGTTGTCAGCCCAATTGCCCAGCAAGGCAAACACTTCGGATTCGCGCTCGGGCGGGTACACGACGATGAACAGGTAGTTGAATCCGCGCCAGCCTTCAGTAAATACATCATATTTGCTGAGCTGGTTTTTACCAGGTTCCAGGTAGGCGTCCTGAACGATGAACGCCCCCTGCGACTCGTCGTAGCCTGTCACGAACAGGTAGTGCCCCAGCCACGAAACTTTTCCGGTGTAGTCGCGCTCATAATAGCCTTTTTCGATCATCACCGGGAAGCCGGCCGCGACCAGGCGCTTGATCAGGTCAATATCGCCGCCGTAGCGCTGCAGGGCGCGAAAGTCAGTGCTGTCATTGACAAAGTTGACCATCTCGTAAGGCATCACGTTTTTATCGAGTTTGCCGCGCTCGATGAATCCCACCGACAGGTCGTTGAACCCGGGCTTGACCACGCGGGCCACATCGTCGCGGTCGCCTTGCCAGCCCCAAAAGTTGAGCGCCATGGCCATGTTGGCCGGGCCGCAGTAGTTCCAGCGGTTGTGCTGGTCCACGTATTTCACGCCAGGCAGGGAGACGTAACCGGGCAGCGGCGTGGGCATGATGGTAGGGGTGAGGGTTGGGAAGGGGGTATCGGCAGGGCCGGGCGGCGTGAGTGTGGCGGTGGGCGCAGGGCTGGGTGTGGAGGTGGGCATATCCTGCACGGACTGGGTGGGTACAAAGACAACTTCATCGGGTGGGTTGATCATGTACATAATGCGGGTGCGCAGGCTGTCAATGCGCCACGACAGGCGTTCATTCACGAACGGAAACTGGTACAGCAGAACGGCCAAAATTGGGATGCCGATAAGAGCCAGCAGCGCGAAGGTTTTTTTGTTCTTGAACATGCGCGCATTATACCCCGCCCGCATGAGGGCAGGATGAATCAAAACAGGGCAGGCTGTTTGGCCCGCCCTGTGGGGTTGAAGTGCTTACTCGCGTACTTCGCCGTCGATCACATCGCCATCATTGCGCGGTGGGGCAGAGGGGCCGCCGGGCGTTTCGGGTTGGGGTTGGCCCTGGCTGTACAGTTGCTGGCTGAGGGCGTAAAAGGCTTGCTGGAGTTCCTCCGCCTGTTTCTGGATGCGGGCGGTATCTTCGGTTTGGGTGGCGGCGCGCAAGTTGCTGATCATGCCTTCAATGCGGCTGCGCTCGTCGGCAGCAATCTTCCCGCCCAGGTCTTTGAGGGCTTTTTCGGTCTGGTAGGCCAGTCCGTCTGCATTGTTGCGGGCTTCGATCAGTTCGCGGCGTTTCTTGTCTTCGCCCTCGTGCTTGCGGGCTTCTTCCACCATACGCTCAATGTCAGACTTGTTGAGGTTGGTCGAGGCAGTGACGGTTACCTTTTGCTCTTTGCCGCTGGCCTTGTCACGGGCGGTAACGTGCAGGATGCCATTGGCGTCGATATCGAAAACCACCTCGATCTGCGGGATGCCGCGCGGGGCCGGGGGGATGCCATCCAGGCGGAAGCGGCCCAGCGACATGTTGTCTGCGGCCATGGGGCGTTCGCCCTGCAGGATGTGAATATCCACAGCGGTCTGGCTGTCGGCGGCGGTGGAGTAGGTTTCGGTCTTTTTAACCGGGATGGTGGTGTTGCGTTCGATCATGCGGGTCATCACGCCGCCCAGGGTTTCGACGCCCAGCGAGAGCGGGGTCACGTCGAGCAGAAGGATGTCGCGCACCTCACCGCCCAGCACGCCGCCCTGGATGGCCGCGCCAACGGCCACCACTTCATCGGGGTTGACCGACTTGTTGGGTTCCTTGCCGGTCAATTTGCGCACCAGGTCGGAGACCATGGGCATGCGGGTGGAGCCGCCCACCAGCACCACTTCCTTCAGGTCGCTGGCGCGCAGGCCGGCGTCCTTGAGGGCGTTCTCGAACGGGCCCACACAGCGCTGCAGCAGGTCTTCGGTCATCTGCTCGAATTTGGCGCGGGTCAGTTTGAGCACCAGGTGCTTGGGCCCGTTGGCGTCGGCGGTGATGTAGGGCAGGTTGATTTCAGTCTCCATCACGCTGGAGAGTTCTTTTTTGGCCTTTTCGGCGGCTTCGCGCAGGCGCTGCAGGGCCTGGCGGTCGTTGCGCAGGTCGATGCCTTCCTGCTTCTTGAACTCGTCGGCCGCCCAACTGACCACGCGCTGATCCCAGTCGTCGCCGCCCAGGTGGGTATCGCCGTTGGTGGACTTGACCTCGATGACGCCCTCACCCACTTCGAGGATGGACACATCGAAGGTGCCGCCGCCCAGATCGAAGACCAGGATGGTCTCGTTGGTTTTCTTGTCCAGCCCATAGGCCAGCGCGGAAGCGGTCGGCTCGTTGATAATGCGCAACACCTCCAGCCCGGCAATCTTGCCAGCGTCTTTGGTAGCCTGGCGCTGGCTGTCATTGAAATAAGCCGGGACGGTGATGACCGCCTGGGTGACCGGCTGCCCGAGGTAGGACTCGGCGTCGGTCTTTAGCTTGCCCAGCACCATGGCCGAAATTTCCTGCGGACTGTACTCGCGGTTGGTGACCGGGATCTTGACGCGCACATCATCGGTAGGACCTTCGATAACCTGGAAGGGCACCATCTTGCGTTCCATTTCGGTCTCTTCATAACGGCGGCCAATGAAGCGCTTGATGGAGTAAACCGTATTCTCAGAATTAATGACGGACTGGCGCTTGGCAGTATCACCCACCAGGCGCTCACCGTTTTTGTTGAAGGCCACCACCGATGGGCACAAGCGACCGCCCTCCGCGGTGCTGATGACAGTCGGCTGCCCGCCTTCCATGACGGCCACCACGCTATTGGTGGTGCCGAGATCGATGCCTATGATTTTTCCCATAGCATACTCCTCTGATGATTTTCGCTTTTCTTGCTCTAGTTTTGCATTAGGATAATCGATGAATGATAGAAAAACGTTAACGCCTCATCAAAGAAATGTACGCAAAGCGTGCCGCCCTGATAATCAATACCCGACTTCGCCAGAATGGAATCCAAGCCAGCCAACACACCTTGTGCTGCCTGGTTTGTGACTTTCTTCACATTTTAGGCGGGGCGGAGCAAAACAGGCGGCATGCCGTACCGGCTGCCGCCTGTTTTTGCGATAAAAGTGAGGTCGCCCGGTCTAGGGCTGGGCAATGGTGAAGTAGTTAAAGTCCACCTCGATGGGTGTAACATTGAAAGAGGTGAGATTCAATCCAACCTGTCCTTCCTTGAAGCGGTAGGTAGTATCCCGAACCGTGCGCACTTCCTGCCCATTGATGAACAAGGACAGGGTGTCGCCGATACATCCTATCGTGTAAACGTTCGTTTCGCGCCCTTGCTTGATGAGGTTGGAGCCGCCGCTGAAAATGGTATTGTACCCGCCATCATAAGCATAAATATCGTACAAACCACTATTGGCAATGCTGAATTCATACCAGGTCTCGCGATTCTCATCGTAACGGCAAACCAGGCTGATATTGTTGTTGTTGCGGCCAAGGTTTTCTGCCTGTATCTCAAGAATGACATCCGTGTACACATAAGGATCGTAGAACACATACACGCTGGTATCAGTGGATGTGAGCAACACATTCAGCCCGCCGCTCGTTGCAGAAAGGCCCACCCCATTCTCATCGCCATAATTAACCAGGTAAGACCAATTGCCCAGGTCACCGTCGAAGTATTCAGTGAAGAACGCTTCGGCTTCGCCGCCAGAAGTGCTGCCGCTGCCACTGCCACTGCTGTCAAAGGCGCCAGTCACCGTCAGTTCGCGCCCGTTAAGCTGGCCTTCGAGCAGTTCGCCGGTGCCATAACGGATGACCGACATGGAGAGGGTGTCGGTTGGGCTGTGGCTGCGCAACACATCACAGTAATCTTTCATGGTGCCATCAGTGGCCAGTACCAGCCCTTCCAACTGGTAGATGATGTCGCCGGGTTTGATGCCAGATTTATCGGCTGGGGAACCGGATTTAACCGAGGACACCCAAATGCCGCTCAGCGAGCCATCTTCGGTAGCCACGGCCACACCGTTAACGCCGATGGAATTGACATCTTTGCCTTCACGCAGCTGAGCAATGACCGACTGCGCAATTTCGCGGCCGATGGCAAAGTATTGATTGGCAGACGAACGGTAGCTAAAGTTAACACCCACCACCTGCCCCTTGCCATCAACAAGGGGGCCGCCGGAGTTGCCAGGGTTGATGGTGGCATCGTGACCGTACACGCGCTCCACCGAAGCCCAGCCAGTATCACCGTTGGCGTTCTCTTTCGAGATGATGCCCTTGGTCAGGTTGAACTCGGGTTCACCGAGCGGGAAACCAGCTGAGTATACCTCCAGTCCAGTGCTGACCGTGCCAGTGTACCAATCCAGGTAGGGGTAGTTGTCGCCTTCAATATCGATGACCGCCAGGTCGGAACACTCTGAAAGCCCCAGCACACGCGCGTTGCGGGGAGTGGATTCACCGCCAACCCATACCTTGAGCAGGGCCGCGCCAGCCACAACGTGGTTGTTGGTAACGGCAATGCCCGATGAGTCGATGATAAAGCCGGTGCCGCGCCCGGCCACATTGACCAGCAACCCCTCGGCAGGGTCAACAAACGTTCCCTGGGCTTCGATCTGGATCGTGGCGCTCTTGACCGCATCCAGCGAATTGACCGCGCCGCTGGCGGGCTGCGGTGGTTCGGGTGTAGCCTGCGAGGGCTGCTCGGGCGCCGGGGTGGCGTTGGAACCCGGGAACCCACACGCCAGGCTCACAATGAGCATAAAGGTCATTAACATAAAAAACGGACGCAAGGTTGTTTTCATTCTTCTCTCCATTTGGCGATTTTGGACACGTGCAATTAGTATAGCACAAGGCTTTTTTCAAAAAAAGATGCTTGGGAATTTTGGGGGAGGTCTTTTATGGAGGGCGAACGCGGTTAAACAGCTTCAGGCGCGCCTCAACGCGTTGCGGATGCGATTCCACAAACGCCGGACCAGGCTGGCTTCTTCTTCCAGGACTGGCTGGCGGCTGTATCGCGCCTTGATGAACTCATCGGTCAGTGTGGCAATGTCTGAGTCGGATTCGGGCAGGGCGCGTTCGAGGGTGGCAGCATACTCCAGGGGGGTTTGCGCTGGGCCGCGGGCCAGTCCGCGTTCGCTGCCGCGCCGCACAAGGGCCAGGTAAAAGAAGCGGATGCGCTGGCGCGCATCCAGCCGCCGCAGGGACATCCCCCCCGGCAAAGCGCTGACAGCCGCCCGGCGCGCGCGCCACCGCTCAAGCCCGGCGCTCACGGCCCGGGTCAGGCCATCCCCAAAGCTTTTGGAAGCGCCGCGCAGCCAGCGCCACAGCCGCATTACCCAGCGCCCGGCCGGGAATTGCGCCAACGCCTGCCACAAGCTGTGGTGCTGGCGCACAAACGAAACCAGCGCCACCCCCACAACTGCCAGGAGCACAACCCACGAAACCAGGGCGCGCAGCGCCTCGAGCCAGGGCAGCCCTCCCGTTTCCAGTGGGGCAAGTTGGCCGGGATCAAAGGCGGGGATTTCTGGCGGAAGGCCGGGCTGGGTTTGCTGCTGCGGCTGGCGTCCGAAGAGCATCGCGGGCAGGTTGATGATCAACACCACAAGAATGATCAGCAATTGCACCAGGAAACCTGCCAGCCGCACCACCAAGTCGAGCAGCGCGCCCAGGGCGGTGAACATCCCCAGGCTGTAACGGGTGGGCAGCACGCTGACAATGGCCAGGACGAGGGCAAAAAAGATCACGCTGTAGGTGATCCACCCGCGCGCCACACCGGGTGCAATGCGCACGCGCGCCAGGCTCCATTGCGTATGCAGGGTAATGAAATGCCCCTGGCTGAGCAAGGCCAACCCGAACAGGAAATATAACAAGGTGCTGCCACCCCCGCCTGAAAGCGCTGAAAGGTCGAGAAAAACGGGCTGCGCCCCAGCCAGGAACATATCGCGCAGGTTGACGCGCACCAGGGCCGTGAATATGACCAGCGCGCTGCCCAGGCTGACAACCAGCGCGGACAGGCGGGCGCGCGGGTGTGGAACCCCGGAATCGAGCGTGGGAACATCGAGGGCGATCAGGGCCCGGTCGAGGCCCATTTCATCCAGCAGGCTGGCAAATGCGCCGGTCAGCATCCAGGTAATGAAAGCGATCACAAGAACAAAAATGAATTCTGGCAGCAGGAAGAACTCGGTAAAACTGCGCGCCAGCGTGAAGAGCTGCTCGGAAAAGGCGGGCAGGCCGTGCCACACCCCAACCACCAGGCGCAGGATGAGTGCCAGCGCGATCCATTCTGTAAACACGCCTTTCAGCCACTCGGTGGAAAAGAGCAGCAAACCCCGTGTGCGCGGGTAGGTGAACAAGCGCTCGAAAGCGATAAAACCCATCATGGCGGGCAGCCAGGCCACCGGCCAATTGATGAAGATGTGCCCCACCAGCACACTCAGGGTGTGCGCAGCACAAACCATCATCAGCCCCACCAGCGCATAACTGATGCGGCGGAAAATACGTTCATTGAGGTGCACCTCAGCCGGGAAACTGGATAAGCCCACAGGTCACCTCCGCCATTGCTCAAGGTCGCGCTCGCTGTACACCGACCGCACGACAATGCCATAAAAACCGGCCTTGTGGCGTACTTCGGCTACAGGCGCACCCGGGCCGGACAGGATGAGCACGGCATGCTGCCCGGCCCGGCGCGCCTGGTACAGTTCGTGCAGCAGGGCATCATCGGCCTGGCCCGTGATGACCAGCAGCGTAGTACCCCAGGCCAGCCCCGTGCGCACGTGTTGGATCTGAAGCGGCAGCGGCGGCCCGCCTTGCGTCATCTCGACCCGGGCCAGGGTCTCAAGCAGGCGCATGAGGTGCGCCTTGTCCTTGCGCGGCGGCACCGGCTGTGGCAATCCATTCACCCCGAGCGGGTCGCGTCCACGCACTAACAACCCGCAGGCTTGCTTGTTTTCGATGATCCAGTTGGCGAACGATGCCGCAATGACCACGCCCAATTCAGTCGCATCGATGCGGCTGTGATAGTGATAATGATCGCCATCCATATCCAGAACGATTAACACCTCCTGCGACATCGACGGCTCGAACAAGCGAACCTGCAGGCGTCCTACCGCTGCGCTGGATTTCCAGTCCACCCGTCGCAGTGAATCACCCGCAACGTAATCCCTTTTACCAAACACACGGGCCGGGTCTTCAAAGATCGGCTGGGAGTGACGCAGTACCCCTTGCGGGGCACTGGCCGGCATGGACACACGCCCAAACGCGACAATTCTGGGATACACCGTCAGGTGCTGCACATCGCCCTGCCTCGTAAGGGCATCTCCCAACCCGAGCAGGTCACCGCTGGAAAGGAACAAAGGGCCAAGCGGATAATAACCGCGTTTGCGCGCTTCCAACTCATACTCAAAAGATGCCTGACCACGGGCGCTCAACGTGGTTACACGCCTAAAGACAGCCGGGCTGGCCAACGCCACCGGCAGGGAATCGCGCACATCCAGCCACGCAACCGGAAGCCAGCCCGCGTTATGAATGCGGAGCCCCACTTTCACCTTCTCACCCAGGAAGGCATGCGTTTCTGCGCTGCGCTCGTGAACCACCTGCGCCAGGGCACGGCGGCTCCACCACGCCCCCACAGCAAACACCCCGACCAGCAAATAGACCAGCGACAGCGCAAAATCGTCACGCAGCGCCGCCGCGATCAAAATGAGCGTAACCAGCAAGGGAAAGAGAACGCCTGACATAAAGGATTGGATCGCTGCGTAATGAACCCGAACCCTACTTCTCCACCCCGCCCAGGTCGAGCGGTGTGGACTGCAGCACATCAGACAACACCATCTGCGCCGTGCGGCCGCGTAGTTCCGCCTCCGGCTTCACGATCAGCCGGTGCGCCAGCGTCACAGCCGCCAGGGTCTTGACATCATCCGGGATGACATGCTCACGCCCGCGCACCGCCGCCAGCGCCTGGGCCGCCTTGAACAGCGCCAGGCTGCCGCGCGGGCTGATGCCCAGCGCCAGGTCCGGGTGGCTGCGCGTGGCCGCCGCCAGGTTCACAATGTAGGCCTGCAGGGTTTCGTCTACGTGCACATCCCAAACCTGCTTCTGCAGCGCCGGCAGGGCGTGGCCGTCCACCACCTTCTCCAGCCGTGTGATCGGGTGCTCGCGCCACAGGTTGAGCAGGATCTGGCGCTCGGCAGATTTATCGGGATACCCCAGCGAGAGCCGCATCAGGAAACGGTCCAACTGCGCCTCGGGCAGCGGGAACGTCCCCTCGTATTCGATCGGGTTCTGCGTAGCCAGCACCAGGAACGGGCGCGGCAGCTCGCGCGTCACCCCATCCACCGTCACCTGCTGCTCCTGCATCGCCTCCAGCAGCGCAGACTGGGTGCGCGGTGTGGCCCGGTTGATCTCATCGGCCAGCAAAATGTTCACAAAGATCGGCCCGGCGCGGAACTCGAACTCGCCGCTCTTCTGGTTGAAGATCGACACCCCCGTCACATCATTGGGCAGCAGGTCGGGCGTACACTGCACCCGCTTGAAGCCAATCCCCAGGCTGGTGGCTACCGAACGCGCCAGCATCGTCTTGCCCGAACCGGGCACATCCTCCAACAACACGTGCCCTTCGCACAACAGCGCCACCACGATCAGCTCAATCGCATCGCGTTTACCAATGATCACCTTTTCCACATTCCCAATCACCTGGTTCGCAAAAACCTGCACATCGCCCATGCCACAACATCCTTTCGGCTAAAAACTGCACCTATCTTACACCACTTCCGCCGCGTGTGCTTATAATCAGAATATGGATTACGCCTTCCCACGCTACCTGCTCGCCAAGCAAACGGTCGACGACCGCGCCCTCAACAAAGATGTACTGGCCGCGCTGCGCACCGCGTTATCCGCTTACCCGCTTCCACCGTCCGAACCGCTGTCCGTGATCGAAGTCGGCGCGGGGATCGGGACAATGCTGGCGCGCCTGCTGCGCTGGGGCGTGCTGACCCGGGCCGACTACACCCTTGTGGATGAAATGCGCGAAAACACCAACCACGCCCAAACCTGGCTGCCGGCATGGGCGGCGCAGAACAACATCCAGACCGAGTCCCTGCCCGTCGGCACCATCCGTTTATTTGCTTCCCCATCCGATCCCGCATCCGTAACGGCCCGCATCACCTGCGCCGATGTCTTCGACTACATCGACTCCCACCCGCCCCGCGCCGACCTGCTCATCGCCCACGCCTTCCTCGACCTGCTGCCCATGCCCGCCAGCCTGCCCAGGCTGTTCTCCCTGCTCAAACCCGGCGGGCTGGCCTGGCTCACCATCAACTTCGATGGGGTGACCACCTTCGAACCCGCCATAGACCCCGCACTCGACGCCCGCATCGAACAGCTCTACCACGCCAGCATGGACTCGCGTCCCACTGGCGGCGACAGCCAGAGCGGCCGCCATCTTTTCAGCCACATTGCGCAGTCCGGGGCGCGCATCCTGGCCGCCGGCGCCTCCGATTGGGTGGTGCACCCCGTCCGGAGCCAGTATCCCGCCGAGGAAGCCTACTTCCTCCACTTCATCCTCCACTTTTTCGAGCAATCGCTCAGCGTCCACCCGCACCTCGACCCGGCCGCCCTTGCCGCCTGGCTGGCCGCACGCCGCGCCCAGGTGGAACACGGCCAGTTGGTTTACATCGCCCACCAGGTGGATTTCCTGGTTCAGGTCTGAAACTTCGCGGCGGCCCGGGCGTATATTCAGGCACGGAGAAATGCCATGATCCACACTTATGAAATTGACGGCATCGCCATCCAGACTGGCGACATCATCTGCACTATGAACGGCAAGCCCAATATCCTGCCCGGACAGTTCTGGTGGCTGGTAGGCCGGTTGGTGCCGGGCGATGTGGACCATATCGCCATTTACCTGGGCCCGGAAGGGCGCTGCGTGGAAGCAGGCGCGCTGGGTGTGGTTACCTTCGATATCCCCGACCGCCATTGGGATACCGAAGCCATGGCCGCAAAGCGCGGCTTGTTATTTGATACGTTTTACGGCATCATTTCCCCGATCGACGGCTTGGAACTCTCCCCCGAAGAAGAAAACCACATGCGCCAGCGCATCGCCGCATATTGCCTGTCCCAACTTGGCAAACCTTACAACCTCAACTTCCTCGACCCAGACAAGGATGACGCCTTTTATTGCAGCCAGCTGGCCTACAAGGCATACCTCGAAGTGGGCATCAACCTCAACACCGGCCTGTTCATGGAACAATTGCCAGGCACCAACCAGATAATCTACCCGCAAGAAATCTGGAGCGCGTCCCCCCACCGCCTTTACTCACCTGCTTTCAACAGCTAAACCGATCCGCTGCGCAGGCGGGTTAGTAGTGGCATTTATCACCCCCAAAGAGTGACAACTTTTTGAGGGTGAGTGCATCTAAACAACATATAAAGAAAACGATCATGGACGATACACGCACCAAACTGCTCAAACTTGCCCTTGTGTGCACCTTGTGCATCGGACTGGTCAGCCTTGTGGTCATCGTTATCCAAAGTCTCAGTTCATAACCAAAGGAGAAGTATCATGAAACTCACCCCCAACATGGGCACCACCGACCGCATTGTACGCCTCATCCTGGCTGCTGTCTTTGCCGCGCTCAACCTGTTTGGTGTGGTCGGCGGGACGCTCGGCATCATCCTGTGGGTGCTGGCGGCAGTTTTCATCCTCACCAGCTTCGTCAGCTTCTGCCCGCTTTACTGGCCCTTCAAACTTTCCACCCGCGGCAAGTAGTTTTCACCCAGCCACCCCGCAAGCCCATTGGAACGCCCGCGCATTCCAATGGGCTTGCACTTTTAAGCCCGTCCGCGCCCGCGTGCTATAATCGCGCAAAATATGGCACCAGGGCAAAAAATAAAACCATGAATTTCCTCATCACCGGCGCAGCAGGGTTTCTTGGATCATCGCTCGCCAACCGGCTGGCCCGCGAAGGGCACCAGGTGCGCGGACTGGACGACCTCTCCACAGGCGACCCGCAATCCCTGGCCCCTGATGTACACTTTACCCGCGGCGACGTGAACGACCGCCCCAAACTCTGGACCCTGCTCCAGGAGGTGGACTGCGTCTACCACCTGGCCGCGCGCGTCAGCGTCCCCGAGTCGGTACTCTACCCGCGCGAGTACAACGCCGTCAACGTGGGCGGCACCGTCAGCCTGATGGAAGCCATGCGCGACGTGGGCGTGCGCCGGGTGGTGCTGATCTCATCCGGCGCCATTTACGGCGACCAGGGCGAGCAGCCCCTCAAAGAGAGCATGCAGCCCAATCCGCGCTCGCCCTATGCCGTCAGCAAGCTGGCCGCGGAATACTACGTCAACACCATCGGCGACCTGTGGAACATCGAAACGGTCAGCCTGCGCGTGTTCAACGCCTACGGACCCGGCCAACACCTGCCGCCTTCCAACCCGCCAGTTGTGCCCTATTTCCTCAAGCAGGCCCTGCGTGGCGGCACGCTGGTGGTGCACGGCGACGGCTCCCAAACGCGCGATTACGTTTATGTGGATGATGTCGTTTCGGCCCTGGTGGCCGCTTCCACCGCCCCCAACCTGGATGGGCTGGTCATCAATGTGGGCGGCGGACGCGAAACCGCCGTGCGCGACCTGGTGCGTCAGGTGCTGGACCTGACCGACTCAAAGGCCGAGGTGATCTACAACAGCAAGTCCACTGGCGGCGTTTCGCGCATGGGCGCCGACCTGACCCTGGCAGAAAAGAAGCTGAACTACCACCCCTCCATTTCCCTGGCAGACGGCCTGCGCCTAACCTTGCAGCGCGATCCACGCTTTAGATAATCACCACAGAGCGCACAAAGAGCACTGGGAAGAGCCGGTTTTATTCGGATTTGCCCAAATCGATGAAATCAACAAAATTACCGAATCCATTATCGATGCTGCAATCGACGTTCACCGAAACTTAAGACCAGGGTTACTTGAATTGGCTTATGAGGCCTGTTTGGCTTAAAAACTTGTGCAACAAGGGCTAAAGGTAGAACAACTGAAGCCATTGCCCATAAAATACAAAAAATGAAGATTGACTGTGCCTATCGGATGGATTTGGTTGTCAATGACCTGGTCAGCGCAGAGCGAAAAGCTGTGGATGCATTAGCGCCAATTCATGAGGCACAATTGCTTTCGTATTTGAAACTCTCCGGGCACAAAATCGGTTTGCTCATCAATTTCAATGTCAAACTTCTCAAAAACGGCATCAAACGATTAGCCAACTAAAAACTCCATAATCTCTGTGTTCTCTGTGAACTCTGTGGTTATTAATCCCCTTCCCCCTGAATTCTACGACCGCCCCACCCTGACCGTCGCGCGCGAATTGCTCGGTGCGCGGCTGGTGCGCATGCTGGATGGCGTGCGCCTGGGCGGGTTCATCACCGAGACCGAGGCCTACATCGGCGAAACGGACCTGGGCTGCCACGCCAAGGCCGGGCGCACCCCGCGCACGGCGGTGATGTACGGGCGGGCGGGCATCGCCTACGTTTACTTCACTTACGGCATGCACTGGCTGCTCAACGCTGTGACGGAGGCGGAGGGCTTCCCAGCGGCGGTGCTGATCCGGGCTGTGCTGCCAGATGAAGGGTCGGAAGTGATCCGCGCGCGAAGAAATGGCAGGGACCTGCGCGGCCCGGCCAAGCTCACCCAGGCCCTGGGCGTGGATGGCGCCCTCAATCAAACTGACCTGACCAAAAGCGAAACCGGGCTGTGGATTGAGCCGGGGATTGTGTATCCTGACACAAGCGTGACCCAGACGCCCCGCGTGGGTTTATACAGTGTGCCGGAACCGTGGAAGTCTATTCCGTGGCGGTTCACGCTCAGCGAGTGACGCAGGCCAATTTCACTATTCACGCGTCACTATTCTCTTGTCTCTAATCCCTGCACTGTGGAGGAACTATGGGTCTCTTGGAAGGTAAAAACGCCCTCATTTTTGGGCTTGCAAATGATAAATCCATTGCCTGGGGCATCACGCAGGCGTTCCATCGCGAAGGCGCCAACATTGGCATCAGCTACGCAGGCACGGCGCTCGAAAAGCGTGTGAAGCCGCTGGCTGCCCAGGTGGGCGCAGATTTTGTAGAAGAGTGCGATGTGTCGAGCGATGAGCAGATCGCGGCGGTGGCAGAAAAGGCTAAAGCGCGCTTCGGCGGCATCGACATTCTGGTACATTCCATCGGCTTTGCCAACAAGGACGAACTGCAAGGCTACTTTTACAACACCAGCCGGGCGGGTTTCCACCTGGCCATGGACATCAGCGTGTACTCGTTCGTGGGGCTGGCGCGCGCCTTCGCGCCCATGCTCAACCCCGGCGCCTCGCTGCTGACCCTCACCTACTACGGCGCGGTGAAAGTGGCCCCCAACTACAACATGATGGGCGTGGCCAAGGCCGCGCTCGAAGCCAGCACCCGCTACCTGGCCGCAGACTTTGGCCCGCGCGGCGTCCGCGTGAATGCCATTTCGGCGGGACCCATCCGCACGCTGGCGGCCATGGGCGTGAGCGGCTTCCGCGACATGTACAAATCCTTTGCCGATGTGGCCCCCATGCGCGAAAACGTCACCGCCGAAGACTGCGGCAACGCGGCTGTCTTCCTGTGCTCCGGCATGGCCACCCACACCACCGGCGAGGTGCTGTATGTAGACAGCGGCTACAACATCATGGGCGTGGTGGACCCGCGCAGCCATAAAGAAGAGAGCGGCTAAACTGCCCTGGCAAGATGATAAAATTAGGGCGCGGCGCATGCCGCGCCTTATTATTTGTGATTCTTCTGTCTTTAACCGCACAAGAAAAGTATCTGCCACAGATAAACACAGATGAAAGAGATTTTTCAGGGCTACCTACCCCAAATCAGTGTTTATCTGTGGCCAAAAACGAATTTCAAAACATGCTCGAAGAGCGCGAGAAAAATCTAAAAAATCTGCGTTTCCTGTGTTCCTCGCGGTAAGAATAATGGTGCAGAATACCAACCCGGAAAGTTAGACTAACAAAATCATGTTCAAACGCAACCCAGATCCAAACACCAGTGCCACCGCCCCAAGCGCCGTTCAGGCCGTCGAGCGCATCACCTCCGTGCTCGGGCCGGGCGTCATCTGGCAGGGCAGCATCACCGGCAGCGGCGGCGTGCGCATCGAAGGCGCGTTCGAAGGCCAGGTAGGCCTGCGCGGCATGCTCGTCGTCGGCGAGAGCGGGCGCGTCACCTGCGAAAACCTGCGCGCCAATACCATCATTGTGGCCGGCGCCGTGCGCGGCAACATCACCACCGAAAAGCTCGAGATCCGCGCCACCGGCCGCGTGTGGGGCGACGTGGTCACCACCTCCTTCGTCACCGAAGAAGGCGCCTTCCTGCGCGGGCAGATCCGCATGGAAGACCAGGTGGACCTCGGTCTCGGTCCGGCCGCCGATGCCAGGCAGTCGCCCGCATCATCCCAACCCGAAGCCTGACCCCCGATAAAACCATGACCTTCCACATCCCCATGTCTTCCCCTGACCTGACCGACGCCGAGCGGCAGGCTGTGGCCGCCGTGCTCGACACCCCCAACCTGAGTATGGGCGGCCAGATCACCCGGTTCGAGCAGTCCTTCCGCGACCTGACCGGGCTCAAACACGCCATCGGCGTCAACTCCGGTACAGCCGGGCTGCACCTGTGCGTACGGGCAGCAGGGATCGGCCCCGGCGACCTGGTCATCACCACCCCGTTCTCCTTCGTCGCCTCCACCAACGCCCTGTTGTTTGAGCAGGCCATCCCCGTCTTTGTGGACGTGGATGAAAAGACCGGCAACATCCGCCCGGACCTGGTCGAGGATGCGGTCAGGAACATCGAGAAATATTTGCCCCGCGCAGGGGCGCTGCATGCTTCGCCCCTGCGTGCCATCCTGCCCGTCGATGTCTTCGGCCAACCAGCCGACATGGACGCCATCAACGCCGTGGCGCGCGCGCACGGGCTGAAGGTCATCGAAGACTCGTGCGAGGCGCTCGGGGCCGCCTACAAAGGCCGCCAGGCCGGCACGCTGGGCGATTACGGCATCTTCGCCTTTTACCCCAACAAGCAGATCACCACCGGCGAAGGCGGCGTCATCATCACCAACGACGATGCCGCGGCCGACTTTATGCGCGCCCTGCGCAACCAGGGGCGCGCCCCCGGCGACACCTGGCTGCAACACACCTACATGGGCTACAACTACCGCCTGGATGAAATGTCCGCCGCCCTGGGCGCGGTGCAAATGGCCCGGCTGGATGAGCTGCTCAACAAACGGGAGCAGGTGGCCGGGTGGTATGCCGCACGCCTCAGCGAAATCCCCGGCATCGAGCTGCCGCACGTCGAACCATCCACCACCCGCATGAGCTGGTTCGTTTACGTCATCCGCTTCGACCCCGGCATCGACCGCGACGCGCTGGTGCGCCGCCTCGAAAAGCGCGGCATCCCGGCCCGCCCGTACTTTGCGCCCATCCACCTGCAGCCGTACATGGTGGAAAAATTTGGCTACCAGCCCGGCGATTTCCCCGTCACCGAAGACCTGGGGCGGCGCGGGCTGGCCATCCCCTTTAGCAGCGTGATGACCGAAGCGCAGGTGGACGCCGTCTGCCATGCCCTGCGTGAAGAACTGGCATGAACGAATTCCCCCCCTCGCGCTCGCGCGGATTCATCATCCTCGGCATGCTGCTGGCTGTTTTTGGGCTGGTGAGCGCGGTGGGGTTCATCAATACCTTCGCGGCCCAGGTGGGGCCGCTCTTCACGCTATGGGTGCTGATGGGCGTGGGCGGGTTTGCGCCGCTGCCCTTCCTGGCTTACCGCATCTATGCCCTGGCCCGGGCCGGGTACGCCATTGGGCGCGACACCCTGCGCCTCACCTGGGGCCTGCGCGCCGAGGAAGTCCCCATCTCCGACGTGGAATGGGTGCGCCCCGCCCACGACCTGACCATTCCCCTGCGCCTGCCGTTCCCGCCGCTGCCCGGCGGAATATTGGGCAGCAGCCGCCACCCGGACCTGGGCCCGGTCGAGTTCATGTCCTCTGACGTAAAAAACATGCTGCTGGTGGCCACCCGCCGCACCGTCTTTGCCATCTCGCCAGAAGACCCGGTGCGGTTCGTGCGCACGTTCCAGCAGTCCATCGAGCAGGGCAGCCTCACGCCGGGCGTGGGGCGTTCGCAGTACCCGTCCTTTGTGGTGGCGCAAGCCTGGGAGAGCCTGTCCGTGCGATTCATGTGGCTGGCCGGGCTGTTCCTGAACATTGGACTGCTGGTCTGGGTGACGGCCGTCATCCCCACCCTGCCGGCCGTGGCCATGGGCTTCTCGCCCGGCATGCAGCCGCTGGTGGCCGCCTCGCCGGTGCAATTGGTGCTCATCCCGCTCATGAGCAGCGTATTGTTCGTGGTGAGCTGGCTGGCCGGGCTGTTTTTCTACCGCCGCAGCGAGCGGCCGCTCTCTTTCGTCTTGTGGGGCAGCGGCGCGGCCAGCGCCTTAGTCTTCGTGATCGCCGTCATCCTCCTGCTCGGCACCCCTGTCTAAACCATGCAGCTGATCTTTGGATTCCTCGCCGCCATCCTCATCGCCGTTGCCGCCTACCGTGTCCACTCACTGAGCAAATCGGGAGCGGTGGCGGCGGTCATTGTCGGCACGGTCATTTTTGGCATGGGGGGCTGGCAGTGGGCCGTGCTGCTGCTGGTCTTCTTCGTAACCTCCACTGCGTTGACGCGCGCCTTCAAAAAGCGCAAAACCGGCGTCAGCGAAAAATTTTCCAAGGACGGCCAGCGCGATGCCGGGCAGGTGTTTGGCAACGGTGGGCTGGCTACGCTGTTTGCCGGGCTGCATTACTTCTTCCCCAATGCGCCCTGGGTGTGGCTGGCCTTCGCCGCCTCGCTGGCGGCCGTCAACGCCGACACCTGGGCCACCGAGTTGGGCGTGCTCAACCCGCGCCCACCGCGCATGCTGACGAATTTAGGCAAAACGGTGGAAAAGGGGACATCGGGCGGCGTCTCGCTGGTGGGGAGTCTCGCGGCACTGGCCGGTTCGGCCCTCATCGGCATCCTGGCCGGAACGCTCTACCCGGCCCCGGACTCGTGGGCCACGGCCGGCATCGTCACCCTGGCCGGGTTCCTCGGCGCGTTCTTCGACTCGTTCATCGGCGCGACGGTGCAAGCCATGTACCACTGCCCGGCCTGCGATAAAGAGACCGAGCGCCACCCGCTGCACTCCTGCGGCACACCCACCACGCTCAAACGCGGCTGGCCCTGGCTGGATAATGATTGGGTCAACTTCGCCTGCGGCGCGTTCGCAGTGCTGGCGGCGATGTTGTTCCTCTAAAGCAATCCTAATCAAAAAAACGCCGGAACCCGCCCGGCGTTTTTTCGTTTCACCTGCGCTCAGTTGCGCGGCCAGGGGGTAATGCGCACCACCTGACGGCCCACTTTGTCTGCAATATCAATAAACGTCAAGGCCGTGTGCTTATCCACCGGCATGGTATGGGTCAGGAAAAGCTCGCCATACGGCGTGATCGTGACCGATGAGGATGACAGGCAACGCAACCGGCCATAGACCGTGTGATCGAGTTCAAACATATCCATCATCGACTCTTTATCGGTTTCGGCGCTGGCCGCCTTACGCCAGTAACGTTCAAACAGGGGATAATTGGAAATATTACGGAATTCGCGCACCAGCGCCTGGTAGCGCGGCGTGGCGCGGTAACGCAGGCTCACTTCGCGGAAGGCGCGCATCAAAGTGAGCGCCATCTGGTTATACCCCCCTGGGTCGAACGTAGATTGCCGCTCCAAAATGCTGTAAATGAAGCGAAAGGCCAGGAAGCCATCAGAGACATCGGAGAACGCTTCCGGCACCTGCCCCAGATCAAATTGCATCAGCTCAATCATCATGGCGTTGGCAGCGATCAGGTTGCCAAACGGATCCACCAGGTAGCCCGGAGCCCCCAATTGCGCGAGACGTTCATAAGCATTCGCCAGGGTGCGGTTGATATCGAACACAGTTGTGGGCGTTTTTGGCCCGGGTTGCCGCACCAGCAGGGATTGCTCCAAACCGCAGGCAGCCAGGAAGAACTCGCGCCGTTCGAGGCTGGTCAGTTCAAAGACATTGGCCAGGGCCAGTAGAATATCTGGATCAATGTGTTTTTTTGCGCCGCGTTCCAGATTGTTGATTGTCGAAACGTCACATTCTGTGTAGGCTGCCAGCTTTTCGCGAGTCAATCCCATTTCCTGCCGTAGCATGGCGATTAAGCGACCAAATTCCAATCGATTCATGTTTTTCCCCTTTCGACTCTTAAATTTTTACGAATTACTTCTTTGAAATTTTTCTGGACACAAAGAAGTCTATCCAGTACATTATATCGGATTTTTTTACTGGCAAATAACTGCCTCTCTCCCAATCCCTGTAGGGGAGCAGGGACTTCACCCCCTGGACGATGGAAATCTCATTGTCCAGGGGGTGGTTTTTTTACATTTTCTTGCCGCCCCACACTTTGAAATCTTTCAGCACGCTGCCGCCCAGGAACTCGCGCACGATGGAATTCTCTGGCACGATGTCAGTCTCGACGGGCAGGAACCATTCGAGAAAGGCCAGCAGGCGGCGCGCTTCGATAAACTCCGGGGTGTGGTGCGGCACCTGGCGCAGCAACGGCTCGGCCAGCGGTTTGAGGGCGGCCAGTTCGTACACCAGGGCGGAGTTGAACATCACATCGGCGTTTTCCTGGTACGGGAAGATGTGGCGTTTTTCGCCACGGCGCACCGACTCCCAGCGCGAAATGGTCTGCCTGGCGGTGTATCCACGCTCGCGGGCATCGCGCACGATGCGGCGCAGCAGGCGCGTATCAGTGGTGGAGACGCGGTTGTGCCGGTCGAGGTTGAGTTGGGTCAGCGCAGAAACATAGATCTTGAAAGCCTTGTCTGCCAGTGAAGCGGGGATCAGACGAGGGTTGAGCCCGTGGATACCTTCGAGGATGATGAGCTGCCCCTTACGCAGCTGGATGCGGTCACCCGGCTGGCGCGTGCCGGTCTTGAAATCGTAACGGGGCAGGTGTACTTCTTCACCAGCGGTCAGCCGCTCCAGGTCGCGGGCCAGCAGGTCCAGGTCCAATGCCTCAAGAGCCTCGAAGTCAAACTGGCCATCTTCACCGCGCGGGGTCTTGTCCCTGTCCACAAAAAAGTTGTCCAACTCGAGCGGAAAGGGGGAGATGCCGCGCGCCAGCATCTGGATGGTGAGGCGACGCGAGAAGGTGGTCTTGCCAGACGAAGACGGCCCGGCGATGAGCACCACACTGAGGTGTTCGCGGCGCTCGTCGATCTGGCGGGCGATCTTGGCGATGTGCTGTTCGTGAAAAGCCTCGGAGACCAACACCAACTCTTGCGAGCGCCCGGATTGGATGGAATCGTTGAGCGCACCGACATTGTCGATGCCCAGGCGCTCGAGCCAGCTGCCGTACAGGCGGAAGGCATTGAGCAGTTTGGGGTAGCCTGGCTGGGGCTGGAGCGTGGTGGGGGCGTGGCGGCGCGGATAAAGCAGGGTAAAGCCGCCGCTGGTCAGGGACAGATCGTACCAGCGCAAGTAACCCGTGGATGGGACCATGTAGCCGTGGTGATAATCCATACGGCTGCCCAGGCGATAGAGCGTCAGGTAATCTTTTTGACGGTAGGCCAACAGGTGCACCTTATCCGAATAGCCATTCTTTTTGAAGTAAGCAATCGCCTCATCCAGCGGTACTTCGGTGCGCTCGAAGGGCAGGTCGGCCTCGACCAGTTTAAGCATGTAATCTTTGAGGGCGTGCAGTTCGAGCTTGCCCAGCCTGGCGCGGCCGGTTACCTGGCAATAATACCCCCCGGAAGCCACCGAGTGGTCGATGGTCAGTTTGGCGTGCGGGAAGCGGTCCGCGAAGGCCATTTCCAGCAGGAAGGTGAGCGAACGGCGGTAGATGCGCGCGCCATCTGGGTGTGACATGGTGACCGGGATCACCTCGGCATCCATCTTGAGCGGCAAGGTCAGTTCGCGCAGGTCGCCGTTGACGATGGCCGCCACGACCGGATCGGCGGGTCTGGCCACGGCCGCGAGGAAGCTCCCCACACTTGCACCGCGCGGCCCGGTGAGGATGCGGCCATCGGGCAGGTGCGCTTCGATCGTATCGCGGGGCTGGGTAATCTCGATGGTCATCTATTTCAACAAGTCCAAAAATTTTTCGGGCTGGCGGGCATAGGTATCGAGCGGGATATCGCCGCGCGTGAGGGCCACAAGGGTGGTGGTCAGCAGGTTGTTGACCGGGGTGGGCACGCCGGTGATCTTGCCAAAGCGTGAAATGGCCCCGTGCAGGTATTCCACTTCGCTTTTGCCGCGCCCGGCGTGCAGGTCAATGTGGAAGGACGGCATCTTGGCGCCGCGCCCCGCCCCGGCCGCTTTGCCGAGCAAGGGCCTGGACAGCCACAGCGGCAGGTAGGCCGCCAGCACCAGCGCGCGCACGGGTGTGCCCGGCAGGTCCACCGCGCCAATGCCCTGGGCGCGCATCACCGCCAGGCATTCGCGCAGCTGGCGGATCTCGGCGCGGTACAGGCCGGGGTGGGCAAAGACCTCAGCCGCGGTCATATCCAAAATTGCGGAAGTGGGGTTGGCCAACAGGTTGGTGAGCAGCTTCGACCACTTCATATCGGCGGCGCGCGGGTACAGTTTGCAGTTGAGGTTGGCTGCATCCAGCGCTTTTGCCAGCGTTTCAGAAAGCGCGTGCCCGGCCGCCACGCCCACGCCGCGCTTCTTTTCCAGCACAATATCCCCGGCGCGCGGGCGGCCGACTGCGCTGGTGACCGTGCCATAAATGGCTTTGCCCGGCCCGAGCACATCGAGGATGGCAGGCTCGTTATCGACCCCGTTTTGCAGACACAGCACGGGCGGCATCTGCGCGGCGAAGGGGGCGATCCTTTCGAGGGCGGCGGCGGTATCGTAGGATTTGAGCGCGAACAGGGCCGCATCGAACGGTCCCAGCGCGAGCGCCGCCTCGAGCGAATCAACGAACGCCACCCCATCCCGAATCTCGCGCACCCCGCGCCCGTCCAGGCTGAGGTCGAGCCGCAGCCCGCGCCCGGACAGGTCGGCGGCAATATCGGCCCGCTCGACAAACACCACGCGATGACCGCCCAGGGCCAGCGAGCCGCCAATGTAGGTGCCAATGGCGCCCGCGCCAAAAGATAAAATGGAAAGACGGGAGGGTGCCATCATAATCAATATCCTGACGGGGCTTCGAAATGGAGCAAACGCCACTTGTGCGCTTCGGGGCGGTACATGAGGGTTACAAACGCTGTATTGCCAAACCCGAACGCAAACCCCTGAAAGTTGGGCTGCACGGTCAGCCCCATGATGGCGAACATGACGCGATTGAGCAGCGCGCCATGCGAAACAACCAGATAACGCCCCGGGCCACGGTCCAGAAGGCTTTGCACGCCCAGCGCGCCGCGCGCCAGCAGCTCCAACTCCGATTCGCCGGTCTGGCCGACGTGCATGTACGGGTGGAAAAACGGCGCTTCGAGAGCTTTGGCGGCCGGGTCGTCGAACGGAAGACCCTGCAATTTGCCACCGTGCCGCTCCATCCAGATCGGATCTGTTTCGAGCGGCACATTGAGCGCGCCAGAGAGGATCTCGGCCGTCTCACGGGCGCGGGAGAGCGGGCTGGCGATGGACAGGTCATAGGCGGCGCCTTCGGCGGCCCAGCGTGCGGCCAACGCCCGGGCCTGCTCGCGCCCCTTCTCGGAAAGCGGGAAATCAGACTGCCCCTGGTGGATGCCTTCGGCATTGGCGGTCGATTCGCCGTGGCGGACAAAGGTGATGATGTAGTGCGGTCGTTCGGTCATGGGCGAGAATTTTACCATTCTCCACGCTGCCCGGCTAAAAACGCCTTGCCGGGCATGGATTTCTTCCCCGCCGGTTGGACTTCATCGAGCACGAGCAGCCCCTCGCCGCTGCCGATGGCCGGGAGCCCGTTCGCCACCACCCGGCGGCCGGGTTCCGCTTTACCAGCAGCCACATGCGCCCGGTGGATCTTCATGGGCGCGCCCTGCCAGTGGATCCACACCGAGGGCCAGGGGTTAAAGGCCCGCACGCGGCGTGCCAGTTCAACGGCGGGGCGGGCGAAATCGAGCAGGCCGTCTTCCTTTTTGAGCATGGGCGCATAAGTCGCGCCATCGGCAGGCTGGGGCTGCGGGACAAGTTGGCCGCCGAGGTAGCGGGGCAACACCTCCATGAGCAAGTCCGCGCCGAGTTGGGACATCTTGGCGAAGAGCGTGCCGCCGGTGTCGTCGGGCGCGATGGGAATGGCGCGTTTGGCGATCATGTCGCCGGTGTCGATGCCGGGGTCCATTTTCATAATGGTGATGCCGGTTTCGGCGTCCCCCGCCAAAATCGCTGCCTGGATTGGGGCCGCCCCGCGCCAGCGCGGCAGCAGCGACCCATGCACGTTGACGCAGCCGAAGCGCGGCAGGTCGAGTACGTTCTGGCGCAGGATCTGCCCGAAGGCAGCCACGATGATGACATCCGGCGACCAGGCGGTGAGCTGGGCCAGGGCTTCGGGGGCGCGCAGTTTTTCCGGCTGCATGAGCGGCAGGCCCAGTTCCAGCGCAAGCGCTTTGACGGGCGGCGGGGTCAGTGTGCCGCCGCGGCCGGAGGGACGGTCGGGTTGGGTGACCACGCCGCAGATGCGGTACGATGCGGCCAGGGCGCGCAGCACCGGCACGGCGAAATCGGGGGAACCCATGAAGACAATGCGGGGAGATTCAATCATATCTTCATTTTACACCAGGCCATTTTTCATGGAAAAGAAATGCGGGGGCTATCGCAAAGTGGTAGTGCGTCGCACCATGTTTAACAGGGTTGGCCTGAGACTCGGGTCTTTTACCCATTAAACAAGATAAATCAACCCATTTGGTGCGACGCACGACGATCTTTCTGCCGGGCAATTTTTCATGGAAAAGAACTGCAACTCCCTGTTGTTTTTCGGGTTAAAAAAGCGTAGAATAATAAACGTATTTCAAATCCAAACTGTTCACGGAGGAACTTATGTCTAACTTCAATGCTGAGATCACCAGTGACGACAAGCTGTGGGCTGCCCTGGCTTATGTGTTTGCCCCGCTTGTTGGCATCATCATCCTGCTCATGGAAGATAAGAAGGCGCGCCCTTACTTGAAGTTCCATGGCGTGCAGTCGATTGCGGCGAGCGTTGCCTTCTTTGTGGTTTCGTTCGTCCTTTCGCTGGTCACGTTCGGATTCGGCGGGTTGTGCGTGCCGTTGCTCTGGCTGGCCTTCCTTTATTGGGCTTACAAAGCTTACCAAGGCGAATACGTGACCATCCCGGTGGTGACCAACTTCATCAAGAACCAGGGCTGGGCGTAACCCCGCTCGAAATCCAAAGGAGCCTGCGCAATGCGCAGGCTCCTTTTTTTGTGCAACCTTTGCGGCCGGGGTCGCGTATGTAGCAGTGAGCTCATCACCAGCAATCATTCACAAGGAGAATGTTATGACCACTTACCCTGAAAGCCCTGCCGCTTTCCCCCGCAAGCCCGGCACGCTCACCGCTGTGGGCGTGATGACCCTGCTCAACGGGTTGTTCAACATCGCCTACGGGCTGGTGCTGACCTTCGGGTTTGCCATCACCATCGTCGGGCTCATCTGCACGCCCCTGACCATCATCCCCACCATTCTGGGCATCTTCGAGACCATTTACGGCATCCGCCTTCTCAAGAACCCGCTTGATCGCGGCACGCGCCCCTCGCAGGCGCTGGCCATCTGGGAGATCATCGCCGTGGTGACCGGCAACCTGTTCTCGCCGGTGGTGGGCGTCCTGGCCCTGGTGTTCTACAACGACGCCAGCGTGGCCGCCTATTTTTCTGAAATCAACAACTAACCGGAGGACACCATGACAACCCCTACCCCTGCTGCGCAAACTTTGCCCCTGCCCATGACAGCCAACGAGGAACGCACCTGGGCCATGCTGGCCCACCTGAGCGTGCTCACCAACCTGATCACCGGCTTCCTCGGCCCCATCGCCGCGCTGGTCATCTACCTGATGTTCCGCGACCGCTCGCGCTACGTGGCCTACCACGCCCTGCAATCCATGATCTTCCAGCTCATCTGGTGGGGCGGCGGCGGCGTGCTGATCGGCGTGATGTGGGCGGCCGTGGGCATCCTTTCCGCGCTGATCGTGGGCATCGTGCTCATCCCAATCGCCTGCATCTTCACCCCCATCATCGGGCTCATGCCCATCGCCGCGCTGGTGTACGGCACGGTGGGCGGCATCCAGACCTCACAGGGCGAAGACTTTCGCTACTGGCTGGTGGGCGGCTGGGTGCGCGGCACACTGACCGGCGAGTAACCCCCGTTACCCCACCCTGCCTGCCCCCATTTCGGTTTGGAAAATGGGGGCGGGTGTTTTTATCTTTTGGTGACATTCCTCTCTTGACTTCCCCTCCCTGCCCCCGTAAAATCTAATCATAACCTAACGACCGCAGGGAAGAGACTCCGCTCCCGGAGCGCCGAAGGTGCAAACCCGGTTTCTGCAGAGCCGGGCGAAACTCTCAGGCAAAAGGACTTTGCGGCCGACCCACTCTGGAAAGACTCCATGCGGAGCACCGACGGGGCATGTCCCAAACCACCGGGACGAATCTCTCAGGTCACATTACAGAGGGCGCGCGATTAACTTCGTGCGCCCTTTTTGTATTCTTGGGCTTCACCACCCAACTCAGTAATCCTGGCGCTCTTGGCAACCTGGGCGCCTTGGCGGTAAAAAATAAACCTTCGCTCAAAAAGGAGACAGACCATGACCAACATTCTTCCCAACCTGAAGTACACCGAATCTGACGAGTGGTTCGACCCCGCCACCGGCAAGATCGGCATCTCCGACTATGCCCAGGGCCAACTCTCGGACATCGTCTTCGTCGAGATCCTGGTGGCGGCCGGTGATACGGTCGAGAAGGGCACGCCCATCGCCTCGGTCGAATCGGTCAAGGCCGCGGCCGAAGTCTACAGCCCGGTGGCCGGCACGGTGGCCGCGGTCAACGAAGGGCTGGCCGACAATCCTGAAACCATCAACAGCGACCCCTACGGCGCGGCCTGGATGATCCAGTTGGAAGGCGCCGATGGCAGCAGCATGATGGACGCGGCCGCCTACGAGCAATCCACCGCCTCGCGCGCGCACTAACTAACCAGGTAAATCATGACCTACATCCCCATCTCTCCCAAAGAGCGGGATGCGATGCTGGCCACCATCGGCGTCAAAACGCTCGACGAGTTGTTCGAGTCCGTGCCGGCCACGCACCGCTTCCCCAAAATGGACCTGCCCCCCGCCCTGGCCGAAATGGAAGCCGCCCAGCTGCTTGGCGAACTGGCCGGCGGCAACGAGAACGTGCGCACAGACATGATCTCCTTCCTCGGCGCGGGCATGTACAACCACTACATCCCCGCGGTGGTCAACCACATCATCAGCCGCGGCGAGTTCTACACCGCCTACACCCCCTACCAGCCGGAGATCTCACAGGGCACGCTGCAGGCCATCTTCGAATACCAATCGCTGATGACCGCCCTGACCGGCATGGAACTTTCCAACGCCTCGCACTACGACGGCGCCACCGCCACCGCTGAAGCCGTCAACCTGGCCTTTGCCCAGTTCCGCGGCAAGCGCGCCAAAGTGGTGGTCAGCCCCAGCGTGCACCCGCACTACCGCGAGACCCTGCGCACCTACACCCAGGGCATGGGTGTGACCATCGCGGGTGAAGACAGCAACGTGAGCGCCAGCCCGGCCGCCCTGGCCCGCTTCATCGACGACCAGACCTGCCTGGTGGTGGTGCAATATCCCGACTTCTTCGCCCGCATCTTCGACTACACCGAACTGATCAACGAGGCCCACGCCAGGGGTGCGCTGGTGTGCGTGGTGGCCAACCCCACCGCGCTGGCCCTGCTCAAAACCCCCGGCAGCATGGGCGCAGACATCGTGGTGGGCGAAGGCCAACCGCTGGGACTGCCCATGTGGTTCGGCGGGCCTTCGCTGGGCTTCTTCACCACCAAAAAATCCTACGTGCATAAAATGGCCGGCCGCCTGGTTGGTGAAACGATGGACAGCCGCGGCCAGCGCGCCTACGTGCTGACCCTGACCGCCCGCGAACAACACATCAAACGCGAACGGGCCACCTCCAACATCTGCACCAACCAGGGCCTGCTGGCGCTGGCTTCGGCTGTGTACCTCTCAGTCATGGGCAGGGAAGGCCTGCGCGAAGTGGCCAACCTGTGCTACCAGAAAGCCCACTACGCCGCTGAACAGATCAGCCAGATCCCTGGTTTCGGCTTGTGCTTCAGCGAACCGTTCTTCCACGAGTTTGCCGTATGCTGCCCGCGCCCCGTCGCAGAGATCAACGCCCACCTGCTCGAACACGGCATCATCGGCGGCTACGACCTGGGCAACGACTACCCCGCCCTCAAAGACCACATGCTCATCGCTGTCACCGAAATGAACAGCAAAGACGAGATCGACATGCTGGTGGAAGCGCTCAAGGAGGCCAGCCATGGTTAACCCCACCCTCGAAAAAGTGGAAGAAAAGAAGACCGTGGAACCGACCCTCTTCGAACTCTCCTCTCCCGGCCGCCGCGGCGTGACCATGCCAGCCTCGGACGTGCCCCATTTCGACCTCCCCGAATCCGGTTTGCTGCGCGACGAACTGCCCCTGCCCGAACTGGCCGAAGTGGACGTGGTGCGCCACTACATGCACCTCAGCAAGTTCAACTACAGCGTGGACCAGGGCTTCTACCCGCTCGGCTCGTGCACCATGAAGTACAACCCCAAGATCAACGAAGACACCTGCCGCCTGCCGGGCTTCGTCCACACCCACCCGCTGCAGCCCATCGAGACCGTGCAGGGCAACCTGGCCCTCATGTTCGAGCTTCAGGAATGGCTCAAAGAGATCAGCGGCTTCGCGGCCGTAACGCTGCAGCCCGCCGCCGGGGCGCATGGCGAGTTCACCGGTGTGCTGATGATGCGCGCCTATCACCTGGCGCGCGGCGACGCCAAGCGCACCAAAATGCTCATCCCCGATGCAGCCCACGGCACCAACCCGGCCTCGGCTGGCATGCTCGGTATGCAGGTGGTGGTCATCCCCTCCGATGCGCGCGGCAACGTGGACCTGGCCGCCCTCAAAGCCGAGTGCGATGACACCGTGGTGGGCATGATGCTGACCAACCCCAACACGCTCGGCTTGTTCGATGAAAATATTGAGCAGGTCGTCAAAATGGTGCAGGACTGCGGCGGCCTGATGTACGGCGACGGCGCCAACCTGAACGCCCTGCTCGGCATCGTGCGCCCCGGCGACCTGGGCCTCGATGTGATGCACTTCAACCTGCACAAGACCTTCGCTGTGCCGCATGGCGGCGGCGGGCCCGGCTCGGGCCCGGTGGGCGTCAGCGCCCGCCTGGCCGACTTCCTGCCCGAACCGCTGGTGGGCATCCTGGAAGAAGGCGATGATGAGCAGCCGCCGTTCTACGGCTTCGTGCGCCCGCCCCAATCCATCGGGCGCATGAAGGCCTTTCATGGTCACTTTGGCGGCGGGCTGGTGCGCGCCTACACCTACATCGCCATGCACGGCGCGGACGGACTCAAGGATGTGTCGCAATACGCCGTGCTCAACGCCAACTACCTCAAGGCCCGGCTGGAGAAGGTGTACAAAGTGCCCTTCGACCGCATCTGCATGCACGAATTTGTGATGGAAGGCCGCTTTGAAGGCGCCGACATCCGCGCCCTGGATATCTCCAAGCGCCTGATGGACTTCGGCTTCCACCCACCCACCAACTACTTCCCGCTCATCGTGCCCGAAGCGCTGATGATCGAGCCGACCGAGACCGAAAACAAGGACACGCTCGATGCCTTTGCCAACGCCCTGATCGCCATCGCCGAAGAAGCCAAAACCGACCCGCAGGTCATCAAGACCGCGCCGCACACCACACCCTTCGGCCGCATGGACGAGGTAAAAGCCGCCCGCGAACTTGTTTTATGCTGTTGGCTGCCAGACAACTATGATCCAGAAGCATAGATAAATTACAAGGGTTGGTGTTGCCGAAGGTGCTGACTGCCCGAAGACTACGACACCGAGGCCTAAGCCACGCTTCAACCCAAACGGGACCCCCGGCATAAGCGCCGGGGGTCTTTTGCGTACTATAATAAACACCATGGAACTGACCCTGACCACCCCCGCCCTGCTCTTCCCGGCCATTTCGCTGCTGCTGCTGGCCTACACCAACCGCTTCCTGACCCTGGCCAACCTGACCCGCGACCTGTACGCCCGCTACAAAAACCAGCCCGACCCGCGCATCAAGGGACAGTTAGAAAACCTGCGTTACCGCATCCGCATCATCCGCAGTATGCAGATGTTTGGCGTGGCCAGCTTTTTTGGCTGCGTACTGAGCATGTTCGCGCTCTTTGCCGGGTTGGAATTACTGGGCCGCTGGACGTTCGGACTCAGCCTGGCACTGCTGCTCACCTCGCTGGCCTTTTCGCTGCGCGAACTGCAGGTCTCCATCACCGCGCTGGAACTGCAGATCTCGGACCTGGATTAAAAACGCCTGCGCGTTCCCCGTTGAATCAACACATATTTACCCAAATTTAATTTGGGACGCAGACAAGCGCAGATGAACCCGGAAAAGTATAAAAATTCGCGCCCCATTTGTTTCAAAAACATGACTCACCCATGATCCCTTTTTTGGGGGGCGAGTCATGTTTTTCGTATCAACGATCTACGTTGTATGTTCTATTCTTCCTGCAGGAATTGCAGCACGATCTGCCCCTCGGCGTTGAAGAAAGTCAGGGTGCGGCCTTCCACGCGGTAGGTCACAGCCGTGGCAATGGCGGACAGGAAATCAGTCTCCTGCTGCATCAGTCCTTCGGGTTCGGCGCAGAACATTTTTGTGGAAACAGCCGGGCCAAAGGTGGTCTTGTTGCCATCCAGCGTGTACGCAGCGTTGTAGGTGTTGCAGCCGGCCGAGCCGCTCATGCTGCCCCCGTCAAATTGAGCCGAGATCTGGGTATCCACGATAAGGGATGTGATCGCGTTGGGGATGGCGTAAGCGGTCAATTGCCAGGTCTTGCCCTCCAAAGAGTTATCCTGCGGGTCAAAAACCAGGGTGGATGCGCCGCTGGCATCCAGGATGATCAGGCGCCCGCCATCGATGCGGAACGAAGCGGCAGCCTGCAAAGCCGCCAGGTAAGCCTGCTCCTGGTCCGAAACACCTTCGCAATACATCATGGTCGAGAATAGCGCGCTCACGCTCAGTTTATCGCCATCCTGGGTGTAATCGCCGCCAAACCTGTTGCACGAGCCATTGCCGCCCAGCGACGTTTCGTCAAAGACCAGGGTAGGCAGGGAATTTTCGAGCACGGGCTGACCGTTGATCTCTGCCAGCACCCACGCGGTGCCTTTGAGGTCGGGAATATCGCTGCCATTTGCAAGTGCGCCCGGCATGGAGACGCAGGCGCTGAACGCCAGGGACAGGATGACCAGCAATGGGAAGATAAGGTTCAGTTTCATTTTTTCTCCTTGATGATTATGGTTTTCAGGCTATGTGACGCCCAAAATGGAGATTTTGTTCCGGCAAACACCATTTTCAGCACCCAAAAGCGCCGATACCCCATTGCGGATATAATCCCTTGGATATAATCGCTGTCGATAACCATTCCCAGGAGAAAACCTTCCCATGTGCGGTATTTTTGGATACGTTTCCAACAAAGAAGAAGCGCTCGGCCCCATCCTCATCGAAGCGGCCAAACGGCTCACCTACCGCGGCTACGACTCAGTCGGCGCGGCCACCATCAGCGGCAGCACCGTTGACCTGCGCAAGGATGTCGGAAAAGTAGAGACGGTGGCGGCAAAATACAACTTCGCCGAAATGCGCGGGCAACGCGGCATCACCCAACTTCGCTGGGCCACCTTCGGCGAGCCCTCGCAGGTCAACGCCCAGCCGCACCTCGACTCGGATGGCGACATCGTTGGTGCGCACAACGGCAACGTGGTCAACAACGTGGAGATGCGCGAATTGTTCATGCGCGAGGGACTGACCGTGCGCTCGATGAACGACGGCGAAACCTGCGTGCACGCTGTGGAACGCTACATCAATCGCGGCGAGGGCTTCCTGGATGCCATCCGCCACGCCTACGACGACCTGGCAGGCGACTACGCCTTCGTGATCGGGCAGGTGAACGATGACAAGTTGTACGCCATCAAAAAGGGATCGGGGCTGGTGGTGGGCATCGGCGAGGGCTTCACCTGCGTCTCGTCCGACCTGCCATCCATCCTGCCGCTGACCCGCAAGGTCATCCGCCCGCTGGATGGCGAGATGATCACGCTCTGGCACGACCGCATCGAACTGCACTCAGTCAGGGATGGCTCGTTGATCGAACGCGAACCGGAGATCATCACCGAGACGATGAGCGCCGTGCAAAAAGGCGGCTATGCTCACTTCATGCTCAAAGAGATTCACGAACAGCCGCAGGTCGCGCGCGAACTGCTCCATTTGCTGAATGGCAGCCCGGATGTGGCCCCGCTTGTAGAGAAAATGAAGCAGGCCCGGCACCTGTATTTCATTGGCTGCGGCACCAGCTACCACGCCGCCTCGGTGGGCGCGGTCTATTTCGCGCAGCTGGCCGGGCGCGCGGCCATCCCGGTGCTGGCGCCGCAGTTCATCGCGCAGTACGCGCCCACGGTGGGCCCCGGCGATGTGGGCATCTTCGTCAGCCAGTCGGGCGAGACCAAGGATGTGCTCAACGCGCTCGAGGCGGCTGAGGTGCGCGGCATGGACTGCTTCGGACTGGCCAATGTGGTCGGCTCGACCCTGACCAAGACCGCCGCGCTGTGCCTGCCGCTGTGCTGCGGTTACGAGATCAGCGTGCCGGCCACCAAAACCTTCACCAACCAGGTGGTGACTTTCCTGTACCTGGCCTACCGGCTGGCCGGGAAAGACACACAGGCGCTTGAGCACGTCCCCGCCCTGATGGAACAGACCATCGACCAGGTCGCGCCACACATCGAAGCGCTGGCCGGGGAGATCAACGCCTGGGACGATATGTACTGCCTGGGCTACGGCGCCACCTACGCCATCGCGCTGGAAGGCGCGTTGAAGCTTAAAGAGATCACCTACGCCCATTGCGAAGGCATGCTCTCGACAGAGTTCAAGCATGGGCCGCTCTCGGCCGTCAGCAAGGGTTTCCCGATCTTCTTCGTGGCGGGCCCGCAGGATGTGCCGCTCATCATCAGCGGCATCAACGAGGTCAAGGTGCGCGGCGCGCGCGCCATCACCATCGCCCAGGAGGATGCCCGCCTGCGCGCCAACGGCGACGACCTGGTGGTCATCCCGCCCTCCGACCCGCAGATTGCCGCCCTGCTGGGCGTGCTGCCGCTGCAACTGCTCTCGTACCACATGAGCGTGCTGCGCGGCTACGACCCCGACTTCCCGCGCAATTTGAGCAAGACGTTGACGGTGGATTGATTTTTTCAATGAAAATCCTGACCGTCGACATCGGCACCGGCACGCAAGACATCTTCCTGTACGACTCCCAACTTGATATCGAGAACGGCTTCAAGCTGGTGGTGCCCTCGCCCACCATGATGGTGCATCGCCGCATCAAGCAAGCCACCCAAAGGCGCGAACCCATCCTGTTGACCGGCGTAACAATGGGTGGCGGGCCCTCGCAGTGGGCCGCACGCGACCATGCCGCCGCCGGGCTGCCCATTTTTGCCACGCCCGAAGCGGCCCGTACGCTTGATGACGAACTGGACAAAGTCGAACGGATGGGCATCCGCATCCTCAGCGACGACGAAGCCGCCGCCCTGCCCGCTCACACCACCCGCATCCGGCTGGCCGATTTCGATTTCGATTCCATCGCCCGGGCCTTTGCGCAGTTCGGCGTCCCGCTCGGCGACCTGGCTGCGGTGGCAGTAGCCGTCTTCGACCACGGCAACGCCCCGGCCGGAGTCTCCGACCGCCAGTTCCGCTTCGACTACCTCGACGAGCGCATCCGCCAGGAGAACGCCCTCTCCGCATTCGCCTACCTGCCCGCAGACATCCCGCCCATCATGACGCGCCTGCAAGCTGTGGCAGACTGTTCCCCCGCGCTGGATTGCCCGCTGGTGGTGATGGACACCGCCCCGGCCGCGATACTGGGCGCAGGCTTCGACCCGGCCGTGGCCGCGCTGGCGCACCGGCTGATCGTCAATGTGGGCAACTTCCACACCCTGGCCTTCCGGCTCGGCCCCGGCCGCGTGGAGGGCGTCTTCGAGCACCACACCGGCGAGATCGACCGCGCCAAACTGGAGCGCTACATCCGCGCCCTGGCGGACGGCACCCTGCAACACGCCGATGTGTTCGATGACATGGGGCACGGCGCACTGGTATACGAAAAGCGCCCCCAACCGCACATTTCCCCCGCTTTTGATGTAGTTGTCACCGGCCCGCGCCGCTCGATGTTTGCGGGAGCGGGCAGTCTGCGCCCCTATTTCGCCGCGCCATTTGGCGACATGATGATTGCGGGCTGTTTTGGGCTGCTGGCCGCCACAGCCGGGCTGCTGCCCGGGGTGCGCGAGGCCGTGATCGGGTCGTTGGGCGGGGGCAGCCGGCCCGCCGCGCCATGGGATGTTGACTGAGGCTTGCCCGGTCACCAAAACCGCCATCCGGCCCGCTCAATCGTGACATTCTTCACTTGACGCATCTACGCGCACCCGGGATAATTCCGGGTATCAAACCTGGAGCAGAAACAATGAACCTCGTAACCGGCGCCACCGGACACATTGGCAATGTTCTCATTCGCAAACTGCGCGAGCGCGGGCAACAGGTGCGCGCCCTGGTGCTGCCCAACGACATCCTGACCCCAATCGCCGGGCTGGATGCTGAGGTGGTGTATGGCGACGTGCTCGACCCGGCCAGCCTGGATGCCGCGCTGCAAGGGGTGGATGTGGTGTATCACCTGGCAGCCATCATCACCATCATGCCCGGGAAAAACGATCTGGTGCAGCGCGTCAATGTGCAGGGCACACGCAACATGCTGGCGGCTGCCAAAAGCGCCGGGATACGGCGCTTCGTTTACACCAGTTCCATCCATGCCATTCAGCGCGCGCCGCACGGGGTGGTGATCGATGAAAGCCTGCCCTACGACCCTGACAACCCCTACGGTGCGTACGATCGCTCGAAAGCCGAAGCCAGCCTGCTGGTACAGCAAGCCGCGCAAGATGGACTGGACGCTGTGCTGGCCTGCCCCACCGGCGTGATTGGTCCATACGATTTCCGTGTGTCGCTGATGGGCCACGGGATCAACCGTTATTGGGACAGCGCCGAGATAACCTATTTCTCCGGCGGGTACGACTATGTCGATGTGCGCGATGTGGCTGAGGGGCTGATCACCCTGGCCGAGAAAGGCCGCCGGGGTGAAAGCTACCTGCTGAGCGGTGAGTACATCACCAACCAGGACCTGATCGCGCTTGGCAAAGCGCTGACCGGCAGGCATTTCCAGACCCGGGAAATGCCGCTCTGGGTGGTCAACCTGCTGGCTAAAATTTTCCCGCTCTATTACCGCCTGAGCGGGCAGCGCCCACAACTTACCCCGTATGCCGTCGAAGTGCTGCAAAGCAATGCCAACATCAGCCACGCCAAAGCCACCCGCGAGTTGGGCTACCAACCGCGCCCGCTGGCCGATTCGGTGCGCGACGCCCTGCATTGGTATCGGGAAAACAAAGACTCCCTGCTTCCAAACTGACCCGAAAACCCCATCACTGACAGGCTGCTTTAACAAGGCAGCCTGTTCTTTTTAACTTGACAATCCATCCCAAAAACTATATTATATAAACAAGTTTGCAATATAAACCAGTATGCAAGCCAGGAGAGTAACCATGAAAAAAGATGAACTGTCTCAAAAGCAACTGCATGCCGTCCAGTACTGGTATGTGGATGGCACCTTTGAACTGACCTTTGGCGGGTTGTGCCTGCTGCTGGCCATATATTTCTACATCCAGGCTATTGCGCCGGAGAGCCGGCTCAGTAACATCCTCAGTATGGCGTTCGTGCTCGTCATCATCGGCGGCGGCTACCTGTTAAGCAAACTGACCATGCTGCTCAAGGAGCGGGTCACCTTCCCGCGCACCGGGTATGTGTCGTATCCGCGCGCGCAGGGCGGCAAACGCGTGGCGCGCCTCGCCATCGTAATGACCGTCACGGCTGGCATTTCGTTCTTCATGACGCTCATCTTTGCCACACAGGCTGCCCCGCAGACCTGGATGTCCGGGGCAACCGGGCTGCTGCTCGGCGCGGTGTGGGGCTACCTGGGCTGGCGCACCGACCTGCCGCGCTTCTACATCCTGGCCGCGCTCTCGGTGCTGTTTGGGCTGGGCATCACCTTTGCCATGGCCAACAGCAGCCTGGGGCTGGCCGCCCACTACGCGCTGATGGGCATGGCCCTGTGGCATTACCGGCGCACCACCACCCCACCCACGGAGGCAGGCAATGGCGAATGACCTGCGCTCGCTGGCCGATGTAGACCGCCTGCTGCACGAGCCATCCCGCGCCGTCATCGTGGCCATCCTGTCCGCCGTGGAAAGCGCCGACTTCATCTTCCTGCAGCGCGAGACCGGACTGACCAGGGGCAACCTCTCGGCACACCTCAGCAAGCTCGAAGAGGCGAAATACATCGCAATCGAAAAGACCTACCGCGGCAAGATCCCCATGACACTCTGCCGCCTGACCGAAGACGGGCGCCAAGCCTTCGACAATTACCGCAGGAAACTGCTCAATTTTGTGGAACAGACAAAACAATGAACGGATACGCCATTCGAACCAACAACCTGACCCGCGACTTTGCCGCCGTCCGCGCTGTGGACGATGTGACGCTCGACGTCGAATCCGGGACCGTCTTCGGCTTCCTGGGGCCGAACGGCGCCGGGAAGACCACCACCATCCGCCTGCTGCTGGGGCTGCTGGAGCCGAGCGCGGGCAGTGCCGAAGTGCTCGGGCACGACACCCGCCGCAATGCGGATGAAGTCCGCCGCCGCAGCGGGGCGCTGCTGGAGCACCACGGGCTGTACGAGCGCCTGAGCGCCTACGACAACCTGGAATTTTACGGGCGCGTGTGGCACATGCCCAAACCCGAGCGGCAGGCGCGCATCAAAGAACTGCTGACCGACCTGAACCTGTGGGACCGGCGCGATGAAAACGCCGGGAACTGGAGCCGAGGCATGAAGCAAAAGCTGGCCGTGGCCCGCACCCTGCTCCACCATCCGAAACTGGTCTTCCTCGACGAGCCTACCGCCGGGCTGGACCCGGTGGCTGCGGCCGCCCTGCGCGACGACCTGGCCGGGCTGGCCCGCAGCCAGGGCGTGACCATCTTCCTGACCACGCACAACCTGACCGAAGCCGAAAAACTCTGCCAGCGGGTGGGGGTTATTCGCCAGGGCAGGCTGGTGGCCCTGGGCAGCCCGGACGAACTGCGCAGCAACAGCGGCAAGCCCCGGCTGGAGATTAGCGGCCGCAGGTTCAGCGAGTCCGTGCTGGGGGCGCTGCGTTCCCGCGCCGAGGTGGCCGACGTACACCACGAAAACGGGAAACTGCACATCGCGCTGACGCAGGCCGCTTCGTCCGCTCCCATCGTCAAATTGCTGGTGGAGAGCGGCGCAGAGATCGAAGAGGTGCGCAAGGGCAAAGCCGACCTGGAGCAGGCCTTCTTGAGCCTGCTGGAAGAGGAGACGCAGGCATGATGACCGACATTGTGACCATCATCTGGAAAGAATTCATGGAGCTGTTCATGCAGCGCGGGCGTTTTCGCGGGGGACTGGTGGGCATACTCGTCTTTGTGGGCGTGTTTGGGGTGGTGATGCCGCTGCAAGGCGGGCGCGAATGGATCGAGACCCCGGTCGGGCTGGTGTTCTTCCTGTGGCTGCCGTACCTGTTGGTGAGCGGTGTGACCGCCGACACTTTTGCCGGGGAACGCGAGCGCCACACGCTCGAAACGCTGCTGGCCAGCCGCCTCTCGGACCGGGCCATCCTGTTCGGCAAGCTGTGCGCAACCGTGCTGTACGGCTGGGGCATCACCCTGTCCAATATTGCGCTGGGGTTGATCACAATCAACATTGCATTTGGCCGCGGCGAGTTTTTGATGTTCCCGCTCGACTTGTTCGGCGGCGCACTGGTCCTCAGTTTTCTGATTGCGGTCTTTGGCGCCACGCTCGGCACGGTGGTTTCGCTGCGGGCCGCCACAGTGCGCCAGGCCAGCCAAATTCTGAGCGTGGTGATGCTGGTGGTGTTCATCCCGCTTTTCCTGCTGCCGATCATCCCCCAGGAATGGCGGGCCCGGGCCATGCAAGCCGTACTGCAAATGGATTTCTACCAGATTGGGGTGTGGGTCGCGGGATTTCTGCTGGCGCTGGATGCCGGGCTGCTGGCCGTTGCACTGGTGCGCTTCCAGCGGGCAAAGTTGATACTGGATTAGGCAACACCGGAAAGATAGTATGGAAAAATCGCTCTGCCAGGGCTAAACCGTGGCAGAGCGTGTCAATTGCGCCTACCCGCCAAAATGCTTCGCAAACGCCCGGCGGGCCGCCACATAACCCTTGCGGATCAATTCCCGGCTCACATCGCCGTCATAGTCAATGATGCGGGCCGCATCCATGAACTCATCTGGAGCGACAATGATCACCTTCACCTTGCGGTAGCGGTACGGCCCCGGTCCCTGGGCGCGTTCCTGCTCGGCAAAGCGGTTGTAGGCTTCGATCAAATCCAACCGCTCGCGAAAAGAGGCCAGCAAGGCCCAATCCAGCGTCCAAGTGATGGCTTCGCCAAACGAGCCGGGCATGCGCCGGGCCGCACGCGGGGCTGGGTCGCCGCCTTCCCACCACGGGGTCATCAACACCACCACCACTTCGGCGGGCACCTCCACGGGCACATCACGCATCACGTCGATGGCCGAGCCAAGCGGGGTGTTGGCCACCACGGCCCCATCCCAGTAAAAGGCGCTGGTTGGCGCGTCGAAGGTCCACGGGTACACCAGCGGGATCGAGCACGAAGCCAGGATGCGGTCGGCCGTGATGCCCGTATCCACCCCGCCGGGGTCGTTGAGCCGTACCGGATGGTTGCTGAACATCATGCGCTGCCCGGTCTGCACGTTGGTGGCAGCGATCAACAGCAGTTTTTTGCTGGCAGCCACTTTTTCCTCGCTGAAGCCAAAGCGGGTATGCAGGGTCTGGCGCAACGGGCCGGTATCCAGCAGGTTGATCCAGCGCCCGATCAGACGCTCGGCCAGCCAGTTGGGCAGCAATGGCATAGGCGGCCAAAACACCTGCGGCGTGGGCGAGGTGGCTGCATCCGGTTTGACTTGCGGCAGGTTGGCGTCCATGATCTCACCAAAAACTTTGTGAGACAACCAGCGCGCCATGCCGCGCATGCCGGGCGGCAGGCCCTGAATGTCATGCTCCTCCAGCGAAGACCAGACCGCCACAAGTTCCTCCGCGCCCAGCCCGCCCGCAATGGCCGCGCCGTTCACTGCGCCAATCGACGTGCCAACAATGACATGCGGGTCCCATGCGCTGGCGTGGGCAAAATCCAGCCCGCGCTTGCCCTGCTCCATCAGGTATTTATAGACCCCGGCATGAAAAGCCCCGCGACCGCCGCCGCCCGAAAGCACCAGTGCCCGAATCGTTTCCATCGCGCCTCCCGTTGATCGTGAGTGTCATTCCCGAAGGACATCGTGACGATGTGTGAGGCGATGCTTGTCCGCCGCAGCAATCCCTTGGAGATTGCCACGTTCATTTCGTCCGCTCGCAACGACACATATGTATACTTTTATAGGGCGACTTAAGCCGACTGTCAAGCCCCCAACCCTTTCCCACGCGAATCAAACCGCCCGCAGCAAGCATACCGATAAAAAAGTGCCTGCCTCCGCTGGGGTGACAGGCACTGTGATGCGTTATTTGTTCTTGTCTTTGGTTTTATCCTTCATCAGCCAGCCAGGCGGTGTTTGGATGGATTTCTCGCTGCCGATCAGCTTGGCATCCTTCCAGATTTCGCCCCAGCCTTTGCCATCGGTGCGTTGGGTCAGCAGGGCGGCCGGGTCACCGCCGGTGATCTGGGCGGTGCGCAGGGCCAGCATGATCTGCCCCATGCCCACGCCCTGGCAGAAGTAGCCCATGATCCACTCGACGGTCACGCCGTACTTCTCAGCCAGCTTGGCCGCCACCGGGTGCGGCTTGGGCTGCGCACCACTGCAATAGGCACTGGTGTCTTTGTCCCCTTCAGGTTTGTCCATATCATCGTCCGCGTCCATGCCGGGCTTTTTGACCCATTCGGCGGCCAGTTTGCCATCGGCTTGCAGGCGTCCCTTCACCAGCACCGCATCGCCCACCTTGAGCGCGGCCAGGTCGAACCCGGCCGGGGGCACGACCTCGACGGTCTCACCCTTGTTGGTCAGCACGGAGAAGGTCGCCGCACCCACGACAGTGACTTCACCTTTGATGACCTTGTTACCCGGAGCGGCCAGAGCCGGTACAGCCACAGAAAGCGCTATGAGCGCAGCCAAAACAGCAAACAGGATTTTTTTCATGGTCATGCCTCCTCGTTACTCGGTCAGCCCAATGGATTGCCAGATTTCTTCCCAGGTCATGCCGCCCGCCAGCATGGACAGCAGGTCTTCGGCAGGGGCGCCGGTCAGATCTTCGGTTTCCAGCGCGATGACGATGTCCTCAAACGCTGCGCCATTACAGAACCATTCCAGCACTTCACCGACGCTGGTAAAAGCGAACCCGTTGGCAATGACCTGCCCAAGCTGGGCGGCATCGGCATCGGCACAGGTTTCAGCCAAAGGTGTGACGCCCGGCTCAGGCGGCGCAGCGTTCTCAGTTGGGGTGGGTGCAACGGCCGGGGGCAGGGTGGACGCACGGGCGGCTGTGGGTGCCGCAGTCAGGACATCTGCATCGTTGGATGCCGGGGCACAAGCCGCCAACATCAGGGCAGCCAGCACAAACAGCATAATCTGGGTCTTCATTACACATATCATATCACAACCGCAAGGGCCGGGCGGCGGCATTGCCCTGCTGAAAGAATACCGCACCAGCCTGACCGGTCTCAACATCGATGAAGTGCAGGCGCTCTCGATGCTGAACACCCCCGAGCCGCTGGCGCTGCGCATGAGCGTGATGGGTTATGCGGCCCGGTTTGCGGATGTTTACCGGTAATAAAGCGGGGGTTAAACCACGCGGCAGCCTCCACCAAAACAGGAGGCTGCCGCATCACAGGGGGAGGAGAAAGGCGTTATTCCACGTAAATTTCGACGTGTTCGCCATCTTTTTCATCGATGGCGTCGATAATTTTACCGGTCATGCCGGCGCGCAGTGCGGCCATTAATTCGTTCATATCCACGCCATCCACTTCGGGGGCGAAGTGCGCGCCAATCTTCATTCCGGCGTCGAGCAGCCCGAGCGGGATCTGCACGGTGGCTTTGGCGCGCCCGGTGCGCAAATCGGTAACGCGCACCCGCAGCCAGCGGGCCGCGCCCGGGCCGCGCGGGGGCATAGGCGGGGTGGGTGTGCGGCGTGTGTCGCTCAGGGCAGCCAACAACTTGGCGCCCTCCTCCGCGCTAATTTTTCCATCTTCGATCATCTTCAAGATCTTTAGTCGCTCTTCTGTGGTTGCCATGTTTCACCTCTTACCCAATATAGACGCGTACATGCTGTCCGTCTTCTTCCTTGACGTCCACCAGAATCGGTTCATCGAGCGCATTGCTCTCGAAAACCGCTTTCAAAACATCATCAGTTACTGCGCGCTGCCGGTCAGGCATGCTGTGCCCAAAATTTTTGACGCCCCAGCGAATAAGTTCGGTGGGGATGGGAAACGCAAACACGATGCGGCGCGGCTTGCCGCCCTCTTTTTCCTTGACATTGACGTAAATCCAGCGTGATGTTCGGCTGCCGGCGCCCAGGGCAATCAGCCCGACGCCCAGCAGGAAGAACAGAAACGGGAAAATAAACCAGCCATTCAGCCCGGCTTGCACGTTCTGGTACATCCACCACGCGCCTGGGACAGCACAGGCGATGCCCAGCACCAATGGGATGAGCCACAGTCGGCGCAGGCGGTTGACCCGCGCCTGGAATTCGCGCTTGGTCGATTCGTCGCTGGCGGGCGGCGGGGGTGGCGTAGGCGCCTTCACCACAATTTCGGCCGCATCCCCGGCATCATCGGGAGTGGCGGCCTCGAGGGCTTGCATCAGGCGCAGGCCTTCTTCGGCAGAGATCGTGCCATCCTCGATCATGCGCAGCACGTGTTCGCGTTCGCTGTCGGTCATCGCACAACCTCCTATTTTCCTTCGAGAGCTGCCAGGAGCTTTTCGGCATCCTGCAGGGAAATCTTCTTTTCTTGCAGCATGCGCAAAATGGCCAGGCGCTCCGCATCCGAAACCGGTTCGCTGGGTGGGGCGGGTGGGCGGGGCGGCGCAGGCGGGCGCGAAGAGTCGCTGGCAGGGCGGCCAAACGAAAAGCCCATGTGCATCGAGCGCCGCTCTGCCGCGCGAATCTTCTCTTCGGCGCGGCGCATGGCGGCCTCCACTTTGCGCTGTACGCGCTCAGTGTGCGCCTCTGCGCGCTGCGACTGGCGCACGGCCTGTCGTGTGGCTTCCTCCACGCGCTGGGCAATCCGGTCGCCCAGGTTGGCAGTGAATTCGCCTGGGTTGAAACCAAAATCGCGCGAATAGGAGTCAAATTCGATCTTGGACTCCCATTCGTCGGCGCGGCTGGTCACCACCACATCGCCGCCTGCGGTCAGGTTAATGGCTGCCAACCCATTGCCTAATGTAAAAGATTGCATGGCGCTGCCTTCAACCGATCCAACGCCTGGCAGATCGACGCGTATGGAATCCAACCCGCCGCCTGCCAGGGTGAAGGCCGCATCCACCGCGCCATCCACACGCAACAACAGATCGCCGCCTGCCTTTATGGTATAGGTCTGCCCTGCCTGCGGTTGGAGGTACAGGACCGCATCGGACCCGGCCAGCGCATCGACACTGCCACCCACCTCGCGCAGGTACAAGTCTGAAGCTATATTGCCCAGGCTCGTTGCGCCTTGCACCTGTCGAATGGACGCATCGTCGCCCACATTGACACACAAAAAATTTCCGGTAATGTTTCGCACATTCAAATCGCGGGAGACATTGGTTATAGAAACGTGCCCGGCATTGCGCACCTGGGCGTCTCCGCCAATGTTTTCGATGCGCACATCGCCGGTCACAGCGCGCAGATCCAGGTCGCGGTCTATGCTCGAAACCTGCAAGCTAGATGCCCCCGGCATGTACAGGATCAGCGCGCCATTGCAGGTGACGGTCAGCACTTCATTCTCGAAGGTTAGTTCCACCCGGTCGCCATCAGTCTTTGCCGAGGCCTCGGCGCGGTCCCAACCAACCACCTGCAGGTCGCCTGTCACCTTGTCGACCACAACCAGCCGCGGGTTATGCGGCAACGGAATGAGCGCCTGTTTCATGGCATATCTCCTTGTAAGATGCGCATGGCCGCTGCGGCAGAAATGCGCCCGGCATCCAGGTCTTCCAACACCTGGCGGCGCTTGTCTTCTGAAATCACCGTCGGGTCTGGCTGCTCCTCTTTTCCAGGTTCGTACCCCAGGGCACGGATGACCTCGTGCAGCCGGTTGCGAATGGTGGGGTAGGACAGTCCAATTTCGGACTCCATGCGCGTGATCTTGCCTTCGCAGCGGATAAACGTTTCGACAAAATCGAGCTGCTCACTGGAAAGATGGGCAAACGGCCCTCGCGAAAAACGCCCTTCGAGGGTTGTTTCGCACACCTGGCAATGCAGGCGCGTGACGGTCAATTCATTTTCGCAGACCGGGCATCGGGTGAGGGAATGGTTCATTCTGCCTCCTGGTTTCGCGATGCAGCCCGGCAGGCTGGCTTTTGGGCTGCTTTGCGGATAAAATCAGTCTCAACAAGCATGGATGCATATCGAGCGCCATTAAGATTATACGTCAATTATTCAAAATGTCAATGAAATATTTCAACATTATTGATTTATTTATTCACTTTATTCAACTCTGCTTTACATCAACAAACCCGGAGGTGCCATGATCCGTACCCTTTGCTACATTCCCGGTGAAGCGCTGCGTGAAAATATTCCTGTCAAGGATTTCGCTGCCATCCTCAAGAATCCAAAAGCCCTGTTGTGGGTCGATTTCGACAACGAGCCCGACCCCTCGGCCGAATCGATCCTGACCGGCATCTTCCGCTTCCACCCGCTGGCAGTGGATGACGCCCTGGCAGAAACCCACACGCCAAAAATAGATGACTGGGGTGATTACATTTACGTGGTGCTCAATGCCATGAAAATTGAGGGCAATGGCGCACTGGAAGCCACCACCCGCGAGCTGGATGTCTTCCTCGGCAGGAACTATGTGGTCACCCACCACGATGAAACCATCACCCCCATCGAAAAAGCCCGCGACGCCTGCTTCCGCGACAAACGCTACACCGCGCAGGGGCCCGATCACCTGCTCTACAAGATCATCGACGAGCTGGTCGGGGATTACTGGCCCGCCATCGAACACATCGATGATGAAATCGACCGCATGGAAGACCAGGTTTTCAATCGGCCTGAACCCGACACCCTGGCGCGGCTGTTCGCCCTCAAGCGCGTACTGCTGTCGATGCGCCGCATCCTCACCCCCCAGCGCGAGGTGCTCAACAAATTGGCCCGCGATGATTATGCCGTCATCGACCCGCAAGACCGGGTTTTCTTCCGCGATATTTACGATCACCTGGTGCGCCTGCACGACATCAACGAAAGCATGCGCGACCTGGTCAGCGGCGCATTGGATACTTACCTTTCTGTGGTGAATAACCGCATGAATGAAGTCATGAAAACCCTGACCATCATCACCACCCTGTTCATGCCGTTGACATTTGTTGTTGGCTTTTTCGGCATGAATTTTTTTGCCGCCGAGCCGCCACAACTACCCTGGACCAGCAGCGCTGTTTTTTACCTCACCCTGGCCGCCGTAATTGTGGTGCCTGTTGGCATGTATTTTTGGATGCGCCGCCGGACATGGGTTTAGCGCAACTTGCTGCATAAGCCCAAAAGGAGCAGCAACAAAACACCGCCATCAACCCGCTTTGGGGCGTCGATGGCGGTGTTCAGTTCCTCTTTGGGCAATCAGACGGTTTCGGTCAATACATTTTCCAGCGAGAATGATTCCTGGCAGTCAATGCACTGGGCCTCGCGCTTGTTGGCAAACACCAGCAAGCCTTTGCAATTGGGGCACGCCGCCGGCAGTGGGCGCTTCCACGAGGTGAAATCGCAGTTTGGGTAATTGGCGCATCCATAGAACAGGCGACCCTTGCGGGTTTTACGTTCGACGACATCCCCGTGATCCCTGGGGCAGGTCACGCCAATCTTCTCCAGCCACGGCTCGGTATGGCGACATGTGGGAAAACCGGAACATGAGATGAATTTGCCATAACGCCCGTAGCGGATGACCAGCGGCTGCCCGCATTCCGGGCAGTCGCGCCCAACGGGCTCGGGGCCGGTCTTGGTGACGGGCATCTCGGACTGTGCGGTTCTGACCTTTTGCTCGAATGGGCCGTAGAAGGCGCCCATCACGCCCACCCAATCCGAGTCTCCGGCGGCCACCTTATCCAGGTCTGCCTCCATGCGGGCCGTAAAGTTCAGGTCCACAATCTCTGGGAAGTATTGCGTCATCAGGTCATTTACCAGCAGCCCGGTTTGGGTCGGTTCGAGTCGCTTGTCCAGGCGCACCACGTAGCCGCGATCCTGAATGGTGGAAATGATGGGCGCGTAGGTGGATGGACGCCCAATGCCGTGACTTTCGAGTGACTGCACCAGGGTGGCCTCAGAATATCGCGGGGGCGGCTGGGTAAAGTGCTGTTCCGGAATCAGGCGCAGCAGTTCCTGCATCTGTCCTTCCACCAGTTCCGCCGGGATGCGTGCGCCCATTTCATCATCATCCTTTTTGGCATCTTCATCGCGGGTTTCTTCATAAACGGTGAGAAAACCCGGGAAGTGCACCGATGATCCGGCCGCGCGGAACAAATAGGCGTGTTCGCTGGTCTGCCCGGTCACTTCCACGCTAAGGGTGTCATACAACGCCGATTCCATCTGCGAGGCGACAAATCGCTGCCAGATGAGTTGGTACAGTTTGAACTGGGCCGGTTCGAGATGGGGCTTCACCTTTTCCGGGTCGCGCAAAACCGATGTGGGGCGGATGGCCTCGTGAGCTTCCTGTGCATTGGCGGCGCGGGTCTTGTACTCGGGGGCCTGGGACGGCAGGAAGTCGTTGCCATAGCGCTGTGCAATGTAGCGTCGGGCTTCATCACGCGCCAGGTCCGAAATATTGGTTGAGTCGGTGCGCATGTATGTGATGAGACCGGTTGCGCCGCCTTCACCCACGTCGATACCCTCATACAGCCCCTGCGCAAGCGCCATGGTGCGCCTGGCAGTGTACCCCAGGCGGCGCGAAGCCTCTTGCTGCAACGTGGAGGTGATGAACGGGGCGGCCGGTTTGCGCCGCCTTTCGCCGCGCTTGATGCGCGAAACCGTATAGGCGGCCTGCTCCAGGTCTAAAAGCAGCGGGCGCACCTGGGATTCAGAGGTCAGTTCCACCTCATTGTCGTCAATGCGGGCCAAACGGGTGAGGTAATTACTGCGGGCTTTGCCGCCCTGCGGCTTGAGTTCGGCGCCCACCGTCCAGTATTCCTGTGGAATGAACGCATCGATCTCGCGCTCACGCTCCACGATCAGGCGCAGCGCAACCGATTGCACCCGTCCTGCCGAAAGCCGCCCGCGCACCTTCTCCCACAATATGGGGCTGATGCTGTAACCCACCAGGCGGTCAAGGACACGGCGTGCCTGCTGGGCATTGACCAGGTTCATGTCAATTTCACGCGGGTGACCAAAGGCCTCTGCAATGGCCGGTTCGGTAATTTCGTGGAAGGTGACGCGCCGGGCCCGTTTCGGGTCGATTTGTGCGGCTTCCATCAGGTGCCACGAGATGGACTCACCTTCGCGGTCGGGGTCGGTGGCCAGGAAGATCTCTTCGTGGGTCTTGACGAGTTGCTTAAGTTCTTTGACTACTTCTTTTTTCTCTTTGGGGACGCGGTACTTGGGCGCAAAATGGTTTTCGACATCGACCGACAGCTGTGAGCGCAGCAGGTCGCGCACATGTCCCACCGAAGCTTTGACAGTGTAGCCTTTGCCAAGGAATCGCCCTACGGTGCGTGCTTTCGCCGGGGATTCAACAATCACCAGCTTGCCCGAGCGTTTTTCCTCGCGCGCAGGGGCTGTCATCCCTTCGTGCGCCTCGGTGCGCCCGGTGCGGAAGAGCGCGGTACCGCACACCGGGCATTTGCCACGCATCACCGGCGCGCCCGCCTTGTTGAAAGCGGGCTGGGGCTCGAGCATCTCCTGTTTTTTCTTGCACTTCATGCAGTAGGCTTCCATAGTCAGTAAACCTCCCGGGGTGGTGTTCTGCACCTGCGTCGTTATTCTAATCCAACTGGAATATTTTTATATGTACTGTTCACGCCCGTTGGCGCGCAGCATGGAAACAACCTGTTTCACCTTTTGCGCATCATTGACGTTGCAGACCAGCAGCACATCGCCTGCATCGACAATGATCAAGTCTTCGACCCCAATGGTGACAATAAGGCGGCCATCGCGGTTGCCGTACACCAGCGACTTGTCGGTATCCAGGGCAATGTGCTGGCCGCTGAAGACGATGTTGCCATTTTCATCGGGCATCAGCACATCAAAAAGCGAATCCCATGCCCCCACATCGCTCCACTCCAGCCCGCCCGCAGGCAGCAAAGCCACACGCCGGGCCTTTTCCATAATGCCATAATCGATTGTCTCGGTCGCCAGCCCGTGCCACACCGCCTCGATGGCCGCAGCGCGCTGCGGAGCGGCAGCTATCTGATCCAGTGCGGCGCTCAGCGCAGGCATTTGTACCGCAATTTCGGACAAGATGCGCTCTGTTTTCCAGATGAACATGCCGCTGTTCCACGAATGGTCGCCCCCGCGGAACATCTCACGCGCGGCGCCTTCATCGGGTTTTTCTTTGAATCGTTGCACTTGATACACCGGGTAGCCAAAATCTTCGGGCAGGGGCTGCCCGCGCTGGATATACCCATACCCGGTGGCCGGATAAGTGGGCGTAATGCCAAGCGTCACCAGGTAATCGCGCCTGGCGACATCTACTGCTACGCGCAGCACGAGGATGAACAGGTCACGATTATGGATGTAATGGTCTGATGGGAAAACGCACATCACCGCCTGCGGGTCGCGGGCATGCAGCACGGCTGCCGCCAGACCCACCACCGAGGCCGTACCACGTGGGGCCGGCTCGATAAGGAAGTTTTCCAGGGGGATATGCGGTGCCTGGCTGCGCAGCGCATCGGCGTGTGCAGCCACAGTGACCACGTAAATGTGGTCTGGCATAAAGGCACCCTCGAGCCGCGCAACCGTGGCCTGGAAGAGGGTTTCATCGGCAATCAGCGGAAGCAGTTGCTTGGGGCGGTTGCTGCGCGATACCGGCCACAAGCGCGTGCCCCCCCCACCGGCCATGATGACTGCATAAGTGTGTTGAGGCATAAAATCAGGTCCCGTATTCAGCAGGGGGTTCGCCCACTGCCATGTAATTCATCCCGCCCACCTGGCGCACCAAGCCTTTAAGTTCCATGAGGGTCAGCGCGGCCGAAACTTTTTCGATCGGCAGGCCGGTCAGTGCCCGCAGGTCATCGACATGCAGGGGCTCGTTCTGGAGCGCATTATACAACATGGATTCAGTTGCATCAGTTGGCACCATCCTGCGCACCTCGCGGCGTGCCACATTGCGGCTCAAGTCGAGCGCTGCCAGCACATCCTGCGGTTGCAGCAGCGGGCGCGCGCCGTTGGCGATGAGGGCGTTGGCGCCCTTGCTCTGCGGGGCAAAGATGTTGCCCGGCACGGCAAACACATCACGGCCCTGCTCGGCTGCAAAGTCGGCGGTAATTAGGGCGCCGCTGGTTTCAGCCGCCTCCACCACCACCACGGCCAGCGAGAGCGCACTGATAATGCGGTTACGTGGTGGGAAGTTGCTGCTGTCTGGCGGGGTGCCGGGGGCATAATCGCTGATGACCGCGCCCCGGTCCATGACTTTCTCGGCCATGCCGCGATGCTCTGGCGGGTAAATTTTATCGACCCCCGATCCCAGCACGGCCAGGGTTCGCCCCCCTGCCTTGAGGGCCGCCGCGTGGGCAATGGCATCCACACCGCGCGCCAGCCCGCTTACCACTGTCACGCCATTGCGGGCCAACACGGTGGACAGTTCTTCGGTTACCTGGCGTCCGTACGAGGTGACCGCTCGCGTACCCACAATGGCCACCGCCCAGTGATCTTCGGGGGTTACCGCGCCGCGCAGGTATAAGACAGGCGGCGGCTGGCTGATCTGTTTGAGGCGGGGCGGGTATTGTGGGTCATCCCAGGTGAGGATGGTAATGCCCTGGGCCGCTACCTGATCTCCATAAGCCGCCAGGTCTATGCCAGCCCGGGCTGCAACCAACCGTTCGATCAACTTCAAGCTCAAGCCGGCAGAGGCCAATTGTGCGGGCGATGCCGCCCAGGCCGCCTGCGCACTGCCAAAATGCATCAGCAGCGATTGGAAGCGTACCGCCCCAATGCCCTTGATACGGCTGAACCCCACCCAGTACAAACGCTCGTCGGTCATCGTCGGGCGCCTCAGGCGGTTTCTGTGTCGCCTTCCAGCCCAGGCAGCAGGCGCACACAAATGGATTGCTTTTGTGGGGAGATTTCGATGATCACATCAGGGATAACCGGAACGAGCAATTCGCCGCCACCGGGTTTCGCAATGACAAACACATCATTGGCGCCGGTTTCGAGGATTTCAGCCAGCACACCCAGGTTGCGCCCGTCCTGTTCAACCACGTTCAATCCCAAAAGCTGGTGATGGTAGTAAGCGCCATCAGGCAGCGCAGGGCGGTCGCGGGCGGTGACAAAAACCACGGTGTTGCGGTACAACCCGGCGGCTTCTGGTGTATCGACCCCGCTAAACCCCACCAGCAATCCATCTTTATGCCCGCGCACGCGGTCCAGTTTCATTTTGGTGTGTTGCTCGCCCACCAAAAGCCACGTTCCCGGGCGCAGTCGCTCAGGGAAGTCTGTCAGCACATCCATCAACAACTCGCCGCGCACGCCATGCGGGCGGCGCAGCAGGCCAACAGCCAAATAGACAGGCTCGCCCTTTGCTGGCGAGCCTGGTTGGGTTGCGCTTTTCGGCGCGGTATCCTCAGACATCAGGGTTCGATCACATCCAGGGTCACCTGCTGGTCTTCACGTTCGGCCGCAACCCTGAGTAAAATGCGAATGGCGTTGGCAACCCGACCGCCTCGTCCGATGACGCGCCCCATATCCTGCTTCGAGACGCTTAGTTCGAGGCGAACACGATTACCGTGGCGAACTTGCTCAACCTTGACAGAATCGGGGTCATCGACCAGCGCTTTGGCAATATATTCGGTGAGTGCCTTCATTACACCTCTCTGTAAAACAGTCCGGGTGCGCCTGACGGCGCTCCCGGACTAGCAGGCCTGGGTTAATCGCGGCGGGTCCTGTTGGTGGTGTTGCGCGCAGCCTCGGCAGCCTTGGCTTCTGCCAGCAAGGTCTCGAGAGATTCACCTTTCTTCAAGCGCGCAAAGCGATCCAACGTACCTGAAGACTTGAAAACCTGCGCAACCGAGTCGCTGGGCTGGGCGCCCTTGCTCATCCAGTCGAACGCGCGGTCTTCCTGGATAACAATGGAAGCCGGCTCGATACGTGGGTTGTAGTAACCAATGATTTCGATGAAACGGCCATCACGCGGGCTTTCTTTGTCGGCAACCACAATGCGGTACGAAGGCTGGGCCTTCAAGCCGACACGACGTAGACGAATGCGAACCATGGGACTGACTTACTCCTTTTTCTTGTTTTTGTTTGACGAACGCAGCGGGGGGCACCGGGTGTGCCCGAAGCATGCGCCCTCCAATGGTTGGCGACAGCGCGGCGGGGAGAGGGGTGCGCGAAAGGGCGCGCCCCGCAAGGCTGGAAGCCTGAGAACGATTATTTTACCTTATGAAGTTATTAATGAAAAGCCCTAACCAAACATGCGCGGCAAGCCCTTGCTGCCTGTCTTTTGCAGGGTTTTCATCATTTTCTGCATTTCGCGAAACTGTTTCATCAGCCGGTTGACATCCTGCACTTCAGTGCCCGACCCGGCCGCAATGCGGCGGCGGCGTGAGGCATTGAGAATATCGGGGTTGCGGCGCTCATGACGCGTCATGGAGTTGATGATGGCTTCGGTTTGCTTCATGCTGCGCTCTGCGTCACGCGGGTCAATCTGGCGCGCCATCTGCCCCATGCCACCGGGCAACATTTCCAGGATCTGGCTGATAGGCCCCATTTTGCGAATGTTGCGCAATTGCTCGATGAAATCTTCCAGGTTCATCTGGCCCTTGAGCATGCGCTCGGTCTGTTTTTGAGCCGTCTGGGAATCGAAAGCTGCTTCGGCCTTTTCGATGAGACCAATGACATCGCCCATACCCAGGATGCGCGAGGAAAGCCGCCCGGGGTCGTAGGTTTCCAACGCGTCGAGTTTTTCGCCGGTGCTGAGGTATTTGATGGGCACACCCGTCACCGAGCGGATGGAGATGGCCGCGCCGCCACGGGCATCACCGTCCATTTTGGTCAATATCAATCCGGTGATGGAGACGGTATCACGAAAACCTTCAGCCACGTGCAGGGCTTCCTGTCCAATCATCGAATCAACTACCAGCAGGGTTTCGACCGGGGTGACTTTCTTGGTGATGGCGCGCAGCTCGTCCATGAGGGGCTGGTCGAGTTGGGAGCGGCCGGCTGTGTCGATGATCATGATGGTGTAGCCACCCTTGTCGGCCTGGCTGAAAGCCTTGGCGGCCAGTTCTGGCGGCTTGACCCCGGACTCGGCCACCACGGGCACGTCCACACGTTGGCCCAGTTGCTGCAGTTGCTGCACGGCCGCCGGGCGGTAGGGGTCGCCAGCCACCAGCAGCACGCGCTCACCTTTGGCGCGCAACAGTTTAGCGAGTTTGCCAGCCGCGGTGGTCTTGCCAGAGCCCTGCAAACCCACCAGCATGAGCACGCGCGGGCGCGGGCCGCTCAGGTTGAGCGGGGCCGGTTCGCCCAGGGTGCCGATCAACTCTTCATGCACGATCTTGATGATCTGCTGGCCCGGGTTGAGCGCGCGCGACACCTCGGCGCCGATGGCGCGCTGGCGCACGCGGGCCACAAAGTCTTTGACCACGCTGTAGTGCACATCGGCTTCGAGCAGGGCCAGGCGCACCTCGCGCATGGCCTTATCGACGTCCTCTTCGGTCAGTTTGCCGCGGCGTTTGAGTTGATCGAAGACCTGGTTGAGTCGGTTGGTGAGATTTTCAAACATAATGGGTTCCGCCTGGGGATGGGTTGGGCGGGCTGATTGTAGCGTGTATGGCAGTTGGGGTCAAGAAAAAGACCGGAGCAGCGCAAGTCTGCCCCGGTCCCAGACATCTACAAACAGGGTTATTTGGTGACTGTTATGCTCGTGACCTTGTTGGCGGCCGAATTGTAGGCGTAGCCGGTCTTGGCCAGGTTGGTAACGGTGTAGGTGACGCTGGCGCCGGTCATGTTGCTGGCTGTGACCGAGCAGGTACCCGCCGTGCCGGTGGTGCACGAGACGCCGCCATTGGCCGCGCCGCTGAATGTACCGCTGACCACCACGCCCGAAACAACCGCATTGTTCTGGTCAGCCACGCGGATGGTAACTGTGGTGCTCCAGCGGTTGCCCTTGACCGACTTGGTGGCCGTTAGTGCATCGACATGCAGGAAATTGGTGCCGCCGCCACCGCCGCTTGTAAGGGCAGTGATGGCTGCCTTGGCTTGAACCAGACCAAAACCATAGTACACATCGCGCCCGGAGGCGCCCAGGTCCTGGGCGGTTTGCTGGAGCACGGTGCGGATCTCGGCGTTGGTGGCGGTGGGCTTGGCACTCCACACCAGGGCCGCGACAGCCGAGACATGCGGGGTGGCCATCGAAGTGCCGTCATAGTACTCGTAGCCGCTGGCCGGGGCGGTGTAGGTGCTGGAGACTGTAGCCGTCTGCCCGAGGCGGTTGGCGACCAGGAACAGGCCGTCTTCCTGGCTGAGGCTGATGCCCACGATGGTGGAGGTGTTGCCATTACCCAGTGTGCCGCTGAAGGGACCCGGCACGTTGTTATAGATGGCCGCAGCCGCGCCGCCGCTCAATTGCACGTTGCGGACCTTGTCGTAGAAGGAGATGTCGCCGCGTTCGCACAGCACCACCTTGCCAGCCCAAGCCGCATCGGTGGCCAAACAGCGCCCGCCGCTCACCAACGCGGCGCTGGCTGTGCCGCGTGCAGAAAATTCAATGTGGCTGGCTGCGTAGGTCACACCACCCACGGTGAGGGTGGTGCTATCTACATAAGGCACGGTGCTGAGCACGCCCACGCCGGGCGCGGCCAGCTCCACCTGGCTGTTGTACTGCGAGAAGGTGGCCCAGGCTTTGCTGCTGTCAATGGCCGCCACCGAAACGACTGTGTCGTACGAAGCGGGGTAGGACAAAGCGGTTGTGCCATCATTGCCAGCGGCTGCAATGGACAGAATGCCGTTGGTGTTGTACAGGGTGGCAAAGCCGTTGCGCTCAGTATTGTTGGCGCGGCCGCCACCCAGGCTCATGCTGATGATATTGGACCCGGCATCGCGGCACTTGTAGGCGGCATCGATGAGGGTCGAGGAATAGGCCCAGGTGCCGCTATCGCCAAATACGCGCACGATGTAGAGCTGCACTGTGCCAGGGGTTACACCCACCACGCCCAGGGCGTTATTCATGGCGGCAATGGTGCCGGCCACATGCGTGCCGTGCCCATCGCCATCCTGGTTCCAGGCCAGGTTACCGTTAAAGCCGCTGACACCGCCTGGCAGGTCTTCATGACCGGTGTAATAGCCCGAATCGATGATGCAGATTTTGCGGTTCGAAGCAGTGACAGCGCCGGAATCAACCACACCATTTTTGTCAGCATCCCACACATCACGGGCTTGCACCATATCGATGCCGTAAGGCACCACCTGGCTGGGCAGGGAAACAGCCTGCACCGACCGGGTGACGCCGATTGGGTAGCGCGGGGCATCCTCTTCGACCAGAACAACATTCGGGTTGCGGCTGATGCCATCGAGCGCAGCCGAGGGAAGGGACACAACAAAAGTATTCAGTTCATCGAAAGCGTAGTGGAAGTCAGCGCCCAAACCGTTGAGGGCATTCTCTACGTTGCCGCGCGCGCCAGGCACAAACTGCACCATAACGCGCACTTTGCCGTTTTCAGGGCTGCTGTAGGCGCTGGAAGGGCCAAACAAACCCAATGCAAGCGCAATGACCAGTGCTACAGAAAAAATCCGAACGATCTGTTTCATTTTTCTCCTCCAAAGGCATGGAAATGGGCGGCTATGGCTAAGCCTAAGAATAAACACTCGCCCCGCGTGGAGACAAGTGCTGAAAATATTATTGCACCAAAAATAAAAAAGTCAACAGGGAATTTACGGAAAGTGCAACGCACTTTCGCTTTATGGAGGCTGTGTTCGCGGTAAATAATGCGTCAGGCTGCCTGGAGATTACGCTTGATGACCACCATGGTCAGGTCGTCGGCCGGGGGGATGCCGCCCATGAAAGCGTTGACCACATCCTCGATCTGCTCGACCATGTCTGCCGCGGTATCCATGCCCGGGCCCTGAACCGTCTCGATGAGGCGCGCCTCACCGAACAATGCGCCATCCGGCGAGAAAGCCTCGGTGAGGCCATCAGTGTAGATGAGCAGCGCATGCCCAGGCGCGAGAGTGATGAAGTGTTGGTGGATGTCCAAATCCTCAATCACGCCCAGGGCCATGCCGGTGCGGGTCAGGCGCTTTATTGCGCCGCCGGGACGCACCCACAATGGGGGGTTGTGGCCGGCGTTGGCATAGGTGAACAATCCGGTTTCGGTGTCCAGCACGCCATAGAAAGCGGTGACGAACATACCCTGCTCGGTGTCCGGGTAGAGCAGCCGGTTGACGCGCTGGAGGGCCTGGCCGGGAGCGGCGATTTCGGTTACGGCGGCGCGGACAAGGGTGCGCGTGAGGGCCATGAACAGGGCCGCGGGCACTCCCTTGTCGGCCACATCGGCAATGAACAATCCCAGGCGTTTGCCCGGCAGTTCGAATATGTCGAAGAAATCACCGCCCATCTGGCGGGCCGTGCGCCACAGGGTGGAAAGGGTCCAACTCGGGAAGGTGGGCAAAGTGGTGGGGATGAAGGTCTGCTGGATCTGCCGGGCCAGCTGCACTTCGGTTTCCAGGCGCTCACGGGCGCGGCTTTCTTGCAAGAAGCGGTCGTTCTGGATGGCCATGGCGGCTTGTTGGGCCACGCCGGTCAAGATCTCGACACGCCGGCTGCGGAAGCGCCGCCCGCCCACGGCTTCTTCGGCCAGCAGCACACCAAAGAGCGCATCTTTGATGTTGAGCGGGAAGGCCATCAGCAGGCGGTCATCTGCCTGCAGGATGTATTCGGTGTCCGCTGTGTCAGGAGGCAGCAGGTTGGTCCAGTTTTCGGGCCCAAGGTGGGCTTCGAGGCTGAGGGCTGGCTGGAAACTCTCGATGGCGGAAGCCAGGAGCGGGAAGCTGGCGGGGGGCAGGGTGCGCCACAGTACGGGCAGCAGTTCTTCGGGCAGCCCGTATTGCTGGGCCGGTTGCAATATCCCGGCATCGGCATCCCACAGGTAAATGGCTGCACGCTCCACACCAACCAGGATGGGCAGGACACGCACGATGGTGGAGAGGATGTCATCCAATTCGGACAGGCTGACCACCGCCTGGGCGATCTGCAACAGGGCCGCCGAAGCGTAGGCCTGCTCCTGAGCGGAATCATACAGGCGGGCGTTCTCGATGGCCACAGCGGCATAACTGGCAAAGGTGGTCACCATGGCCTGGGCTTCGTGTCCGTAGCGGCCAGGGGTGTGGTGCGAGAGATTGAGCACGCCCACGGCCTGGTCGCCGATGCGCAAGGGGGCGGCGATGGACGAGTAATCTGATGAGAAGCCGCCAGCAATGCCAGAGGGACCGGGTGAGTCTGCCTCGCGGCGGATAAGCGGCTGGCGGGCCAGCAGGGCACGCATGAGCCAGGCATTGGATTCGGCATACGCGCGGCGCGACATCTCCACATCTGCGGCCCTGGCCCCATGCACTGCGGCCAGGTACATATCATCTTCACCCAACAGCCAGATGGCCGCAATGTCGCTGGGCAGGTTGCGCTCCAGTTCTGTCAGGATGCGGTCGAGCACTTCTTCGAGGCTGGCATTGGCCGAGAGCAAGCCGGCCACTTCGCGCAGGCTGTCGGCTACCTGGCGGCGCCACTGTTCGGAACGGTACAAGTCGGCATTGTGGATGGCTGCAGCGACGAACTCGCCCAGCGCCTCAAAAAGCAGTCGATCTTCTTCAGTGAAGGCGTTTTTCACATCCGACTGGATGTCGAGTACGCCGACCACCTCTTTGTTGAAAATGAGCGGTACGGTTAATTCGGATTGGGTGTTGGTGGGTGGAAAAGGAGAAGGACGGTAACGCGGCTCGCGGCTGACATCGTTTGCCAGCACCGTTTGCCCATTGCGCGCCACCCACGGAATGAGCCCTTCCGATTCATCCAGGTTCAGGATGTAACCATCCAGCGCAGCGCTGCGGGCGCCGCCCCCGGCCTGGTAATGGACCTGGCGGCGGTTGGGATGCACCGTGAACAAGTGAACATACGGGTAGCCGGTGCGCTCAAAGACCAGTTCGGCCACGGTTTCCATCATGGTTCGCAAGTCGAGGATGGATGTGACTGCCCGCCCAACCCCGGCAACCACTTCCAGCAGGTCGGCACGGCGGCGCAGGGTGGTATAAAGGCGCGCACCTTCAAGCGCGATGGAGATGCTGTCAGCCAGGGCGCGCAGGATGAGCAGGTCGTTGGGGTGGAATGCGTGCAATTGGTCCGACTGCACATCCAGTATGCCCAGCACGCGGTTTTCGTTCTTGATCGGCAGCACCACCTCCGAGCGTGTTTCAGGCAGGCTGTCAATGTGGCGGAAGCGCGGCTCCTGGCTGACATCGTTGCTGAGGATTTCTTGCCCGCACTCGGCGGCGAGTCCAATCAGCCCCTGCCCGAGCGCAACTGTCAGGGCCGGCGAAGGCGCGCCCTGGCGGCGAGCCACAGCCCCAGCCCCTGCCCGGTAAGTGAGGGCCTGCTGCCCCGGCTCGAAGGTAAAAATGGCCACATAGTAATATTTGAACGTGAGTTGAATCAGACGCGTGACGCGGCTGGCCAGTTCGTCCACATCGGGCACGTTGGCCACTTGTGAAGACACTGAGCGCACCAGGTTGAGTTGTTCCATACGAAAGCGCTCGACAGCAATGCGGTGCGCAGCCACCAGGGCAACGCCCGCCTGACGCGCCAGTCCGTCCAACAATTGGATTTCACGCCGCGTAAAGGAGTCTTGGGCCGCACGCCGAACAGTGAGCACGCCAAAGAGCAATTCCTGCGCAATGATGGGCAGTGACACGACATCTTCAGGAGGCTGGGTGGCGCGTACGGTGCGGCGCTTTTCACGCGCGCGCCGGGCGGTTTTTTCGGAGGGAACAGCCGGAAAAAGACCGCTCTCCGTCCAATCGGGCAGGCGGAAGAATGATTCGTCCAGCCATAATTGCGCCCCGCCGCCGGTCAATTCGACCGCAATATCTTCGATGCTGCGGCACTGGTCGAGGAAGGATTCAGTCTCCAGCATGCGCCCGCCCAGGTCGAGGATGCTGCGCCACTCGGCGCGTTTGCGGCGCGGCGGCGTGGGCGCGGGCGGGGTAGCGCTGCGTTTGACCAGGGTGAGCAGGTTCCCGGTCTGCGGCAAGGATTGGAAGTGCACCTCGTCCATCAATTTGCTCATGAGGAACAACCCCAGCCCGCCAATGGTGCGCTCATCCAGCCCGGTTTCCAGGTTGGGATGCTCCACCCCAGAAGGGTCGAACGACTCGCCCTGATCGCGCAGGGTAATGGTCAGTGCTCCCGGTTCGGACCGGCAGGTAATCTCTATGAAGCCGTCAGGAATGTCTTTGTAGGCGTGTTCGACGATGTTCGAGGCGGCTTCATCGACTGCGAGTTGGATGTTGTAGACCCCGCGGGCATCCATGCCAAACATACGGGCCGCTTCGGCCACGAAATCGCGCATGGCATCCAATTCTTCGAAACGAGCCGGGAAAGTTCGCTGCATCATGGTGCTTCGATTCTAACCCAAAAGCCGCCCCAACCAACGCAAGGTTGGGGCGGCAAAGTGTGAAGATTCTGGCGGGCGGTCAGGTTTTAGAAGCTGCCAACCGCGGCGGTAATGTCATCGAAGAATTTGAACAGGCTGGTCATGCCGGTCAGTTCGAACGCTTCATAGATGACCGTCGGAACGAGGGCCAGCACCACTTCGCCACGGTTGTAGCGCTTGCAGTTCTTATGGGCAGCCAGGATGGCGCGGAAACCGGCGCTGGACATGTACTCTGTGCCGCTCATGTCGAGGATGATTTTGAAGCGGCCTTCGTCATTGAGCGTATTGAGCGTTTCGGACAGTTTGGGCGCGGTTGCACTGTCCACGCGGCCAGTTACAGAGACCACATCGCAATGTTTGTATTGTTTGGTAGAGATTTCCATGCGTCCTCCTGTTATTTTTGAACAAAATCATTATATCACGCCAGGCAAGGGGAGCTCACAGCCCGGCGCCAAAAATCTCGCCGCCCAACTTGTACCCGGCTACTTCCAACTTGGGGTTGAACTGCGGGCGGATGCCAGTGGCTTTCAGTTCACCCAGCACCTTGCCATCACTGCTCACACCGGTCTGGGTAAACTTGAAGATGTCCATCAGGGTGACAATATCGCTTTCCATGCCCACCACCTCGGTGATCTGGGTTACTTTTCGTACACCATCCTGCAGGCGCGACATGTGCACGATCAGATCGATGGCGGCGGCGATCTGGCGGCGCAGGGCAATGACCGGCAGTTCGATGCCCGACATGAGCGCCATCGTTTCCATGCGCGCGATGGCGTCTCGCGGCGAGTTGGCATGCAGGGTGGTCAGCGATCCGCTATGTCCAGTGTTCATGGCTTGCAGCATGTCCAACGACTCGCCCCCGCGCACCTCGCCCACCACCAGCCGGTCTGGGCGCATACGCAGGGCATTGCGCACCAGGTCGCGGATGTTGACTGCGCCAACCCCGTCGGTGTTGGGCAGCTTTGTCTCCAGGCGCACCACGTGGCGTTGCTTGAGCTGTAGTTCGACAGCGTCTTCGATGGTAACAATGCGTTCGTGGTTGGGAATAAAACTGGAAAGAATGTTAAGCATGGTGGATTTGCCCGAGCTGGTGTTGCCGGTCACAATGATGTTCAGGCGCGCCACCACACACGCCTCGAGGAATTTGGCCATGTACGGGGTGAGGGTGCCCAACGTAATCAAATTTTCCATTTGCATGCGCGTGGTCAGGAACTTGCGAATGGACAGGTGCGGGCCATCCACCGCCACCGGCGGGATGATGACGTTGACGCGCGAACCGTCTGGCAGGCGCGCATCAGAGGTGGGGTTGTCGTAGTCCACCCGCCGCCCCAGCGGGTGCAGGATGCGGTCGATGATGCGCACCAGGTGAGAATCATCCGCAAAGCGGATATCGGTTTCAAACACCTCACCCATCTTCTCCACAAAGGTCAGGTGTGCGCCATTGATCATGATCTCGCTGATGTCCGGGTCAGCCAGCAGATACTCCAACGGGCCATACCCCACCAGGTCTGCCAGGGTATCGTTCAGGATATGGTCACGCGAAGGCGCGGGCAGGTCGAGTTTGAGTTGGGTGAGCGCTTGTTCCAACAATTGGCGCACCCTATCCCGCGTCTGTTCCTTAAAGGGCAGTTTTTGCAAATCTGGGGCCACCATCCCAATCAGGTGCGTTTTCAGCCGTGCGGCCTTGGGGTCTTGCATAATGGGCGGAATGTAATCCAGGCGCAATTGTTGCATATCTGCCTCCAATACAACCAGTATACGACCAAAGCAAGCGTCGGGCAACGTTGACACACCCCCACGAATAAGGTATCCTTGCGCACGTCCGGGCAGGCCCGGCGCGGCAGAAACCTGCGAACCCCGCCAGGTCCGAGAGGAAGCAACGGTAAGGAGGTCATTCTGGGTGCCGCCGGTATCCTGCCCGGATATTTTTGCGCCTATTGCCCTCCGCCTGTCTCTATGGCAAAATAAACCCATGTCACGTTGGATACAATTCATCCTGGCCATCCTGGTGGGGCTGGGGCTCGGCCTGCTCTATGGCTGGGTCATCAGCCCGGTTGCGTATGTCGATACCACCCCCGACAGCCTGGACCCGGCCTACAAAGCCGACTACACGCTAATGGTAGCCGAGATTTACCAGAGCGAGCACGACCCAGACCTGGCCGTGCGCCGCCTGGCCCGTCTGGGCAGCCAGTCCGCGCTGGAGATTGCCACCGATGCCCTCACCTACGCCCGCCGGGCCGGGTATGGTACGCTCGACCTGCGCCAGATCGAAGACCTCATCGCCGCCCTGCGCGCCTACCAGCCAGCCCCAGGAAACGCGCCATGAAACCCCAACGTGAATTCCCACTCTACCTGCTGACAGGCGCCACGCTCGGGCTGGTGCTGGGGTTACTCATCACCTGGGTGCTGTTCCCGGTGCAATACGTCAATACCGCCCCAGAAACCCTGCGCGCCGATTATAAAGATGAATACCGGCTGCTGATTGCCGCCGCTTATGACAGCACCAGCGACCTGGAACGCGCCCGGGTGCGCCTCTCTGTGTTGGGCGACCCCAACCCAGCGTTGGCCGTGGCACAACAGGCTGCCAATGCCAGCGGCGATGCCGCGGCCTTGCTGCAAGCGCTGTCCGACCGCTTGCAGCCCGCCCCGTCCAGCATCGAAACGCCCGCGGCCAGTCCAACACTCCCACCCGCGCCCACCCAGGCACTACCCAGCGAGACCCCACCCGCTGCCGCTTCGCCCACGCCGTCCCCCTCACCCACCCTCACGCAATCGCCCGAGCCAGGCGGCTCGCCCACTTTTGCCATCACCGCTGCACCCTCATCCACGGCTGCAGCGCGCTTCATCGACACGCCCATTCCGCGCCCCACCCGCGCCCCCACTGCCACCCCTGGCGCCCCATTCGCGCTCACCTCGGCAGATGTGATTTGCGAAACTGGGAAAATTCCCGGCCTGTTACAGGTGTTCGTGCGCGATGCAGCCAATGTGCCTGCGCCAGGCATTGAACTGATCGTCACCTGGAACAGCGGCGAAGAGCATTTTTTTACCGGACTGAAGCCCGAGTTGGGCAATGGCTACGCTGATTTCCGCATGAACCCTGGCGTGATATATACTTTGCGTTTTGCATCAGGCGGCGCCAGCGTTACTGACCTGTATGCGCCCACCTGCAACAACAGCGACGGCGGCGCGTATTTTGGCGGGTTGAAGTTGAACTTCAAGCAGCCCTAACACAGGGAACTAAATCCCGCTTACAAAAAAACCGCCGCGCCCTTAAAACAGGCGCGGCGGCTGAAGTTTAGCAGGGTTTGCTATGGCATGGGGTTCGTGCGGGCCCAATCTTCTCCGATGATGAGAATCACGTCGGACCCGGCATTCAGGTCGATGCGACTGATGAACTGCGCCGGTTGGCTCATACCAAACAGCTGGCGAAAATAGTTGAGCGTATAGGGCTTGCCGGTCAGATCAATCACCGTGGTGCTGGCATAGTATCCATCAGCGCTGCCAGTACCCGCTACGTTAACGCCTTGCCCTGTGAGATACTCTGCGGTGCGTGTGCCCAGCCCTTCAGTGTAAGTACCGTTTTGGACAAGCACGCGCGCACCTTCCAGTTTGAGCAATGCCAGGGCATCTGCGCCCTGGGCGGCCGGGCTGAGCGGCCCGCCGGTGGTGAAGATTTCATCACGCAGGATTCGGATCTTATCGGCAATCGGTTTGAACACATACAAGCCGTCTGGCGAGTTGGTAATCGTGATCATATCGTAGTCGATCACGCCGCGCTTGATACTTTCCAACGGGATGCCGGTGGCCAAAACGCCCAGGCGCACAGCATCATCGAGCGAGAGATTGGTCTGCAAACCGCTGGCCACCTCGCGATACACGCTCATGGGGTTGCCAAAGACATGCGCGAGCACGCGCGGCTCGAGAATGCGGTTGCGGATGGCCAGAACCACCTGCTGCTGTCGCTTGGCGCGGTCTACATCTCCACCTTCGGTTTTACGATTACGCGCATAGGCCAGGGCCAGGTAACCAGGCAGGTTGTAAGTGCCAGGCTCCAGTGTTTGCTTGGGCGCATTGATCGGCACCAGCGTGATTGGTTCTTCGACTGTGATGATCACCCCGCCAATTTCATCGATAAACTCTTCGAAGGCTTTGAAATCGACCCGGGCATAATACTGAATGGGCACACCCAGGAATTGCTCCACGGTTTTGGCTGCCATGGCCGGGCCGCCACCGGGCACTTTATAGGCTTCGCCCAGGGCATAGGCGGTGTTGATCTTGCCGTAACCAAAACCGGGGATATCCACCCACATATCGCGCGGAATGGACAGCATGCCGGCCGTTTTGCTGAGCGGGTCGATGGTGAACAGGATCATGGTGTCTGAGCGCGGGGGGTCGTCGCGGCGTTCCGCCGACCAGTCGGCATAATCCAGCCCAATCACCAGCAGGGTAATGCGGCTGGTGCCATCCCACGGAGCTGGCAATTGCAGCGAAGGCGCGCCACCACCCCCAGGTGGGATGGGCGCTTCACCGGGCTGGGGCGTGGCATCCGCCTGGGGTTCAGAAGGGTTGAAGCTGGGCAAGGCCACGCCTTCAAACTGGAGGATGGTTGATGTGGCAACAAAACCACGCACCAGTGAAAAGGCCCCAACGCCCAGACCAATGCCAACGAGGGTCATGACGATGGGCAAAACTGGCAATCGCTTGAAAAGGTTGGTGAAGGTATCTTTCATTTTTTATTCGGGTTTGAGATAAACCATGCCCAGTCCCATTTTATCGAGCCCTTGCTCGGCCCAGTAAGCCATCAGCGCCGAATCTTGCGAGATGGCTTTCATAAGGGCCGGGATGGCGCGTGGATCGCGGATGATTCCGAGAGCGCGCGCAGCCTCGAGCCGGGCAACTGATCCGCCACGCTCGAGCGCTTCGAGCAGCGCAGGCACGGCTTCGGCGCCCAGGGAGATGAGCGCGTTGGCAGCCAGGCTGGCTACCAGGGAGTCGGGGTCTTGCAGGGCGCGGGAAAGGGCCGGGATGGCGGTGCGGTCAGGATGGTGCGCCAGGCCAAGGGCAGCGCACTGTCGTAGTTCAGCCTGTGCATCATCAAGTGATTCGAGGAATGGTGCAAGCGGCGGGTCTGCGAACTGGGCCAGGCAGCGCAGGGCCCACCAGCGATGATCGGGGTCATTGGCGCACGCAAGCCGGGCGAGGTCTGGCAGGGCGCTGTCTCCCATTTGGACCAAAGGCGACACGGCGGCTTCGGCCCGGTCATCATCGCCGCTGGTGAGCGCGGCCAACAGGTCTTGCAGGGCGGGCATGTTAGCGGGCAGGCGGCGGCACGGGCAGGGCTTCCACGGTCGTGGCAGCCCACTTGTCGCCTTCGTCAATGAGCATGACCGGGATGTCTTCAACGATGGGATACTTTCGCCCACAGTCGGCGCACACCAGCCAGGTATCCCTGGTGAGGGTCAGCCGTCCTTCTTTTTCTCGGACGCAGGCCGGGCAGCGCAGGATGTCGAGCAAATCTTGATTGATCATGGACTTCTCCAAAACTTTGGTAGGGCAAGCCCCAATTCTATCACACCCGGGTTAATTGCCAGTTTTGACCAGGTCTTGTGGGTTTTCGGTGCCGGGGCCGTATTCGTAAATGGCGCGCCACGGCTGGTAATTGGTACGGAAAACACTGTCGTAAAGCACCTGCCCATCGCGGAACACGCGCCGCCACACCTCCACGTTGGCTCCATCGGCGGCCCAATCGACTTGTTTGATCTGGTCTTTGGCCAGGTCGGGGTTTTCCTGGAAGGCAGGTTCGGGGGCTGTCTGTACGTTAAGCAAGCCGCTGGTGCCCCATTGCACACTGCGCCCATCATTGGTGGAGTAGAATTTCCAGGTGAGGGTTTGGGTTTTGGGGTTGAAGTAAGTTTCCATCAGCAGCCAGTAAGGCGTGTCATTTTTGAACTTGAAATCGACCAGCGGGAAATATACGGTGGCATCCAGCCCGGCCAGGGCAGGGTCGATGCCGGAGGCGTTTTGCTCGTAATAAGAGACACGATAGGCATGCGCATAACGTTCAACAATGGGGTAGCCCGCAAAAAACGCGGCTCGGAACAAGGTTGTGCTCACCTGGCACACGCCGCCACCCACCCCTTTAATGGTGCGCCCGCCGTAAATGATGAGCGCCTCGGCGAATCCGCTATCGAGGGTGACATCGCCAAGGGTTTGCCCCATGGAAAAAACCGCGCCGGGTGGCACCAGCACCCCGTGGAAGCGCGCGGCGGCTGTCTGAATATTTTGCATGCGCGCAGCGCTGGAGCCCCGGAAGTGGGAGGTGTGGGAAATTACCAGCTCGCGAATGCCGAGCGATTCGGCAGTGGCATCGCTGCGCACATCGGGGTCATTGAGTTGCACCGCCAGCTCGATATTTTGCTGGCCAGACAGAACTGCCTGGCTGATACGCGCGTAGCTTTGCTCGATAAGTAATTTACGTCCAATGATGGACTCGGCCAACAGGTCGAGCTGGCGGGTGTTATCGTTGAAGATGAATCGCGCGTTCTGTGGGTCGCGGTCCACACGTCGGGCGATATCTTGCAGGCGCTCGAGCATGGCGCGTCCGTCCATGGCCAGTTGGTATTCCGTCCCCGCTGCGCTGGAGAGCCGTTCCACTTTGAGCATGGCTGCCACTTCAATCGGCTCGAGCGTCCACGGGCCGGGGTCGGTGGGCTGGGCGTTGGGCAGGGTGAGCACCACTGGCGCAGAAAGGATGCGGCGGGCCAGTTCGGCCTGAGGGGTAACATCCAGCACTTCCGGGGCGGTTTCGATGATGACCAGCGGTACTTCGCCATCGCGGAAGGTCTGCAATTGGGCGCTCAGAAAAACCAGCGTACCGTCAATCATCAGGCTGCGCCCGACCTGCCCCGGTTCGGCAATCACATCGGTGCCGTTAATGGTCAGGCGCGCTTCGAGCACCGGGCGGTCAATTTGCGCGGACAGGGTTTGCAGGTAGTTGTAAGCAATCCGCTGGTCAAAAATCATAACAGGGGCAATATCGATGCCCACCTGGGCGGCATTGAGTTGGTCATTCAGGCGTATGAGCAGGTTGTCGCTGCGTCCCATGCGGTAAGCCGCCTGGGCAGTGGCATTGGGGTCAAAGACCATGCCCAGTTGGGCGGGTGTGGCCACCCACACCTGTCCGCCATCGCGAAAGACCACGCGCCCGCTGTAAGGATAGATGAGGTTAAGGCTCAGCTTCGCGGCAGCATCTTCGGGCGAGAGCCCTGAAATATCGACCCCGGCCACAGTCACACCCGGGAAAACTTTGCCCGCGTTGACAGCCTGAAACCCAAAAGTGACGCTGGTCAGCGCCACCAGGAAGAGCAGCGTGCCAGATATGACCGAGACCAAAAACTGTACAATAAACGCGGGCGCCTGCCGGTTTACCGGCGCAGGAGGTTGTCGGACGAATGTATAACCCATGTCAATTCACCTTAAATCAATTGGTCAGTGAACCAATCGTACTGTATGAACGTTAACTCCATCTTAAGAATGGGATAAGCATGGGCGTGCGTGACTTGTACTCGGCATACGCCTGTCCAAATTCGCGCAGCAGCTTGCGCTCCTCGAAATACGCCCCAACAAGGATGTAGAGCGTAAAAATGGCATAAACCACAAATTGATTGAGCGAGACCTGCGGCGTGAACCACAACACAACCAGCCCGGCGGTGTAGAGCGGGTGGCGCACAAAACGGTACAGTCCGCGCGTCACCAACCCGGATTGGATCGTTTCGGGCGACTGCACCAGTTGGCGCAGCCCAATGAAACTGAGTGTATCAGTTTGCAGCACGCCCACCACCAGCAGGGTGGCGCCCACGGCCTGCAAGGCAAGGAAAACAACCGGCCACGGCGCAGGTACAGCATAGAACGGTCGGTCGGGCAGCAGTGCCAGCATGAACAGGATGGGCATAATGGAAATGACCGAGAAAACGTTGTAAGCGAAGCGATACCCGCGCGTTGCGCCCTCGCCAAAGACGCGCATCATCCGGGTTTTGAATGCCAACGAAGCCGTCCACGAGTGAACGGTTCCCCACAACACAGACGCAAGGAAAAGGTAAAAAGTTTCCATGTCACACCATTCCAAAAGCAGGTAGTTCAAACGTCTCGCCATCGGTTTCGATCACATAAAATGGTGCCCATGCCAACCCAAAATACTGCAAGAAGATGTCGGTCTTTTTGGGGGTGACGGTCACCTCAGTGATGTCGTTGACCAGGTCGGCCCAGCGATCGGTGATTGCCTGCACCGCCTGGGCGTGCTGCTGCTCAAGGTCACGCAGCTGGTCTTCAAACTGCCGGATGGCCTCAATGGACTCATCCACCTCCGCTTTGGCCTGCTCGGTCTGGCGGCGTTTGAGCAGCGATGTGGACAGGCGCCGGGTAGAGCGATTGGCCCCAAACAAGCCAGTGATGTTTTCGACATGCATGGCGCCTTCTTCCCATTTGCGCTGGCTCAGTTCGGCTTCATCCTGGCGCAGTTCGCGGCGTTCACGCTCCAGGCGGTCAGAGACTTGCAGCTTTTTTCGCTCAAATTGGGCGGCCACCTTGGCGGCTTCGGCATCGCGCCCGGCGCGGGCCGCCTCGGCGCATGCAGTGCGGAATTCGGCGGGTGAGACATCGGGACCGGCATAGACTTTGAGCGCGGTGTTGGCGCGCGCCATAATGCTGGAGGTGCGGTAGGCCCAATCCGCAAAGTCGCGCTGCATGGCGGTCATGGTGCGGGTTTCGCTAAAGGGTGGCAGCAGGGCCGCAAAACGCGCCTGGGGGACAGGCGTGCGCTCGATCTGGTCGAGCGGCAGGCCGGGTTGCTGGTGATCTTCCCAGCGCGCCAGGCCGCGTGGGTCTGGGGCATGGACGAGTGCGGTGCGGGTCAGGGTGCTGTCCACCCCGTAGCGGCGGTCGAGCAGGCGCACCCGGGCAACGGCCAGCAAGGCCGGGTGATAGCGCGTGGCGGCCAGGCGGGCGTTGGGTGTCAGCGGCTCGCCGGCGGCTCTAAAGGCCTGCGGCAGGCTGAGGTTGTGCGGCAGGAAGTACTCGGCTACGCCCGAAGGAGCCAGCGGTTTGGTAAGCGTACCTTCCTGCGGCTGGTTGGAGCGGGCAGGTGCAGCAACAGCCACGTTCACCGGCTGGAGTTCTGCCAGCGATTGGGGCGGGGGCGGCTGGGGCGTAGAGTCTGCCATGAGTCCAAAAGAAAGCGGCCCGAGACTGGCAGGCATGGCTGTCGGGGAATCGCTGCGCAGCCGGTTGAGGGCCGGGATCTGGGCGCGGGTGAGCGGCCCGGCCAGGTAGTTCATCACCCAGCGTGTCTGGAAAAGTTGCGCCGCGCTGGCATGCACGTTGTGCAACAGGAAGGCGCGTTTGCCCAGCCCACTAATGATGCGCCCGTAGGTGGCCCGGTCGAGCCCGGCGGCGGCGCTTTCCAGCCCGTCGAGCAGGCGCTCTTTGTCACGCTCGGTTTGCAGTTTGCCGACAAACCAGGTGCCGGCATTGGAAAGGGCTTTGTAATCCACATCTACCGGGTTTTGGGTAGCCAAAAGCAGCCCCACCCCAAAGGCGCGGGCCTGTTTGAGCAGGCGCAGCAGCGGGGTTTTGGAAGCCGGGTTGCGCTGGGGTGGCAGGTAGCCGTATAACTCATCGAAGTACAGGATAGCCCGCAGGGATTGCGAGCCAGGCTGGGTGCGCATCCAGGTTTCCAGGCTGGAAATCAGCAACGTGACGAAGAACATGCGCTCACTCTCGCTGAGGTGCGCCAGGTAAAAGATGCTGTGGCATGGTTTGCCGTCTGGCGCATGCAGAAAACCGGGTATTTCCAACGGCTGGCCTTCGCGCCAGGTTTCAAAGGCGGGTGATGCCAGGATGTTGTTAAGCAGCATGGCCAGCGCGGTGCGCTCTTTGGCAGGGAAGAAACTTTCCAGCGGGAAGGCCCCCAGCCGGTCGAAAGGCGGCTGCTGGGTTTGCAAAATCAGTTCGGTCAGGTCGAGCGGGCGGCCCTGGCTCCAGGCCTGCTCGAAAATATTGGCAAGCAGGATGTGTTCACGCGAGCGGACGGGGTCTACATCGTCCAGCCCGGCCAGGCTGAGCAGCGCGGTAACGGTGCTGGCGATTTTCTCGCGCAGGATCTCACGGTTGCCTTCCCAGGGCAGGTTGGGCGCTTGCAGGGTGGAAAGCACGCTGACGCGCAGCCCGACATCGGAGCCAGGGGTGTAGACCGCAAAATGGGCGGCATTCTGCAAGGCGCGGATGCGCTCCGGGGCAATACCCCAGTCTTCCAGCCCGCTGCGCCAGGTTTGGGCCGTTTGGGCGGCGGCTTGCTCCAGCGATTGGCCGCGGCGGCGCACGGTGTCGGCATCCAACCAGGGCATAAAATCCTGCGGGGACAGGTCGGGAAAGTGTAGCAACAGGTTGGTCAGGTCGCCTTTGGGGTCAATGATGATGGCCGGGATGCCCTGCAGGGCTGCTTCTTCCATGAGGGCAATGCACAACCCGGTCTTGCCCGAGCCGGTCATGCCGGTGACGACGGCGTGGGTGGTCAGGTCTGCGGGGTCGTAGAGGGTGTCTTCCGGGGTGGTTTGGCCGCTGGCGGGGTCGAAGCGGCGTCCGAGGTAGAGTTTTTCCATGGGCATCTCGTTGGTTTGTGGTAGCCGCAAATGACACGGATGAGATTGAATAAATTTACCCTGTTTGAGTCAAATTTACAAGTTATAGAACAGATGGACGAAAAACGGGGCGGTCTGGAAACCGCCCCGCGCTGCTAATCATCATCAGACTTGGATGAGCTGCTGCTGCCCGAACTGCCGCCCCCGCCGTGATCGCTGTCATCGGAAGAGGTGGCGGAGTCTGAGGAGGAAGCTGAAGAAGGGGAATCCGACCCAGACGATTCGCCGCCGCCAGAGGCGCTGCCGCTGGCAGATGTTGCGCCGCCCGCCGCGCGAAGCTCGATACGTGTGGCGCGCCACACCCCGGCGCTGATCTCACCGCGCACGCGCACCAGTGACCCGACCGTCATGCTGCCACGCAGTTCGGCGCCCGAAACATCAATATTCTGCCCGCTGATGCGCCACAGGCTGCCGCTGATCGACTGCACGATACCCTCGAATTCAAAGCGGGTTACTTCCGGGGTGCGGATGGATTCGGGGGCGCCGGTGCGTTCGGTCTCGGGTGTTTCGAGTTTGCCAGAGCTGGCGCTTCCGCCAGAAGGCACAGCCGTGGCACTTGAAGAGAGTCCGGAGTCGCCGTCTGACCCGGAAGAGGTTTCATCGCCTTCGGCTGGCTTGCGCAAGCGGATGCGCTCGGCAATGACCACCCCGCTGGCATCAGTACGGCCTTCCACTTCCACATACGCGCCCACGGCCAGCGCGCCATCGATGCGCGTTTGGGGCACAACCTGCACCACCACCTGGTTGATCACCCAGCCGGTTTGGGCACGCGCAGTAATGCTCCCGTAAAAATCCACTTCGCGCTCACTGCCGGTCGAGAACAGTTGCCCAATCTCGCGCGCGCGTTCTTCTTCGTAGGTTTTTTCGAGCGTTTCGCGCGAAGCAGGGTCTATAGCCAGCAAAAGGCGCAGGTCTTCCCAGCCGCGCTTGAGCGGGTATAGCTGGTCGCCGGGCAGCGCACCGCTGGAAGCGGAAACCAGCCCGGTGCCGCCGGTCACCATGAAAGCCAAAATAACGAGGGTTACCACAGCCAGGCGGGTCAGTTGCATGCTCAATTGGATTTTTGGCCAGCGTAAACGCGGCGCCGGCGCGGCAGACTGTTCGCGCATTTCGGCGGCAGCGTTGAGCACGCGGGCCCGGGCGCGGCGCACAACCTGGGGCGGCACCTCTGCCACCGCAGCGGAACGCGCCTGCAGCGAGGTAACCAATAATGGGCGCAGGTCGCTTGCCAGGTCCGGGTAGCGCATCAGGCAAGTTTCCACGTCTGTACCGGCCTCGAGGGCATCCAGGCAATCGGGCAGGGCGTTGGTCAGGCGGTCGGTCATGACACACCTCCCATGCGGCGGTTGAGCGCAGCCAGGGCGCGAAGCTGCAGTTGTTTGATGGCGTTCACATTTTTCTTCATCATCTGGGCGGTTTCTTCCAACGATAGTCCCAGGTTGAAACGCAGTCCGATCACGTGTTGCTGGTCTTCGGTCAGGGCGGCAAGCGCGGTTTTCAACTGGCGTGCGCGTTCTTGGTCTTCAAAACCGAGGGGCAGGCTATCGTCTTGATCGGGTAAGTCTTCGGGCAAGCCCGTGCTGGGGCGTCGATAAGCCTTGCGAAAGTGATCGGCGGTCATGTGAGCGGCTGTGCCCAACAGCCAGGCTCTCAAGTGGGTTGCAGGGGGGCGCCCAGACCGGGCAGATTCGAGCATGCGAACAAATACTTCGCTGGCAATGTCTTCGGCGGCCGCATCTTCACCCACGCGATAGCGCACATAACGAAATACATCTGAGAAATAACGGTCATACACATGCGCAATCACCTGTTGATCCAGGCGTTTTATTCCATCCAGTTCGGTTTGCTCGTTAGAGAGGGGCATCATACGCGGAGATATGGTTGATATGGGAATTGAGATATGAAAAGTATATCACCGCGCGCCTGGCGTTCGAGTCAGTGTGCAACCCGAACGCCAGGGAATTTCCGCGACGTGCTGGCTATGGCGTAGATTTGGAGGATGAGCCGCCCGAACCGCTGTTGTCATCGCTCTTGGATGAGGAGCTGCCCGAGTCATCATCGTCATCATCACTGCTCGAAGAGCCGCCCGAAGAGTCGCTGCCGCTGCTGGACGAACCGCTGCTGCCCAGGGAAGAACTGCCGCCGGATGCAGGCCCACCGCTCAGTGAGCTGCCGCTGGATGAGGCGCCGCCCAGCTTCTTCACCTCACGGGCGGTCAAAGTCCCGTCGGCTGAGAGCACCGCCTTCACCTTGACCGTGTCACCAGCGAGAATGACGCCTTTTACTTCGGTGGCGGCGACAAGGGTGAAGGTTTGGCCATCGACCACCAGCGTGCCAGCGCCGAGTGACTGCACCGTGCCGGTAAATTCGAGGGCAGCGCCACGGGTGCGGTCTTCGGCCTGGGCCACTTCGATTTCGCGGGCGGTCAATGTGCCATTGTTATCGTACAGGTGCACCTTGACGAAATCGCCCACGGCAATCGTTCCCTTGATCTCGGTGCCGGATGCGATGGCAAAGCTCTGCCCGGCCACTTTCCACTGCATGGGTCCAATCGATTCGACCGCGCCATACAGTTCGAATTCCTGTCCCGTGCGGTGCTGGAACTGCAGCGTGAATGTGTTTCCGGCCTGCAAACCGGCCTCCGGCTGGATCTGGGTTGCGGTAAATGAGCCATCGGCATTGACAAGGTATTCCACCTTGACCGAGGCGCCCACCACCAGGTTGCCTTTGATTTCGGTCTGAGCTGTCACCGAGAAGGTGCGGTCAGACACCACCCACGCATTGGGCGCAATCGATTTGACCACGCCGGTCCAGGACTGGGCGGCCGAGGCGCTGCCCTGTGACTGCGACTGGGACTGCGCACTGGACTGGCTGGCGGCCCGAATCTGGGCTGCCGTGACCGTGCCGTTGGAGTCAACCTGGGCGCGCACCTGAACACTGTCGCCCACCATAAGGTTGCCGGCAATTTCGGTTTGGGCGCTCAATTTGACCACCTGCCCGGAAATGACCCATTCGCCCGGGGCGGTGCTTTCCAGCGTACCAATAAACTCGACATCGGCAAACTGGCCGCTGGCCGCCGGGGTGGCGCCACCAGCCTGGGGTGAGCAGGCCGCCAGGGCCAGCAGGGCGGCTAACAGAAAGAACAAGACGTGGAAGCGGGAACCTGATTTCATTTTGAATCTCCTTTTTTTGATTGATTACACCCCCATAGTCGCAAAAGGCGCAAAAAAGTTACGGCTGGGCGTGGTCAAAAACGCGCTCAAATTCCTGCAGGTAATAACGCGCCACCTCCGGGCTGTGAATAATGAGCACGTTTTCATCGTTACGCTCTTCGGCGCTGCGGCTGAAGTTGTACGACCCGGCAATGACGATGCGCTCATCGATGATGAATACCTTGTGGTGCATGTCGCCAGGGTTGCCATCCAGACGCACAACCAGTCCCAACTGCCGAAAGGTATCGTATTCCGTGCCTTCATTGGTGCGCACCTGGTCTGTTTCCATTACACCGCGCACGACCACATCTGCATTAAGGCGGTCTTGCAAGGCTTCGGAGATCTCATCGCTTGTGAAGGAAAAGGCCAGGAACGAGATGCTTTCCTGCGCGCTGTAGAGCAGTTCCACAATGCGGTCGGCGGGCTGGTCGTCGGGCGAGAAGTACACCTCTACATCCACGCCGTTGATGGTCAGGCGCGGGTTGGGCGTGTTGCGGATGATGTCTGGGCCAAAGAAGCCTTCGCTGAACATTTCTTCAAATTCACTGGTGTAGTTGGCGGCCAATTGCTGCGAACGGATGCGCACCAGGTTGTTGTTGCCGTAGTAAAAACTGCCCAGGGTGAAATTTGCCGAGCCAAGCCACACTTCGCGCCGGTCGATGACGACGAACTTGTTGTGCATCAGGGCCGGGCCGGTGTCGGCCACAATCGAGATGCCCGCTGCGCCCAGGCGCACGGGGGCGCCTTCGCGGGCGTCCGCATCATCGATCACGATGCGCACGGTCACACCGCGTTTGTGAGCGCGCAGCAAGGCATCGCGGATGCTCCACAGATTGAAGGAGTAAATGGCCACATCCACGCTCTGGCGGGCGCCGTCAATGGCGGCGGCCAGGCGGGAATCCGGGCCGCCTTCGCGGGCGTTGACGTACGGCGAGAATGGGTCGGTGAAATACACGCCCATCCAGTCGCTTTCTGCGCCGTAGCCGATGCGCAATTCAACAGGGGTGAGGACTAGATCGTCCGGGGGCGTTTCAGCGGTGACTGCGGCCGGGCTAACGGGGGCAGGCTGCGGGGCGTCTGCTGTGGGGCGGGCATCGCAGGCCGGGGCCAGCAGGAGGAACAGGGAGAGGATGAAAGCCGGGAAACGGTGGGGATGAAGCATGAAAAATCCTTCTACAAAACCATCAGGATGATCGGGCCGCGCAGGATAAGCATACCCCGCCCATTCATCCTGTTTGAAATCACTTTTGCGGGCAACTTTGCCGGGGCCGATTATACAGGTAGAATTGTTTCACTTATGGCAACTTCCTCTGCAAACAGGCAAATCGCGCGCGCGGCCGGGACGGTGGCCGTTGCCATGCTGGTCGGGCAGGCGGCCGGGCTGGCGCGCAGTATGATCGTGGCTGCCGCTTTTCCGGCCGATGAACTGGGGGCATTTTTTTCGGCCAACCGGGTCAGTGAGACGCTGTTCAACCTGATCGCGGGCGGAGCGCTGGGTTCGGCATTTATTCCCACCTTTACCGGCCTGCTGGCCAAAGAGGCGCGCGATTCGGCCTGGCGGCTGGCGGCGGGGGTTGCCAACCTGGTGACGCTGACGCTCAGCCTGCTGGCTACGCTGGCGTTCTTTTTTGCCCCGCAAATTGTGCGTTACCTGCTGGCGCCTGGACTGGCTGCCGACCCGGCGCTGTTTGCGCTAACGGTGGACTTGCTGCGCATCCAACTGGTTTCGGCCATCCTGTTTGGGTTGGGTGGGTTGGTGGTGGGCATTCTCAATGCGCACCAGGTCTTCCTGGTGCCGGCGCTGACCCCGGCCCTGTACCAGGTGGGCATCATCTTTGGCGCGCTGGCGCTGGGGCCGTGGCTGGGTATTTATGGGTTGGCCTGGGGCGTAGTGATTGGCGCGACGCTCTACCTGCTGGCGCAGATGCCCACCCTGCTTCAGCAAAATGGGCAGTTTCACTTCACGCTGGGGCTGGGCGACCCGTCCGTGCGCCAGGTGGTGCGCCTGATGGGCCCGCGCCTGCTGGGGGTGGCCGTGGTGCAGGTCAATTTTTGGGTGAACAATGCGCTGGCTTCACAGGTTTCGGCCGAGAGTGTGACCGCTCTCAGCTATGGCTTTGCGCTGATGCTGATGGCCCAGGCGGCCATTGCGCAATCGGTGGCGATTGCGGCCATGCCGACCTTTTCGGCGCAATCGGCGCTGGGCAAAACGGATGAGATGCGCCAGGCGCTGGCGGCCGCCCTGCGCGGGGTGCTGATGCTGGCCATCCCGGCCAGTGTGGGGCTGATGATGCTGCGCCTGCCGCTGGTGGGCATGCTGTACGCCTTCACGCCCCAGGTGGCTGAGATGGTAGCCTGGGCGCTGCTTTGGTACGCGGCCGGGATGATGGGCCACGCCCTGCTGGAAGTGCTGGCGCGGGCGTTCTATGCCCTGCAAGACACAAAAACGCCTGTTACCGTGGGCGCAGCTGCCATGGGGCTCAACGTGGTTTTCAGTTTTGTGTTTTCAGCCTGGTTCAGGGAAATCGGCTGGATGCCGCACGGCGGGCTGGCGCTGGCCAATTCGCTGGCCACGGCGCTGGAGGTGGCGGTGCTGTTTGTGCTGCTCTCGCGCCGCCTGCATGGCGTGGAAGGACGGTACGTTTTGGATGGCGGTCTGCGCTTTGGCGGCGCGGCCCTGGGCATGGCGCTGGCGCTGTGGGGCTGGGTGCAGGCAACGGATGATTGGAATCGCTGGCTGGCCGGGCTGGGTGGTGTAGCCCTGGGCGGGGTCATCTATGCCCTGGGGGTGCTGGCCGCGCGCGCGCCCGAAGCGCAGAGGGTGGTTGGGGTGGTGAAGAGGCGGATTTTTAAAACGTAATGTGGTATGACGCATCACGTTTTACGTTTTAGGCTTTTTCAGGGAACATACGGCGGCAGTTCCATCACGGCCCAGTTGCCATCGCGCGCGATGACAGAATAAACGAAACTGGAAATTGATCCGCCGGAAGAATTCTGGCAGCACGGGGTAATGCGAAACAGCGAGCCATCCGAATTCAGGAACTCGACAATGAACTGATAGCCGCCGCGCACATCGGGGCCGCGATAGGTGACAGTGCGCGGCAGCAGGCATTGCAATCCGTTTTGGGTGCAGCCCCGCGCCAGCAAGGCAGGCAGGTTATCTGGGGTGAGGTCCGGGTTCCAGGCTTCCAGTGCGGTCGTTTCGCCGCCATACAGTTTGGCCGCCAGGATGGTATCGCCCGTGTAGAGCGCACCAAAAAACTGACTAAGCGCGTCCTGTGCGACAAAACGCTGGGTGTCGCTTTGTGCGCCGAACGCGGTCTGGGCGGCCAACTCGGCCGCAAACGCGATCATCTGGCGGCGGGTGTCTTCCAGCGGTTGGGCCTGCCCTGCGCCAGTCAGGGTCATTTTGGTCGTCATGGCATCGGCCACCGCCGGGTCGGTTTCAGAAAAATCCACCACGCCGTAGTTATCCAGCCAGAAATACAACTGCTCCAATTGGGTGGCGTTGAGGCGCACGGGCGGGTAAGGGCTGCCAGGGGCTTTACAGTTCGAGACAATCACCGAACCGTCGCGGTAGATTGCCACCTCGTCGCAAAACCCGGCAAACCCGCCCTGGCGGCTCCAGGCCAGGGCCAGCCCCCAGTCCGCGCCCGCGCGGCCCGATTGGGCGATGTCGAATTGCAGTTTGGCCCACTCGGCCATCATTCGCTGCTCGGCCGGGGTGGGGATGAGCGGCCCGCGCCCGTTGAAGGTTATTTGACCGGCAGGCGTTTCGGCCTCAAATGCGCCAAACAAAAGCAGGAAATCGCGCATCGAGGCGGGCGTATCAAAATCCCAGGGCTTGAAGGCCAATGCGCCATCACAGCGCCCAAAGGCAATGCCATCCAGGCTGAGTACAAACTTTTCGCAAGCGGCGCTTTCCCATACAAAAACGGGCGTCTGCACCGCGCCTGTATCGCCGGGCAGGGCCGTCCCGGCCAGGCGCACATCGCTGCCATTGGCATTGGTGTGGTACGGATATTGCACCGCCCCCACCAGAAGGATGACGCGGTAACCAGGGGTGATTACTTCAGCGCAGGCGGCGCCCGGGATTTCAACGCCCAGGCAGGCATTTGGCCAATCCACCGGGGTGACATCCACCACCTGAATCGGTTCAGCGTCAATACCCAACTGGGCAGCCAATGCCTCGCGCGCGGCCAAGGCCGCCGCCGGGGCGCCGCTGCTGGCTGGCTGTGGTGTGGGCGTGGGCTGGGGTGTCGTGTCTTCGGTGGGTGGCAGCGGGGCCGGGGAACAGGCCGCCAGCATGAAGGGCAGGGTGATTATCACAAAAAAGAAAAGTTTTTTCATTCCAAACTCCTTTGCACCCACCAGACGTACCGTCGAATAGCAAAGTTCCAGTCTTAAACAAAAAGAACCGCCCCTCAAACTTGTCTAAACAGGAGCGGTTCTTCGCGCCAGGGTTCACCAGTCTGGGCTATTTGTTCTTTTTGCCGCCCAACAGTCCGCCCAGCAGCCCGGCCGCATCGTCCAGGCCAATGCCGTCGCTCAAGTTGACATTGCCCGCGAGCACCGCATCCAACTGGGCCGAAACCGCCGGGGGCAGCTGCTTTTTGAGCATATCGAAGACCACATCCACGGCTTGGGTGGCCTGTTCCTTGGGGATGCCGACCTTTTTGGCGACTGCGCCTGCAATTTCGGTTTTTAGTGTTGACATGTTCTCATCTCCTTTTTTTGGTTTTCGTCATCGCCGCATGGATCGCAGCGTTATGCCCACAGCCAATAATACATGAGCACCGGCACAGCAATGCCCCACAGCACACCGCCCAGCGCCTCGCGTGGGGTGTGCCCAAGCACTTCCAGCAATTGCCGCTCCGTTACAGGATGACCGCTCAACAATTCGTCGAACAGCAGGTTGATACGCTGGGCATGGATGCCGGCCTGGCGGCGCACGCCGGTCGAGTCGTACACGACCACCATGGCGAGCGCTGCGGCCACGGCAAACATGGTGCTGCTAAATCCCTCGTGCAACCCGGTTGCCATAGCAATTGAAGTCACCAGCGCCGAATGCGAACTGGGCATGCCTCCCACGCTCAACAGCAGGGCCCAGTTCCACTTGCGCGTGCGGAAAAAATCCAGCGGTACTTTGAGGATCTGCGCCAGGCTCCAGGCTACCAGCGCCGAAATCAATACGTGGTTTTCCAGCAGTCCGCCCAAAAGAGGCGCATTGTTCTCCATGGTTATTCTCCCGAAAATTCGGACAATCCGTTGCCGGTCAGTTGCTGCACGCGCAGGTCGGCGGCATCCAGCAGGGATGCGCAGCGCGCAATCAGCGCCTGCCCACGCTCGAAGAGCGCAATCGCCTCTTCCAGGGCATTCTGGTTGCCCTCCAGGGCTTCAACCAGGGTCTGGAGTTCTGCGTAGGCTTCTTCGAAGGTCAAAGACTCTGCCGGCTTGGGAGTAGGTTTGGGACTCATGCGCGCTCCTTGGTAATTTGCTGGACTTGAACATCAATGACGGCATCCGAAACGCGCACCCGCAAACCGTCGCCCCCCGTCACCTGGTCACCGCTATGGACGAGGCGTTCATCGTCCGCGCGGGTGACCACCGCGTAGCCGCGGCGCAGTACGGCCAGCGGGCTGAGCGACTCCAGTTTTTGAGACAGGCCAGTCAGGCGCGCGCGGCGCAGCTCCAGGCGGTGTTGCAGGGCAGCTACGGCGCGGCGCGACAGTCCATCTACACGCTGGCGGTCGTTGGCAATGCGCCGGGCCGGTGAATGGTAACGCAGGCGCCGGTGCAGGTCGTCCAGCCGGGTGCGGCGCGTATCGGTTTGGGCGTAGAGCGCGGTCTGCAAACGGTCTGACAGGCTGCGGGTGGCGAGCGCCAAATCGCCCAGGGTGATGGGTGTGGCCAGTTCGGCAGCGGCGGTGGGGGTGGGGGCGCGCAGGTCGGCGGCAAAATCCGCCAGTGTGAAATCGGTCTCGTGTCCCACGCCACTGATGACCGGTGCGCGCGAATCGACCACTGCCCGCACCACACGTTCATCGTTGAACGACCACAGGTCTTCGATGGAGCCGCCGCCGCGCGCCAACAGGATAACATCCGGCGGCGGGTTGAGCCGGTTGAGCCGCTGCAAAGCAGAGACGATTTCGGGCGGGGCAGCTTCGCCCTGCACAGACGCGGGAGCCAGGATGACTTGCGCCAACGGCAGGCGGCGGCGCAGGGTGTTGAGCATGTCGCGCAGGGCCGCGCCGGTTGGCGAGGTGACGATGCCAATGCGGCGCGGGTAAGAGGGAAGCTCGCGTTTGCGGGCGGCATCGAACAATCCCTCGGCTTCGAGGCGCGCCTTGAGGCGCAAAAATTCGGCATACAGCGCGCCCTCACCGGCCGGGCGCAGCACATCCACTTGCAACTGATACTGCCCACCCGCGTCGTACACGCTGATGCGCCCGTGCGCTTCGACCAGCATGCCGTCGCGCAGGGGCAGGTTCAGGCGCATGGCGGCGCTTTTCCACATGACCACGCGAATGGAGGCGTTTTTGTCTTTGAGGGTGAAATACAGATGCCCGGATGCCGGGCGCGAAAAGTTGGAAATTTCGCCCTGCACCCACACGTCTTGCAGCCTCTCGTTGGTTTCGAGCAACTGACGGATAACCACCGTGATTTGCGTCACGGTGAGCGCAGCGGCCTGGAAGAGGGATAATTGCTCCATGCGCTTTGAGGATACACGCGATGAGGGCGAATGTCAACGATTTTGAAAAAGGCAAATTGTGTCCGAGAAAAATCCTCCCAATTGGCTATCACCTGCCGCGCCCAACTTTGCTACAATCAAGATAAAAAAACTTGACACGAGACAAAAATTATGAGACACCTCTGGTCCCCGTGGCGCATGAAGTACATCGCAAAAGAAGAAAAAGAACCCGGCTGTGTGTTCTGCAACGCGCTGGCCGCAGCCGATGGCCCGCATAACCTGGTGGTGATGCGCGGCCAGCGTGCGTTCGTCATCCTCAATAAGTTCCCGTACACCAGCGGGCATCTGATGGTGGCGCCGTTGATGCACCAGCCCACTTTCGAGGCGCTGGATGCCCCCACGCGGGCAGAGATCATGGAACTGGTCACGAGGTTCACCACCGTACTGCGCCAGGTCTATAACCCGCAGGCCTTCAACATCGGCGCCAACCTGGGCGAGGCGGCCGGGGCCGGCGTGCCGGGGCATGTGCACATGCACATTGTACCGCGCTGGGCAGGCGACACCAGTTTCATGACCACATTGGGCAAGACGCGCGTACTGCCCGAAGGGCTGGACGACACCTACCAGCGTGTGCATGCGGCCTGGGAAGCCCTGCGCCGCGAATCAGATTGAAACAAGAAGGCACGCATGAAACCGATTTCCCGGTTCATCACTGCGCTCACAGCCGCCACACTCTTCCTTGCTGCGTGCGGGCCGCAACGTCGCTGGCGGTGTTTTACAGTTACCTCAACCAGGCCGCTGGGATTTCGACCCGCTCTCGGGCCGGTATGTGCGCAGCGAAAACGACCCCAATGCCCCGCAAACCCTCACCACCGCCACCGACTGCCTTACCAACCGTCCGCTCAAACGTGTACGAGAAAACACCAGCGGGCTGGCTGGCGCGCTTCTACGCCCCGCCCGGCGCAAGGTAAACCGCATGCACCCCTACGCCCTCGGCTTGCAGGTAACCCTGACAGCCCACGCCGACCCGGACGAAGCCGCGCCCATGAAGGCCTACATGCGCGATCAGTTCCAGTTCCTGGGAATCAAGACGCCCAAACGGCGCGACCTCATCAAGCTGTTCATCGCCGTCCACAGGCTACCCAATTTGCCCGAACTGGATACGGTTGTGCGCAACCTGTGGGCGCTGCGCGAATATTCCAAAACCGACCCACAAGCCGTACGTGACTTCGTGGCGCAGACCAGACTGCATCCGCTCAGCGCGCGCGAAGCGCTCAAGTGGCTGGAACGGCGCGAATGACACAAAAAGTTTACAGCTTCCTGAAAAACTCCACCAGCCGCGCCATGCCCTCTTCGATCAATTCCATCGAGGTGGCGTAGGCGATGCGGATGTAGCCCTCGCCGCCCGGGCCAAAGTCGGTGCCGGAGAGCACCGCCACGCCCGCTTCATCGAGGATGCGGCGGGCCAGTTCCTTCGAGGGGATGCCGAACGATTCGACGTTCGGAAAGACGTAGAACGCGCCTTCGGGTTTGCGCGCGTGCACGCCCGGGATGGCGTTGACCAGTTCCAGCAGGCGGTCGCGGCGACGCTGGTATTCGACCACCACGGCATCAATCGGGTCTTGCGGGCCGGTCAGGGCGGCGATGCCGGCATCCTGCGTGAAGGTGGCCGTGCAGCCCGTGGAGTGGGTGACCAGCAGTTCCAGCCGGTGCGCCAGCGCTTTGGGCGCGACCATGAAGCCCAGCCGCCAGCCGGTCATGGCATACGTTTTCGAGAAGCCATCTACAATGACTGTGCGCTCCATCATCCCATCCAGCGAGGCGATGCTGGGCGCGCTGCCGCCATCGTAGACCAGGCGGGCGTAGATCTCGTCGGTGATGATCCAGGCGTTGTGTTTGGCGGCCTTTTCAGCGATGTGCTTTAAATCATCGCGCGGGATGACGCCGCCGGTGGGGTTGGCCGGGGAATTGAGGAAAATCAGCTTGGTGCGGTCGTTGATCTTCGCATCGAAGACATCCAGGTCGAACGAAAAACTGTTCTCTTCGCGCAGCGGAATGGGCACCGGCACACCGCCCGCCACCTTCGTGACCGCCGCATAGGTCGGGAAACCGGGGTCAGGGAAAATGACCTCATCGCCCGGCTCGACCAGCGCCAGGGTCGGGAAGAACAGCCCCGGCTTGGTGCCTGGCGCCACGACCACCATATCGGGGTGAATTTCGATCCCGCGCCGCGCCGCAGCCTCGCGCGCGATCACCTCGCGGAACTCGGCGGTGCCGTTGGGCGGGGTGTAGCGCGTGCGCCCGCGGCGGATGGCGTCGATGCCCGCTTCGCTGATGTGCGGGAAAGTGGGGAAATCGGGCTGGCCGATCTCCAGGTGGACGATGTTGCGCCCCTGGCGCGCCAGCGCCTGGGCCTGCGCCAGCACGGCATAAGCGCCCTCGGCTTCGAGATGTTGAACACGGGTTGAGAAAGGCATGTGATTTCCTTATCCTTCCACCGCGAGGCGCTGAGAACACGGAGAAAGCACCCAAACACCGCGCACTCAGCGTCTCTGCGGTAAATTCTTTTCTGGCTACAACTTCGGCAGCATAATGGACTGCTGTTTCTGGTACTTGCCCTTTTTCTCGGCGTACGAAATATCGCACGGCTCGTCGCCCTCGAAGAACAGCACCTGGGCGATACCCTCATTGGCGTAAATTTTGGCGGGCAGGGGCGTGGTGTTCGAGATCTCGAGCGTCACGTAACCCTCCCACTCCGGCTCGAAGGGCGTTACATTGACGATGATGCCGCAGCGCGCGTAGGTGCTCTTGCCCAGGCAGACCGTCAGCACGTTGCGCGGGATGCGGAAATACTCCACGGTACGGGCCAGCGCAAACGAGTTGGGCGGCACCACGCACACCTCGCCCACGAAATCGACCATGCTCTTGGGGTCGAAGTGCTTGGGGTCCACGGTAGCGCCCCACACGTTGGTAAAGATCTTGAACTCGTCTGCCACGCGAATATCGTACCCGTACGACGACACGCCATACGAGATGACGCCTTTGCGCACCTGGCTGTCCACAAACGGCTCGATCATGCGTTGTTCGACGGCCATTTTTTTGATCCAATTGTCAGCTTTCAGTCCCATAAAGTCGCTCCTCATCGAGTGGTGATCGTGACCAGCGTCAGCCTGCCCGGCTGCACGCGAATGTCCTCCAACACATGCAACGTTCCATCCACGGCAAACGTCAGGCGATATACACCTTCGGCTGCCAGGTCATCCAGCACAAAGGTTTCGCCCAGGCGCGGGTGTGGTCGAACCGGCCGCGGCTCATTACGGGAATACGGCTCCACGGCGTAAGCGGCGATGGCAGGCTGGGCGCGGTCTTTATACCATTGCACGCGCACGTTTTGCGGCGTCGCCGCGTTTCCATTTGGATCTGTAATCTTTACAGCCAGGATGCCGCTTTCGGCGGGCGGCGCGAGGAAGAGCGCCGGGTTCAGGCTGTCGCCATAGCCCCAATCGCCGTAGCGGATTTCGAAGTGCAGATGGCTGCCCTGCGCTCCGCCGGTGGCGCCGACCAGGCCCACCTGCTCCCCGGCAGTCACGCGCTGTCCACCCGTCACCTGCATCGCCGATAAATGGGCGTACACGCTGAAGACCGGCTGCGGCTCGCCGCTAACTGCGTGGCGGAGGACGACCACGTTGCCGTAGTAATCAGCCCATGGGCTCACCTGGGTACCATCGTCCCAACCGGCGAAGACCACCTCGCCATCTGCCACGGCCAGCACGGGCGTACCGCTGGCGTTGTTGAACTCGACGCCGTGATGCGGCACGCGGTTGCCGTTTTGCGTGCCGCCGAAGCGGTAGGTTGGGTCTATGCGGGTGTTTCCATCCGCGCCGATGGGAAGCTGGAAGGGAAAATCCCAATCGTGGAAGCAGACCTTGCCGTTCAGTTCGCAATCGGCTGGCGGGGCAGGCGTGGGCAATTCGGGTGTGGCGCCCGGCCGGGGCAGCGGTGTGGGGGTCACCCCGGCGGAGGCGGTTGTTGCGATAGCGGTAGGCAGGCTGAGGGGGGCCGGCTGCGGCACGGAAACGGCCGGGGCAGCGCACCCGGCCAGTATCGCGGTGAAAATGATCAGGGGCACAGCCGCCCGCTTCCTCATGACAACTTCATGCCTCCGCGTTCTTGCAGGGTTTTGCGCAGGCTGCCTTCCACCTGCGCCGCCTGGCGCTCCAGGCGGTCAAGGGCAACCACCATGGGCTCGCCATCACCTTTGTTTTGCAGCCCGTCCACGTTGATGCGCACGTTGTAACCTGCGGAGATGAGGGCGGCATAGGCCAGCGTGACGGCCGAGGCGGCATCGCTGATGGCGGTCAGGTTGCCGGCCCGGGCACAGGTGAGTCCGAGTTCCATGAGTTTCATGGATTTTTCGGCCACATACATGGGCACCCGGGCGGCATTGAGGGTGGCCATGTCGATGGCGGCCATGCGGGCCTTTTCGTGTTCGGGGGTGTCTTTGGGCAGGCGAAAAGCGCCCATGACGGTCTCGAAAGCAGCGGCATCGTCATCGACAAGCTGGGTGAGTTCGCCGCGTAGTTTTTCGGCCATGTGCTTGACGGTGCGCATGGTAGGCTCGACCTCGGCATATTTTTTTTTGCCCATGGTCACACCCGCCACCATGCACACCAGTCCGGCGGCCATGGCGGCCGCATAGGCTGCTGCAGAGCCGCCGCCTGGCGTGGGCGTGGGGGCGGCCAATTCGTCAATAAATGAAGGCGGACCAGATTGAGGCGCAGGCGCCTGGCCCTGGGCAGCCGTGAACAAACGGGTTTCGAGCACCTGGTCTGGGCTGAATTGGTCGAGCTGGGTGTACCAGGTGGCCGCATCGGTGAGCGCGTCTTGCGGGATGAGGCCGACCAACTCGCTGTGGTGGATGCCAACGCCATAGCGGGCGGCCTCGCGGCGGATGAATTCGACCACGCGGGCGATGGGGGTTTCGCGGAAGTTGGTCAGGTTCATGGAAACCTGGGCGCGCCCATCCACGAGCAGGCCCAGTCCTTTGACATAGCGCAAACCGCCGCCAGAATGGCGCACGGCGCGGGCAATCTTCTTGGCGATTTCGACATCCTCGGTGGTGAGATAGACGTTGAAGGCAATGAGAGGATTGCGCGCGCCAATGACCGTGGCACCCGCTTTGGGCAGCTTGCCAGGGCCAAAGTCTGGCTTGCGGGCCGGGTTGGTTTCGATTTCTGTTTTGAGGGCTTCGTATTGTCCCTTGCGGATGTTTTCGAGGTTGATGCGCTCGGGCAGGGTGGCGGCGGCTTCGTAGAGATAGACCGGGATGCCCAGTTCGCGTCCGACCCGTTCACCCAGCCGCATGGCCATGGCGATGCACTCTTCCATGGTGACGCCTTGCAATGGCACAAAGGGGCACACGTCGGTGGCGCCCAGGCGGGGGTGTTCGCCGGTGTGCTGGTCAAGGTCGATCAACTCGGCGGCGGTCTGGATGGCGCGGAAGGCGGCTTCTTCAACACCTGCGGGCGACCCGGCAAAGGTAAGCACGGTGCGGTTATGGTCGAGATCGGAAGAGCGGTCGAGCAGGGTGACATCGCTCACCGAGTGGATGGCGGCCACGATCTGGTCGACCACCTCGGAGCGGCGGGCTTCAGAAAAATTGGGGATGCATTCAACAAGTTGGGGCATTTGCAAACTCCCTTGGGGTGATGGCGCAATTATAAGGGATAAGCACGGGGGATGGATGAATGAGGGGCTGGCCAGTGACCTGCGGGCCGTTGCATTTGCACAGGTTTCGTCATACCATAGGGGTGTACACAAAACTGTCTTGGAGGAGCGAGCATGAAAATTCAGATCATCGATAGTCCCACCGAACGCACCACCGCCGCCACCGATGCCGTCCTAGCCGTGCTGGCAGGTGCAGTCACCGTTTCGTTGGCCGGGCTGTCGGCGCAAGACCCGTTCAAGGCAGGGGTGTGGGCATCTGCTTTTGCCCTGTTAACAGCGGCCTCGATACTGGGGGCGATTGCGCACGGGTTCAAGATGTCGGCGCGGGCCAACCGGCTGTTCTGGCAACCGCTCAACCTGGCGCTGGGGTTGGTGATCGCCCTGTTTGCGGTAGGCGTTATATACGATCTGTGGGGCCAGGCGGCCGCCCGGGCTGTGCTACCCTTCATGGTGGGGCTGGGTGTGATTTTTTACGGAATCACATTTTTCAGGCCCGGGAGTTTCCTGGTCTTTATTTTGTATGAAGCGGTGGCGATGCTGTTTGCGCTGGGCGGGTACATTTACCTCGGTTTCCAGGGGGCGCTCCCGGGCGCGTGGTTGATGACTGCCGGGGTGTTGGTCACCATCATTGCGGCGGGAATCCAGGCTGGGGAGAAGGCCCGGCTCAACATGATCTGGCAATTCGACCATAACGGGTTATTCCATATCGTGCAAATGCCGGGCATTGCGCTTCTGTGGGCCGGGCTGGTGCAATCGCTGGCAGGCTGACCGCGCCGCGCCCCAAGCCACAAAGCCTGGCCTGGTTTTACAGGCCGGGCTTTCATTGTTAACCTGCACTTTACAATTCCGGCAGCAAAAGCGTGTAAACTATTGTTGGAGGCTTTATGCAAAATATCGCCGCTATTGATGTCGGGTCCAACGCCATACGCATGATGGTGGCGCGTGCTGCCACCGAATCGACGCTGGAAACGCTGGAGAGCACGCGCATCCCGGTGCGCCTGGGACAGGATACCTTCACCATCGGGCAGATTGGCGAGCCTACCATGCAGGCCGCGCTGGATGCCTTCATACGCTTCCGCAAGGTAGCAGATCAGTTCCAGGTGGGGCAGCTGCGCGCGGTGGCCACCAGCGCCATGCGCGAAGCCCGCAACAGCGACATCCTGATCGATCGCATTGCCCGCGAGGCCAACATTCAACTGGAAGTGATAAGCGGGGAAGAAGAGGCGCGCTTGATTCACCTGGGTGTGAGCAAAGCCGTGGATCTGCGCAACAAACACGCCGTGCTGATCGATATTGGCGGCGGCAGCGTGGAAGTGACCCTTGCGCACGATGAAGAAATCATCTCGGCTGAAAGTTACGCCATGGGCACGGTACGCCTGCTGCGCAAACTGGATGCCAACGGGCAAAGCGCAGAGCGGCCTTTCAGCCACCTGCTGCGCGAATATACCGAGGCAGCCCGCCGCCGCATCGACCGTGAAATTGGCGATGAGTTGGTGGAGATTTGCGTGGGCACAGGCGGCAACATTGAAGAAATGGGCGTACTGCGCAAAAAAATCTTCAAGCGCGAAACCGACAGGTCCATCACCCTGGGCGAGTTGGAGACCCTCATCGAAAAACTGGGTGCGCTCAGCGTGGAAGAGCGCATGAAAAAGTACAACCTGCGCCCAGACCGGGCCGATGTGATCCTGCCGGCCGCCATGGTGCTGCACATGATCGCCCGCGAAGCGCGCATCAAGGAAATCCAAATACCGGGTGTGGGGTTGAAGGATGGCGTACTGTGGGACATGCTGCCCGTGGCCCTGGGCCCGCGCCTGCCGCGCGCCATGCAGGTGAAGAACGCAGCCATGCGGCTGGGGCAAAAGTACCAGTTCGACGGCGAGCATGCCGCCCACGTGGCGCGCATCGCTTCACGCCTTTTTTACCAGAGCCTGTCGCTGCACCACCTGGACGAAAGCGACTGCCTGCTGCTGGAAGTTTCTGCCCTGCTTCACGACATCGGACACTTCATCAACACCATCGACCATGACCGGCACGGCGAATACATTGTGCGCCATTCAGCGCTGATCGGGCTGGAAGCGCGCCAGCAGGATATCATTGCAACGGTGGTGCGCCTGCACCGCAAAACCGAACCCGGCGCCCTGCAAGAGGAGTCATTCAGATCGCTGCCGCAAAAGGACCGCCTGCTGGTCACCAAATTGTGCGCCTTGCTGCGCGTCGCCGATTCGCTGGAAGTCAGCCACACCACCCGCGTGCGCGATGCAGCCCTGGAGCGTGTGCGCAACAACCAGTGGCGGCTGACCCTGATTGGCAGCAGCGACCTGATGCTGGAAAAATGGGCCCTGGAAAAGCGCAAGCGCCTGTTCGAAGAGGTATTTGGCGTGACCCTTGAAATTCAATGAAACGCGGAGAAAGACGATGACTGATACCGCCCTAAACCTTATTATCGATGCGCTCGACCAGCGCTGGGAAAACTACCGCAACCAACGCAAGCGCTGCCGCACCGAATTTTCTGAAGAAGCCGTGCACGACCTGCGCGTGGCTGCCCGGCGCATGCTGGCGCTTATCGAGGTGCTGCGCGGCATCAGCCCGCACCCACGGCTGCAAAAACTGCGGCGGGCGTTCAAAACACAGTTGGATGGTTTCGATGAGCTGCGCGACACCCAGGTCATCCTGGTTGAAATCTCTGAAAACATCGACACCCTGCCAGAATTGGAATCTTTACACAAACACCTGCAAAAGCGCGAAAAACGCCTGCTGCGCACCGCCCGGAAGCAGGTGGAAGACCTGGAAACCGGCGGCATGACACGGCGCATGGGCAAAGCCCGCGAATCTCTGCTGGCCGAACCCGCCGAGGTGCTCGCTGGGCGCATCCTGCAGGTGGTGGATGATGCCTTTATAACGGTCACCCAGCGTTACGGGTGGGTCGATCCGGCCCACGCCGCCACCATTCACCAGGTGCGGGTGGCCTTCAAGAAGTTCCGCTACATGGTCGAGGTCATCCATCCCCTGCTGCCCGCCTTTCCGCCAAAGCTGCTCAAACGCCTGCACGATTACCAGACCGCCATGGGCGATATTCAGGATGCCGAGGTTTTCCTGCAAACCCATGCCGATTTCGCCGCCCATCACCCCGCCTACGACCCGCACCCGGTGCGCCTGTACTACGAACGCCGCCACGCCGAGTTGATCCTGGCGTTCATCGAAAACATGCACGAATTGCACACTTTCTGGCGCAACGCGCCAGACCACGCCTTTCCATGGGAGATGCCTCATGAAAATGTATCTCATTCGCCACGCAATCGCCGTCGAGCCGGGAACGCCCGGGTACGAGGAGGACAGCCAGCGCGTGCTGACGCCCAAGGGCAGCAGCAAGATGCGCAAGATAGCGCGCGGGCTGAAGGAACTGGAAGCCTTCCCGGACCTGGTGCTGAGCAGCCCGTATAAGCGGGCCAGCCAAACAGCCGAAATTCTGACCGAAACGCTCAAATTAGGCGGTAAAATTGCATTTACCGATCACCTCGCCCCGCTTGGCTTTTCCGACCAGCTGATTGCTGAGATCAACGAAAAGTATCGCGTCGAGAGCCTGGCTCTGGTGGGGCACGAGCCGAGCCTGAGCAGCCTGGCCAGCCTGCTGGTGGGCGGCAGCGCCGATTTTGCCCTGGAGCTTAAGAAGGGCGGTGTGTGCTGCCTGGAGATGCGCGAACTGCGCCCGCAACGCTGCGCCACCCTGCTGTGGCTGCTCACCCCGGCCCAACTGGTGGCCATTGGCGCTTGAGCCCCCAACCATTCACCGGATTTTTACACCATGCTGCCTGCTGCCCAAAATTTTTCTGGCCCCAAATTTTTCATCAACCGCGAGATCAGCCTGCTGGAGTTCCAGCGCCGGGTGCTGGAAGAAGCACAGGACGAAACCAACCCGCTGCTCGAGCGCATCAAGTTCCTGGCCATCTTCGGCTCGAACATGGATGAGTTTTTCATGGTGCGCGTCTCGGGCATCCTCAAACAGGTGGATGCGGGCATCCTGGATATTTCTGTGGATGGGCTGACCCCGCGCGAAGAGATGGCCGCCATTCGCAAGCTGTCCCTGGAATTGTACGAAAGCGCCCAGCAGTACCTGCAAAAAAAACTGCTGCCAAAGTTGGATAAAACCGGCATCCACCTGGTGAATTACGCCCGGCTTAGCGCAACGCAAAAAGAGCGCATGAGCGAATACTTCCGCGAGGTGGTTTTCCCTGTGCTCACCCCGCTGGCACTGGACCCCGGGCACCCCTTCCCGCACATCTCCAACCTCAGCCTCAACCTGGCCATCGTCATTCGCGACAAAAAAGGCAACGAGAAGTTCGCGCGCCTCAAAGTGCCAGACACCCTGCCGCGCCTGGTGCCGGTCAAACGCTCGTCGGGCGGCGTGCGTAAGGACGGCACCATTGCCCACCACCACTACTTCGTCTGGCTCGAGCAGGTCATCATGGAAAACCTGGGGCTGCTCTTCCCCGGCATGGAAGTGGTCTCGGCCCACCCTTTCCGCATTGTGCGCGATGCTGACATCGAAATCCAGGAACTGGAAGCCGACGACCTGCTGGAGACCATGCGCCAGAACATCCGCAAGCGCAAGTTTGGCTCGGTGGTGCAGGTGGCCATTTATGAGAGCATGCCCCAGCACATTCGCGACCTGTTGGTGGAAAACCTGGAAATTTACGAGACCGACCTGTACATTTTGGCCACACCGCTCGGGTTGAGCAGCCTGTGGCAGTTGTACAACAGCGTGGAACGACACGACCTGAAAGACCCGCCCTACACCCCGTCTGTACCCAAAGCCTTCAAACGCGTTGGCCCGCCTGCAGAAATTTTCGACGCCATCAAGCAAGAAAATATCATGCTGCACCACCCATACGATTCGTTTTCCCCGGTCATCGACTTCCTGAATGCCGCTGCGCGCGACCCGCATGTACTGGCCATCAAACAGACGGTATACCGCGTGGGCGCCAACGCGCCGGTGGTCGAGGCTCTGCTCGAAGCCGCAGAGCGCGGTAAACAGGTGGCTGTGCTGGTTGAGTTGAAAGCGCGTTTCGACGAAGAGAGCAACATAGGCTGGGCCAACCGCCTTGAAGCCGCCGGTGTGCATGTTGTTTACGGGCTGATCGGATTGAAAACACACTGCAAGATTGCCATGGTGGTGCGCCGCGAAGGCGAGGGCATCCGCCGTTATGTGCACATGGCCACCGGAAACTATAACGCGGTCACCTCACGCATTTATGAAGATGTGGGCATCTTTACCGCCGATGATGCCGTGGGGGCCGACATCACCGACCTGTTCAACACCCTGACCGGCTATTCAACCAAACAAGATTATCACAAACTGCTGGTCGCCCCGGTCAACCTGCGCCAAAAACTGGAAGCCCTCATCCGCCGCGAGATGGAGCACGCCCAGTCCGGACGCAAAGCCCACCTCATCTTCAAAGTGAATGCGGTCATCGACCCCCGAATGATCCAGCTGCTCTACGAAGCCTCGCAAGCCGGGGTACGCATTGACCTGCTTGCGCGCGGCATGAGCAGCCTGCGGCCAGGCTTGAAAGGCGTAAGCGAGAACATCCACATTATCAGCATCGTAGGGCGCTTTCTGGAACACAGCCGCATCTACTACTTTCACAATGACGGACGGGAAGAAATCTACATGGGCAGCGCCGACCTGATGCAGCGCAACCTCAACCACCGCGTCGAGGTGGTCTTCCCGGTCGAGCGACTGGAACACATCCGTTACCTGCGCGATGATGTACTGGCTGCCTACCTGAAAGACAACGTGCGTGCGCGGGTGATGCAGCCAGACGGAAAATACCGCCGCCTCAAACCGCAATCGGGCAAAGACACCCTGGATGTGCAGGAATGGCTGATGCAAAAACGGATGAAAACCCATACACACTAAAGCCCGCCGGTCATGAACGAACTTCCCGCAAAATCCATCACCATCGACGATCCGTTCTGGTCGTCGCGCCTGAACATCAACGCCGAAACGGCCATCTTCCACCAGTGGAACGAACTGGAAAAAAGCGGCTGCATCGACAACTTCCGCATTGCCGCCGGAGAAAAGGAAGGCTTCCGCGAAGGCTGGTTCTTCGCCGACAGCGACGCCTTCAAGTGGCTGGATGCCGCCGCGCGCATCTACGCCAGCGCGCCTAACCCGCGCCTCGCCGCCCAGATGGACGATTTCATCGCCCTTGTTGGGCGCGCTCAGATGCCCGATGGGTACATCTACACCTACAACCAGATCCACTTCCCCGGCCAACGCTGGGTCAATCTGCAGATAGAACACGAACTGTACTGCCACGGGCACCTCATCGAAGCGGGCGTCTCGCACTTCGACGCCACCGGCCAGCCCAGCGCGCTCGACCTGGCCACACGCGCCGCCGACCTGCTCGTGCGCGACTTCCTGGGCGGCCCGCCGAAAATGACCGAAGGCCACCAGGAAGTGGAAATCGGCCTCATGCGCCTGTACCAGGCTACGGGGCGCACACCTTACCTCGACCTGGCCCAGCACTTCATCGAAGTGCGCGGGCGCATCCGCCATTTCCCGCTCCACATCTACCGCCAAAACCAGAACCACGAAGCCCGCAAAGCCATTGTGCGCGAACGACGCGCCGCCTACGCCGCCACACACCCCGAGTACGCCATCTCCAAAATCCCGCCGGAAAACTTCGCCAAAAAACCGCGCTTCGCCAAACAACGCTGGGACCTCAACGCCCTCTCCGGCAAATACAACCAGCAGCACGCCCCCGTGCGCGAACAGACCGTGCCGGTCGGCCACGCCGTGCGCTACGGCTACTTCCAGGCCGCCACCGCCATGCTGCACCGCCTGCGCGGCGATGCCAGCCTGCTGCCCGCGCTCGAAAAATCGTGGCAGCACATGGTCACGTGCCGCATGTACGTCACCGGCGGGCTGGGCGCCGTGCCCTCGCTGGAAGGCTTCGGCAACGACTACGAACTCGACCCCGAAACCGCCTACGCCGAAACCTGCGCCGCCCTGGCCAGCCTGTTCTGGAACTGGGAAATGGCCCTCATCACCGCCGACGCCCGGTACAGCGACCTGTTCGAGTGGCAGCTTTACAACGCCGCGGCCGTGGGCATGGGCGCGGGCGGCGATACCTACCTCTATAACAACCCCCTGTGCGTGCATACCGGCATCACCCGCCGCGCCTGGTATTCGGTGCCATGCTGTCCGTCCAACCTCTCGCGCACCTGGGCCGCGCTGGGCAAATACATCTGCTCTTTCGATGAAAAAAACCTGTGGATCCACCAGTACGTTGGGAGCAAAACCACCCTGAAAACGACTCCCGCGCTGGAGATCGCAATCGAATCACAGCTACCCTTCGCCGGAGGCGTGACCATTCGGCTTAACCCACCCGAAACAACCGAGTTCGCCCTGCACGTGCGCATCCCCGCATGGGTTGGCCTGAATCAACGGGATATTGCCATCCACATCAATGGCGCACCCATCTCCCTTCCAATGCCACCTTGCCCGCCGCTCCTGCCCACCGCCCAGGGCTACGACCCACGCTGCAGCCGCTTCATCCCCATCAAGCGTACCTGGCGCCCCGGCGACGTGCTGACCTTCAGCCTGCCCATGTCCATCCGACTGCACCGCGCCCACCCCAAAGTGAAAGGGCTCGAAGGCAAGGTGGCCGTCACGCGCGGCCCGCTGGTCTACTGCCTGGAAAGCGTGGACAACCCCGGCATCGACATCTTCACCGTCGTGCTGGATGTTGATTCCCTGACCCATGTGTTCGAGCCAGGTCTGCTGGGAGGCATCACAACAATACGGGGAAAGACCAAAGAGGGGCAAAACCTGGTCTTCATCCCTTACCACCTGTGGGCCAACCGCGGCGCATCGCAGATGGTGGTATGGGTAAACGCGCTATAATATATACGCATGCACACCGACCCTTCTCCCGCGCCGCAACTCATCCAGCAGGCCTATGCCGCAGTAAAGCGCGGCGACCGGCACGCCGCCCGCCTGCTGGCTGAAAAAGCCGCCGCCCTGGCCCCCGAACTGGAAGACCCCTGGCTCTTGATGGCCGCCGTGGCCAGCCCGCGTGCCAGCATCGGTTACATCGAGCAGGCGCTCAAGATCAACCCCAACAGCCAGGCTGCCCACCAGGCCATGGCGTGGGCCCGCAAGCGCGTGGCGCGCGAGAGCGCCTCACAACCCGCCCAACCTGCGCCCCCGCCTGCGGCGGCAGCCTCATCTGCAAACGCGCCTGCCCCCCCCGAACCCAATCTTTCCCAGACGCAGCCTACATCCGTTAAGCGGAAGCCGGTTGCAGGGCGCGCGTTGTTGTGGCTCCTGGCCCTGGGCGTGGTGATCGCCCTGGCGGCGGTGATGGCCCTGCCGGGCGCAGCGTCGCGCCTGTCGCCTTTCCTTCTGGAAACCAACAACCCCGCCGTCACAGCCCAATTGTGGGGGCAGGTGCAAGTCGCCAAACCGAGTTACACCCCCACGCTGACCCCCACCGCCACACCCACTACCACGCCCA
>DAOUAP010000030.1:0-67339 GCA_034433165.1 Anaerolineales bacterium | reverse complement strand
AACCTGCACCACGACGGCGACAAAGGCACACAACGGAATAATTGCCTTAGTTTTTACGTCGTGGCCCTTCGTACCCGTTGTGGTGAAAGGGTTTTGTACGGTAGAGAAATAATGGATAAATGCGCCGAGGGTGCGTCGCACCAATTCTTCAAGGAAAAACCGCGTAAACGGCGTGGTTTTTCGCTTCAAAACACCCCGTTTAATACCGTGCGACGCACTCCTGTCGCCAACCATTAGTAAAGACAGATTTCCATATTTTCTCGCGCCAAAACCCACCTAAAAGGAGACTGCAATCCCCCATGCTCACACGCCTCGCCGAAAAAATGCAACAAGATGCCCGCCTGCGGCATCTTTTCTTTCTCGCCGCCACTGCGGCCACCGTGCTGGTTGTAGGCTATCACTTCGGCACCTTCGACCAGGCCATGCACATCCCCCTCATCAAAGCCGACCTGAACCCCGCGCTCTACCCCAGCGATCCGTTCATCCAACTGCGCGGCAGTTATTATTCCTATTACTGGCATTTTTTCGAATTTTTCCTGCGCATCGGCTGGCTGGAACCGTCCCTCTTCATCACCCACCTGGTTTGCACCTACCTGGCCTACTGGGCCATCTGGGAACTGAGCCAAACGCTCTTCCACCGGCCGCTGGCCTCCCTGCTCGGCACGGTCGGGTTCATTGTGCCGCACCTGGGGTTTGTGGGTTTCCCGGTCTTTGAGATCGCCCCGCTCAGCCGCACCTTTGTGCTGCCCTTCCTGCTCATCGCGCTCAACCAGTTCCTGCGCGGGCGCGTGCCGCTGGCCTTCCTGATCGCCGGGCTGATGTATAACATCCACGTCGTTTCGGTCAATTTCATCCTGGCCATGTTTGGGCTGGCCTGCCTGCTCGAGTTCCGGCGCATCGGTTGGAAGCAGATCGCCCTCGGGCTGGGGGCCTTCATCATGGCGGCCCTGCCGGTGCTGCTCTGGAAGTCCACCGGCGACCCGGTGGACTTCACCCTGCGCCCCGAGTGGCTGGCCATGCTCAACCGCACGCTCTTTTATCACCTGTTCGTCATGATCGGGCCGCACGCCGGTACGCTGGCCTCGGTGGCCGGCGGGGTGAGCGCAATCGTCATGTTCTCCATCGCTGCCCCCTACGCCCGCGCCGACCAGCCGCAAACCACGCGCACCGCCATGATCTTCGTTTGGGCAGGGATACTGGTGCTGCTGGCCAATTTTGTGAGCGTGTTCTGGCTGCCGGTCACCATCGTCATCCAGTCACAGATCACGCGCATTGGGCTGTGGACGCTCATCCTCGGCTACCTGTTCTTCGCCAACTACCTGGCCACGCTGATCGAGCGCAACAGCCTGCCCCGCCCCGCCCTGTGGAGCCTGGTTGGGGCGTTCATCTTCTCCCCCATCCCGCTGCTGACCGTGCTGGTATGGTGGCTGTTCCCCCGCCTCAAGGATGCGCGCCTGCTGCGGGCCCTGGGGGCCGCGCTGGTGCCGGGCATCGCCGCCATCTATGTCACCGCCTACATCATCCAATTCTCGACGCCGGGCATCTACATCGACGGCAAGCGGACCGACTGGGTAAAAACGCAGGACTGGGCCCGCGAGAATACGCCCGTTTCGGCGCGCTTTATCACCCCCCCGCACCTGTGGAACATCCAAAACTCCGACTGGCGCGTGCACGCCGAGCGGGCCAGCGTGGCCACCCTCTCCGAGCTGGCCATGGCGGCCTTCCAGCCCGGCTACGAAGATAACTGGATGCCGCGCTTCGAGGCTGTGGCCCCCGGCGCGCTGGAGCAGTTCGGCGCGGACTACTTCACCAACGTGCAGATCACCGCCCGCGCCTACGCCAACCTGGATACAGATGCGCTGCTCGCGGTTGCCTGCCAGCATGACGCGCAGTACGCCGTGCAGGAAAAACCCGCTGCGCGCCAGCTGCCAATTACATATGAAAATGAAGGATTTGTGATCTACGATGTGGGGTGCAAGTAAGCGGCTGGCCCCCTACTCAAGGAGCAGGCGTAATATCCGGAACCGGCGTGAGGTAAGCCACCACAACCACCAGACGACCGTAGGTGCGGGTTTCGAGCGTGAGTAGGAAATCCCGATAAGCCATGACCGAAACCACCTCTTCGCTCAATCCCTCGGCAGTGGTCAGGTTATAGTCCGGGTACTGTTTGCGGATCGCCTCCCAGTACATCGTGCCAGGCAAGATCGAATCGAGCGGCACTGGCGTTTCAGCCTGCTGGAAGGTTGTAGCATTGATCAGGGTTGGGGTGAAGGAGTAGTATAAATCCGGGGAAACACTCGTGCGCGATTGGTCGGCGCAGCGCGAGATCAATATAAATAATGCGATGATGAAAATGAACGGGATCCGCAAGCACCAGCCGCTTTCAGGCTGGGTCTGGGTGGGTGGCGGCGGAGGTGGAGAATACCCCGGGGTCGACTGCATCCGGCGCATGGCATCATACCCGGCGCGGCGGGCCGGGTCGCCAAGTATTGAATAGGCCCAGTTGATATCCTGCATGCGGGCCTGGGCGCTGGGCTCGGTATTAAGATCGGGGTGATAACGGCGCGCCAGCCGCCGGTACGCCAACTTGATGGCCTCTGTGCTAGCCGAAGGCGGCACCCCCAGGATGGCATACGCATCGCGCGATTCGATCTGTGGCATGATTTAATTATCCCCCAAATTTCGAAATATCAATCCACAAACTCCACGAAAACCTGGTTGGCCACCATCCAGGCCGGGGGGGTCAGGCGCAAAACCCTCACCCCCGCCCCCTCTCCAGCAAACGGGCCAGGGGAGAAATCCGCCCATTCCAGCAGGCCGCGCGCCAGCAGTTTATTGACCTCTTTGGGGAAGGCGTCGGCGATGCCCATGCCAAAGCGGGCGCGGAAGTCGGCGTCGCGCACGCCTTCATCCAGCAGGCGCAGGCTGGTCATCATGGTCTCCTGCATATCTTCGCGTGGGCTGTTGCGGTGGTGGTTGACGGTGGCCGGCGACAGGGGGTAAGCCAGCGTAGATGTGGGCAATGCCAGCCGGTCGATGTACGTCTTGATGCGCAGCACGTTGGAATAGCGCACGCCGCCCGCGTACCCGTGCGCGCCCGCGCCCAGCCCCAGGTAATCCCAATTGCGCCAGTATTGCAAATTGTGGCGGCATTCGCGCCCCGCCAGCGCCCAGTTGCTGATCTCGTAATGCTCATAGCCCTGCGCGGTCAGGTAATCTGCGGCCCAGGCGGCCATCTCGGCGGCCAGGTCGGGGTCGGGGATGGGCAGCAGCCCCTTCTGCGCCCAGCGCCCAAAGGGCGTGCCGTGCTCCAGCGTGAGCGCGTACATCGAGAGGTGCTGCGGGCCCAGCCCGGCCGCCAGTTTAACGGTCTGCTGCCAGCTTTCCAGCGTTTGTTCCGGCAGGCCGTAGATCAGGTCCAGGTTCAGGTTGTCGAACCCGGCCCGGCGCGACCAGCGCACCGCGTCCACCACATCCGCATACGTGTGGATGCGCTCCAGCAGGCGCAGCTCGCCGGGGTTGGCGCTCTGCACGCCATAGCTGATACGGTTCAACCCCGCTGCGCGCAATGCCTGCAACCCGTCCGCGCTCACGGTGCCGGGGTTGGCCTCAAAGGTCACTTCGGCGTCGGGCAGCAGGTTGAAGTTGGCCCGGATGGTGTTGAGGATGTCGGCGAATTGGGCGTCGGTGAGCAGCGAGGGCGTGCCGCCGCCAAAGAAAACGGTGTGCGCCTCCCGGGCCGAATCCATCCCACCCACAGCCTGTATCTCGTTGACCAGGGCGGCCACATACGCCGGAATAGCGCGCTCCTGCCCGGCATATGTGTTGAAGTCGCAATACGCGCAGCGGTGCGCACAAAACGGGATGTGCAGGTACAGGCTAACGGGCGGCATGGCGCAATTGTACCCGCGGCAGGCCGATGAGCAAAGCCAGCGGCCCGGCCAACAACAGCCACATGGCCGCCCCCAGCCCAAACGCCTGGGCCGCCACCCCAATGCCCAGCGGAATAAGCGACCCCACCAAACGGGCCACGTTATCCAGCGCCATTACGGTGGCGCTCTGCCCCGGCATGGACGAGTACAACCGCCCCTTGAGGATGGCGTACCACCCGGCGTTGAAGAAGCCCATCAGCCCCACCAGCGCCAGCTTGGCCCACACCCACGGCGCCAGCAGAAAGAGCGGGAACAGCACGAGGATGATCCACACGCTCCAGCGTAAGTAGACCAGCCCGTCCACACGCTCGAGCAGCGAAATGAGCAGGAAGTCGCCCAGCAGCCCCACAACCAGCCAGACCATGACGGCCAGCGCAGCCTGCCCGGGCGGCAGGCCGGCCACATCTGCAAAGTACAGGGCCAGGTAACCAAGCAGCACATCCAGCATCAAGTCCGAAAACTCGAGCAGTACCAGCCAGCGCAGCACCTCACCGCGCCGCAGGGCCGCCAGGGCGCCGCGCAGCCCGTCGAACAGGTCCGCAAAGCGCGGCAGGCCGGAGAGATGCGCACCGTCCGGCGGCATAATGCGCCACGCCCCGGCCAGCGCCAGCAGGGCAAGCCCGGCCAGCGCGGCGAACGCCCCCTGCCAGCCGAACCCCACCCAGGCAAACAACCCCAGCAGCAGCGGCCCGAGCGTGACCCCCAGCGACCCGGCGAGGGTCCAGCGCGCCATGTTCTGGTCGTGACGGTCGGGGTCGGTATCCATCAGCGCCGCCTGCGAGAGTGAGACGAAGGCCCCCGACGCCGGGTAGAACAGGACGAACGCAGCCAGCAGCGGCGCAAAACTGCCGCTGAGGGACGTCAGCGCCACCGAGACGACGAAAACCACCCCGCCGCCCAGGATGAGCGCGCGCCGCTTCCACACATCGCCCAGGATGGCGATGAACGGCTCGATGAAGCTGGCCAGCAGCCCCGGCAGCGAGAGCAGCACACCGATCTGCACATAGGTCAGGGACAGGTCGTCGCGGATGAGCGGCCAAGCCGCCTCGCGCACGCCAAAGACCAGCTCGTCAATGAACTCGATGAAAAAGTAGATGAACGGTTGCATGGTAGTGGTGATGATTTTACCAACTTCTAATAAACTTCTTACCGGATAAATTTTGTCCAAATGGTATTATTTTGGCATCAAATCATCGATTCGACAATTTGGGAGAATCACCATGCAACCCATCAAAGGCCTGCACCATATCACCGCCGTGGCGCGCGACCCGCAGCGCAACGTGGATTTTTACCACAACCTGCTCGGGCAGCGGCTGATCAAAAGGACGGTCAACTTCGACGTGACCGACACTTATCATTTTTACTTTGCCGACGAAACTGGCACACCCGGCAGCGTGCTGACCTTCTTCGCCTGGCCAGACAGCGACCAGGCCGTGCGCGGCAACGGCGAGGCCCAGGTAACGGCGTACAACATGCCGGCCGGGGCGCTCGGCTTTTGGAGCGAACACCTGAAGGCCAATGGCGTCCAAACCCTGCCGGTCGAACAGCGCTTTGGGGCCAATGTGCTGGCCTTCGATGACCCGGACGGTATGCGCGTGGAACTGGTTGAGACGGCCGCCCCGCCCGCTGTGCGAATTTGGGACGAGGGGCCCATCCCGGCTGCAGCGGCCCTGTGCGGATTCCACGGCACCACCCTGTGGCTGGCGGAGATCGAAGCCACCGCCGCCATGTTAACCGGCGTGATGGGTTACCGCTTTGCCGGGCAGGATGGCAGCCGCTACCGCTTCATCGGCGCGGAGGGCGAACCCGGCAGCGTACTCGACATCCTGCACCGCCCGGGGCAGCCCTTTGCCCACTTTGGCGCAGGCTCCATCCACCACATCGCTTTCCGCGTTCGGGATGACGCCGAAGAAGTGGACTACCAGCAAGCCCTGCTGGACGCGGGCTTCCGCGTGACGCCCGTGCGCGACCGCAGCTACTTCCACTCGATCTACTGGCGCACCCCCGGCGGCGTGCTGTTCGAGATCGCCACCGACACCCCGGGCTTCACCATCGACGAGAGCGTGGCAGACCTGGGAAGCGGACTGCGCCTGCCGCCCTGGCTCGAGCCGCAGCGCGCGGCTATCGAGCCTTCGCTTGCGCCGCTGGCCATACGGCCAGTCGTCAAGGCCGGGGGCGAGGTGAACCTTGTTTAACCCTGACCACCCGCACGGCGGCATCCCTTTCCACACCGCCGGGGCGCCGCTCGAAGGTGCCGATACGGCCCTCATCCTGCTGCACGGCCGCGGGGCCAGCGCGGATGACATCCTGACCTTGCACGACCTGCTGGATGCGCCCAACCTGTCTGTGCTTGCCCCCCAGGCAGCCGGAGCGGCCTGGTACCCGCAGCGCTTCATCGCGCCCATCGAAGAAAATGAGCCGCACCTTTCTTCGGCGTTGGCGCGCATCGGCGAGGTGGTGGCGCACATCGAGGCGGCCGGCATCCCGGCCGAACGGATCGTGCTGGGCGGGTTCTCGCAGGGCGCGTGCCTGGCCAGCGAGTTCGTCATCCGCAACCCGCGCCGCTGGGGCGGGCTGATCACTTTCAGCGGCGGCTACATCGGCCCGCTGGGCGAGGCCCGCCAGCCGCAGGGCCACCTGCACGGCACCCCGGCCTTCCTGGGTTGCTCGGACGTGGACCCGCACATTCCGCTGCAGCGCGTGCGTGAAACCACGGCCATTCTAACCGCCATGGGCGCGCAAGTGACCGAAAGAATCTACCGCAACATGGGGCACACCATTTACGGTGACGAGATCGACCACGCCAACCACCTGCTGCGTGGAGCAACATCCGGGGCAAAAGTTGTATAAGTTCTTGTCTAACCTTAGGCATACAATGACAGTGCAGGCAGAACTTTGCACGAGAGTATCATCATATTAATCAGTAAAAAAAGGCAAGCCTTTTGGGCTTGCCTTTTTTTGTTTATGTGTGTGATCGTTTACGGCAGGTTAAAGGTGCGCACCAGGAAGACCGCCATCTGGTCACGCAACACGGTGTTCGCCGGGCAGTAGATGCCAGCGCCACAACCGGTGGTGATGCCTTCGGCAGCAAGTTGCTTGATCCAGGCTGCAGCCCAGTAGGTGGTGGGTACATCTGTAAAGTTGGTGGTTGTGCCTACGGCAGGCGGCGCATAGAATGCGCCATGTTTTGCGCGCAGCAGGAAAACCGCCATCTGATCACGCGTGACGGGCGCTTCGGGGCAGTAGATGTCAGCGCCACAACCGGTGGTGATGCCTTGCGCCTTCAACTGTTTGATCCAAGCCGCAGCCCAGTGGGTGGTAGGCACATCAGTGAAATTTGTGCTGGCGCCCACAGGCGGCGGGGTGTAACTGGGGCCGTGAATGCCGCGCAGCAGGAAGACCGCCATTTGCGCACGGGTGACAGACGCACCTGGGCAATAAATACCGGCGCCGCAGCCAGTGGTAACGCCCGAGTAATACAACCGCTCGATGAACGTCCACGCCCAGTAGGACGGGGGAACATCGATGAAGGTCTGCTCCTGGACGATGGAATACACCTGGCCGCTGCTGAAGGGCAGTCCACTGAGGGTATTCGATGACAGGTCACTGATGGTAGCAGTGATGGGCACATCCAGGCGGATGGCACCATCCAGCTTGGCGCTGGCGTTGCGCAGGCTTGTGATGTCTACGACCACATCATACACGCTCAAACTGACCGGCGTGACGCTGCTTATGCTGGCGTTCGCGCCGGGCATGCTAAGCAGGGTAAGCGCGAAGTCGCTGGCGGCCACGTTGGTCACATCTTCCGAGAAGGTGACGCGGAAGATCACAGTTGTGCCGCTGGTGACCAGCTGCTCCGCCGGTGACTGGCGCACGATGGACAGGATAGTGGGGGTTTCCACATCTTTCTGAACAGTATATACTTCGCCGGTTGTGAAACCGCCAAGAATGGGGTTACCGTCCAGGTCCTTGATGCCGGTGCCGGAGGCCTTCAAATCGAGGCGGATGGCGCCATTGCCTGCGCCGGTGTTCACGCTCACGACATAGGTATCACCAGAGCCGCTCACATCAGTCATGCTGGCGCCGCTGATTCCGCCAGTAATGGTCTGGCTGAAGTCAGAAGCATCCACGCCGGTCACAGCTTCGGAGAAAGTGACGATGAAGTCCACGCTTACAGCGCTGGTCGGGTCGATGTCAGCACGGGTTATGGACAGGACGGTGGGCGCAATGCTCCAAGGATAGTAATCAGCATCTTCGCTGACCGAGTTCCCAAGCAGTCCCGCAGGTTCTGCGTTGAGCATATCTGCCACTGCGGGTTTGGGGTCGGCCGGCACTTCGATTGTCCCCAATAGGTCTACTGGCCCATCGTTGCTGCCCCACCAGTTCATCGTGGCATCCATGACATTGCCAGAGTTATTTTTTAGGCCGGCAATATTGTTATGGATGCGGCTGTTGTTGGCCTTGGCGCTGGCATCTGGTCCATCTAGCCAAATGCCAATGGCGGAATTGGTGATGGTGCTGTATTGGATGTTAGCATACACCCTGGCAGCGTTGGTATTGGACGGGTTATCCTTAACATATACTCCAGCGACCGCTGCGCCTGAGATTTCGACTCCGTCCACCTTGATGAAGGTGTTGCTGGCATTGCTGTTATAGCCATCGAAATTATTGACGAAAACGCCATAGTCGCCGCCAGTGACGCTGCCGCCAGAAATGGTCAGAGCGGCAGAGGTGGGTGTATTCCAGATGTTATAGCCGCTGGCAGTCTGCGTGATGTCTCCGACGTTGATGGTGTTATCCTGGATGAGTGTATTGGCCGTATTCTGCCAGGAACTTAACAGCATCCCGTTCCAGCTTGTAGCACCGGTGCTGTCAACAGCGTTGATGGTGTTATTCACAACCGAAATGACGGAAGCATTTTGGTACCACAGGTTGTGGAAAATGCCAGACCGCCAGGCGTTGATGGTGTTGTTGCTGATGCTCCCAGTGACACCAGGGTTGGCTCGATAATAGTTTCCTGTTTGAATACCAACGCGAACATTGTCGTAAACATTGTGGGCAATATCGGCATAGAAGTTGTTGTATAACAGCGTTCCAATGCCGTACCCAATGTTGCTGTTGCCTATATTGGCAATGCGGTTATAACGGATATAGTTGCCAGATGTGGCATTGCCACTATTGTTGTAGTTATAGAAATCCATGCCGGCATAGGTGATGTTGGCAAGAATGTTGTTTTCAATCACCAGTCCGCCTACGCCACCGTACGCAGCCAGGCCTTCGCAGGCATCTACATCTACGCCATTAACAAGGACGCCGCTGGTCAGGGCTGGGTTGTTACCATCGAAGGTCAAGCCTTTGATGCTAACATCATCTGCGTCAATGTAGGCCTGTACGGTGCAGGTGCCAAATGGGTCTGTCCCAGACTGGGCAGGAAGAATGATCGCTTCTGCAACACGCGCTCCAGTATTTGGGTTGATTGCTGCGTTGGGACCCAGCAGGGTGAGCGGTTTGTCAATGACCAACTCCTCAATATAGGTTCCAGAATCAATTTCCAGCACGTCGCCAGAACTGGCGGCATCGATGCCCTCCTGAATCGTCGCATGACGGGTGTTTTGAGTGATATTATGGACAGGCAGGTAAGGTTCAAAGTCATAGGTGTCCACAACGTTCTCAACTTCGACGACAAAGTTATCCAGGTTGCCATCGAATCCACCCGTCCAACCGCTGCCAGCCTTGAACAGAATGCCCGATAAAGAGTCGGCGCGTATGCCAATATTGGGCCAGTTAGTCAGGATGGTGTTTAGCGTACAGGGAGAATTCTGTCCGCAGGTATCATCCACGGTCGAAATTGCATTTGCTGTGGCCCACCACACTGCACTGCCACCATCCAGCATATCCCAGGTTTGCCAGGAGCCAATGGTTACTGTTCCATTGCGGTAAGGCTCATAAACCAGACGGCCATACCAAGGTTTGGGAGAGGATGTGTCGCTCAGGTCTGGATCATAGTTGATTTGAAATGCGATACCGGTAGCACCCGAACCAGACGTCACAAACGTGGCGTAGGACAAAGTTTGTACATTCGACAGGCGTACGCCCTGGTTTTTTTGCGTGGCAAAGGCTATGCCAGCTGCGCCATCCACCGTCATGCGCAGCGAACCGAACCCGGAAGGTGGGGTTGCCGGCCCTTCAACAAATGTTGCCGAGTGCGTGCCTGCGGTCTCAACTATCAACGCCCAATCGGTCGAGTTGGGATTGACCGTGTTTGACCCAGCCTGCGCCGTTGTAACAGGCAAAAGGCTGAGCAGAACTGTCAGCAAAACGGTTACGATCTGCCAGGAACGATGTTTGGTGTAGATACTATAAGATTTCATTTTCCCTCGTTTCGTATTATCCATGATGAATTTTTTGTTTTGCAAAACCAATGCGGAAGAAACAGAATTAGCGTTTGCGATATAATTCCCCCCTTTGCAGGCAAACAATTGCAACCTTGTGTTACGATGAGCCTGATATTAGTCATTTTCAGAATGAATCCAAATCACAAATATATTAGCATAGCTATTCGTTGATTTTCAACCCGCTGATTATGAAAAAAGTCACAAATTTTCCTGCCATTTGTCAGAAAATGCGGCAGAGAGCCGCACAAATAAGACCTTACCCTCTCTAACGCTGGGGGTAAGGTCCTATTTCAATCCCTACACAAAACATGGCAGAATGTAAAGCTAAGATATCGGGCTTTGCAGGGTGAACTCGGTGATTTCTGGCGGGCAATTGAAGCGCACGAAAGGCGGTGTCATGCCGATGCCGCGATTGGTGTACTGGAACATCTCTCCCACGCGATATAACCCCATCGGGTATTTGCGCGCCAGGCGCGGGAGCACCGGCGGGCCAATGAATGGCAGGTTTACCTGCCCGCCATGCGAGTGCCCGGAGAGTTGCAAGTCGAAGCGCCCGGTCGCGGCGCTGGTATCGGCATAGTCTGGCTCGTGGGCCAGCAGGATGGCGCAGGCGTCTTGGGGCAGGGCATCCAGCACCAGGTCGAGGCGGTTGCGCCGATACATCACATCATCCACTCCAGCCAGGAAGAGGTGTGCCCCGTTGCGGGTCAGTTTGTGCACCTGGTTGTTCAGGTCTGTCAGCCCGGCCGCCGCAAGTGCCGCGTGTATTTTCTCGGGCCCATAGCGGATATCGTGATTGCCCATCACGCCCGCGGTGGGGCAGGCGGCTGCCAGTCGTTGGAGCAGTGTACTCATCTCCTTCAACTCGGTGGGTGCGGTGGAAAAACCCCCGGCCGCGGCAAAGGCAAAATCGCCGGTGATGGCCACCGCGTCGGGGCGTTTGGCAAGTACTTTTTCAACCACGGCGGCCAGCTTTTCGGGGGTCATCCACCCGCCGATGTGAATATCGCTGACCTGCACCAGCCGGAAACCGTCGAATACAGATGGCAGGCGCGGCAGGGTCAGTTTGACTTTTTGGACATCCAGTTCATCGGCGTCGAATTCGTTCAGCACCAGGTCAACACCGAAGGCCAGCACCATCAGTTGCAAGCCGGCAATCTTGAGCAGTTTGAGAAAATCACGGCGGGAGAGGGCACGTTTCATGTAAGGGATCAGGTTTTTGTATCGCATCCAGGCTGGATATTGTAACGTAGTAAACGAACAAGCCAGGCTGGCAATCTGACCTGTCATGAACCGACTCGACAATCGGGCGTGAAATTTGTTTGGGTACTGGCAGCGGCTAGCCAGCGGACTGGGGATCATCATCTTGGCGATTTTCGTTGAATATGACCGTGCAGTTCCGCCCGGCAGCCTTTGCCTGATACACGAATTGATCAGCCTGACTCAACAATTCATCCAGCGAAGGGCACTCAGCGGTCAACATAGATGCGCCAATGCTGATGGTGACGGAAATGTTCACGCCATTGCAGGTGACGGGATGCTCGCGAATGGCAGCGTTGAGACGCAGGGTGATTTGCTTCAGGGTATCGAAGGGCGTGCGCGGCAGCAGGGCGACGAATTCTTCCCCGCCATAGCGCGCTACCAGATCGGTGGGGCGCAGGCTTTGGCGTATGCGGGCAGAGACTTCCCTCAACACCGCATCACCTGCCTGGTGTCCGTAGCGGTCATTCACACTCTTGAAATGGTCGAGATCAATCATCAGCACCGCCAGTTCATAGGGTGCATGCAGACTGCGGGCATAAATCTCTTCGGCCTGGCGGAAAAACCCGCGCCGGTTAAGCAACCCGGTCAGGGAATCGGTGACCGCCAATTCTTCCAATTTTGCCTCGGCCGTTTTGCGCGCTGTCACATCCTCTTTGATGGCAACATAATGGGTGACATTGCCTGCCAGGTTATATATAGGCGCAACGACGGTAAACTCCCAATACACTTCACCGTTCCTGCGGCGGTTGGACAACTCTCCGCGCCAGGTCTTTCCAGACATCAAAGCATCCCACATCTCTCGGAACGTATCAGGCGAAGTCTGGCCAGATTGCAGGAGGCGCGGGTTTTTGCCCCGGACTTCCTCGAAGGAATAGCCTGTGGAGAGGGTAAAGGCCTCGTTGACATATTCGACCTCCGCCTGCGGATTGGTGATGACAATCACGCTGGGGCTTTGCTCGATGGCAACCGACAATTTTCGCAGCTCTGCGTTGGCTACCAGCAGGTCGGCAGTGCGGTCGGCGACTCGCGCTTCAAGGTTATGCACCAGGTCGTCCAGCGAACTGCTCATTTTGTTGAATGCCCCGGTTAGAAAACCGATTTCATCCTCACTTTGGACGGGGATGGATATATTCATTTCACCTGCGCCCATGCGCCGCACCCCGGTGGTCAGAGTTTCGAGCGGACGGGCAATCGAGGAACGCAATAAAAGAGGAATGACAAACAAGATGAATAGACTGCCGCCAATGATCACCCACGCCACCGGCAGCATGAAGGCGTGCAGGTAGAGCCTGAAAGCCAACAGATAATTCTCCAGCAAAGGGTATGCGCCCGCGCGGGCGAGGGTCACTAAATTGGCGGGTTCTTCGATGCCGGCGGGCAGTGCGTGCAGCGGCTCGCCGCGGCCGGCCACCACACCGCGCAGCCATGGGTTGGACGGGGGGCTGGCATCTGCACCGAAAAGAAGGGGTTGCGGCAAACCATTGGTGGTGAACTCGAAGGTCCCGTCCGCGTATAAGATGGACTGAAAGGTGTAAACGTCTTCAGGTTGGGCACGCGCCAGCAGATGGTTCCATGTAACAATCAGCCGGTCGGGTTCCTGCCGGACATACAATCCGCTATCTTCATCAGATGGGTTGGGGTCCAGGCTCAACCTCAATGGAAAGAGGGTCGGGATGCGGGCAACAGCGGATTCCAGATTGAGGGGACGGATAGGCTGACCGAGGCTGACAATGCCCGATTGGGTCATATAGACCTCGGTATAGGTCCCGCCATAGAAGGGGAAAGTGAAGTCCACCTGGTAGTTGCCATAGTCATCCAGGGATTGTGCGCGAACCTTTTCGCCCAGCCGGTCCTCGAAGTAAAAATCCACTTCGCTCACGTCGTATCCCCCGCTCTCGTTGGATGTGAAGCGCAAGGTCTGGTGATCCTTCAAATCAGGCTGGAAGGTTGCAATATAGGATGGGGCAATCAGCCACCCCAGCGTGCCAAGCAGTGCCAGGAAGAGGGTCAGCATGAGAATGGACAGCCTGGAAGCAACATTCACACTGCCGGGAATAAAGTTGACGTAGTTAATGGAAAACAACCAGAACATGAGCAGAATGCCGATAGACACGGCGGCATTTAAGACTGTGAACGGAAGTCCGAATCGGATGAAAACGCTGATGAAACCCAACACAAACGGAATGCCAAACACCAGCGCAAAGTTGCGTGCCCCACGGGCGCCCTGTCCCTCGGGTTTCCACAGTTTGCGCCACCAGGCAACTGGGCGCGGGTCTGCCGCCAGGGTTTGACGCAGGAAGACAACCGGCGCAAAGAGCACGACAACGGGCAAACTAAAAGCGGCGAGAGGAAAACGGTTGAGTACATCTCCCTGTCCCAAGAGGGAAACATAGCGGAAAACCATGAAGCCCACTTCCCAGAAAAAGTACACCAGGCTGAGCGTCAGAAGGATGCGCATTTCCCATTGGTGCTGCGGATAGCGTTCCGGAAAGTGGTACGCAAACCTGATGAGCAACACCAGCGCCAGCGCCAGGACAGTGTTTTCAGCATAGGCGGTCAACAGCCGGGGGTACGGCAACAAGGCGGCGTTCAGCACCAACAAGCCGGTGAACGCCGTCATCGTCGCGAAGAAAGCCGCCAGCGAGAGCAACGAGCGGGACCGCTGACTGCGCAGGCGGTTGAGCAGGAACAGCGTAATCGCCAGTGCCAAGGTGAGCTGGGTCAAGTAAGCAATGGCGGCGGGAGTCAGGTAAATAACGGGCATTGCCTATATTATCCACGAAACCAAGTGAATTTACGCAGTCTGCTTGGAACAGTCTACGTAAATTTTATTGACGCACAGGGATAAAAAAAACCGGCGCGAAGGCACCGGTTTCATCTTCAAATTTCAGCCTGCAACTTTGCAACCAAACTTACACCAGCATCCGCACCGGTTCTTCCAGGTACTTCGCCAGCGCCTGCATGAACTGGGCCGCCTCGGACCCGTCGCTGACGCGGTGATCGACCGAGATGGTGGCTTTCATGCGCCAGCCGGGCTTGATGACGCCGCCTTCCACCACCGGCACCTCGCGCGCCGAGCCAATGGCCAGGATGGCCGCCTCAGGCGGGTTGATGATGGCGATGAAGTTCTCGACATCGTACATGCCCAGGTTGGAGGTGGAGAAGGTTGAACCGTCCACATCCTCGGGCTTGACCTTGCCTTCACGCGCGCGCCCGGCCATGGACTTGACCTCAGACGAGATCTGGCGCAGGGGCTTTTGGTCGGCGTTTTTAACCACCACGGTCAGCAGTCCGCCTTCCACGGTGACGGCCACGCCCACGTTGACCTGCCCCTTGCGGATGATGGAATCGCCGCTGAGGGTGGCGTTGAGGTTGGGGTGCTGACGCAGAGCCAGCGCGGCGGCTTTGATAATGAAGTCGTTTACCGAAATTTTCTCCCCGTCCGGCAGGTAGGCGTTGATCTGCTTGCGCAGGTCCATCAGCGCTTCCATCTTAAATTCGTGTGAGACGTAGAAGTGCGGGAAGTTCTGCTTCGATTCGACCAGGCGGCGCCCGATGGCCTGGCGCAGTTTGGTCAGTTTGACGCTTTCATCTTCGTGCGAGACCGGGGTGAAGGCTGTGAGCGGCGCGGCGCCCGACGCCCTGGTTGCAGAAGCCGGGGGCACAGCAGGCGCGGCAGCCGGGGCGCTTTGAACAGCCGCCAGGGCCGTTTCGATGTCGCGGCGCACGATGCGCCCGCCCGGCCCGCTTCCCTGGATGGCGCCCAGGTTCACGTTCTTGTCACGGGCGATCTTTTTGGCCAGCGGCGAGGCTTTGACGGGGCCGCTTTCAACCAGGGCGGGAGCCGGGGTAACGGATTCCGGCTGCGGGTTCGCGCCGGGTGCCGGCGAAGCAGCCGCGGGCTGCGGGGCGGCCGGGGAGTCCACTTTTTCACCTGCTTCACCAATCACCGCAATGGGCGCGCTGACCGGCACCACATCACCTTCATTGACCAGTAAGCTGAGCACTGTGCCGGCCGTTGCAGATTCGACCTCGACGGTGGCCTTGTCGGTTTCGATTTCAGCCAGCACATCGCCTTTGTTGATGGCTTCACCTTCTTTTTTGACCCAGCGCACCAGCACACCTTCGGCCATATCGAAGCCCAGTTTGGGCATATTGATGGTTTCTGCCATTATTTCAACACCTCCTTGACCGCGGCCACAATATCAGGGACCTGGGGCAGGGCCATTTGTTCGAGTGTGCGGTTGTAGGGCAGCGGTACTTCCTTTTGCGCCACACGCAGGATGGGAGCGTCCGCGTAGTCGAAGGCTTCTTCGTACATGCGGCTGGCAACCTCGCTGCCCACACCGTACGATTTCCAGCCTTCTTCGACGATAACGGCGCGGTTGGTCTTTTTGAATGATTCGAGCACGGGATCCATGTCGAGTGGTCGCAGGCTGCGCAGGTCCACGATCTCAACCTCGATGCCGTGCTTCGAGAGCTCATCGGCGGCTTTCATGGAGAGTTCGAGCCCCTTGCAGTAGGTGACGATAGTCACATCTTTGCCGGGGCGTTGAATTTTGGACTTGCCGATCGGGATGAGGTATTCGCCATCCGGCACTTCGCCGCGCACCTGGTACATGGTGGCGTGCTCGATGAACAGGATGGGGTCATCGGAGCGGATGGCGCTCTTGAGCAATCCTTTGGCATCTTCGGGCGTGCCAGGGCTGACGACTTTGAGGCCGGGGAAGTGCGCAAAAATGGCGTCTGGCGTCTGGGAGTGGGTTGCGCCCAACTGACGCCCGCCGCCGCCCACCGCGCGGATGACCATGGGCACCTTGAACTGCCCGCCAAACATATAGCGCAGTTTGGGGGCCTGGTTGACGATGTAGTCCATGGCCGAGAAGGCAAAGTTGATGGTCATCAACTCAGCGATCGGGCGCTGCCCGACCATGGCCGCGCCGATGGCCGCGCCGAGGATGGCGTTTTCGGCAATGGGCGTATCTTTGATACGCTCCGGGCCGTATTTATCGTAAAATCCTTTGGTAACGGCGTAGGTGCCGCCCCACACACCCACTTCTTCGCCCAGAATAAAGACGGCCGGGTCGCGGTCCATCTCTTCCATGAGGGCCTGTGAAATTGCTTCGCGCATGGTAATTCTTGCCATAATCTCATTTCTCCTAACAGTTGCCGGTGGGTGGTCGTTGGTTGCCGGTGTATCCCACCGTCAACCACAAACCATCAACCAATAACTGGATTATTCCGCGTAAATATCCGTCCACAAATCTTCGGGAGCGGGTTCAGGGCTGGCCTCGGCAAATTCAACGGACTTGTTGGTCTCTTCTTCCACACGGTCCTCAATTTCATCCAGGGCGGACTCGCTGGCAACCTTCTTCTTGATGAGATGGTTGCGGAAAATGCCAATCGGGTCGTTGTCCTGCCATTTCTTGACCTCATCCTGCGAGCGGTAGCGCTCGGGGTCGCCCATCGAGTGGCCGCGGAAGCGATAGGTGTCCACTTCCAAGAAATACGGCTGCCCTTCCTTGCGGATAAATTCCATGGCTTCCTGGGCAGCCGCATGGACCTTCATCACGTCCATGCCGTCCACCTGGCTGTTCTTCATGCCATAGCCTTCGGCCTTCTGCCGGATTTCATTGACCGCCGAGGCGCGTTCCACCGCCGTGCCCATGCCGTACTGGTTGTTCTCGCACACCCACAACACGCGCAAATTCCAAATCTTGGACAGGTTGAGCGCCTCGTGGAAATAACCGATGTTGGTGGCGCCATCGCCAAACATGCAAATGGTGATGTTGTCATTCCCGGCGTACTGGTCGCCCAGCGCAAGCCCGGCCGCCACAGGCAGGTGCCCGCCCACAATGGCATGCCCGCCCCACATGTTCTTTTCCACGCTGGCCATGTGCATCGAACCGCCCTTGCCCTTCGACATGCCGGTGGCCTTGCCGAGCAGTTCCGCCATCACTTCGTTGGCGGATATGCCACAATTCAGCGCCACGCCATGGTCGCGGTAGGCCGTAATCACGCGGTCGCGCGGTTCGCGGGCAGCGATCAAACCGGTGCTGACGGCCTCTTGTCCAATATACAGGTGCATAAAGCCGCCAATTTTGCCGGCCTGGTACAACTCTGCGCCGCGTTCCTCAACGCGGCGGATGAGCACCATTTCGTAGTACATCTGCAACAGTTTTTCTTTTTCCATGCTCTCTCCATCGAATTATCCGGATTTTTGTCCGGGTTTTGTCCAGTCTTTTGTTACAAACAAGGCATTATATCCGATATTCATATCTTTTTTATCAGAAATCCAGCAGTAAAACACCAGAAAGATGAATTTGATGCGTTTTGATAGACATGCAGAACGGGAGGCCGTGGGCCGCCCGTTCTTTCCAACCGTTAAAGCCATCCAATCACCCGCAGCCGGACCGCCGATTAATCCGCATGGAACATAACCTTGATGGCCCGTTCGCGGCCCTTGGCCATGGCCACACGAATAGCGGCCTTGTACTCCCGCATCGGAAAACGGTGCGTCACCAGCCCCGCAATATCGAATTTGCCATTGCGGAAGTGATCGAATACCCAGGCGTAGGTGTGTTTGCGCTGGCCATTCCACACGTTCATGCCGTGCCCGTAGGTGCCCACCAGGTCCACCTGGTGATACCAGACCGGCGTCAGGTCCACCTGGGGCATGGGGGCCATGTGCGCGCCCACCATCACCACTTTGCCGTTGGCGCGCACCCAGCGCAGCGAATCGTTCACAGTGCGCGGGTCGGCCACACAGTCGTAGATAATGTCGTACCCGCCAATCACCACACCTTTGTTGAGCGGCGCGCTAAAGAACCTGCCGCCGGTTAACCGCGCAATAGCCGGGTAGCCTTCGCGCCCGGTCAGGATGTGCTTGGCACCCAACTTCTCGGCCATGGACTGCTGGTGCGGGTGACGTGCCATGGCAGTGATCTCGGCATGAGGCACGAGCGCGTGAACCACCATGATGGTCAGCAGCCCAATAATTCCCGAACCGATCACCAGCACCTTGTTACCGGGGCGCGGCGGGTGGCGCATCACCCCATACACCGCAATCGAGAGCGGCTCGGTCAGGGCCAGTTGGTCGAGTGTCAGCGCAGCATCAGCCGGGTACACGGCCGTTTCATGCGTCACATAGGTATCGCCAAAACCGCCGCCCATCCCCTGCGGCCCCGGCGCAGACTTGTTAACGCAGAAGTGATAATCCTCTGCGGCGCAGTATTGGCACTTCGGCTCGATTTCCAGCGTAGCGCAGTTTGCGCCGCTGAAATGCGTATCCATTACCACGCGGTCGCCGGTCTTGAAGCGCGTTACACCCGAGCCTACCTCCTCCACCACGCTGACGGTTTCGTGCCCCAGCCAGAAGCGGCTGAGACCTGGCAGGGCCGCGGGGGCCACGGCTGGGTCGGCATGCACGAACAGCAGCGACAGGTCGGTGGCGCAAATGCCGCACTGCGCGTTGCGCACGCTCAGCCAGTGCGGGCCCGGTAGGGGCGGGTCGGCCAGGTTGGCGGCCCGAGCCGCCGAGAGCGGTGTCCAAACAAAACCTGGCCAGTGTGGCGCAATGGCTTTGGTCAGCAGTACGCGCGGGATGTGTTTATCCACATAAATGGCTTGCATCGGGCCTCCAAACAAAAAAGCCTGACGGGTTGCCGCCGTCAGGCTTTGCCATACAACCTGTTAGACCGCCTCGCGCCCGCCCTTGAGACTGCCTTGCAATTTTTGCAGCCCGGCGGTGTCACCAGTGGCCGCGAGCTTTGCCTGGGCCGGCCAGCTGGACGGGTCCATGTAGCCGTAACCGGCCGCCTCGAGCATGGACTTAACTTTATCCACATCTGCCGCGGCCAGGTCGCCAAAGCTGTGAATGCCTTTCTCATTGAGCAGCTTCGAGACCTTGGGGCCAATGCCTTCAATGATCTTCAGGTCATCATGAGAAACCGCTGCCGCAACCGCCGCATGCGTTTCCACATGATCGCCATGCCCGTGATCATCGTGCCCGCCGCCAACAAATTCCTCTTCTGGTTTGAGCCAGCCTTTGCTAGAAACCAGCCAGCCCAGGAAGACCATAAGCACAAAAACAGCCAGGGCCACCCAAACCAGCCAGGCAAATTCCCCGCCGCGTCCTTCACCTTCTGCCAAAAGCGTTGAAAACAACATAGATACTGCCCTCCGTGTCAAATTGGGTTAATGCATCCTGATTATTATAACAACAAATGAATATTGCACTCCGCCCAGCCTTGATTTATAGTTGAGACATGAGCGCTCCAACACCGCCCGTATCCAAATACCTGACCGAACGCAACATCCCGCACACGGTGTTCCGCCATATTGGGCCGGTTACCTCGCTGGATCAGGCCGCCGCCGAACGCGGGCAAACCCCCGGCCAGGTGGTTCGCAGCATTGTTTTCCGGCTGGGTGAAGGCAATTTTATGATGGTGCTGGCCGCCGGGCCGGGGCAGGTATCCTGGCCCGCCCTGCGCGCGCACCTGGGGCAATCGCGCCTGACAATGGCCAGCCCAGACGAGGTGCTGTCTGTCACCGGCTACGCCATTGGGACGGTCTCCCCACTGGGGCTGGCTGCGCCCGTGCGCCTGCTGGCCGACGAAAGCGTGTGGGCGCACGAAGAAATTTCGCTGGGCTCCGGGATGCGCGATGTGGGGATCATCATGAAAAGCGCCGACCTGCGCCGGCTGCTGTCGCATGCCGAAACAGGAATCTTCCTGGCAAGCGGTTAGCGCGTGGCCAACTTGAGCAGGGCCGGGTGGTTGAGCACCTCCAGCCCGGCGTGGCGGCCAGTGTCTTCAAAAAGCACCGCGCCAGCACGGGTGGTGAGTTTCACCTGCACGCTGGCTTTAAGCGTCTCGTCGACGCGCTTGCCCATGTCGCGGCGGGTGGGTGCGGCCGGAGACTGTCCAATCGATGTGGTCGTCGGTGATGCGCAGGCGCTCGATGCGCGCGCCGGTGTAGGTGGCAAAACGGTGCAGGATGCCATCGCGCCATAGCCCGATGATGAAGCCGGGGAAGGAGGCGCCAAGCCAGGGGATGATGGCCACAGAGGCCGTGAGGCTGACACGCGGCTGGTCGAAATGGTTGGTCTGGAACCAGACGTAGGCCTCGGGAAAGGCCGCGCCCGCCGCTGAAATCGACCGGCTGGCCGTTGATCTCGAGCGCACCTTCCAGCGCGTGGTCGAAACTGAGCACGACGTGATAACACTCCATGCCCGGCACCCAAGCGTACCAACCCGTGATTCCCGGCGAGATAGGGGAAACCGGCCACGGGTGGAGCGGCCCGAAGCGCTCACTGCCCCGGGCAGGTGACGCCGTTGAGCGCCTGCACGAAAGCATGCGCCTCGCCGCTCTTGATGATGCCGGGGATGACCGTGAAGCGGTGACGCTCATCGGCGCTGACCAGTTTGAAGTACCAGCCTTCGAAAAATGGCGGTTTTCGGTTGTGGCCGTGGTACAGGGCGGGGGATAGCACGTTACGAATAAAGTTCATCGCACGTCTCCAGGTATCCATTAAATTTTCCCAAAGGCGGGTCGGGAGGATGGCGTATAATTATTTTACCCGGAGGTGATTATGTCTGAATATTACTTCGCCCGCACGCTGGAAATGGATTTCGATGCCGCCATTGCGCACGTGACTGAAGTTCTCAAGCAGGAAGGCTTCGGCGTGCTGACCGAGATCGATGTGAAGGCCACGCTCAAGAAGAAACTGGATGTGGATTTCCGCCCGTACCGCATCCTGGGGGCGTGCAACCCGCCCTTTGCGCACAAAGCCCTGCAGGCCGAGCCGCACATTGGGCTGATGCTGCCCTGCAACGTGGTGGTGCAGGATACCGGGGAGGGCCGGGTGACCGTTTCGGCTATCGACCCGGTCGCCTCGATGTCGGCTGTGCACAACGACAGCCTGGGCGAGGTGGCCACACAGGTGCGCGCCAAGCTGCAGCATGTCATCGACAGTTTGTAGGGCCGCTACTGCCCATACACATCACCCTGGGCGGCAGATTTGCCGTCCATCGTTTTACTGCTTCTTGCATAAATATCCATACTTTTTTATGCTAAAAGCAAGTTGAAAACAGCATTTCCACTTTCGAAATTTACCCAGAACGCTGTAGCGCCGGGTCAGGGATAATAACGACCGGCTTCCTTCCAAAAATTCAACCCCAGGAACCATCCATGCGCATCCTCAAAAGTAAACCAGTCCAGATCATCGGCGCGATCATTGCGCTGTACATCCTCACCAGCCTGGCCGGGCCGCTCTTCACCCGCAAAGCGGCGGCCATGCCCTATTACACCAACCCGCGCCCGGCGGTGATGGTGATCGCCCACCAGGGCGGCGACGGCGTGTGGCCGGGCAACACCCTGTACGCCTTCGAGAAAGCCGTAGAGATTGGCGCGGATGTGCTGGAAATGGACGCGCACATCACCAAAGACGGCCACATCGTGCTGATGCACGATGCAAAAGTGGACCGCACCACCAACGGCACGGGCGAGGTGGAATCGATGACCTTGGACGAACTAAAAACCCTCGATGCCGCCCATGATTGGACCCCTGACGGCGGGCAGACCTTCCCATATCGCGGGCAGGGCATCACCGTGCCGGCGCTGGAGGAGGTTTTCCAAAAATTCCCCAATATGCGCTACACCATCGAGATCAAGAAGGCCACCCTGCCCATCGCGCAGCCGTTCTGCGACCTGATCCGCCAGTACAACATGCAAGACAAGGTGCTGGTGGCGTCGTTCCACGATGCGGCCATTGCCGAGTTCCGCCAGACCTGCCCGGAGGTTGCCACATCAGCCTCACGCGGCGAGGTGACCCCGTTCGTGCTACTGGGCAAGGTGTTCCTGAGCGGATGGTTCTCGCCGCAGTTCCAGTCGCTGCAGGTGCCGTGGGACCCGGAAGAGTCGATGAACATCCCGGTCATGACGGCCCGCTTCATCCGCGAGGCGCACGCCAAAGGCATCGCGGTTGAGCCATGGACGGTGGACGACCCGGAATTGATGAAACAATATATTGAATGGGGCGTGGACGGCATCATCACTGACCGCCCGGACATCATGATCGAGGTTTTAGACAGGAAATAATGGGCAAACAAACCATCCTCGTTACCGGCGCAACCGGCTACATTGGCGGGCGGCTGGTGCCGCGCCTGCTGGAGGCCGGATACGACGTATGCTGCCTGGCGCGCGATGAAAAACGCCTGCGCGGCAAACCCTGGTATGGGCAGGTCAAAACCTGCGAAGGGGATGTACTGCATCCTGAGACACTGACCCTGATGGATGGCATCGACACAGCCTACTACCTCGTCCACAGCCTGACGCGCGGGCAGGAAGATTTCGTGGCGCGCGATGTGACCGCGGCGCGCAACTTTGCGCAAGCCGCCAAAGCGGCCGGGATCAAACGCATCATTTACCTGGGGCAATTGGGACAGCCGGATAAAGGACAGAATCCCTCACGCTACCTGCAAGCCCGCCACCTGGCCGGCGATGCCCTGCGCGAGAGCGGCATCCCGGTCACCGAGTTCCAGGCGGGGGTCATCGTCGGCTCGGGGTCAGTAACGTACGAGATGATCCGCTATCTCACCGAACGCTGGCCCTTCCTGGTCTGCCCGCTGTGGGCGTACACGCTTGGCCAGCCCATCGCCGTGCGCGACGTGCTCTCCTACCTTCTCGCCGCGCTGGACGCCCCCGAAAGCACCGGGCAGACCATCGAAATCGGCGGGCCGGATACGCTCACCTTTGCCGAAATGCTGCTCGGCTACTCGGTGGAGCGCGGGCTGGCGCGCTGGATGATCCCCGTGCGGCTGATGACCCCCTACCTCTCTGCCGTGTGGACGCGCATGATCACGCCCATCTCGATGGATGTCGCCCGACCGTTGATCGAGTTGATGGTGTCCAACGCGGTCGTCACCGGCGACCTGGCCGGGCGGCTCTTCCCGGGCATCCGCCCCATTCCCTACCACCGGGCCGTGCGCCTGGCCATCGAGCGCACCGACACCCAGCAGATCGAAACCGCCTGGAGCGACGCGCTCGTCACCAGCATGGGCGATACCGGCACGGCCATGGTGCTGGGCGACACCGAGGGCTTCTTCATCGAACGGCGCGAGCGCGTGGTGGACGCCTCACCCGAAGCCTGCTACCGGGCCTTCACCTCGCTGGGCGGCGACACCGGCTGGCTGTACTGGGACTGGATCTGGGAGATCCGCGGTTGGATGGACGAAGTGGTCGGCGGCGTAGGGGTGCGGCGCGGGCGGCGGCATCCCTACGACCTGGCCGTGGGCGACTCGCTCGACTTCTGGCGCGTCGAAGCCCTGGAACCCAACCGTCTGATGCGCCTGCACGCCGAAATGAAAGTGCCCGGCGAAGCCTGGCTGGAATGCAGCGTCAAACCCACCGAAGACGGCAAATCACTGCTCAACATCAGCGCCCTGTTCGAGCCCAAAGGCATCGGCGGGCCGCTTTACTGGTACGCCATGGCCATACCGCACCTGTTCATCTTTAGCGGCATGGCCCGCAAGATCGGCGAACGCGCCGAACACATGGAGAAAGAAGACAATAAAACGTAAAGCGTGATCCGTTTTGCATTACGTTTTACGCCTTACACCTTACATACCCCCATGACCTCACCCACTCCCCCCCCGCCCCTCATCCTCGTCACCGGCTCAACCGGCTACGTGGGCACGCGCCTGGTGCCCGAACTGTTGCACAAAGGCTACCGCGTGCGCTGCCTGGCCCGCGACCCACAAAAGCTGCGCATGCGCCCGTGGTTCTCACAGGTCGAAACCGCCCGGGGAGATATGCTGGATGCCGCCTCGCTGCCGCCCGCGCTCGAAGGCGTGCAGACCGCCTTCTACCTCGTCCACAACATGAGCAGCGGGCGCGACTACCGCGAGAACGAGAAAACCAGCGCGCAAAACTTTGGCGCGGCCGCCAAAGCGGCCGGGGTCGCACAGATCATCTACGTGGGCGGGTTGGGCGAAGGCAGCGGCAGGCGCCACATGGCCAGCCGCCGGGCCGCCGGGGACGCCCTGCGCGCCAGCGGGGTGCCCGTCACCGAACTGCGCGCCAGCGTCATCATCGGCTCGGGTTCCATCTCGTTCGAAATGATCCGCCACATCACCGAGTGGTTCCCGCTCGTCCCGGCCCCCATCCAGACCAATGTGCCCGGCCAGCCCATCGCCACCCCCGACCTGGTCGCCTACATGCTGGCTGCGCTCGAAACACCCGAATCCCACGGGCAAACGCTCGAAGTAGGCGGGGCAGATACCCACACCTACCCGGCCCTCATGCTCACCTACGCGAAAGAGCGCGGACTGTGGCGCGGCAAACTACCCTTGCCCTTCTTCCACGCCATGCTCAGCGCCACCATTGCAGATTGGCTGACCCCCGTGCCGTATGCAATCGCCCGCCCGCTGATGGAAGAACTCGTGGCCCCCAGCATTGTCAGCGATCACACGGCCCGCAGCATGTTCCCCGCCATCGAAACGATATCCTACGCCGAATCGGTGCGGCGCGCCCTGGCCCGTGAAGAAATGCCGGTTGGCAGGCCCTGGATGAATTCGCTGGTTACGCGCCAGCCACTGAGCGGCAATCACACGCAGACACTGGGCGAAGGACTGATCATCGATTACCGCGAAGCATCCGGGCGGCCCTCCGAGGTGCTGGAAGGGCTGTTTGGTGGCAGGAGCGCGCGCGGCTGGGAAACAGAAGCCTTCGCAGCCGGAGAATGGATGCGCATGCGCAGCAGGGCGCATCCGTTTGGTGTGCAATGGATCGAAGTGCAGCGCAATTCCAGCCAGATCAAAATGGCTGCGCTCTTCGAGCCAAAAGGGCTGCCCGGGCTGCTGTGGTGGCACCTGCTGCGCCCGTACCACACCTGGCGATTCAAGGTCATGCTGTCGCAAATGATCAGGCCGCAATGAAACGCCCCACCCCGGCCCTGTTACGTGAGGTATTTGTCCTCGCAATGCCGTTTGTGCTTTACCTGGCCCATGCGCTCTATTTCGGCGCATGGATTATTGATGACGCAGGAATCAGTTACGCGTATGCGCGCAGCCTGGCGCAGGGCTACGGGCTGGTTTCACAGCCCGGCATGCCGCCCGTGGAAGGGTTTACCAACTTCAGTTGGGTGCTGCTGCTGACCCCGTTCTTCTGGCTGAGGCTATTCGACCCCATCATCACCCCCAAGGTGATCGGGATGATATTGACCGGGCTGACTTTCTGGCTGGCAGCGCGGACGCTGCAGCAGGTGGCGGGCCACCCGCGCCTGGCCACCTTTGTGGTGCTCAGCCTGCTGGCCATGAACACCTCGTTCGTACTGTGGAGCGTCAGTGGGCTGGAAAACCCGCTCTTTGCGCTGGTCACGGCCGCGCTGCTCCACCGGCTGACACGCGCCGCTGGCGGCACACCCCCAACTCAAACAAGCGCGGTTCAACTGGGCGGTCTGTCCTTCCTGGTTGCGCTTACCCGTCCAGACGGTGTATTGTTCTTTGCCGCCTACCCGGCTTGGCTGGCCTGGGAAGCCTTGTGCGGCGCACTGGACCGGCGAACCGCCCTGCGGCATGCGTTCGTTTATACCGCCGTATTTGTGGCGCTTTGCGGCACATTGACGGCCTTTCGCTGGTTTTACTTCGGGGATGTGGTCCCGAACACTTTCCACGTTAAGGGTGGCGGCACACTGGCCAGCCTGGCACACCTGCTCCTGCTCACGCCAGATGCCTTCCAGCGCGTTTTTGAATTATTCTACAGCGTGCTTTCCTATTTTGGCGGTTTCCTGTTCGCGGGCATGTTCATCTGTGTCACGGCGCTGCTGGCGCTGAAAAAATTCCCCAGTGCGTTGCGCCCGGCCCTGCTAATGACCGTGCTCGCCATGGCGCTTTATGCGCTCATGCCGGTCGATTGGATGGGCGAAGTGCGCTTCTCGACGCCGTTCTATGCGCCTTTTCTCGTACTTGCCTTTGGACTCGGTGAGGCCACCCTGCGCCTTTTTCACCTCGCGGCCGCCAATCGCAACCGGCTGGTCTTCGTTGTTCTTACGCTCGTCCTGCTGACAAGCGCAGCGGGTGGATGGGTACGCTCTGTCCAATATATGTCCCAGGCAGACTCCAACCAGGGAATGCAAATTAACTTTGAGTACATCACCAACGAATACGCCCTGCGCTTCAACCGCTATGCCAAAACCCTGGGAGTCGAGGACGGTTCCATCCTGCTGCCCGACCTGGGCGGCACGTTGTACTATTCAGACCTGCGTGTGTACGACCTGGTGGGGCTGATCGACCGCACCATTGCGCGAACGCGCCTGGTAAACCAACCCGCATTTTACGATTACATCTTCGAGACCCTCAAACCAACCTTCATCCACACCCACAGCGCCTGGGCCTACCAGGCGCGTTTCGATGATGACCCGCGTTTCCGGCGCGATTACCTGCCCATTCGTGAATCTATTGACACAGACGTGCTGGAAGAATACGGCGATGCCCTCTATTCTGGCGATTACGTGCGCCGAGAGGTAGCAGAGAATAACCCGACTGCCTTTGAACAGCTGCGGGCGGAACCTTAATCCATCCAGACAGTGCGGTCTTCGAAGCCGGGGCGCTGTTTTGGCTCCGGGGCGGCCTCGGGGTAGCCAATGTAGATGAAGCCGATCAGGTGCTGGTCAGGCGCAAAGCCCAGGAACTGTTTGACCGCCGGGTCGCGGGCGGCATCGCCGGTGCGCCAGATGGCGCCCAGCCCCTCGGCGTGCGCGGACAGCAGGATATTCTGGCAGGCGGCAGAAGCGGCAGCGACGTTTTCGATCTCGTCCACCTTGGGCTCCACCGGCTTATCGACAGCGACCGCGATCACCAGCGGGGCGCGCAGGGGCTTGGCGCGCTCTTTTTGCAAGCCTTCTTCGGGCAGGTTGGGGAATTTCGCCTTGAACGATTGCGCCATCACCTCACCCAGGCGCTCGCGCCCGGAACCGGTCAGCACCACGAAGCGCCACGGACGCACCTTGTAATGGTTAGGGGCCTGTGCCGCGGCAGACAGCAGTTTTTCGAGGGTCTCGCGCGGAATGGGGTCTGGCTTGACCTTGCCAACCGATTGGCGGGTGTAGATGGCTTCTATCGTGTCCATGGGGTTCTCCTAAAACTGATTTATCAGCTTTGATGCAAACGAGAGGATTTGGTTGCGCACCTGCGGGAAAACCCGCTTGAGCACAGGCAGCGATTGACACAACGCGCCGGGCAGCTTCCAGAGCGAGGCCAGCAGCACCAGCGCATTGGGCGGGGTCTCAGCGGCCGCGCCCAGGCTGAGTGCCGCGCCCATCGAATTGCCGAGCAGGATGAGGGGCGCGTGTCCTGAGCTGCGCAGTTCGCCCAGGGAACGGGTTACAGCCTCTCGCCAGTCGGCGGCCGCTTTAGCGGATAGCATCTCCATTTCCGGGCCAAACCCGGGCAGCAGCATGGCGTGCGCGGTCCAACCGGCAGTGTGCAGGGCTTCGGCTAGCGGGCGCATTTCGTGCGGTGTGCCGGGGTAACCATGCACGAGCAGCACGGCCGGGCGCAGGCCATTGAGGCTGAAGGGATGGTGTTCCGGCTTATTGAATGGGTTATGCGCAAACATGCTGCGATGATAGCCGCGCCGCGCTTGCAAATGCCATCAGGTTGTAAAATAGGAGCGAGGTGACGTGATGAAAATTTTCTATTCTGAAGCGCACAAAGCGCATTACCCGCCCTTCGAGGTTTTTGACGGCGGCGTGCAGGTGACCAATTTTGAGATGCCCGAACGCATGGAGCGCATTTTGGCGGCATTGCAGGCAGCCGGGATGGGCGAGATCCATGCGCCGGATGATTTCGGGCTGGCGCCAGTCCTGGCGGTGCACGATGCCGGGTACCTCGACTTCCTGCGCACTGCCTTTGATGAGTGGATGCACACGCCAACCACATATGAAAAGACCGTGCTGCTCCCGGCCACCTTCCCGCCGGGCAGGTGGCGGCGCAAGCCTTCTTCGCTGCTTGGGCGGGCGGGATACTACATGATGGACCTCTCGGCCCCGCTGGCGGCCGGGACGTATCACGCCGCGCTTCAATCGGCATACTGCGCCCTGAGCGGCGCACGCACCCTGATGGAAGGCGCACAAAGAGCTTTTGCGCTGTGCCGCCCGCCCGGCCACCACGCCGGGCGCGAGAACTGCGGCGGATACTGCTACATTAACAACGCAGCTGTGGCGGCCCACTGGCTGAGCGCCTATGGCAAAGTGGCCATCCTTGACATCGATTACCATGCCGGGAACGGCACTCAGGATGTTTTCTACGAGCGCGGCGATGTGCTGACCCTCTCCATTCACGGCGACCCGGATTTCGAATACCCGCATTATTGCGGCTATGCAGATGAGACAGGCGCGGGCGCGGGGTTGGGTGCCCACCGTAACTTCCCGCTGCCCGCCGGGACGGACAATACGAGCTACCTGCGGGCGCTGGGCGAGGCGCTGGGTATGATCCGGGCATTTGCGCCCCGCACTCTGGTGGTGAGCGCTGGCATGGACCTGTACGGCGGCGACCCACTGGGCACGTTCAGGGTCACCCGTGAAGGCATCGGCGAGATCGGTCGGCGCATTGGCGCGCTGGGGCTGCCCACCCTGATCGTGATGGAAGGCGGCTACAATAACGCCGCATTGGGCGAAAACATGGCGGCATTGCTAAAAAACCTGTAACTTTTTTGCGAGTAATCCGTCATGTGTATGAATATGGGAAGTCAGACAAGGGGGTTGATGACTAACTGGACTTCCGGGTGGGTCGCCCGCAAACCTGCGGCACCCGAAAGCCAGTGAAACAACTGAAAAGCCCGGCACACTCCCTGCGGTGTGCCGGGTTTGATTCTCTCCCGGTTTATAATGCATGCATCCGTTCAGATCGGAGCCGCCCATGAAGCGATTGATCCCCCACCTTATATTGGTAGCCACGCTGCTGGCCGCCTGCGGGCCAACACCCGGAGACCTGGCCGCGCAAACCGCTTCTGCCCAGACCGCCGCCGCCCAGTCCTGGACGGCCACCTTCACCCCGACCTTCACCCCCACCGTGACAGTCACGCCCACGGTGACGCCAACTGCTACGCTTACAGCCACGCCTACACTCACAGCATCCATCACCCCTACGCCGAGCATTACACCTACGCCCACTTTTGCCTTCCCATCGGTTGTGGTCAACAAGCAGGCGCATTGCCGCTACGGCCCGGCCCAGGCCTACTTGCACGCTGCAGATCTGTTTCCCGGCGATACGGGCACCGTGCGCAGCCGCTATTACCTGAGCACCTGGCTTTACATCAAGTTCGACAAGCTGGATTACTTTTGCTGGGTTGCGCCATCAGTGGTGGACGTGACCGGTGACATCACCACCATCAAGAAGCTGTACGAGATCAACCTGCAAGCCATAGGCAGCAACCAGTACGGCCCGCCCGAGGGTGTGACAGCCACGCGCAACGGCGACCAGGTGACGGTCAGTTGGAACCAGATGAACATGACCGACGATAAAGACCGCGGTTATTTCCTGGATGTATTCGTCTGCCAGAACGGCAACCTCATCTGGCTCCCGGCCTCACGCCCCACCCGCTACGAGACCAGCCACACGTTTACAGACCAGCCCGGGTGCAACCAGCCATCTGGCGGTAACCTGTACACAGTGGAAAAACATGGGTACAGCCAGCCCATCAAAATTCCCTGGCCCGCGCCGTAATATTTTCGGTGCTCATCTTGTCCATATTTTGTCAAACTATTCAAAACATGGAGAAAAAAGTAAATGAATAAAGACATGCTACGCCAATTCGTTGTCATCTTCACCTTCGCCCTCACCCTCACAGTCAATGCGTTGGCCAATATCCTGCCCATCAATGGGCTGGGCACCGGCGAAATATCGGACATGTTCAAGGTGTTCTTCGTCCCGGCCGGGTACGTGTTCTCGATCTGGGGACTCATCTACCTGGCACTGCTGGGATTCACGGTCTATCACTCACTGCCTTCCCAGCGCGAAAATCCGCGCCTGCGACAGGTGGGATACTGGTTCGCGCTGGGCAACCTGGCCAACGCGGTGTGGATCTTCCTGTGGCATTACCTGCTCATCCCGGCCAGCCTGGTGATGATGCTTACCCTGTTGGCCTCCCTGCTGATAATCTATGTGCGCCTTGAAATCGGACTGAAACCCGCCCCCTCCGCCGCTGAAAAGTGGCTGGTCAACCTGCCCTTCAGCATCTACCTGGGCTGGATCACCGTGGCCACCATCGCCAATGTGACCGATGCTTTATATGATCTCAACTGGAACGGCTTCGGGATTGCGCCGGAAGTGTGGGCAGTGATCATGCTTGTTGTGGCCACCCTCGTGGCCGCGTTGATGGCCTTCACCCGCGGCGATGTTGCTTACATGGCTGTGCTGGCCTGGGCTTTCGCCGGGATCGGCGTCAAGCAGGCTGGAACACCCCTGGTGGCCAATTCCGCATGGATCGCAGCAGGGGTGGTGGTTATTTTGGCTGTGTTTGGTTGGTGGCGCAAGCGCCGAGCATAGAGGTTGACATCGACCGATAAAAACAGGCTTATCCACAAATAAGCCTGTTTTTTGTTGCAATGCTTTTGCAACGCGCGCGACAGGCAAATGGGAACATTCTGTAACCAGAAAACATCTATGTGCTGAATGACACCCAAGGAGAATATCTATGTTTACCAAAAAACTCATCCAAATCTTTGTATTGGCCGCGCTGATTATATCTGCACTGGCCATCCCCACCAGCGCCCTGGCCGGAGCCAGCCCGTGCGGCGGCAATGTGACGGTGGCCAGCGGTGACACCCTGCGCAAAATTGCAGACCGTTGCGGCACCACCGTCAACGCACTCAAACTAGCCAACAATCTCAAAGACGTGAACGTGATCAGCGTTGGGCAGGTGCTGGTTATGCCGGGGGCCCTGCTCAAAGGCAGCGGCGGCGTGGATATCTACGTGGTCAATCACGGCGATACACTAAAATCGATCGCCAGCCTGTTCAGCACCACGCTGGAAAATCTGCTCAAGCTCAACCCGGCCATCACCAATGCCAACCTCATCTATGCCGGGCAGCGAATCAACGTACCCACCCCAGGCGGTGTCACACCCCCCACCCCGCCGCCCACCAGCGGACAGACCTATACCGTTGTAAAGGGTGATACGATGAAGAAGATCGCTGCGCGGCTGGGACTTACCCTGGAAGCCCTGGCAAAAGCCAACCCACAGGTGACTGACATCAACAAGATTTATGTTGGGCAAAAGCTGAACATCCCGGATGGCGTTTCGGTTTACGTTGTGGTCAAGGGCGATACCCTGCGCAAGATCGCCAACCGCTTTGGCACTAGCGTAGATGCCCTGCTCAAGCTCAACCCCGACATCAAAAACGCCAACCTTGTTTACGTAGGGCAGGTCATCAAGTTGAAGTAACCCGCCTACAAGCCCATAAAAATCCCCGGCAGAGAACCGGGGATTTTTGTTTGCCCTCACCGCGCCGCTCCTGGCCCTGTGCGCCGCAGTCCTCATCACTGCACCCGCGCGTGGTCAGAAAGCCAGCCCCACGCCGCACTGCTCAACCCACCGCCTGCCAAGCCGCCCGCGCCCCGCAGCACCGCAGATAAAAAAACGCCGACCCGCAAGGCAACGACGAAGTGCCTTTTGATGTTTTTTACACATAGAAGGCGTCCCCAGTGAAGCCAAAGACGAACCCACCAGTGGCTCCGGCGGCTCCGGTGGTTCGGGCGGTAAATAATGTGAATAATTGGATAAGCCCGCCGAGGGTGCGTCGCACCTGTATTCAGGTAAAAACCGGTTAAGCGGTGCACATTTTCGCTTGAAGTTGCCCCGTTTAGCAAGGTGCGACGCACTTTTTTGGCCAAACACTATTCACGTTTATCAACCAGGGATGCGGTCAGGTTCAGGGCAAGCGTTTCAGACGCACCCAGTATGCCCTGCAAACCCTGCAGGCTGCCCCTTCCCTTAAACACCGAAGCGGCTCGACAAGCCTTCTGTTCTTCCTCGGTCAGCAGGCTGTAACTCCAGGCAATCGTATTGCGCAGGGTGCGCTGGCGCTCCGGCAGATCGCGCGCGCCGGGCAGCCAGTTCTATGGAGAGGGGCATGCCATCCAGACGCCGTCACAGGTCGGTAACACCCTCCAGCACTTGTTCGCAGTTATCCAAAATCAGCAAGACTTGGCGGCCGCCCAGCAAACCGCACAGGCTTTCGTGCAATGGCCGCCCAGGTTCCTCCGAAACATCCAACACGCGCAATCGACTGCAGGATGAACCCGGGCTGGGTCAGACCGGAAAGATCGACAAAAAATACTCCGCCTGCAAATTGCCCCACCATCGCATAGGCGGCCTGCAGAGCCAGGGTGGTCTTGCCAGTGCCGCCGAAATCAGTCAGGTGCACAACCCGGATGGAGGAATTGCCAAGCAGGTTGATCACCTGGTGTAATTGCTCCTCCCTGCCCACCAACTCCACCCGCCTGGCAGGCTGTTGGATGGGATTGGCATCGGTGAAGTCGGATGGCAGGGGGGAACCTGAAATGGTGCGTTGGTCAGATGGCCACAAATCGCTCATGAAAAATTGTATCATCTCAAAAAGATGACCGCCGCCTGTGGGGCGACGGTCATCTCGAATTCCGTTAAGAGTCTGGCTTACTTGTCTTCGGCAATGGACTTGCCGCTATATTTCAGCGCCACATGGGCGGCAGCCAGGCGGGCCACCGGCACGCGGAACGGTGAGCAGGAGACGTAGTTGTTGCCGATGATGTGGCACCACTCGATGGATTCGGGGTCGCCGCCATGCTCGCCGCAGATGCCCACTTCCAGGTCGGGACGGGTCTTGCGGCCTTCATCAATGGCCATTTGCATCAGGCGGCCCACGCCAGCACGGTCGAGGGTCTGGAAGGGGTTCTTGGGCAGGATGCCCTGTTCCACATAGGTTACCAGGAAGTTGCGCTCGGCATCATCGCGGCTGTAGCCGAAGGTCATCTGGGTCAGGTCGTTGGTACCAAAGCTGAAGAACTCGGCGCGCTGGGCAATCTCACCAGCGGTAACAGCTGCGCGCGGGATCTCGATCATGGTGCCGAATTTGTAGTCCAGTTTGGCAACGCTCTTCTCAGCCAGCACGGTCGCAGCGATGCGCTCGAGGCGCGGCTGGATCCATTCCAGTTCTTTAACGGTGCCGGTCAGCGGGATCATCACTTCGGGTTTAACCACAATACCGCGCTTGGCGCAATCGCACGCGGCTTCAAAGATGGCGCGCACCTGCATCTCCACGATCTCTGGCATGGCAATGGAAAGCCGTACACCACGCAGGCCCATCATGGGGTTGGATTCGTGCAGGCTTTTGATTGAAGCGAGCAGGGATTCTTTTTCTGCCAGGCCGTTGGTCTGTCCCTTGACGCGCATCTCGATCACTTCTTCGAGCAGCTTCTCTTCGTCAGGCATAAACTCGTGCAGGGGCGGGTCGATCAGGCGAATAATGACCGGGTGTCCATCCATGGCTTCGAACAGGCCATCGAAGTCAGAGCGCTGGCTGGGCAGCAGTTCGTTAAGCGCGGCGGTACGATCGGCGCTGGTCTCAGACAAGATCATGCGCTGCACAATGGGCAAACGCTCAGGTTCAAAGAACATGTGCTCGGTGCGGCACAGCCCAATGCCCACTGCGCCATAGGAACGAGCGCGGCGCGCATCCTTGGGATAGTCGGCGTTGGTCCACACCTGCAGGCCGCGGCTCTTTGCGCCATCAGGCATGGTACGAATGCCATCGCGGGCAGCGATCTCATCGGCCCAGGTCAGCAGGGTGAGCAGTTCGGTCTGTTCTTCGAGCGTGGGGGCAATGGTGGGAATTTTACCCAGGAAGACTTCGCCAGTGGTTCCATCCACCGAGATCCATTCGCCTTCTTTAATGACTTTCTCACCAACTGTCATCACGCGTTTTTCGAGGTCGATTTTGATGGTGTTGGCGCCCACCACGCACGGGATGCCGAATTGACGGGCAACCACGGCGGCGTGCGAGGTTGCGCCGCCTTCGCTGGTGAGCACGCCCTTCGAGGCGATCATGCCGTGCACATCATCGGGCTTGGTGAACGGGCGCACCATGATGGTGTCCTGTTTGTGTTCCTTGGCCATTTTCTCGGCAGTGTCGGCATCAAAGTAAGCCTGGCCCACGGCCGCGCCAGGTGAGGCATTGACGCCCTTGGCAATGAAAGTGCCGGTCTTGACCGCTTCCTTTTTGGCCTTTTCATCGAATTGCGGGTGCAGCAGGGAGTCGACGTTATCGGGGCTGACGCGCAACACAGCCTCATCCTTGCTGATCAGGCTTTCCAGAGCCATGTCCACCGCTATTTTGACGGCAGCCTTGGCAGTGCGCTTGCCACTGCGCGTTTGAAGCATGAACAAGCGGCCGCGTTCGATGGTAAATTCGACATCCTGCATTTCTTTGTAGTGCTTTTCCAGTTTATCGGTAATGTCCATAAACTGGGCATATACTTCGGGCATGACCTCATTCATGTGCTCCACCGGGTCGGTGTTGCGGATGCCGGCCACCACATCTTCACCCTGGGCATTGAGCAGATATTCGCCCATCATCTTCTTATCGCCGGTACTGGGGTTGCGGGTGAAAGCCACACCTGTGCCGCTGTCGGTTCCCATATTGCCAAAAACCATGGTCTGGATGTTTACCGCGGTGCCTAGGTCATCCGAAATGTCGGTGGCGCGGCGGTAATCAATGGCGCGTTTACCCATCCAGCTTTCGAACACAGCGCGGGTGGCCAGTTCCAGCTGCTTGTATACATCCTGCGGGAAGTCTTCACCAATGTGCTTCTTGTATACCGCCTTGAAGGTGTCTACAAGCGCCTTCCAATCGTCGCCGGTCATTTCCGTATCCAGCTTGTAGCCCTTACTGGCTTTGTATTCGGCCATCGGGTGTTCGAAAACCTCATCATCAAGGTTGAAGACCGTGGTGCCAAACATTTCGACCAGGCGGCGGTACAGATCCCACACGAAACGCGGGTTGCCCGTCAATTTGATCATGCCTTCCACCACTTCATCATTAAGACCAATGTTGAGGATGGTGTTCATCATGCCGGGCATGGAGAACTTGGCCCCCGAGCGGCACGAGACCAGCAGGGGGTTTTGGGGATCGCCAAATTTTTTGCCGGTGGCTTTTTCCACGGCGCTCATGGCTGCCAGTTGCTGTTCCCACTGCCCGGCAACGAAAGCACCGTTCTTGCGGAACTCGTTGCACGCCTCGGTGGTAACGGTAAAGCCGGGGGGGACGGGTACGCCCGCGCGGGTCATATCGGCCAAACCAGAGCCTTTGCCACCCAACAGGGCGCGCACACCTTCCCAGTTGCCGGTGTACTTTTCCGCTTCGGCAACGTCTTCAAATAAGTAAACCCATTTTTTCGACATTTTTTCCTCCAATTCAGGGGTTTGATTGCATAAATAGGCGCCCGGTTAAAGGCGCACTAAATGTGAAGTTTACCACATAGGCATGCTGAGTCCAGATGATTATGTGATTGATTATCACACAGAATTTTACGCTTTCGTTAAGCGTGTGTTAAGAACCATCTCATTTCACCATCGTACTTTTGCAGGCAGCCTTTTTGTAAACCGGATGCAAACCCCAAAAGAATGGATTGGGGCATAATTGCTGTACACGAAATCTTTGGAGAATTAACGATGCCAACAAAAATCCTGGCGATAGATGATGATGCGGCGCTTACAGACTTGCTCGCAACCCTGTTGAAAACACACGGGTTCGATGTGGTGACTGCCAATTACGGAGAAAGCGGTATCGAGTTGGCCCAAAGCGCCAGCCCCGACCTGATTATTCTGGATTTGATGATGCCCGACCAGGACGGCTGGAGCGTGTGCCAGAAAATTCGCGCTTTCAGCACAGTGCCGATCATTGTGCTTTCTGCCCTGAATGACCCGGTCATGATTGCCAACGCGCTGGATGCCGGTGCGGATGACTACCTGGTCAAGCCGGTGCCGAGCAACCTGCTGGTCGCCCACATCAACACCCTCACTCGCCGGGCTGCGGCCGAACGAAACCGCACCCCGCTTTACAACCTGCGCCAGTCGTTTGGCGGCAGCAAGACGCTTTCGGCGTAGCCAAGTTAGAGTACAATAGGGAAAATTTTCACAGGAGGTTTTTCCGTGCAATCCTGTTCGCGCTGTAATGCCAATTCCCTTGATACCGCGCTCCACTGTGTTAACTGCCAGGCTGATTTGCGTGAATTCTCGGAGACCGCTGTTGCGCTAAAAAAATTCCAAGACAATGCGCGCGTCGCCTCGGTACGCATTACCGTAGCCCATGATGCCTGCCCGTTATGTTACGAATCGCGCGGCACCTTCCCCAAAGAGGCCGTGCCCACCCTGCCCCACGAGGGATGCTCTCACCCCAATGGCTGCCGCTGCAAATACGAACCGGTGCTCAACGACATCTATCCGTAAACAATCCTGCTGAAACAAAAACATCCGAAGCAAGGGCGCTTTGAACTGAACCCTGTAGGCAAGACAGAAAAAGAAAGACCCCGCTGAGGTTATAGAGACAGACACCTGGTTTCGTAGGGTGTCTGTCTTGTTTTCAATACACAGGCACAAAGACGCCAAGATGTTAACGGAGATCTTTACAGCTTTCGCAAAAATAGTCGTAGTGCGCTGCACCCTGCGCAGAACCAACTTCAAGAAAGCGCCTGACGGATCTTCAGTAAATGTTTGAAAAGTCAACTGCGGGATGCGTCAAAAAACCTGCGCGCCATTTACGTTTCGAGTGTGAAAAAATCTCAGGGCTGAAGTAACCCAAGCAGCGCCCTGGCTGTTTCCTGCGGGGCTTCCATCATGGGCATGTGCCCGGTCCCCGGCAGGTCCACGACTTGCGCAGAGGGTAAAGCCGCCTGTACGTCGCGCCCAAACTGGACCGGGAAGATGCTATCTTGTGCGCCCTGCACCACGACCACCGGGAAGTCGAAACCAGGCAACATGCCCATTGAATCCGGACGATCGGCCATGGCGTTGAGCGCGCCAATGATGCCTGCGGGCGACTGACGCAAAACGAGCGCGCGTAACGCCATTTGCAGCGCCGGGTTGGCGGTCAACTTATCAGGCATACTGTTCGCTACCACATCGACGCCCTGGGCAGACACTGCGCGGGCAGTGGCAAAACGCGCCTCGCGGCGATCGGGCGGATCGGCGTAGGGGTGCGAGGCGACAAGCGCCAGTCCGGTTAGGCGGCCTGGGAACAATCGCGCAAAGGCCAGGGCGATGTATCCACCCATCGAGTGGCCAGCCAGCGCTGCTTTTTCGATTTCCAGGTGGTCGAGCAGTTCGGCCAGATCGGTGGCTGCATCGTCAAGGGTATATGGCCCAGGCGGTGCATCACTTTCCCCAAACCCGCGCAGGTCGGGCAGGATCAGTTCAAACGAGTCTTGTAAAAGAGGCACCACCGGGCTCCAAATGGTGTGGTCGAGCGGATATCCATGCACAAGCATGAGGGGGTGACCTTCGCCTGTGCGCGTATATGCCAGAGAAATATTGTTCACCAGACAACGTTCCATAGTCCACCTCAGGGTTATTGTTTTGCAATCCAGTTTCGGGCAAAGGTTAGCGCTTCGTCGCGCGTGGCGATCTCGCCCACAGCCTGGGCCTCTCGCAGCGCGTCAAGCACCCGCCCCACTTGCCGGCCGGGTGGCAACCCCAGCGCAGTCATAAGTTCATGCCCGTTGATCAGGATGGGCGGCGCGACGGTTTCTTCACGCTTTTCCCACCAGTTTTCGAGCAAGGCGCGACAGGCATCGAGGCAGGCGGCCCAGTTTTCCTGGGGCAGGGTATGGTCGTAGGTGGCGCGCTGGTCTGCCATGGCCAGCAGGCACAGATCTACCCCGGCGGCGCCGGTATCTCTGAAGAAGCGGTATACCGCCTTGCGGCTGGGTTCGGCTTTTTCTTCCACTAACCGATCACTGAAGGCATGGATGCGCATGTGGTGACGGATGATAACCTTGAGCCGGGCAATCTCGTCGTTGCTCAAGGCCAGGGCCCGGGCCCGTTCTGCTGCGATATCTGCGCCGCGTTCATCGTGCCCCAGAAAGCGGATACGCCCGCCCGGCTCGACGGTGCGCAAGAGCGGTTTGGCAACATCATGATACAGCGCGGCCAGGAAGAGCAGGGCGCGCGGCGAACGGTCGGCGTTGAGCGGCTCGGCAAAGTGGGCAGCGATTTGTGGGCGGTATCGGCCCAGGCGCAGGGTGAGCAGGCCGGTCAGCAGGTCGTTGGTGCTGTCGGCAGCATACCCCGGCGCGAGCGCAGCCAGGGTGCTTTCGAGATGGTCGAGCACGCGCAGGGTATGAGTCCACACCTCATGAACGTGCGGCGGCGATTGCGTTACGCTTTTCATGGCGGGCAGTTCGGGAAGCAAATGCGGTAATACGCCCAGGATGTCGAGAGCGCGCAGGGAGGTGGATGGGCGCGGTCCTTCGAGGATCTTGAAGAGTTCATCGCGTTTGCGCTCAGGCGAAACCCGGTGCAGCAAGGCTACCGATTCTTTCATCATCTGGCGCGTCTCGAGCTGGATGGTGAAACCAAGGGCGGCAGCCTGCCGCACAGCGCGCAGGATGCGCACAGGGTCCTGGGTAAAGGTGTGGGCTGAGCAGGCGCAGAGGCGTTTTTCGCGCAGGTCGCGCACCCCGTTCAATGGATCGATCAGGCTGTGGTCAGCGAGGTTGAGCGCCAGGGCATTGCTGGTGAAGTCGCGGGCGCGCAGGTCGGCTTCCAGATCCGGGCCGCGAAAGGCGGCAAAATCCAGCACATCACGCGAGCCATCATCATTGATGATGACCACCCGCCCGGTGTCAGTGTTCAGGTCGAGAGGGTAGAATGCGGCATCCAGCCGGTTGGCGACCTGCCGGGCAAGGGCAATTGCGCCAGTCGGGACGACAAAATCCAGGTCGTGAGTGGGCCGCCGCAGCAAGGTATCGCGCACTGCGCCACCAACCAGGTAAACGGGCAATCCATCCGGCAGAACAGCGCGGATGCTTTCCAACAGGGGGGTTGTGAAGGGGGAATCGTGAAAAGGCATGAAACTGATCTCAGGGGTCTCTTTGGGACGTGTGTGTTTGGCGGCGCGGCGGGCCTGGTCTGGGGTACTGCCGTGGGCAACTACACGGCCACGCACAAGTGCCACCCATCGCCCGGCGTATGGGTTGGGGACAGGTGCATCTGGGTCGTGCGGATTGGTCATCAGGCTGTTGTGTATTTTTCCAGGTCAACGATGCCGATGAAAGGCAGGTTGCGGTAGTATTCGTCGAGGTCGAGGCCGTAGCCAAAAACGTAGGCGTTGGGGATGTCGAAACCACGGTAGTGAATGGGCACAACCACCTCGCGGCGTTCGGCTTTGTCGAGCAGGGCGCATACCTTCAGGCTTTTTGGGTTGCGTGTGTTGAGCAGTTCGAGCACGTGGGCGATGGTGTGCCCACTGTCAACAATGTCTTCCACCAGCAGAACGTTTTTACCGGCGATGTTGGTTTGCAGGTCGTAGGTGACGCGCACATTGCCATTTGAGGCGTATTTTCCGGCCCCATACGATGAGATGGCCATGCAATCCATGATGTGTGGGATGGTGATTTGGCGCATCAGGTCGACCATGAACGGCAGCGCCCCACGCAGGATGCAAATAAGCATCAATTCTTTTTCGTCTTTGTAATCTTCATTGATCTCGGCGGCCAGTTCGGTAATGCGGCGCTGCAAGGTTTGGTCATCGATCAGAATCTCGCGTAAAATTTCCTGATATGGCTGCATGGCAGAATCCTTTCTGTTCGGTCTTATCGCGGCACTTCGTGATGTTGGCGACAACGCGCCTCGTATAGCTCGGACGCGCCTACAATGACAACCGGATCGTGGTAGCGGGCCGGGCTTCCGTTGACAAGGCGCTGGGTGCGGCTGGCAGGTTCGCCGCACACCATGCAAATGGCCTGCAATTTGTCGACTCGCTCGGCCTGGGCCATCAGGGTGGGCATGGGGCCAAACGGTTCGGCGCGGAAGTCGGTATCGAGCCCGGCTACGATCACACGCAGCCCGCGTTCAGCCAGCTGGCGTACCACATCCACAATGCCGTGGTCAAAGAACTGCGCCTCATCCACACCTACCACACGGGTATCGGGCAGCAAATTTGGGATAATTTCGGCGGAATGTCGAATGGGAAGCGCACCGAAATCGTTGCCAGCATGGGAGGTTACTTTTTCGACGGCATAGCGGATGTCGATGGCAGGTTTGAACACCTGCACCTGTTTTTTTGCAATCACAGCGCGGCGCAGGCGGCGGATCAACTCATCGGTCTTTCCGCTGAACATCGAACCGCAAACCACTTCTACAGAACCATGCGTGTGGGGTGTCATAGCCTCCTCAATGGGTCGGACGGAATAATAAAACAGGCAGATGCGCGCTGCACCTGCCTGCAAGTTTACCCGAAACTATGCCACGGGAAAATGGGTTAAGCGGCGTCCTCAGAACCGGGGACATCGTAACCCATCGCGCGCAGTTTCTTCTTGGCATCGATGAGCGCCTTGCGGCCGAAACCTTCTACAGCCAGCACAGCTTCTTCGCCTTCAGCAAGTTTGCCCAACAGCTGGCCAACTTCCTTGATACCACCGTCAGCAAGCGCCTTGGTCGGGCGTGCGCCCAGTTCCAGGTCGGCGATGGGACGCTTGGGCGAAGTTTTGGCCGTGGCTTTGGCGGTCTGCTGTTCAACGTATTCGGCGCGGGCTTGCAGTTTCTTATAGAAGCGATCGACCTGTCCTTCGATGTCGAGGATGCGGGCTTGTTCACCCGTATAGAACGGGTGGCAGTTGGAGCAGATTTCGACATGCAGGGATTTGCGGGTCGAGCCCGTCTTCCAGCGGTTGCCGCACGAAGCACAAACGACCTCGGCTTCGGTGTAATAAGTGGGATGGATTTTCTCTCTCATGGTTGGGCCTACTCTGCTTCCACCGGCACAACATTAACACGCTTGCGCCCGTGGTAAATATCGAACATTACTTCACCATCGACAAGGGCAAACAGGGTGTCATCTTTGCCAACGCCCACGCCCAGGCCGGGTTTGAGTTTGGTGCCGCGCTGGCGCACCAGAATGTTACCGGCAAGCACAAATTCACCGGCAAAGCGCTTAACGCCCAAACGCTGGGCATTCGAGTCACGTCCGTTACGGCTGGAACCGCCACCTTTTTTATGTGCCATGGTATCCTCTCTTACTTCTCAATCGATTCGACAAGCAGGCGGGTGTATGGCTGGCGATGGCCTGTCTTCTGGCGAATGCGCTTCTTCGGCTTGTAGTGGAAGTTAACCGTCTTGGGACCTTTGAAATGCTCCACAACGGTTACCTTGACCGCTGCCCCCTTGACGGTGGGCGTTCCAACTGCGACATCGTCGCCTTCCACGAGCAGGAGCACGCTTTTGAGCATCAACTCCTGGCCCGCTTCCTCGTGCAGCAGGTCGACTTCGATCGTGCTGCCTTCGACGGCCTTGTATTGCTTGCCGCCGCTTTCAACGATAGCGTATTTCATTTTCCTTTTTCTCCTGGTCTTCGCTTCGCCACAGCCGCCGCGGGGTCTTTATCTAGCCGCCGCGCTGCGGGTAAGCCGGGGTTGCAAACGGTTGCCCCGGCTAACTTGCTGCCAGGGCAGTGCGAAGGCTGATTATACAATCACCCTGTGAGTTTGTCAACGAACTATTCCTGTTGACAAACTGCCCGCCTTCCTATACGCTTGAGATATGCTCACGCCCCAACAGATTGCCATCATCGAAGCGCCGCCCAACGCGAAAATCTTCCTTTCCGGGCCAGCCGGGTGCGGCAAAACCACCGCCGCCGTCGAACGCATGCGCGCGTTGCTCAACGCAGACGTGCCGGGAGAGAGCATCCTCATGCTCACATCCCAACGCACCCTGCAGGAACCCTACCTGGACCTGCTCTACAGCCCGGAGCGTGGCGCGGGCGGCGAAGTGATCCCCGCCACGGTAGGCGGACTGGCCCGCCGCACCGTGGATCTGTTCTGGCCGCTGTGTTCTGAAGCGGCCGGGTTTGCCCGCCCCGACATGCCGCCGGTTTTTCTCACGCTGGAAACAGCCCAGTATTTCATGGCGCACCTGGTCCGCCCACTGCTCGACCAGGGATACTTTGAATCGGTCACCATTGACCGCAACCGCCTGTACGCGCAAGTTTTGGACAACTTGAACAAAGCGGCCGCGGTGGGGTTCGACTACCGCACCGTCGGTGAGCGGCTGACCAGCGCCTGGATGGGCGACCCGGCCCAGCGCCGCGTGTATGCCGATGTGCAGAAGTGCGCCAATCGTTTCCGCGCCTATTGCCTTGAGCATAACCTGCTGGATTTTTCGCTCCAGCTAGAAGTTTTTTGGGAACACCTGTGGCCACAGCCAGCCGTGCGCAATTACCTCACCCGCTCGTACCGGCATCTTATTTATGACAACATTGAAGAAGACGTCCCGCGCGCCCACGACCTGATCCGCGACTGGCTGCCCGACTTTGACTCCGCGCTGATCATCTACGACGAAAGTGGCGGTCACCGCCAATTCCTCGGCGCCGACCCGGACTCGGCGCTGCAGTTTGACGGGCTGGTGAACGAGCAGGTGACATTTGAGGCCAGCTTTGTGCAAAATGCGTCCGTCGTCGCCCTGGAAACCGGCCTGATCCGGTCACTGGGCGGCAAACCAAACCCGGCCATCCCGCAAACGCCGGGGGACACACAAGCGCCCGGGTTCGAGTTCATCACCGAGCAGTTTTATCCGCAACTGCTCGATGCGGTCACCGATCAGGTAAGGGCGCACATCGAAGCCGGGCTGCCGCCTTCTGAAGCGGTGATCATTGCCCCTTATCTTTCGGATGCGCTGCGTTTTGCGCTGATGAACCGCCTGCAGGCGGCTGGCATACCCACCCGTTCGCACCGCCCCTCGCGCGCGCTGCGCGCTGAACCCGCTGCCCAGTGCTTGCTGACCCTTGCCGCGCTGGGCCACCCGCACTGGGAGGTGCACCCGCCGCGCTTTGACCTGGCCTACGCCTTCATGCTGGCGCTGGATATGGACCTGGTGCGCGCCCAATTGCTGGCCGAAATCGTTTACCGCCCCAAGGACCTGAGCCTTTCGCCGTTTGACGAGATGGAGCCGAACACACAGGAGCGCATCACCTACACCCTGGGCGAACGCTACCACCTGCTACGCACATGGCTTCTGGACTACCACCAGGATGAGCCCCTGCCGCTCGATCACTTTTTGCGCAAACTGTTTGGCGAGGTGCTCTCGCAGCCGGGGTTTGGTTTCCACGCCGATTTCGACGCGGTGCGCGTGGCCGCCAGCCTGGTCGATTCGGTCAAAAAGTTTCGCCAGGCGCTGGAAACGGCCGGGGCCGGGTTCGAGATCGGGCGCGAGTACATCGCCATGTTGCAGGAGGGCGTGATCGCCGCGCAATATCTGGAGGGCTGGCAGTCGGAATCGAAAGAGGCGGTGCTGGTGGCCCCGGCCACCACCTTCCTGATGATGAACCGCCCGGCCACGGTACAGGTCTGGCTGGATGTTGGCGCGAACGGCTGGGTGGAGCGACTCTCGCAGCCGCTGACCCAGCCCTACGTGCTGGCGCGCGGCTGGGAACCCGGCCGGGTGTGGACCGACGCCGATGAGGTCGAGAACGCCCATGCGGCGCTGCGTCGTCTGTTGTGCGGGTTGCTGCGCCGCTGCCGGGAAAAAGTGTACCTGGGCTTCAACAACCTGGGCGAAAGCGGCTTCGAACAGCGCGGCGGGCTGCTGCGTGGATTTCAAAAAATGTTACAGCTATGACCTTCACCCTTCGCCCACACCAAACCGACATCCTGCGCTACCGCGGCGGCAAAATGGGCATTTCGGCCGTGCCCGGCAGCGGCAAAACCTTCACCCTCAGCGCCCTGGCCGCGCAGATCATCACCTCCGGCGCGCTTCAGCCCGACCAGGAAGTGCTGATCGTCACCCTGGTCAACACCGCAGTAGATAACTTCGGCGCGCGCATCGATCAGTTCGTCAAAAAGAGCGGACTCATTCCCAACCTGGGTTACCGCGTGCGCACCCTGCACGGACTGGCGCATGACATCGTGCGCGAAAAACCCGCCCTGGCCGGGTTGGAAGAACGATTCCAGATCATTGATGAGCGCGAAGCCAACCTCATCCGCACAGAAGCCGTGCGGGCCTGGCTGGCCGCCAACCCCTACACGCTCGACGGCTATCTTGACCCCAACCTGGGCGACGGCAAACGCGATGGGCTGCGCCACAAACACCTGCCCGAACTCGTTCACAACCTGGCCCTGGCCTTCATCCGCTCGGCCAAAGACCGCCGCCTGACGCCCGATGCCCTGCGCGCCAAACTCGACTCTGCGTCGCCGCCCCTGCCACTGGCCGAAATGGGTTGGGCCATCTACGCCGATTACCAGCGCGCCCTGGCCTATCGCGGCGCAGTGGATTTCGACGACCTCATCCGCCTGGCCTTGCACATCCTCGACACCGATTCAGAATACCTGGCGCGCCTGCAATACCGCTTCCCCTTCATTCTGGAAGACGAAGCCCAGGACTCCTCGCGCATTCAGGAAGATATTTTGCGCAAAATGGCCGGGCACGGCAACTGGGTGCGCGTGGGCGACCCCAACCAGGCCATCTTCGAGACTTTTACCACCGCCGACCCGCGCCTGCTGCGCGGTTTCATTGCCCGCGAAGCCGATTACCGCATGGAACTGCCTGTTTCCGGGCGATCGCAATCCTACATCATCGCCCTGGCCAATGCCCTGATTGACTGGGTGAGCCAGTCCCACCCGGCGCCGGCCATCCGTGATGCCCTGGCCGTCCCGCACATCCAGGCTGCCGCGCCCGACGACCCCCAGCCCAACCCCCCACCCGACCCGGACGCCATCAAGGTCATCACGCGAAAATTCACCCCGGAAGAAGAAGTGGAGGCTGTGGCCAACTCGCTCGAAAAATGGCTGCCCGGCCACGCCGACTGGACAGCGGCCGTGCTGGTGCCGCGCAACAACCGCGGCATCGAGATGGTGAACGCCCTCAAAAAACGCGGCATCGAGGTCATTGAACTGATCAACAGCACCGACTCCACCCGCCGGGCGGCCGGGGCGCTGAGCAATGTGCTGGCCTACCTGGCCGACCCCGGCTCGGCGCGCAAACTTTCGCTGGCCTACCAGGTCTGGCGGCGCGCCTGGCGCGATGAAACTTCATTGCGAGGAGAAACAGCGCCGAAGCAATCTTCGAGTGATAATGAGATTGCTTCGGGACGTGACGCGCCCCTCGCAATGACGCCAGCAGAATTATATGTTCGTGTGCCGGCACTGCTGCGCAAAACCGGCAGGGTCGAGGAATATCTCTTCCCGGTCGCAGAAAACCCAACCACAAAGAGCGTAAAGGACGAAAATCATCTTGGCGTTCTTGGCGGTTCAATTTTTGACACTGTGGAAGATGAAACGATCATCGAAGAGTTGTTGGCCTTCCGCGAGGTGATGAACCGCTGGCAAAAGACCGCCCTGCTTCCCATCGACCAGATGATCCTGACCCTGGCGCAGGAGCTCTTTACCGCCCCCGCCGACCTGGCCCTGGCGCACAAGCTGGCCCTGGTGCTGCGCCGCGCCGCCGATGATCACCCCACCTGGCGCCTGCCTGAACTGACCGCCGAACTGGGCGTGATTGCCAAGAACGAGCGCCGCTTTATCGGTTTTTCGGCGGACGACTCGGGCTTCGACCCGAACAAGCATCGCGGCAAAGTGGCGGTGACCACCATGCACAAAGCCAAGGGGCTGGAGTGGGACCGGGTGTACCTGATGTCGGCCAACAACTACGATTTCCCCTCACTGCAAGGTTTCGACCGCTATATCAGCGAAAAATGGTTCATGCGCAGCGGTCTGAACCTGGAGGCCGAGGCGCTGGCCCAGCTGCAAAACGCCCTGGGCAGCGACGAATACGCCTGGCAGGCCGAGGGCGAAGCCACCCTGCGCGCCCGCACCGATTACGTGCGCGAACGCCTGCGGCTGCTCTACGTGGGTATCACCCGCGCCAAACGCGACCTGGTCATCACCTGGAACACCGGCCGCCAGGGCGACGCGCAACCCTGCCTGCCCGTCCAGGCGCTGGCGGGATTGCTGGAGGGCGGCAGGAGTGCGTCGCACCAGGTTTAATGGACTTGACTCAAGCTGGAAAACGCCCCGTAAACGGGAAAAATTCCGCACCGTTCGGTGCGACGCACTCATTATTTGGCATTAAAATTCACTAATGGCTCGCAGAAACGTCAACTTTCACCCCAACGGCTACTATCACATTTACAATCGCGGCGCACACCGGCAAGATATCTTCCGCAATGACGCGGATTATGTTTTCCTGTTGAAATACTTGCGCAGAATGTCCGAATCTCACAACATCACCGTGATCGCATATTGCCTGATGAGCAATCACTACCATTTTCTTTTGCGCCAGAACAGGGATATTGCCATCAGCAAGTTGATGCAGGCACTTTTCAACATTTACAGCAAGGCTTTCAATGCCAAATACAACCATACAGGGACAATCTTCGAGGGGCCTTACAAAGCCATCGCCATTGAACAGACCCCTCACCTGCTCCACCTTTGCCGCTATATACATCGCAATCCGCTCGAAGCCGGGATGGTCGTCCAGCTGGAGCAATGGCATTTCTCGAATTATGCTGAATTCATCGGTGTGCGAAACGGTGTACTGGTAGATCGCGAGTTTGTCGCAGGGAACTTCGGCGCGCCAGCTGAATACCAGGCTTTTGTGATGGATTATGTGCCCGCCGAAAAAACGCAACAGGAGTTGCGGCATTATTTGTTTGGCGAGTGAGAGTGGCGGGAGTGCGTCGCACCAAATTTAACGGGATTGGTTCAAGCTGGAGAATACCCCGCCAAACGGGGAAAATCCCTCCCGGTTGGTGCGACGCACATACCATAATTCAGCCTGAAAACCGGCGCACATTGCGGGCGCGGGCTTTGGCGGCCTCCACGGCGCGGTCGCGGGGCGGGGCGGTCGTCTCCAGCGCGGCGAGCAGCACTGCGGATGCGGCCGCCACCGCATCCACCGCGGCATCAAATGCGGCCGCGTTGGCGCGGGAGGGCTTGTTAACGCCGCTGATCTTGCGCACATATTGCAGCGCCGCCGCGCGGATCTCATCCCTGCTGGCGGGCGGCTCGAAATTGAACAGGGGCCTGATGTCGCGGCACATGCTCACCCCCCATCATAGGCGCGTTGCAGCCCGGCTACGTCGATCTTTTTCATCAAGAGCAGGGCATCCATCACGCGCCCAGATTGCTCCGGCGTCCCGCGGCCCATCAATTCCCCCAGCGCAGTCGGCACGATCTGCCACGAGAGCCCGAATTTATCCTGCAACCAACCGCACTGAACCTCCTGACCGCCATCCGCGGTCAGTTTTTCCCACAGGTAATCCACTTCCTGCTGATCCGCACAGTTCACGAACATGGAAATCGCCTCATTGAATTTGAACTGCGGGCCGCCATTGAGCACATTGAACGCCTGCCCGTCAAGTTCGAACGCTGCGGTGAACACTTTCCCGTCCGGGCCGCGCGACACATCCACGATCCTCGAATTGTTAAAAATGGACACATAGAAATTCATGGCTTCTTCGGCATTGCCGTCGAACCAAAGGAAGGGCACGATCTTTTGCATGGTAACTCCTGTTCTTGTAGATGCTTCCATTTTAGAACTTTCATTCTAAAATGTCAAATTCCGCCCGCTTTTGTCAGGTTTCTGCCTGCCCGACTCTTCCGCACCCGGCAGGCGTCACCCACACAACGGAGCGTCTGCAAAAGAATAACTCTATGCTGTACTTTTTCCAATTCAGATAATTCGCATCCATATTCAAGAGGTGAACCATGCCCGCTGCCCCCACCCTGGCTCCCGGTCCCAAACCCACCCCGCTCATCGGCAACTTGCGCGAAATGGCCCGCCTTGGCATCATCCGCTTTGGGCACCACGCCTAGCGGCAGTATGGCAATGTCAGCCGCTTCCAGTTCGGGCCCATGCGGGCGCACCTGTTCGTGCGCCCCGAGCACGTGCATCACATCCTGGTCGAGCGGCGCAATAACTACATCAAGGGCGCCAGCCACGACCATCTGCGCATGTGGTTGGGGCTCGCCATCCTCACCAGCGAGGGCGAGCACTGGCAGCAGCAGCGCCGCCTCATGTCGCCCACCTACACCCCGAATTTTGGCAGCGTCCGCTGGAGTTCACCCCGATCATTTCGCCCCCGGCGAAGCGGAAAAACGCCCGCGCTACAGCAACTATCCCTTCAGCGCCGGGCCGCGCATCGAGCCCAGCCAAGACCTGGAGCCGGAGTTCGTCGGCACTCTGCGCCCCAGGAACGCCACGTTGGTGATGTCCCTGCACCCGCGCTAAGTTTCACCGCATCCCTTTCAAAATTTTTATCTGTGGATAAAACAAAACCCCCGCCAGGATGACCTGCGGGGGTAACTGTTCCCTGTTTCCTATTCACTATTCTCTGCTCCCTGCTCACTTTTCCTCCTCCACCACAGCCCGGTGAACTCCGGCAGCCGCGTGGAAAACAGGGAGCCAATGTCTCTAGCCATATCTTCGCCAAAGAAGAATTTCACCAGCTCGCGCGCTTCATACTCCGACTCGAACTGGTAATCGGTCGAGATGGTTGTGCTGGTAAAACCCTTCTCCCCCAGCCAGGCATAATAATCACTGAGATGATCCAGGCGGATGGGTGTCGGATTCCCCGTGCCCAGCGACTCGACCAGGATGACCGTGCCGCCCGGGCGCAGCACGCGCTCAACCTCGCGCCAGCCTGCCTCCAGCTGGGAGCGGTCGCCCCACACCGAAAGGTAGCTGAAACTCCAGCCCGAGACCACCAGGTCCGCGCTGGAATCTGCCGCCGGGAGCTGGCGATGGTCCGCCACCTGGGCCTGCCAGTTCTTCAGGCCCATCGCGCGCAAGGACTCGGATGCCGCCCGCAGCATGTGACCGGAGGCGTCGAAGGCGCGCAGCGTGCGGGCGCATGGGGCCAGCATGCGCGCCAGGCGGCCCGTCCCCGCGCCCAGGTCGATCACATCCAGCCCGTCGGGTGGGCAAATCGAATCGAGCGCCCGGAGCAGGTTGCCATCCACATCCTCGCGCCGGATGAGGCGGTCGTATAAATCAGCATGTTTTTCGTAGACTTCTTTTTCGGTGGGCATGGCAGGCTTCAGCGCGTCACCAGCAGGCGCAGGTCCGAGGCAATCTGGTCAGGCGCCATGCCATACATCCAGGTCAGGATGAGGTTGCCATCGGGATCGAGCACCAGCGTGGTGGCGGTATGATCCACTGTGTACGCGCCCGATTCCGGGTCAGGGTCATTGAGCTTGTAAAAGATGCCAAATGCCTTGGCCGCCGCATCCACCTCAGACTGCGAGCCGGTGAGCCCGATGAAGGTGGGGTTGAACAATCGGGCGTAGCCATGCGCTGATTCTGAGGTGTCACTTTTATGATCCACGGAGATGAAAAGCACCTGCACCCGTTCTGCGGCTTCAGGTACCTCGGCAAACGCATGGCGCAGTGCGGCCAGTGAAGTAGGGCACACATCCGGGCAGCGGGTATAGCCAAAGTAAAGCACCACAAATTTACCGCGAAAATCGCTCAGCTGCACCGCGCCTGACTCGGAATGGAGCAAGAAGTTGTCGCGCGGCAGCGGCGGCTCGATCTGCGCACCAAAAAATGGCGTGGATTGGTTGGCCTGTTGGTACAGGGCAATTCCCACGGCCGCCAGCAAAACCACCCCAATGAGCGCAATCACCCGCCGGTCCATCAGGGCGCCTTTACTTCGGCCAAAATTTCCACCGCGCCGGCCTTTTCAAAGTTGAGCGTAATGGTCACTTTATCGCCGGGCGCGAGGGCCTGCTTGAGGTTGATCAGCATGATGTGGTAACCGCCTGGCGCCAGCTTAACGGCCTCACCCGCCGGAATGGCAAGCCCGTTTTCCATTTCGCGCATCATCATCACATCATTTTCCATCTTCATTTCATGCACTTCCACCGCTTCAGCCACATTACTGGATGCAGAAAGCAACCGGTCGGGTTCAGCGCCGCCATTGCGAATGAGCATGAACGCCCCGCCGGTTGCGCCCGGCGCACGCACCCACACATCAGAAACGCTGATCCCATCGCTGCCGGCAACTGGGGCGCAGGCCGCCAGCATTATGATGGTCAGAAAAACGAGACTTATTTTTTTCATCGTCAACCTCCCATTGTCACAAGATTGTGACAATTCTAACATGCCGCACACGGGCAGGTTATCACCCTTTGGCATGAAAACCGGGTACACCATTGACATCATCCCCGCGCCCGTTATAATTGAAAATGATTTTCACTAACGTGAGCCTGGTATGGATATCAAAAACTGGTTGTCCCAACTGCAAAACCATGGTTACCGCCTCACCGATGCGCGCCGCGCCGTGGTTGAGATCATCGCCCGCAGCGCGCGCGCGCTTACCCCGGTTGAAGTGTACGATGCGGCCCGTAGCAGCCACCCGGCCCTGGGGCTGGTGACGGTGTACCGCACCCTCGAAAAGCTTGAAGAACTGCACCTCATCCAGCGTGTGCACCAGCCCAGCAGCTGCCAGGCCTTTATTTCTGCCGGGCATGGACACGAACACCTGCTGCTGTGCATGCGCTGCGGGCAGGTGGCTTTTTTTTCTGGCGACGACCTGGATGAACTGACTCGCGTTATCGCCGCTCGAACCGGATACCTTATTAAAGAGCATTGGCTGCAGTTGTTTGGGCTGTGCGCCAATTGTCAATAAAAGTAGGAGCAACCCCCATGTGCATGTTTTGCGCCGCCATACCGGCCGCTGCGGCGGTCGGAGCCAAGCTGAACGCCGACCAAAAGAATGCCCTGGCGCAGCAAAAAATCGACGCGCCAAAGCCCATTGTGGCGATGACCACCGGGGTCATCATCCTGTTGGCGGTTGGCTCGGTCACATACCATACCCTGGCCTATCGCTAACCCAAGGAGGAAGCCCATGAGCATCAAAAACCTGATCGCCATGCGCGATTATGACGGGCTGTATGAAGTCATGCGCGACAGCGACGACTGGCTGACCCAGCTGGATGCCGCCGAAGGGCTGGTAAAACTCGGCGACCGGCGCGGCATCAATTTCCTGCAAGACCTGCTCAACAGCGAATATGAAGACCTGAGTGCCGCCGCCGCTGAATTGCTCGACACCCCAGACGCGCGCCGGCTGCTCGAAACCATTGCAGCCGAAATTCGCCGCGAGTATGAAAGCAAAGTAAAAAATGCGCGCGTGCGCCTGCAAAAAGGGCAAAAGGTTTTTCGATACAAGGTTCTTTACCTGCCCGCCGATGAATTCCAGCAAGACACGACGAACGGGGAGACGTTCACCATACCAGACCTCGACTTCGCCGGCTTGGACGGTTGGGAGATCGTACATATTTTGCCGCGCCACAGCATGCGCATTACCAGCGAGATGGACCCGCACGTCACCGGCGCGTATGTTCTGATGCAAAAAGAGATCACCCCGGCCGAAACCGCAGAGCTCGATACGATTCCATGACCCACATCCCGCACCGTCTCGAAGTACTCGACATAAGCGTCAGCTATGGTGAAAAACCCATCCTGCGCAATGTCAGTTTTCAGGTGCCGCACGGCGCGCGCGTGGCCGTGGTGGGGCCCAACGGCGCTGGCAAGAGCACCCTCTTTAAGGCGCTGGTGGGCCTGCTGCCATTGCGCAATGGGCGCATCCTCATTCACGGCGAACCGCTTGGCGCGCACCGCGACTGCGTTGCTTATGTGCCCCAACGCGAGGCAGTGGATTGGCGCTTCCCGGTCACAGCCAGTGATGTGGTCATGATGGGACGCTACAGCCAGATCGGCTGGTTAAAACGGGCCACCCGCAACGATCGGGCCATTGTGCAACAAGCCCTGGAACAACTGGGCATCGGCGACCTGGCCGGTCAATCGATTGGCCGGCTGTCTGGCGGGCAGCAGCAGCGCGTTTTCCTGGCGCGCGCTCTGGCCCAGCAACCGCACATCCTGCTCATGGATGAACCCTTTACCGGGGTGGATGCCGTCACCCAGGGCGCAACCCTGCGCCTGCTGGATGCCCTGCGCGACCAGGGCGTAACAACCATCATTTCCACCCACGACCTCAACCTGGCCGCCGGGCATTTCGATCACCTGCTGCTGCTCAACCGCGGTGTAATCAGCTTTGGACATCCCACCGACGTGCTCACCCAGGAGAACCTGTCCCGCACATTCGGCAGTTCCATGCTCATCCTCGAAAGCGGTGCTGTGCTGGTCGATGAATGCTGCCCGCCCGGTGAAACGCACACCCACACACGGGGGTCCGAGTGATCGATTTCCTGACCACCCCACTCGCGTACGCCTTCATGCAGCGAGGACTGGCCGCGGCTGTCCTGGTGGGCATCCTGTGTGCCGTTATGGGAACCTATGTTGTTTTACGCGGCATGGCCTTCCTGGGCGATGCCATGGCCCATGCCATATTGCCAGGCGTGGCAATTGCCTACCTGGTGCAGGGCAACCTGACCCTGGGCGCAGCCATTGCCGCGGTGCTGGTGGCCCTTGGCATTGGGCTGTTCTCGCGAGACGGGGAGATAAAAGAAGATACAGCCATCGGCATCCTGTTTGCGGCGGCGCTCTCGCTGGGGGTGGCGCTCATCAGTTCCATTCGCACCTATGCCGTCGATCTCAGCCACATCCTGTTCGGCAATGTACTTGGCGTCAGTCCCGCCGACCTGTGGCTGACCGCCGGGCTGGGCGCGCTGATTTTGCTGGTGGTGGCCATGCTCTACAAACCTTTTCTGGTCATCTCCTTCGACCCGGTGCTGGCGGCAACCCTGCGCCTGCCAGCCGAGTTGCTGCGCTATACCATGCTGGTGCTGCTGTCGCTGACCGTGGTCGTCTCACTGCAAACGGTGGGTGTGGGGTTGGCTGCCGCCATGCTCGTCACCCCGGCCGCCACCGCCTACCTCATCACGCGCCGCCTGCTGCCCATGATGCTTGTCTCGGCCGCACTGGGCGCGTTTTCTGCACTGGTTGGGCTTTATGCCAGCTATTACCTCAACATCGCTTCAGGCGCGGCCATTGTCCTGACCGCCACCCTGGTTTTTCTGCTCATATTCACCCTCAAGCGCATCAATTTGCGATAATTGTATACAATTCACGCCTCATCCTATTGCGCGATTATTAAAAAAACTATATAGTGATATGTGAACCTCAAACCCTGCCCACGGAGTGGACATGTCATTACACCAGCCCAGACGTTACCGTATCCAAGCCTTTCTGGAGCATCACCTGCTTTGGGCCACACTTGAACCAGTCGGCGCGCTCATCCCATACCTCAACAACGCCGAACGCAAAAACATCCTGCTGCAAAACGTGAATGCCATCTCGTTGGATATGCACACCAACGTGGACACTTTTAAGGCAGATGAGTTGTGGGTGTATCGGGATGAAATCATGGCCATCCGGTTTTTTGATCCCATTTCCACCACGACCGTGCCGCTCTTCCCGGTCAAAGATAAGCTGCGCGTTTTCCTGCCACGATTGGTGGTTCAGGGACACTTCTCGCGCAGCTCTGATACCAAACTGGGTGACATTTTCGAATCGACCAACGGCAACTGGGCCGCCGCCACAGATGTGCGCATTCACCCATTGCTACCCACCAAAGCCCAAATTGCGCCCGAAGCACCCATACTGCTCATCTCGAAACGCCACATTCAGTTCTACCAGCCCATGACCGCATAACCACCCTGCGTCCTGGCTTCCCCGCGCGGTACAACCTCGCGGGGATTTTTAATTCAACCCACCAAATTTCCCCTTATAATCGAAACAACAGATTCACGGAGTGCCCGATGACCCCGCGCAATATCATTAATGCCATTATTCTCCAACTACGAATACGCGTTCAAACGATGCCGCGCAAAAACCCGCCCCCCTGCCCGCAGCAATCGCCGCGGCCCGCGACGGTTCGCCATACCCGCAGGTTCAATGTAAAGCCCATCCTGTGGATCATCCTGGCCGCCGTGGCGGCTGCAGCCTGTGGCCCGGCCCCGCAAACCACCACCGCCCCGGCGCTGCCCACAGGCACAGCCACGCTGCGCCCCACCCCGCGGCCCACCTTCACACCCCAACCCACGTTCACACCCTTCCCAACCCAGGCGCCGCCGCAAACTACCAACTACAAACTGGTGGTCAAGCTCGACTACGCCGCCCGGTTCGTTTCCGTTGGGCAGACCATCCAGTATCCCAACAAGACCGGGCAAACACTTAACACCCTGGTGATGTCTGTTACCCCCAACCTGTGGCGCAATGCTTTCACGCTAACCGGGCTGCAAGTGAACGGCATCATTGTAGAGAACTACAATTTGCGCCGCCACCGCCTGGAAGTACCGCTCGACCCGCCCCTTGCACCCGGGGCTGTTGCCAAAATTGACATGGCGTACACCCTGCAAGTACCAGAAATTCCGCCCGCCAAACCGAGTGTAGAAAAACCAAGCATTTTTGGCTACACATCACGCCAGCTCAACCTGGTGGATTGGTATCCATTCATCGTGCCGTATGATGCCGCCGCCGGCTGGCTGCTGTATGACCCAACCAGCTACGGCGAATACCTGGTATACGATACCGCAGATTACGAGATCATCCTGTCTTTTGAGACCGGGCTGCGAGCTGAGTCTGGCGCAGGCAGCCAGAGACCCAGCCAGCCCATCCCGGTGGTGGCCGCAAGCGGGCAGGAACAACCCGGCCCGCTGGGATCCAAGCGCTTCATCCTCAACGGTGGGCGCACGTTTGCCCTTTCGGCCAGCACCGATTACCAGGTCAGCACCCAGGATGCAGGCGGTGTAACGGTGCTCAGCTATTACTTCCCGCTCTACCCCGGCCCGGGGCAGGCAGCCGCCCAGGCAGCGGCGGCGGCCATCCAGATGTACAGCCAAAAATTCGGTCCCTACCCTCACAAGACGCTCAGCATCGTGCAGGGCGATTTTTCAGACAGCATGGAATACTCCGCCTTGTTTTTCCACAGTAAAAACTTTTACGACCTGCACGACGGCACCGATAAAAGCTATCTCGTTTTTGTGGCTGCCCACGAAACCGCCCACCAGTGGTGGTTTGAACGTGTGGGCAGCGACCAGTTCCGCGAACCGTGGCTGGATGAAGCGCTGGCCACCTACAGCGAGCGCCTCTATTACGAAGCCACCAATCCCCCAGTGATCACAGAAATTTGGTCTTATGCGCGCATCGACCAGTACAAGCCGGAGGGGTTCATCGATTACCCGGTTACCGGCTTCCCCGGCTATGTGGCCTATGAAACCGGCGCCTACAAGCGCGGGGCCATGTTTCTGCACGCCCTGCGCGAACGCATTGGCGATGAGGCTTTTTTTGCCTTCCTGGCTGAATACGCAAGCGAGATGGACGGCAAGCGCGCCACCTCTGCCGACTTCTTCCGCATCCTGCGTAACAACACCCGGGTCAATTTCAGCGATATCACCTCACAGTACTTTCAAACCCAGCCGTGAAACGCTTCGCGCACACTGCACTGTGGATTTTGACCGCCCTCGGCATGCTGAGCGCCTGCGCCCCCTCAACGGCCGCCACCGCACACCCTGGCGTGGCTGTGCCATGGGTCACCGTGCCAGCCAATGCCACCCCCACGCCCACCCCTTTCCAACCCGTTGGCCCGCTGGTGATTCCCAGCCCCACACGCCCCAGCCTGCCCACACTCACACCCATCGCACCCAGCCCAATGCCCACCAGCACCGCCATGCCTGACCCCACTGTCACGGCCAGACCGGTGGCGGTTGACTTTACGCCCCTGCCGCCCGGCCCGCGCCCGCAGTACCTGCTGTTTGCCGAGTTGGATTACGCCCGCAAACGCGTTAACGCGGCCTGGTTGAGCGCGTATCCCAACCAGTCTGGCCAACCGCTCGACACCCTTGTGCTGGCAGTGGAGCCCAACCTGTATGCCAGCGGTTTCATCCTGCAAACCATTAAATTCAATGGGCAGCCCGTTCCTTACCGCCTGAACAGCAACCGGCTCGAAGTGACCCTGCCCGCCCCCCTGCCACCCGGCGAGACAGCCAACCTGGGCCTAGACTTTACCCTGTACCTGCCACAAAAAGGCGGCGGGCAGGTGTACGGCTACAACAGCGCCCAAATAAACCTGGTCGATTGGATTCCGCAATTCGTGCCCTATGAGCCAGGGTCAGGCTGGATTCTGTATGCGCCCCGACCATTTGGCGAACACCTCAGTTACGATGTAGCCGACTTCGAGATCAACTTGCGCCTCACCGACCCCAACGCAGGCGTCACAGTGGCTGCCAGCGCACCTGCCCAGCCCAACGGCGACTGGACACAATACCGGCTGCAATCGGCGCGCACATTTGCACTTTCGGCCAGCCCCGCCCTGGTGGGCGTCAGCACAGAAGCGGCTGGCGTAACCATTACCAGCTACTTCTTCAGCGGGCGCGAGTTTGCCGGCCAGTCCATGCTGGAATATGCCCGCCAGGCGCTGACCCACTACACCAGCCTGGTTGGCCCACACCCCTACCCATCCCTGGCAATTGTCGAAACACACTTCAACGATGGCATGGAATATGACGGGTTGATCTTCCTGAGCCGCGACTTTTACACCGCTTATAACGGCACAGCCCGATCCAACCTGGCCATGATCGGCGTACACGAGATTGCCCATCAGTGGTGGTATGGCGCAGTGGGCAACAACCAGGCACTCGAACCCTGGTTGGATGAAGCCCTCTCCACGTATGCTGAACGCCTTTTTTACGAGCACTACTACCCGCGCGACCTGGACTGGTGGTGGAACTTTCGCATCAACTTCTTTGAGCCAGCCGGGTATATCGATACCAACATTTTTAACGGCGGCGCTTTTCGGCAATACACCAACGCCGTTTACCTGAATGGCGCCAATTTCCTCGAAGCATTGCGAAATCGGATCGGCGATGCAGCCTTCTTCGCCTTCCTGAACGATTACACCACCCAAATGCGCGGGCAACGCGCCACCAGCGCAGACTTCTTCCGTATTCTGCGGCAGCACACCAACGCCGATGTTTCAGACATTACACGCCTTTATTTTTCCACAGCACCCTGATGGTCTATTACCGTTTTTATGGCAGGTAAATGCGCTAAAATGATAAAACAATATTAAAACAATACGACCCAATGGAATCGATAACCCGCCTCGCCTCACTCAGCCCGCAACGAAAAGCTACCATCGTCATCCTCGTGACCATGGGCTACACGCTTGTGGCGGTATTCGCGCCGCATCAGGCTTATTTTGGCGTGGTGGTGCTGGGCTTTGCCCCCATTATGCTCTTCAGCCTGATGAACGGCCAGCTGGCTGGCGCACTGGCGGGGGTTCTCATCCCGCTCACCAGTACCATGATCGGGTTCTTGCGCGACGATCCAGATTTCGACCCCGGGCGCCGGGTAATTGGCATCATCTCCGGGGGAATTCTGGGGTTGGTGTGTGGGGTCATCCGCGATCAATGGCTGCACATGAAGCAGTCGGAACTGCTTTTGGAAAACCGCATTGCAGAAAAAACCCGCGCGCTTCAACAGCAAAACGATTACCTGGTCGCCTTGCACGAAACCACCCTGGCTGTCATCAATCACCTCGATTTGCGCAACCTGCTCGAATCCATTTTGCAGCGCGCCTGCCTGCTCAGCCAGACCGAAAACGGCTTTGTAGACCTGGTATTACCCGACGGCTCGGGTATTCGGCAGGAGGTTGGCACCGGCAACTTTGCCAAACTGACCGGGGTCACCACATCCCGCGGACAGGGACTGACCGGCCACGTATGGGAAAGCGGCCAGTACCAGATCATAGAAAACTACCAGGCATGGGAGGGCCGCATTCCAGAATATGAGCATGGGGTGCATGCCATCATTTGCTACCCGTTCACCTCCCATGAAGAAGTGATTGGCGTCATCGGGCTGGCCCATGCCGAGCCGGGACGCCGCTTCACGCCGGAACAGGTCTGTCAGTTGGAGCAGTTTGCCCGCCTGGCATCGCTTGCCCTCGAAAATGCGCGCCTGTACCAGACCTCGCAGGAACAACTGCGCCTGCGCGAACAGGCCGAGGCCGAGGTGCGCACCCTCAACGATGAGCTCGAACAACGCGTCAGCGAACGCACCGCCCAGTTGGAATATGCCAACCGCGAACTGCGCGCCTTTTCGTATGCCATTTCGCACGACCTGCGCCCGCCCCTGCGTGCCATTGACGGTTATTCGCACATCATCATGAACGATTATGGGGGCCAAATCCCCAGGGAGGGCATCGATTTGCTGGGAAAGGTGCGTCTCAATGCCCAGCGCATGGACCGCCTGATCAATGACATTCTCAATTTTACCCGGCTTGGGCGTCACAAACTGCGCCGCCAGCCAGTATCCATACGCGAAGAAGTGCTGCTGGCCTTTGAGCAGGCCCGCCAGGAATTTTCGGATACAGCCAAAGCTCAACTCAAGCTGGAAAACCTACCAGCCACCGTTCAGGCAGATCCGGGCTTGCTGCACATCATCCTGACCCACTTGTTGAGCAACGCCATCAAGTTCAGCGCCCATACAGCCGCGCCATGCGTTGAGGCGGGTTGCGTTACGTTAAACGGGCAGTCCACCTTCTTCATCAGGGACAATGGCATCGGCTTCGACATGAAGTATGCCCAAAAAATATTCAGCGTTTTCGAGCGCCTGCACACCAGCGAGGAATTCGAAGGTACCGGGGCCGGGCTGGCCATTGTTCAACGCGCCATCCAGATCCATGAAGGACGCATTTGGGTCAATACCGCACCCGGGCAGGGCGCCACGTTTTACTTCACACTCGGAGACACCCAAGCATGATCAATGTTGCCTTGGAATCGCGTTTTATTGAAACGAACGGTGTGCGCCTGCATGTTATGCTGGCCGGGCCACACGATGGCCCCCCGGTGGTCTTGCTGCACGGGTTCCCGGAATTCTGGCGGGGATGGGTGAAGCAACTGGAACCATTGACCGCGGCTGGATATCGGGTAATTGTCCCCGACCAGCGTGGCTACAACCTGAGCGAGGCCCCCAAAGATGTGCGGCACTATGGGCTGGATGAGCTGACCAAAGACATCATCGGGATACTAGACCATTTCGGCATCGAGCAGACCTATCTCGTTGGCCACGATTGGGGCGCGGCAGTAGCCTGGTCGGTGGCAATTCAATACCCTGAGCGCATCAAGCGGCTGGGCATTCTCAACGTGCCGCACCCGGCAGTGATGATGAAATTCATCGGCAAAAGCCCGAAGCAGATGCTCAAGAGCTGGTATATCGGCTTTTTCCAAATCCCGGGGTTGGCCGACTGGCTGATGGGGCTGGGCAACTTTGCCGGGGCCATCAACATGCTCCGGGCCAGCGGCAGTCCATCCACCTTCAGCGCGGAAGACCTGGATGAATACCGCAAAGCCTACGCCAATGCCGGCGGGCTGACCGGCATGATCAACTGGTACCGGGCCCTGATGCGCTTCCGCCCGACCATGCCGCGCGACCTTCGGCTGAAAATGCCGGTACGCATCTTGTGGGGCAAAAAGGATGTGGCCCTCAGCCATGAGATGGCTGAAGAAAGCCTGCGTTACTGCCCGCAAGGACAGCTCACTTATTTTGAAAATGCCACCCACTGGGTCCAGCATGATGAAGCCGAGGCGGTCAGCCTGGCTTTGGTAGAATTCCTGCGCCAAACCGCATAAGGAGTCCATCGTGAACAACAACCAACCCATCCCCGCTTCCAACACCGACAGTACCCGGCGCGACCTGCTCATCATCTTTGGCATTTTTATTGTTCTATGCCTGGTGGCTGCCGGGGTGGGCGCTGCGGGTTTTTTCCTGTATCAAGATATGGAATCTGAATCCCTGGCGCAATCTACGGCGGCAGTAGCCACCCAGGTTTATGCGCTGGAGATGGCCAAAATCACCCAGCAGGCCGAGGCAAAGGCCACCCTGCAGGCGGCTGCCACGGCCCAGGCACAGGCCACCGTCCAGGCTGCCACACGCGCCACAGCCATCGCCGGTTCTGAAGTGTTCGAGCCGTTCAACGACAACGCCCGCGAATGGCGCGTCGGTGAAGAAGACAGCGAGTTCTGGCAGGGGAGCATCGCCATTGAAAATGGCGCTTACGTATGGAACGTTGCCAACGCCAAGCAGGGCTTCATCTCCTGGGGCGACCCGGACAATTCCCCCATTGCCGGGGATTTTGATGTTTATGTGGATGCCCGGCTGGTCGCTGGCGATTCCAACCAGGTGTGTTACGGACTGGTTTATTACGCCACCCGCGATATCCTCGATGATGGGGCGATCACTTTTTCGGCTTGCGACACCCAGGACATCAACATCGAGTACTTCTCCAATGAGACAAACTGGGAAACCGTGCTGGAATGGACGGTGTTTGAACCCATCACACCCGGCGGCTGGAATCAATTGGCCGTCACCCGGCGCGGTGCCGCGTACTCTTTCTTCATTAACGATCAGCTGGCGGCCACGGTCAACGAAACCCGCCTAACCATGGGGTACCTTTCGATGTTCGTGACCGTTTACGATGCCTACCCCGGCGAGGTTTGGTTCGACAATTTCGCACTCCAACATCGATAGCGCGCCATGCCGCCTGTTGCCTTGGGGCTCCTGGCGTTTTCGGCCGTTCTCCACGCGTCGTGGAACTTGCTGCTCAAGCAGGCCCCCAACAAGTTCATCCTCTCGTGGTGGAGCACCGTCATTGGCAGCGGGGGGGCGCTGCCTGTGCTCCTTTGGGTGGGGCTGCCACCACCGCACATGTGGCCCTTCCTTTTGGCCAGCGTAGCTGCCGAAGCCGCTTATTTTGCCCTGCTCTCGCGGGCTTACCAGCGCAGCGACTTTTCCATCGTCTACCCCCTGGCGCGCGGTAGCGTGCCCATTTTCCTCACCCTGTGGTCCATCATCTTCTTGCATGAAATGCCAAGCCCGGCCGGGTTTGCCGGGCTTGGGCTGATTGTGCTGGGACTGGGGCTTGTGGGCTTTAGTGAGGTGTTTACCGCCGGGAAAACCAACAGCAGCCTGAAGGGCGTGTGGCCAGCCCTGGGCACCGCCCTGCTCATTTCCATTTACACCATCATCGATGGCGCTGCCGTCAAACAGGGACCGAGCCTGCCTTATGCGCTGGGGATCTTTGCGCTGGTGCCGGTGGCCTTTACGCCGCTGGTATTGCGCCGCTATAGCTGGGAACAACTGGCAGAAGGATGGACAACCCAAAAATGGCGGGTGCTGGCGGTTGGAACGCTGGGGCTGGCTGCCTATGTCATCGTGTTGTCCGCTTACCAAATTGCACCACTGAGCTATGCGGGGGCAATTCGCGAAATGAGCGTGATCTTTGGAGCGCTGGCAGGCTGGCTGCTTTTGAAAGAACGGTTTGGCCCGTTTCGGGTGGCCGGCGCCGCATTGATGTTTGGCGGCATTTTACTAATCGCACTTTTCGGATAAAGAGGAACCCCCAGCCATGACACAACAATTCCCCGAACCTACCGTGGGCGCATTCATTTTTAATCCACAAGGGAAGTTGCTGCTGGTGCAGTCACACAAGTGGCGCGGGCGGTGGGTGGTGCCCGGTGGGCATGTGGAGCTGGGCGAAACCCTGGAAGACGCCCTGCGCCGTGAAGCGATGGAAGAAACCGGGCTGGCCGTGCGTGATTTACAGTTCATTAACTACCAGCAGTTCATTTTCGATGATGCCTTTTGGAAACAGCGCCATTTCATCTTTTTCGATTTCGCCTGCCGCGCCGACAACAGCGAAGTAACGCTCAATGACGAAGCCCAGGCGCATGTGTGGGTGTTCCCCCATGAAGCGCTCGGAATGGAACTCGATCACTATACACGCACATCCATCGAGATCTGGCTGCAAAAACACGCCAGGGCATAGGCCTGCGCACGGGTTGACAGTTGCGCCCAAAATGCGGCCGCTGCCTACCCGTTTTCGAAAATACGCATACCAATCGGGAAGTGGTCACTGTAACCATCTCGATTGAGCGGTTTACCCATGCCGCCAAACGGAATGGGGACAGGGTACAGACCCTTGGCGGTCATTTGGGGATACTGAAGCACCTGCACCGACCCCTTGTCTGCCCTGATGGGCGCAGCGCTGGTAATGAGGTTTTTATTGACCAGGAACTGATCGATAAGGTTGGGCTCATTCTCGAAATACAGGCTGCCCACCCCCTGCCCCATCAGCGGCCACATCAGGTTGAGGAAGTTTGCATTGCGCGCGCGCGCCACGCGGGTGTGGTCGCGGATGGCCAGGGCGTAATCGACCAGCGAGCTGTCACTGGGTTCATCGTTGAAATCACCCATGGCCAGCACAGGCGTATTTTTGCCGTGAATTTCCAAAATGCGTTCGTGAAAGTAGGCCAGGGTTTCCCCGGCAATGGCGCGGTAAGCATTCGACTCCAGCCGCCCGCCGCTGCGCGAGGGCCAGTGATTGCCCACCACCGCCAACAGGCGTCCTTTGGCGGTGCGGAAATTGACTTGCAACAGGTCACGGGTGGCGGTACGGCGCATGACAAAATGGTTGAACACTGCCTCTGGCGTGAAACGCGTTTTGTCATAGATGAATGCCACATCGATCCCACGCTGGTCTTGCGTGTCGCTGTGCGCCACCCCATAACTGCGCCCCAGCGGAGCCAGCGCGGCGGCCAGCAGGTTGACCACATACTCATTTTCCACTTCGCTCACGCCCAGCAGGTCGGGGCCCTGTCCATCGTTCATCTGGGCAATGATGGATGCCAGTTGGGCCACCTTGCGCTCGAGCAGGGCGGGCGTCCAGCCTTTCAGGTCTTTCCCGACAGCGCGTGCCAGCTTTTCACTACGGCGGGGTGAATTTTCGATATCGAACAAGTTCTCAAGATTCCAGAAAGCCAGGTAATGCTGGACAGCCATATTTAGTCTCCTTTTGCACTACACCTGCCAGTGTTTTTTGCGCACAAACGCTGTGCGCCCAGCATGGCAGGCACAGGTGAGAATGGTCCTTTTCAGTATAGCAGGTCTCGCGCAAAGTATATCCGGTCAATCTTCGGCAGGGCATACAGGCTGCAAAACGGGTAAAATGGAGACAGTTCACATCCAAACCGCCAGAGTATCAATCGCATGGAACTGCAGAACAATCCTCACGTTTTTTCAGTACTCGCCGCCGCCATGGTCAGCGCGGCCGGGGCATTTGGCGCCTACCAGCGCCGCAAGGTGGCCGGGGCCGCCAGCCTGGCGCTGCTTTTAACCGGGCTGACCGTCTGGATGTTCGCCTACGCGCTCGAACTGTCTGCCGCCCAGTTGGATGCGCAGTTGTTCTTCGTCAAGTTGAAATACCTGGGAATTGTCAGTATCCCGCCGCTGTTCTTCATTTTCTCCATCCATTATTCGCAGCCGGGGCGCTTGCCGGCCCGCCAGGCTGCGTTGCTGGGGCTGGTGCCGGTCATTACCTTGCTGCTTGCATGGACAAACGACTGGCATGCGCTCATCTGGCGCAATGCCACACCAGTGTATAACGGCACCTTCTTCAGTTTCGATTATGAATCCGGGTTTGGCTTTTGGGTGTGGGCAGTGTATGCCTACCTGTTGCTGGTTGCCGGGTCGGCGGTGCTCGTCTGGTATGCCATACGCACCTATGCCGATCACCGCATCCAGGCCTGGCTGCTGATCACCGCCACAGGAATCACCTGGCTGGGTAACATCATCTACGTTACCGGAAACAGCCCCGTACCATACCTGGATATTACCCCCTTCACCCTCATCCTCACTGCGCTGCTGCTCACCTGGAGCATTTACCGGGCCGGATTGTTCGAAATGATCCCGATTGCCGGAGAGAACATTCTGGAGAGCCTCAATGACGCCGTCATCGTCATCGACCGTCAAAAGCGGATCGTGCTATCCAACCACACCTTCGAATATTTCACCAAACTCAGCCCGGCCAGCCTGACTGGCCGCCCCATTCAAGATGCGCTGAAGCCGTGGCCCGAACTGCTGGAATTAACCCTCAGTGAAGGGGTGCGCCGCAAAGAGATTGAACTGAAGCTGGAGAGCAGTTACAGCCTGTTTTTCGATGTGCGTGTTTCACCCATCCGTAACCAGGACGGGGAAACGATAGGCTGGGCCTACATCCTCAACGACATTACTGAGCGCAAACAATCGGAGCGACGCCTGCGCAGCGAGGAAGAAAACGCCGAGAGCGACACGGCCGAGATCATTCCGCTGGTTTTTGTGTACCGTCAGGGCGATGGGAAAATCGTCGAGGCCAACCGCACCTTCATTATCAAGACAGGCTACAACCGCGGCGAACTCATGGGACAGTCGCTATTACAACTGAGCCTGTGGACAGCCGAAGAACGGGCCGCATTCATCCGGGAACTGCGCGACAAGGACGGCAAAATTGACGGCTACGCCCTGACCCTGTCCACCCGCCAGGGCGACCCGCTGCGCCTGCAGGTCAGCGCCCAGTCGGCAGAACTGCGCGCCGAAAAGTACGTCATGGTTATGGGCCAGCCAGCGGCCTGAGTTTTTTGCGCAAGATTCGGGTGGCAGTGGCAGGGTGGGAATCCTAAAATAAGGGGCAAGATCACCGAAATAAGGACCGCACCCATGCGTCACACTCCAATCGACCAACTCTCCCAAGATTACCAGCGCATCGAGCAGGCCATCTGCTATATCGAAGCCCACGCCGGGCAGCAACCCACACTGGAGCAGATCGCCGCCCACCTGCACCTGAGCGAGTATCACTTTCAGCGCCTGTTCACCCGCTGGGCGGGTATCAGCCCCAAACGTTTCCTGCAATTCATCACCCGCGAAAATGCCAAGCGCCTGCTGGACCAGTCCAGCGTGCTCGAGGCCACCCTGGAAGCGGGGCTTTCCAGCCCGGGCCGCCTGCATGACCTGTTCGTGCAGACCGAGGCCGTGACCCCCGGCGAATACAAGGCGCGCGGGGCGGGCATGCCCATTGCCTACGGGTTCCACCCCAGCCTGTTCGGCGAATGCCTGTTGGCTGCCACCTCGCGCGGAATCTGCTTCCTGGCGTTCGTGGGACCCGAAGGGCGCGCCGCCACGCTGGCAGCGCTGCGCGAAGACTGGGGAAATGCCGACTTGCGTGAAACGCCCGAGGCCACCCGCGCATATATCGCGCAGATCTTCGAGCCGGGCGGCGCACGCGCGGGATGCCCGCTACCAATACACCTGCGCGGCACCAATTTCCAGATCAAAGTGTGGGAGGCGCTGCTGCGCATTCCGCCGGGCAGGGTGGCCAGTTACGAAGACCTGGCCGCCAGCATCGGGCAGCCGCAGGCCGCGCGGGCTGTAGGCAGCGCGCTGGCGCACAACCCGGTGGCGTACCTCATCCCATGTCACCGCGTGCTGCGCAAGGTGGGCGGTTTTGGCAACTATCGCTATGGACCGGCGCGCAAACAGGCCATGCTGGCCTGGGAAAGCACCACCCTGGCGGAGTAAGCAATTTGGGCTCTCAACTGTCTTTAATCACAATCCGATACAATCCGTCCAATTTCTACACGATTGAACGACAGGAACGCCCATGGAACACGAACTGAAACACCTGGCCCCGCCATCTTCCGAAATTACGCCAGAAAAAACCTACTTCTCGCGCCGCGACTTTATGAAAGCCGCAGGCGTTGTGGCAGGCAGTGCATTGCTGGCCGCCTGTGCCCCGCAACTGGCCGGAACGCCCGTCCCGGCTGAAGACATCCCCGTCATCGAAGGGCTGGCAGACGAATTGGGTGACCCGGCCAATACTTACGAAGAGATCACCACCTACAACAATTTTTACGAATTCAGCACCGATAAAGAAACCGTGGCGCCGCTTTCCAGGGATTTCAAGCCGCAGCCCTGGAGCATCGAAGTGACCGGGCTGGTCAACAAACCGCAAACCTTTGCCTACGAAGACTTGCTCAAATTCGAGCAAAAAGAACGCATCTACCGCCTGCGCTGCGTCGAAGCCTGGAGCATGGTCATCCCGTGGACGGGCTTCGAGTTGGGCGACCTGATCAAAGCGGTCGAGCCGCTGGCCAGCGCCAAATACGTGGCCTTCACCACCATCATGCGTCCCAGTGAAATGCCCGGGCAAAACAGCCCCTTTTACCCGTGGCCGTACACCGAAGGCCTGCGCCTCGACGAAGCCATGCACCGCCTCACGCTCATGGCCACCGGCCTGTACGGGCGCGACCTGCCCAACCAGAACGGCGCGCCCATCCGCCTGGTGGCGCCGTGGAAGTACGGGTTCAAGAGCATCAAATCCATTGTGCGCATCGAACTGACCGAAGAAATGCCGCCCACGCTGTGGAGCACCATCCAGCCCAACGAGTACGGCTTCTACGCCAATGTCAACCCGCAGGTCGACCACCCGCGCTGGAGCCAGCGCACCGAGCGCCGCATCGGAGAGTTCAGCCGCCGCGATACGCTCATGTTCAACGGCTACGAAGAAGAAGTGGCCAGCCTGTACGCCGGCATGGACCTGTCCAAGAATTACTAAAAGCGCATTCTCTACCGGACAAATTTCGTGATAGTTTGTCATTTCGAGCGACAGCGAGAAATCTTCCCACATGTGCGCAAGATTTCTCCCCGCTACGCGGCTCGAAATGACAAGTAAAA
>DAOUAP010000029.1:0-182540 GCA_034433165.1 Anaerolineales bacterium | reverse complement strand
CAGGAGCGGCGCAGAGGTGGGCGATTCTTGCGCGATTATGAACGCGACCGGCTGGAACGGGGTGGGCGTGGGCGTGGCGTTGGGCGGCGCGCTTACGACGACCGGGCCGGGTGTGGCTGTGGGCAGGGCAGGCACAGCAGGCGGGGCAGCACATGCGCCCAGGATGAGACTGAGAACAATGACTATCTGCCAGGGGTGTTTGCGCATGTCAGGGCGTGGGAGTTTCAGCGGGCGGGGTGGTGGGTGGTATGGGTGTTTCCGTATCGGTGGGCGCAACAGGCGTCTCGCCGGGGGGGGTGGCCGTATCGGTCATAGTGGCGGCGGTGACGCTGGGCAGCAGGGAGGGTGTGGCTGTGGGCGTGCGGGTGGGTACGTTGGGCACGTACAGCCGTTGGCCGGTAACGATGTTGTCTGAAACCAGGCAATTGGCGCGCTTGAGTTGGGCTACCGTAATGCCATACGATGTGGCAATGCGGAACAGGGTATCGCCGGGACGGACGATATACACCACCCAGGTTGCGGGCGGGCCGCAGCGTGTTGGGGCGATGGTGGGGCGCGGCGTATTGGGAGCTGGCGGAACATAAACAACCACACCCGGCGGCAAGTTGGCAGTGCGGATGAAGCAGTTTTGTTGCGCCAGCAGGTCGGGGCTGATGTTATAGGCGCGCGCCAGCGTGTCGACTGTATCGCCGGGTTGCACAAAGACCGGCAGCCAGCCAGACGGGGGCGGGCAGGTAGTGGTGGTTGGCGCCAGGGTGGGGCTGGCTGGCAAGGTCACACGGGGCGGCAGGGTGGACAGCTGGCTGGAATCAGTGGGGAGGGGGTCCAGTGTGGGCGAGGGCGGCTGTGTGGCTACCGGAGCAGCCGGGATGAGGTTGGCTTCGGCCAGGGTCAACGCCATGCCGCCCAACACAATTACGAATGACAGGATGCCAAGCAGCACCGCCCCGAAGGCCTCCCGCAAAAACCGCATGGCTAACCGCCGTTATGGGCGCCTGGCGGAAGGCCGCCAACAGGCAGCAGAACGTGGAAGGTCGCGCCGATGTTTTGCTCAGAGTTGACCCAGATACGTCCGCCCTGTGCCTCGGTAAGGGTTTTTGCCAGCGAGAGTCCCACCCCGGTATCGCCCACGCCCTGGATGAGGACATTATCTGCGCGGTACAGGCGGCTGAAAACGCGTGGCAAATCTTGTTCGGGGATTCCGCCGCCCGTATCACTGACCTGGATGAGGATGAAATCCTGCCTGTTTTCCTGTTGTTTATGCACCCGCAGGGTTATGGTGCCTTCGACAGGGGTGGCCGCCCCGGCATTTTGCAGCAGGTGGATGAGGATTTGCTGCAAGGACTCACGGTCAGCGTGTACGGGGGCGAGCGTTTGCGGCAGGTCGATGCGCAGGGTGATGTTCTTTTCGCGCAACTGGCTGCTGGTGTAGGCCATGGCATTGTCAATGATCAAGTTCAGATCGACCATCTCCAGGTTGAGGTTCACACCACTGCTATCGACAACGGTCAATTGGATCAGGTCGTTGACAAGGTTTTCGATGCGCTCGGTGGATGCTTTAATGCGCTCGATGAACTTGCGCTGCAATGCGCCCAGAATGCCAACCGATTCGCTTAGCAGCAAGTCGGTGTAGCCGACAATGGATGACATGGGCTGGCGCAGCTCCTGGGCCATCGAAGCGATTACTTCGGTCTGGGGGGTAGCCGGGACACGCGCCGGGCTGCCGCGGCTTTCCAGTTCCAGGATGCGCATGTTTGCCTCAGCCAGTTGGTTTTGCAGGCGGGCCATTTCTTTCAGGGTTTGTCGCAATTCACTTTCGAGTTGCGAGCCGGAGTTGGATGAGAACATCTCGCTGGCGCGCAATTCGGCCAGTTCGGTTTCGCGTTGGCTCAGGCGCGCTTCGAGTTCTTGTTTGGCTTGCAGAGCCAGCGCCAGGTTTTCTGCCTGTTGGCGGGTATCGCGGGTTTGTTCCTTGATAGACTCGACTTCCTGCAGGGCCTGGTAGCGCTCACGCTCGGCTTCGCTGGCGCGAGCCTGTGCCTCGTGGGCGGCCCGCTCGGCGCGTTCGCGAGACATTTCGAGTCCGGCGATCTTCCGCCCGCGTTCGATGACAGGCAGGAGATTTTCAGCGATGCTGCCGAGGAAAGTCTGGTCTTCGGCGCTCCACACCCGGTTGGAGTATGGCGAGAGCAACAGGATGCCGCCCTGTGGGCCTTTCTCGGATGTGATGGGCACATTGAGCAGGTTGCCGGGGCTGGGCAGCCCGAGCAAATCACTTAACCCTTTGAGGTCTGATGAAGTGGTGGAAGCTGGCAAACGCAGTGATTTGCCGCGCTGTATGGCGCTGGAGAGCATGGGAATGCTTTCGCGGTTGAGCATCCCGCCTTCCAGGTTCTCCTCGCGGATCAGGTCGTACCCGCTGCCAATGGTGAGTTGTTTTTTATCTTCTGCGAGGTAAATAATGAAGCACAAGTCTGCCAGCATGGACTGCGAAACAGCCCGGGCAATGGTTTGGTTAATCCGGTCAGCATCTGTTTCTGACGAAAGGGCCAGCAAAGCATGCAGGGTTTTGGGGTCAGTGCTGTACCGGCGACGCTCCTGGATGAACTGCTGCTCATCACCCGGTTCTGCGCCGGTTCGAATGGCCGGCGCCGGGCGCGGCATGCGCCGGTCTGTGGGGATCTGGAAGCGGTGCGGCAGCGTGAGCAGCATGGGGTAGGCGCTCATGGCGGCAACACGCACGAAGATGGAGTATTGACCGTCAGGTGGGGTTGGCCAGAGGGTGTCGATCAACACGCCCACTGCAAGGATTATCACCGCCGCCAGCCCAAAAGTCCAACCAGCTGGTTTGCGCCTCACCAAAATGGCGCCGCCAACGACGCCCAACGCCAGGGTGAAGATCTCCCAGGCCAGGTTTTCGTATGAACTGTTGAATGCCCCGGTTGTGCCAGAAGACAAGCGCAACACCACGTTGAACACCAGCCCAAGCGTGGCCAAAAGCACCACCAGCCCGGTAGCCGCATCGCCGCGCCCGGCTGGCTCAGGAAAGGCCCACAACCAGATGATGAGCGCCAGTGCGATGACCAGGAAAGCCCGGTCGAGCGGTGGTAAAACAGCTTCTGGAATAATCCGCACTTGGAAAGACAGCAAGCCCAACACATACTGGGCAAACGCCAGGGTGAGCAGGAAACCCAGCCCAATCACCATACGGCGCGCTTGCGGGAATTCGGTGCTGCGCCACTCGATGTAGGCGCCGATCAATGCGCCAATAACAGAAAAAGCCAGCACCAGGTGATAGAGCAGGCTGCCAGGCGGGCGAATGAGCAGGGCGTCAATTTGGGTTGCAAAATCCATAAGCGTTATTTGGGATTATAGCACCAGTTGGTGAGGGATGTTACGCTCGGCTATAATTGCTACCAGCGTGAAACAATTTTTCAAAATCCCCTTAATTTTACTCGTTCTCGGGCTGATCGTTGCCATGCCGCCGCTGGCAGCCGGCGCGCAGGCTTTGCGCGCCGCCCAAACTGACGGGCAGGCAAGCCACTATGCACGCGCGGCACGCTTGCTGCCCTGGCGCACCGACCTGTGGCAGCAGGCAGGCTTGGCCGCCCTGGGCGCAGGCGACTTTGCCCCGGCAGTGGGCTACCTGCGGCGCGCCGAATCGATGGGCGCGCTGGATGCCGGGGGCGCCTATGCGTTGGGCGAGGCCTACTGGCAGTTGGGTAAACAAGACGATGCGCGGCAGGTGTGGGAAGCCATGTACGCGCGGGAAATCCCGTTTACGCCCATGCTGGCCCGCCTGGCCGAAATCCACGAAGCCGAAGCAGATTTCGATGCCGCCATCGCGCTGCGCCGCGCCCAACTGGATCAGGACCCCAAAGACGCCGCCGCCCGCTTGCGCCTGGGATTGATGCTTGCCGCCCGGGCCGACCCGGCCGCCCTCAACGAACTCACCCGCGCCGCGCAAGACAACCCGGCCCTGGAGCCTGCCACGCGCAGTGTGCGCACCGCGCTGAATGCGGCCTTCCTGCAGCCAGATGCCGCCTACCAACTGACGGCCGCCGGGCGCGGGCTGGCCGAAGCTGGAGAATGGACACTGGCCCAGGCGGCTTTCATCCGGGCTATCGAAGCAAACCGCGCCTACGCCGAAGCCTGGGCCTGGCTGGGCGAATCTCGCCAGCAACTGGGTTTTGATGATGGCCGTCAATATGTGGATTACGCCTACCAGTTGAATCCCGCATCGCCCATGGTACTGGCTCTGTACGGGTTGTATCACCAGCGCAACGGAGACGACATCCTGTCCCGCCAGGCCTTCGAGGAACTCACCCGCCGCGAACCGCAGAACCCGGTCTGGTGGGCATCGCTGGCCGCGGCCCAGGCCCGCGGCGGGTTGCTACCGCAAGCCCTGCAAAGTTACCAGTCTGCCATTGCGCTGCGCCCCGAAGACCCGGCCTATTACAAACTGCTGGCCGGCTTCTGCGCCGATTACGACTTCCTGGCGCTCGAAACCGGCGTGGGCGCAGCGCTCAAGGCGCGCCAGCTTAACCCACAAGACCCCGAAGTGCGCATCTTGCAAGCCCGATTGATGATCCTGACCGGCTACGAAGCCACCGCGCTCGACCTGCTCGACCAGGCCCTCACGCTCGACCCGCAAAACGCCGCAGCAGCCTACTTCAAAGGATTCATCTACTACAACCGCGGCGAAACCGACCTGGCCCGCGCCTACCTGACCCAGGCCGCCCAGCGCGACCCGCAAGGCCCCACTGGCGCACAGGCTCGCAACATTCTGGAACGCTACCTCCCCTGAGGCGCTGATGAAAAAAATCCTTCCCCTCATTCTTGTCCTGTTCCTGGCCGCCTGCCAGCTGCCGCTACCCTTTTTGACCGATGACGCCTTCGCGCAATCGGGCGACATCCTCTTCCAGGACGATTTCTCCAGCCCGGAAAGCGGATGGCTGACCGCCGCCAACGAGATTGGGCTGGCAGAATACACCTCTGACGGGCTGTTCCACATCCGCGTGGATGCGCCGGGGTATAACTTTTGGTCCACACCAGGCCTGAACGTCACCAACGTCATCATCGAGGTGGACAGCGTCAAGCTGAGCGGCCCGGAAATCAACCGCATTGGGCTGGTATGCCGCTACCAAAACCCGCAAAACTACTACTTCTTCATCATCAGCACCGACGGTTACTACGGTGTGGGCAAGGTCAAAGACGGCGTATCCACGCTGCTGGCCCAAAGCCAAATGGAACGCAACGGCGCAGTGCTGCCCGGCGCAGCCATCAACCGCCTGCGCGGCGAATGCGTGGGCAACACCTTCATCTTTTATGTCAACCAAAAGCCACTGTCCATCGTGGACGACCCGGACTTTCCCACAGGGGATGTAGGGCTGTTGGTGGGCGCCTTCGACACAGCCGGGGTGGATGTGTATTTCGATAACTTCATCGTAAAAAAGCCATGAAGGTTTTCCTCAACATGGTCGGCTGCCGCCTCAACCAGGCAGAGATCGAGCAGATGGCACGCCAGTTCCGCGCGCAGGGGCACGAGGTGGTCGGCGCGCCCGAAGGCGCAGACCTGGTCATCATCAACACCTGCGCCGTCACCAGCGATGCCGCCGCCGATTCGCGCCAGCGCATCCGTCACGCGGCCCGCGCCGGGGCGGGCGAGGTGCTGCCCACAGGCTGCTGGACCAGCCTGGCCCCGGCCGATGCGCTCGCGCTGCCCGGCGTGAAGCGCATCGTCACCAACGCCCGCAAGGATTCCCTGGTGGCCGACGCGCTCGGCCTGCCCGATGAAGAATTCGACCGCGAACCCCTGACCCGCGAACTGCTGCCCGGTTTACGCCAGCGCACCCGCGCCTTCATCAAGGTGCAGGATGGCTGCGACAACCGCTGTACGTTTTGCATCACCACCGTGGCGCGCGGCGACAGCCGCTCGCGCCCGGCCGCGGGGGTGATCGCGGATATCCACGCCGCGCTGGCGGGCGGCGCGCAGGAGATCGTGCTGACCGGCGTGCACCTGGGCGCCTGGGGGCAGGATCTGGGCGCGCACTTGCGCGACCTGGTGAGTTTCATCCTCGCCGAGACGGACGCGCCGCGCCTGCGGCTCTCCTCGTTGGAGCCGTGGGACCTGGATGCGGACTTCTTCTCCCTCTGGGCCGATGCGCGCCTCATGCCGCACCTGCACCTGCCGCTCCAGTCTGGCAGCGCCGCCACGCTGAGGCGCATGCTGCGCAAGACCACGCCAGAGTCGTTCCGGGCGCTGGTGGCGGCCGCACGGCAGGCCATCCCCAACGTAGCCATCACCACCGACCTGATCGCCGGTTTCCCTGGCGAAACGGACGATGAATTTGCCGAGACGCTCGACTTTGTGCGAGAGATCGATTTTGCGGGCGGGCACGTCTTCACCTACTCGGCGCGCCCCGGCACCCCGGCCGCGCGGATGAGAGACCACCTTCCGCACGAGATCCGCAAGCGGCGCAACGCTGTGCTGCGCGGCGCCTTTGCCGAAATGGGCGCGCGCTACCGCCAGCGCTTCAGCGGGCAGGTGCTGCCCGTGCTGTGGGAAGCTGCCAGCGAACTGACCGAAGACGGCTGGCGTATGGAGGGGCTGAGCGGCAACTACATCCGCGTCAGCGCCGTTGCCCCCGCCCCGCGCTGGAACCTGGTGGACAATGTGCGCCTGACGGGGCTAAATGAAGAGGGCATGGATGGGGAGATCGTGATGGGGAAAGGGGTATAATCATTTTGATGAAAGCTCGCCAGATAGCCCCCGTTTTCCGAAAGGTTTCCCTTTACGCCTCAAAGACCGATGCGGCGTACTGGCGCACGCGCCCTTACGCAGAGCGCATCGCCGCATTGGAAGCAATCCGCCGCGAGTATCATGAATGGAAGGGCGATGTTCAGCCAGGACTTCAAAGAGTTTGTAAGATCGTTAAAAGATAATGGCGTGCGTTATCTGGTCGTTGGGGGGTATGCAGTGGCCTTGCACGGTTATCCGCGCTATACCAAGGACCTGGACCTGTGGATTGACCGCACGCCCCAAAATGCTGCTTCCCTGGTAAAGGCACTGGTCGATTTTGGGTTTGCGTCTGTTGGTCTTAAAGAAGCTGATTTCCTGGTTGTAGATCAAATCATCCAGCTCGGTTACCCACCCAACCGCATCGACCTGATTACTGATCTGCCTGGGGTTGATTTTTCCATGTGCTATGAACACAAAGTGCAGGTTGATATGGACGGTGTCCAGGTCGACTTTATCGATGCTGAAAACCTGAAACGCAACAAGCGAGCGTCAGGGCGTTACCAGGACCTGGCGGATTTAGAGAACCTTGAATAAACTTGTCTCGACTGGCAACTCCATCCACCGCTCCGGATATCCGGAGCGGTTTTGTGTTTTAATAATCCCATGCAATCCCTGCGCCTATTCGCCCCCGCCCCCGTTGAAACCCAGCCCTTGCAGTTAAAAGACCTGCCGCTGCCCGAGCCGGGGCCGGGGCAGGTGCGCATCCGTGTGCGGGCTTGCGGCGTGTGCCACACCGACCTGCACACCGTGGAAGGTGAGATCATCCCGCCGCATTACCCGCTCACGCCGGGGCACCAGGTTGTGGGGGTGGTGGATGCAATTTCACCCTCACCCCCGTCCCCTCTCCCTCACAGGGAGAGGGGTGAAGGGGTGAGGGTAGGGCTTCGCGTGGGCGTCCCCTGGCTGCACAGCGCCTGCGGCGAATGCGACTTCTGCCAGCGCGGCGAAGAAAACCTGTGCCCCAACGCGCGCTTCACCGGCTTCAGCGTGGATGGCGGCTACGCCGAGTACCTGCTGGCCGATGCCCGCTACGTGCTGCCCCTGCCCGAAGGCATCCCGGATGAGCAGGCCGCGCCGCTCTTGTGCGCGGGTATTGTTGGCTACCGCGCGCTCAAAAAGGCCGAGATCGAGCCCGGCCAGCGCGTGGGGCTGTTCGGCTTCGGGGCCAGCGCGCACCTGTGCCTCCAGGTGCTCAACCACTGGGGCTGCCAGGCGCACGTCTTCACCCGCTCTGCGGCGCACCAGCAGCACGCGCGGGCGTTGGGCGCGGCCTGGGCGGGTGATGCCGGTGACGGGGCGTATGATTCCGCGCTCGACCGGGCCGTCATCTTTGCCCCGGCGGGCGGGCTGGTCGTGCGGGCGCTGGAAAAAATCCGCCCGGGCGGCACAGTCGCCATCAACGCCATCCACATGAGCGACATCCCATCGTTTCCATACAAAAAATTGTGGGGAGAACGGACGGTGCGCTCGGTGGCGAATGCGACCTACCGTGACGGGGTTGAGTTCCTGTCCCTGGCCGCTGCAGCGCGGATCGAAGCGACCGTGCGCCTGTACCCGCTCAACGAAGCCAACACTGCCCTCAGCGACCTCAAGCACAGCCGCTTCAACGGCGAGGCGGTGCTGACGGTGACATGACAAATGTTACTATGACTGGGCGGGGGAAAATTGTATAATCGTTATGTTCCAATTTTCACAAAATGGAGAAATTCACATGACCGCACAACTGATTGACGGCACCGCCATTGCGCAAAAAGTGCGCGACGAAGTGAAAGCCAAAGTGGCCGCGCGCATCGCGGCGGGCAAACCGCAGCCCGGGCTGGCCACCGTGCTGGTAGGCGACCGGGTCGATTCGGCCACCTACGTGAGCATGAAGCAAAAGGCCTGCGCCGAACTGGGCATGACTTCCTTCCACCACCCGCTCCCGGCAGATGTGAGCCAGGCAGACCTGGAAACGCTCATCAAGGAACTCAACGCCGACCCGAAGGTCAACGGCATCCTGGTGCAGCTGCCGCTGCCTTCGCACCTGGACGAAGAGCGCGTGCTGCAGCTCATCAGCATCGAAAAGGATGTGGACGGCTTCTCGCCCATCAACCTGGGGCGCCTGGCGCAAAAAGGGCGCGAGCCGCTGTTTGTGCCGTGCACGCCCTACGGCTGCATCTACCTGCTCAAAGAAGCGGGTGTGCAGATCAAGGGCGCCAACGCGGTGGTGCTCGGCCGCTCGAACATTGTGGGCATGCCGGCCGCGCTGCTGCTGGTCAAGGAAGACGCCACCGTCACCGTCGTGCACTCGCGCACCAGGGACATCCCGGCCGCGCTGCGCCAGGCGGATATCGTCATTGCGGCCATTGGGCGCGCGGAGATGGTGCGCGGCGACTGGCTGAAGCCCGGTTGCGCTGTCATCGACGTGGGCATCAACGGCGTGCCCAAGTTGGATGAAAACGGCGTGCAGATGATCAGCCAGAAGACCGGCAAACCGTTGAACAGACTGGTCGGCGATGTGAACTTTGAAGAGGCCAAGGAAGTGGCCGGGTTCATCACCCCCGTGCCGGGCGGCGTAGGTCCCATGACCATCGCCATGCTGATGGCCAACACCCTGCGCGCAGCAGAGATTCAGCAAGGGTAGACAGCAGGAAGTTGTCAGTAGCCAGTTATACAGAAGGCGGAGCGCATCGGTGATGTCGCTCCGCCTTTTTTTTTTCAAAACCGGTGTGGGTTACTTCAAAATCTGGAAGAGGTTGCTGTAATCATCCGTCCACAGACGCACGTTGGGGGGCGCAGGGGCAAGCGGCACGCCAGCAGATTGGAAGACCGGCGCCGAAAGTACCGCCGGGTCACGGCTGAACAGCACCCACTCGTTGGGGTAAGCGCGCTGATTGGTTTCTTCAGGAGTCTGGCTGATTTTCACCGCATACAGGCCGAAAGAATCGGCCGCGCGCCACAGCACAGGCGTTAGGTTGAGGTGACGGTTGGTGATATTGACGGCAATGATTCCACCCGGCGCCAAATGTTCGAGATATAGCGCAAAGGCTTCCCGGGTTATCAGGTGTGTGGGAACAGAGTCACTGCTAAATGCATCCATCACCAGCAGGTCGTACCCCTGAGGTCCGTTTTCCGACAGTTCACGCGCCAACACCAGGCGGGCATCGCCCAGCGCAAGTTGAATTTCTGCCTGAGAATCGCGCAGGTAAGAGAAGTAGGTACTCTCTGCCACCTCAACCACATCCGGGTTGATTTCATAGAAGCGCATCACATCACCCGACTGGCCATAGGCCGCCTGCACACCAATGCCCAGCCCCAGCACACCTACCCGCAACGGGCCAGGACGGGCAGGGTGGTTGACGAGCGCCAGCGAAATGCCGCTCCCTTCAACGTAATACGATGTGGGCAAACGCCGTTTGGCAGGGTCAACATACTGGAGCCCATGCTGGGTAATGCCATGCTGCATCACATAGACCTGCGCCTGTGGGTCATCGGTTTTGTTTTCGGTCACACGCACAACCCCATAGAAGTTGCGCATCATCAGCAAAGAGGTTTCGCCAACAGACTGTACCTGAATATATAGTACACCCACCAGACTGAACGCGATCAGCGCGGTGACTGAAGCAACCCATTTAGACTGACGCAGCGTGGGCGGCTGCGGGCGGAAAATCATGAGTACCAAAGTCAACAGCCAGACCGCCCCCAACCCTAACTGGAATTCCCAATAGCCGGTGAAGATGTATGGCGCGACAAGATTGACGGCAATTCCACCCAATGCGCCACCCACCGACACCATCAGGTAAAAACTGGTCAGGTGCGTGGGGTCGGGGCGCAGGGCATAGAGTTCCCCATGGCAGATCATCGCGACGACAAACAGGAGCAGCAGGTAGATTCCGATTGTCGCAACAATATTGAGCGCAGGCAAAAAGAGGGTTACAAAATATCCGGCCGTGGCCAGAAACAGCAACGGCAGGAACACCCGCCGGTCGTACCAGCGTTCGCCAGAGAATGTCAGAATAAATGACAGAATGTAGGCAGTAAGCGGCAGCACCCACAGAAAAGGAATGGCGGCTACTTCTTGCGTGATCTGGCTGGTGGTGGCCAACAGCATCAGCGACGCAATGGCAGCCATCAGCGCCCACATGGTCAACCGCGCCACACTGACCGGCTTGCCAGTCGAAGGATTTGCTGCCGGCATGGGGTCGGCCGCCCAGCGCAGCGTTTTGATGGATAGATACCCGGCCAGCCCGGCGAACACCCCAAAGCCCGCGCTCCACAGCCAGGATTGCGCCCCCAGGCTGAATTGCGGCTCGACCAGGATGGGATAACTGAGCAGCCCAAGCAACGAGCCTACGTTCGAGAGCGCGTACAACCAGTAAGGCGACTGCCCGCTCAGATCGCGGTTGAACCAGGCTTGCATCAGTGTGCTGTTGGTGGCCAGCAAAAAATAAGGCAGCCCCACCGCCGCAAACAACACCATCAGCACGTCCAACAACGGGCGCGAGGTATCCTGCGGCCGCCAAGCGGAATCGGGCAGGGTGGGCGCGCCCCACGACAGCCCATTGACGGCCAGCAAAACAACCGCCAGCCCCAACAAGGTAAGGTGAACCATGCCCTGGCGGCGCGGCGCCAGCCTGCCCACCAGCCAGTAGGCATAGGCATAGCCGCCCGTGAGCAGCACCTGGAAAAACAACAAGCTGGCCGACCAAACCGCCGGTGAGCCACCAAACCAGGGCAGGATGTATTTGCCAATAAGTGGCTGGATTTGGAAAAGCAAAAAAGCCGAGGTGAAAATAGCCAGCACATACAACGCCATAAAAAACCTCCTGATTTACGGCTGATTTTACTGTATTCAGGAATACATTGTGAACGCCCCAACGGTCTGTTTTGAACTGCCGTAAAAAAAGCGGAGGGGCAGCCTCCGCTTTTGCGCGAGAACGTCTCTCGCTATTTATAGTCTATGCGAAAAATATCAAAACCTGCCGCCAAATTTGGGATTCACTCATACCTAAACCGCCACACCCCTATCCCAAAGAACACCGCCGCAAATACCAGCAGCACACCCGCTTCGGGCAGTACGTCCACCAAACCGCGCCCGCGCAAGACGAGATCGAGCATGCCCTGCATGGCCCAGGTGGTGGGCAGGGCGTGCATAGCCGTCTGCACGATGGCCATGACCACCTGCCCGCTGATGGTGCCGAGCAAGTAAGTGGCCCGGCGGGTGGGCGTAGTGAGCAGGCGGCGCAGGGTGCCCTGGCTGCGTTCAGCCAGAATGGAGCGCCCGCCGTAACTGACGGTAAACATCAGGAACATGAGCGCCATGCCGGGGGCCATGTAAGCCAACGGGTCGAAATCGTTGGCCGCTGCACCTTCGTTGTCTGTCTTGAGGGTGATAGCCGCCGATGTGAAGTCCTCATCTTCCGCGCTTTCGAACATGCCGCGCACCAGGTTCTCGATCTGATCGGCGGGCAGGCTGGTAAGCCCGGGAATGCTGAAAATGCCGGTTATGCCGGTGATGCGCCCTTCTTCGATGCGGCTGATGAATTCATCCACAATCGCTTTGATGACGCCTGCGCTGGTGGGGCGGGCCGGGTTGGCATACACCTCAATTTGCACCGGCCCGGCGGGGGCTGCCTGCCCCGCTTGCATAGCGGTGATCATGCCCTGGGTTGGGATGATGCTCTCAGTGAAGCCGTCTGGGATGATGAGGGCGGCCGCAGTCTGGTCATCGCCCACCAGGCGGCGGGCTGCGTCCGGGTTGTCTGCTTCAGTGGGTTCGACCAGGCCAGTCAGGTCTTTAGAGCGAAACACATCCACAAGCGCGTTGCCCAGTTCGGCATCATCCAGGTTGACAATCACGACCGGAATATCGCGCAAGCCGCCGCTTGTGTTGCCGCTGAAGCGCCCGGTAACGAACCCCAAACCAACCGTGAGCAGGAAGGGCGCCAGCAGCATGAAGATGAGCGTGAGGTCTTTCAGACCGATGAGGAGGAGTTTGCGCATGGGTCAGTCCCTCAGCGCCCGCCCGGTGAGGTGCAGGAAAACGGCTTCGAGATTGGGCAGCATAAACAACTTCTTGTGAGGAAATCACTTAAGGCATAGCGAATTTTGGCTGGATGGTTGCATAGGAATTGTTAATATTTGCGTGCCGATTACTGTTTTGCCGCCACACCGGTAAACAAAAAAATCCTCCGCGTCGTAAGCGTCACTGCAGCGAGACGGTTGGAGCGCAGAGGATTTGGAGGCGCGTTGGGGCAGGTTGTGGGGGCTGGTCAGGGCAGGTTCACACAGTTGCCGCTTTCGGCAATGACGGTGTGATTGGCATTGGCCACCAGGGCGCACATTTGCGTGGCGGCGGCGGGTTTGTTATCGAGGATGTAGCCGGTGAAGGGACGCGGCCCGCCGTAAATTTTCCACGGTCCGTTGCCAGGCACACCCGCCTGATCTGGCGCTACCGTGTTGAAGAAAAAGTGAATGTGCTGACCTGGCAATTTCTCGGTGAATCCGAAGGTTTCGTACTCCACCACGTACTGGTACGCTGCATTCAGCGTGATGCTGTTGATTCGCACGTAAAGCGGCGGATAGGTGGGGGTGGGTTCGGGCGTCCAAGTGGGCGGTTCGGGGGTCCAGGTGGGTTCGATGGTCGAAGTGGATGGGGCAGGCGTCCAGGTGGGCTGGGTGGCAGCCGCCTGGGCCGCGGCAACAGTCTGGGCGGCCGCGGTGGACAGGGTATCGACGGCGGCAGTGGGACTGCCGGGGTTGAGAAACTGGCTGGCCAGCATGGCCCCGCCGCCGCCAACGACCGCCAGGCACACGATGACCAGCAACGCAATACCTGCAATCCAGGTGACAGGAAATCCTTTTTTGGGGGCGGCAGCGGGCGATGGATATTGCGCTGACGGTGGGGGCGGGGTGTAGGCAGGCGGGGGCGTGTATTGCGCCGAGGGTGGCGGTGGGGTGACCGGCGCGGCATTGTACTGGGTGGGATAACTGGCCACCGGCGCGGGCGGAGTGACTGGCGGCGTGGATACAGGCGCGGGCTGGGGCTGCGGGGCCGAGATGCCCGAATCGGTGAAGGCGGGGGCAGGCAGCGGCTCTGCCGCGGTGGGTGGCGCGGCGGCAGACACGGGCGCGGCGGTGGATGCTGCCGGAGATTGGGTCTCGACGCCCGTCGCGCTGCCATCATTCACCAACGCCAGCGCAGATTTGAGCGCGGCAGCAAACTCGGCGGCGCTGTGGTAGCGCGCTTCGCGGTCTTTGGCCATGGCTTTGATGAGAATATCCACCACCTGTTGGGGCACTTCTGCGCGCAGCGTGCGCGGGTCGGGCACCGGGTCGTTGAGGTGCATCATCATCAGGGTCATGGCCGAATCGGCCATGTAGGGCGGGCGCCCGCTGAGCATCTCGAAGAGCGTCACCCCCAGCGAGTAGATGTCGGCGCGGCCGTCGGGCACTTCGGCGCGGATGACCTCTGGCGACATGTAGCGGGCGGTGCCCACCACTGCGCCGGTGGCGGTGTGACTATCGCCGCCCACAATTTTGACGATGCCAAAATCCATCAGGATGGACTGGTTGTGAATGTCGAGCATGATATTGGCGGGTTTGATGTCGCGGTGGACCATGCCGCGCTGGTGCGCGTATTGCAGCGCATCGCAGATATTGATGGTAAATTTGAGTGCGTCTTGGATGGGAAGCAGCCGCCCGGGCTGGTTGAGGCGGCGCAGGCGGTCTTGCAGGGTTTCACCGGGGATGAACTCCAGCACCATGTAGTACACACCGTTGTCCACGTTAAAATCGAAAACTTGCACAATGTTGGGGTGGCGCAGCGACGCGACAGCCGCGGCCTCTTCCTCGAAGCGTTTGATGAACATGACATCATCCGACAGGTGGGCGTGGATGAGCTTGATGGCCACCACACGTTTGAGGTTGGGGTCGGTGGCCTTGTAAACCGCCGACATGCCGCCTTGTCCCAGCATGGCATCGATGCGATAACGGTTGCTCAGGGTGCGTCCGATCCAGGAGGGTTGGGTCATATTTTTTTCCGGTAATTCTGTGAGGGTGTAACAAGAAATGCGATAAGCTTTGTCAAATTATACATAACTGGCGGGTGACATTCAACAAGCAAAACGCCCCGGCAGCATAGGCCGGGGCGGTCGCAGAGTGGCAGGGCAAGGTTACGGGCAGGCGCTGCCCCAGTCGAGTGGCAGGGCGCACCACAACTCGGTCGGGGCAAAGTAGATGGCTGCCAGACACACGCACAGACAAAGGAAAACAAGCACAAGCACCGGGATGAGCACCCGGCGGCCTCCTCTGGCGGTGGGGCGCGGCATTGAGCCCGTGGATGGCGGCGGTGGGGTATAAGACCCGGTGACCGGGCGCGCCGGGGGCGGCGGGGTGGATGACAGGCTGCCGGAGCCCGGCGCGGCGGCGACAGGGCGCGGGGCGGGTATCCCTGTTTCCAATTCAGACAGCACCTCGCGCAGCGCGGCGGCAAATTCGGCGGCGCTGCGATAGCGCTGGTTGCGGTCTTTGGCCATGGCTTTGAGCAGTACGTTCACGAGCGATTGGGGCACATCCGGGCGCAGGGTGCGCGGGTCGGGTACCGGCTCGTTGAGGTGCATCATCATCAGCGTGATAGCAGAATCGGCCATGAAGGGCGGGCGCCCGCTGAGCATCTCGAAGAGTGTGACACCCAGTGAGTAGATATCGGCACCCTCATTAGGTTTTTCGGACTGCACCAGTTCGGGCGGCATGTAACGGGCTGTGCCCACCACGGCGCCGGTGGCGGTGTGTCCCTGGCTGCCAACGATTTTGACGATACCAAAATCGGCCAGGATGGCTTCATCGTGATGGTCGATCATGATATTGGCCGGTTTGATGTCGCGGTGGATCATGCCGCGCTGGTGGGCGTAGCCGAGGCCATCGCACACATCGATGGTGTATTTGATGGCGTGCTTGATATCGAGATGGCGCTTCTCTTTATTCAGTTTGTTCAACAGGTCTTGCAGGGTGCCGCCTTCGATGAATGAGAGCACCATGTAATACACGCCATTGTCGTTGTTAAAGTCATATACCTGGACGATGTTGGGGTGGTTGAGCGCCGCCACAGCTGCCGCCTCTTCTTGAAAGCGGTTGACGAATTGCGAATCACCTGAAAGGTGCGGGTGAATCATTTTTACGGCCACGCTGCGGCGCAGGTTGGGGTCGGTGGCTTTATACACGGCCGACATGCCGCCCTGCCCCAAGAGGGTATCAATGCGGTAGCGGTTGCTGAGGGTGCGTCCGATCCAGGTGGGTTGGGTCATGGTATGCTCACTATCAAGAAGCGGTGCGAAGACATTGTTCCAGATTATACATAGGACTGATGCAGAATGCCACTTTTGGCACAAACCGGCTGTTTCAGACAACTCACGGCCATGGAATGTCAGCCGGGCCGGCAAATCCGTGCTTTTCCTGGAAGAACACACGCCCGCGTGAAGGTTCGTTGCACCCGGGCTGGTCGGTGACAGTAACCTGGGCGTAGGATGTGCCCATCGGTTTGAAGGAGATCTGCCCATTTTCACACGTCCACACTTCCACGATGTAGATGGTCATGTTGGGGCTTTCTTCATCACCGGCACGCAGCGCCTGGCTCTTCCAGGTGAGGGTCACCTGGTCACCGTTGCGGGTGGCGGCAACATCCCACGGGGCAATGTAATATGGCGAAACCGGCAGGCTGTATTTTTCGGGGTAAACCACTTCCACGCTCATCACATCGCCTTTGAGGTCCAGCAGGTCGGCTTTGACCCAGCAGCGTTTGGTGTCGCCGCGCGATTGGGTGAGCAACCAGGTGCCGGTATCGGTGCGGCCGATCACGTCCTGAGTGGCGCCCTGTACCAATCCGTACAGGTACAGGTACATGGGGCCAGGTCCATAACGGCAGGATGCCCGCTCGACGTTGATTTTACCGCGCAGGATGGCGTAGGTGGGCACAGGGCTGGGGGAGGGCGTTTCGGTGGGGATGGGAGTGGCGCTTGGCGCGAGGGTGGGCGTTGGGGTGGGGAGAGGTGTCTCAGTTGGCGCGGGCGGCGGGGTAACGGTGGGCAGGCTGCGGGTGGGAAGGTCGGCGAGGGTGGATTGGGCAGGCGGTGTGCCGCCACAGGCGCTGAGCAGGGTCACTATCATCAGGAAAAAGAGCCGGTTTTTTTTCATGCTATTCGAGCGTGAAGTAGAACGTTGCACCCTGTCCCACTTCGGCTTCGGCCCAAATTTTGCCGCCGTGCCGGTGAATAATGCGCTGGACGATGGCCAGGCTGAGGCCCTCGCCTTCAAATTCGTGGACCTGGTGCAGTTTTTGGAAGACGCCAAACAGTTTGGACTGGTATTTCATGTCGAATCCCACGCCGTTGTCGCGCACAAAAAATGCAAGGCTACCGTTTTGCCTGGTAGCGCCGATCTCGATGATGGCGGGGTTGCTTGCGCGCGAAAATTTGATGGCATTGCCGACCAGGCTGGCAAAGACATGCGCGAGCAGTTCGGGGTCGGCATGGCAGGGAGGCAGCTCGCCAATATGGGCCTGGACTGTGGGGGTTTCTTCGATTGCCAGGGCGACTACCTGGCGTACCAGGCGGTCGGTGTCGAGGGTTTCGCGCCGCAAGGTTTGGCGGTTGAGTTGCAGGAAGGTGATGAGTCCATCGGTCATTATACCCATGCGGCGGGCGTTATCTTGAATGAGTTTGAGGTAATCAAGCGATTGTGTGTCGAATTGGGCGTGATGATCGTTGAGCAGGATGCTCGCATAGCCGTTGAGTGCGCGCAAGGGGGCGCGCAGGTCGTGTGAGATGGAATAGCTGAAAGATTCCAGCTCGGTGAGGGCCAGTTGCAGTTCGCGGGTGCGCTGATCGACGTGGATTTCCAGCTCTGCATTGAGACGTTGAACCTGGTCCTGGGCCTGCTGCCGGGCGGTGATGTCTTGCACTGCGCCATACATGCCGATCAATCGATTATGATTTGCGTCCCAAATGGGGCTGGCCATTATACGCACCCAGCGGGTTTCACCTGTTCGGGTAATGATGCGCAATTGACTGTCGATATTTTTGTTGGCGTACAGGTCGCGTAAATCCTGATCATCTTGGGGCAGGTCATCGGGATGAACGGTTGCGCGCCAGCCGCCGCGGGCATGGAATTCGTCGATGGTATAACCGCTGATCGATTCGAACGCGCCGGCGATCCAGGTGTTAAGTAACTGGCCGGTTTTATCGAAGCGTGATTCGAAAACATAATCTGAGGCTAAGTTTGAAATGATGCGGTAGCGTTCTTCGCTTTGGCGGGCGTGCGCCAGGCTGGCATTCAGCCGCTCTACCATCAGCCGCGAGGTAACCGCAGAAACAATGATGATAAGGGCAATGATGATCGCATCTTCGAGTATGGTGTAGGGCTTGTGCAGGGCGTAAATGCTGGGCAGCAGTCCATTGAGTTCCGCCAGGGCAACACCGATGGTTGTCGCAATCATGACCAGGACAACAAGCGCGGTATCGATGCGGCTGAGGAAGCGCGCAAAGAACACCAGGGCAACAGGATAAAAAAGGGTGGCAACGCTGTGAATACCCTCACCGCTGTTCGCCTGAGCAGCCGTCACCACCAAAATGAGCATGGTCAAAAGGACAAGCGCCGAGGGACGAACAGCCCTGAGCCTGAGTAAGGCCATGGAAAGGAATATGAATGGTAAAGCAAACAGAGTGAGTGGGTAAATTGTGCTGTTGCCGAACAAAAGCGTCAACCCCCCGATGCCCAACGCCAAACCCAGAGAAATGAACTGAACATTGAGCAGGCTGAGCGCTTGCACCATCAGCAACTCATCCTCAAAGTGCGGTGGTTTCAGCCAGCCTGTCAACCTCTTCATTGCGCCTCGGGCAGTTGAGTCATACATTAAGTATAGCAGGATACCCTCTGGCGCGACACAACATTGCGTACCTTGCCGTTAAAGTAGTTCCACCCGGCCTGAGGGGGGCAGGTCGGGCGGAACTTTCTATATGTTACCAAACACTCAGTTTTTTTGCAAGGGTTTTTTCGGCAGAATCTGGATAAAAGGTCGGAATTTCATGAGGATGCGATCAGGTCATTGCGGCTTCGATCTCTTCCTGCTTCTTGAACTGACTCATATACAGGTTGTAGTAGAAACCCTGTCTGGCCAGAAGTTCGTCGTGGCGGCCGCGCTCCACAATGCGGCCCTTGTCAAGCACCAGGATCATGTCCGCGTTGCGGATGGTGCTGAGGCGGTGGGCAATGACGAAGGCCGTGCGCCCTTCCAGAAGTTGCTCGAAAGCCTTCTGGATGAGGCGCTCGGTGCGGGTATCGACGCTGGAGGTGGCTTCGTCGAGGATGAGGATGCGCGGGTTGGCCACGGCGGCGCGCGCGATGGAAAGCAGCTGGCGCTGCCCCTGGCTGAGTCCGGACCCGCGCTCGCCCAGCACCGTCTGGTACTTTTCCGGCAGGCGCTCGATGAACCCATCTGCGTTGGCCAGCCGGATGGCGGCCATCACGTCTTCATCGCTGGCGCCGGGGCGGCCGAAGCGCACATTCTCCATCACAGTGGTGCTAAACAGGAAGGTGTCCTGCAGCACGATGCCCACCTGCTCGCGCAGGCTCCTGGCGGTCACATCGCGCACATCCAGTCCGTCAATGCGCACCGCGCCGCCGGTCACATCCCAAAAACGCGGGATGAGGTTGATGATGGTGGTCTTGCCTGCGCCGGTGGGCCCAACGATGGCAATGGTCTGCCCCGGCTCGACGCTGAAGGTCACATCATCCAGCACCGGCTCGCCTTCCTTGTAATGCGCCGAGACGTTGTCGAAGTCCACGCGGCCCACGATCTGCGGCATGGGCTGCGCGCCGGGCTTGTCCTGCACCGAGGGGGATTCGTCGAGGATGCCAAAGATGCGCTCGGCCCCGGCGATGGCGTTCTGGATGTTGGTCCACAGCACGGCGATCTGCTGGATGGGCTGGTTGAAGCGCTGCACGTACGCCAGGAAGGTGATGACCAACCCAAACGTAACCGTGGTGCCCCACATGCTCTCACCCTTCAGCAGGAACCAGCCGCCCACGCCCACCACGATGGCCAGCGCCACGTACGAGAGCGCCTCCAGCGTGGGAGCCAGCGCCGCCGTGAACGAAACGGCCCGCACGTTGGCATCGCGGTTGGCGGCGTTCACTTCCTTGAACTGCTCAATGTTCTCTTCGGCGCGGTTGAAGGCCTGCACCTCGCGCACCGCCGCGATGCTTTCCTGCAATTCGGCGTTCACATTGCCGATCTCTTTGCGGCTCTTGCGAAAGGCCTTGCGGGCCTCGTTGGAGAAATACAGCGTGGCAATGAACATGAGCGGCGCCACCGCCAGCGAGAGCAGCGCAAAAGGCAGGCTGGCCGTGAGCATGTTGTAAGAAACCCATACCAGCAGCAGGATGCCGCTGAACACGTTCACCAGCGCAAACGAGAAGGCCTGCTCGATGGCGCTCGTATCGTTGGTGATGCGGCTCATCAGGTCGCCGGCCTCGTGTTCGGTGTAATAACCCAGTGAGAGGCGGTGCAGGTGCTCGAAAACCTGCACACGCATGGCGCACAGCACGTGCTGCCCCGTCCACGACATGAGGAAGAAGGTCAACCCGGTCAGGATGGCGCCGCCCACGTACAGCCCAATCACCACCAGGATCAGCCGCCACAGCCCCTCAATGCGCTGATCGCTGGAGGCGCTGGCCGGGTCCGGGACTTCGTAGCCGCCCAGGCGGAAGGCCGTGGCGATGATGCGCTGGGTGCCCGTGAGGGTGGCCGGGTCCGCGGCCAGCCAGCAGCTGGATGCAGAGCTTTCGGTTTGCTGCGCCGCGCCAGGGAAGCCCGCCCCAAAGGCCGCGGTCCCGGCCGGCACCAGAAAGCAGTCGGTGGCCTGTCCGGTCAGTTCGGGCGTGGTCACCTGCGTCCAAGTCGAAACCACCACCAGGATGACCGCCAGCACCAGCATGTACCAGAACTGGCCAAAATACCCGCCCAGGCGCGCCAGGGTGCCGCCCAGGTTGCGCGTTTTGAGCACGTCCTGCTTGAATAGTTCGTTGCGTCCGCCCATCATAGGCTACATCTCCTTGACAGCGGGCTGCGCTGACTCAGTGGAAGTTTCGCTCTCGTGCGAGAGGATCTGCGAGTTGTAAATTTCGGCGTAAATGGGGTGGTTTTCCATCAAGTCGGCATGCTTGCCGATGGCCACCACCTCGCCCTTGTCGAGCACCAGGATCTTGTCGGCGTTCATCACCGTGCTGATGCGCTGGGCAATGACGAAACTGGTGCGGCCCTTCATGAGCACATCCAACGCCTTCTGGATGGCCGCCTCGGTGGTCAAGTCCACCGCGCTGGTCGAATCGTCCATGATGAGGATGCGCGGGTCGAGCAGCAGGGCGCGCGCGATGGCCACGCGCTGTTTTTGCCCGCCGCTCAGGGTGGTGCCGCGTTCGCCCACGTGCGTATTGTACCCATCGGGGAACAACATGATGAAATCGTGCGCCTGGGCCGCCCGGGCCGCCGCTTCGATCTCTTCCTGCGAGGCATCCGGCTTGCCGAAGGCAATGTTCTCGCGGATGGTGCCGCTGAACAGGGTGGTCTCTTGCAGCACAATGCCGATCTGCCGGCGCAGTGAATCGAGCGTCACATCGCACAGGTCGTACCCGTCGATGGTGATGCGCCCCTCGCTGGGGTCGTAGAAGCGCGGCAGCAGGTTGATGATGGTGCTCTTGCCCGAGCCGGTGGCGCCCAGCAGGGCCACCGTCTCGCCCGGGTTGGCCTCAAAGCTGACCTTGTTGAGCACCGGCGCGCCCCCGCCATAATAGCGGAAAGTAACCTCTTCGAAGCGGATCGCCCCGGTAACGGCGGGCAGGTCGGCGGCGCCGGGCTTATCCACAATGTCGTTGCGGGCATCCACGATCTCGAAGATGCGCTCGGCAGAGGCGGAAGCCTGCCCCAGCTGCGTAATGATGAACCCGAACTGCGCAATGGGGAAGAACAAGTAGATAAGGTAGAGCGAAAATTCCTGCCATTCGCCCAGCGTCAGCGCGCCGCTGATGATCTGCTCGCCGCCCACGTACAAAATGGCCGCCTGCCCCAGGTTGGCGATCATGAAGACCAGCGGGAACAGGAAGGTGAACAGGCGCGCCACCACAATGGCCTGGTTCATGGTGTCATCGGCCGCGGCGCGGAACTTTTGCTGCTGCTCGGTTTCGCGCGTGAAAGACTTGATAACCTTGATGCCGGCCAGGTTCTCTTGCAGCACCGTGTTGAGCGCCGAGAGTTTTTGCTGCACCTGGGCAAAGAGCGGCTGGCTGATGGTGCCGAAGATCATGAACAACACCAGCGCCACCGGCAGGATGGGCATGGCCGTCCACGCCAGCGTGACGTTGCTGCTAAACAGGATGATGACCGTGCCAGTGAGCAGGATGACCGCGCCGATCAGTTGCAGCAAGCCCTGCCCAATGAACAGGCGCACTTTTTCCACATCGTCGGTCGCGCGGATCATGAGCTGCCCGGTCTGGTTCTTGTCGTGGTACGAGAACGAGAGTTTCTGGATCTTGGCGTACAGGTCGTTGCGCAGGTCATACGCCACCGCCTGCGAGTTCTTCTCGGCCCAGTAGGCCTGCAGGAAAGCAAACACGCCGCGCAGCGCCGCAAAAATCACAATGAACACCAGGGCGGTCACCAGCGTCTGGGGGGCGTTGGTCACATCGGCGTTCAGCCGGTCAATAAGCTGCTGCTCGGTCAGGCCCGGATCGTACTTGAGCGCCTCCAGGATGCGCGGCAGCGCGGCCCCCACGAAATTGGCGGGGATCGTTTCCAGCGCTTTCAGCACCTGATCGGCAATATAACCGCTGGTCACTGCGTCGATCACATTGCGGATCATGCGCGGCACGGCCAGCTGCGAGAGCGTGGCCACGATCAAAAAGACGTAGGGCAGCGCCGCCTGGCGGCCATAATGGGTCAGGTAGCGCACGGCGCGCCCGATGCCCTTGAAGGATGGGCGAGGTCCGCCGCGCCCGCGGGCCTTGGGTTGGGACATGGTAGCTTGCATGGGGTCTCCTCGAATTATTCAGGCATATCTTGCAGCTCATTGCGCTGCAGGGTATTGGTCAGGATGTTCAGGGCTTCGCCTACTTTTTGACGCTCTTCATGGGTCAGGCTTTCCACCAGCGCGTCCACCCAGCGATAACGCTCAGAGATGCCCGCCCTGATCAGGTCGAGTCCCTTGTCCGAAAGGGTGATGCGTTTGGAGCGGCGGTCGTTGGGATCTTCGGCGCGTTCGATCAGGCCGGACTGCACCAGCTTGTCAACCAGCTGGCTGGCCGCGGCGCTGGAAACATCCATGCGCTCACTCAGGTCAGAAACGCCGCACGCGCCCCGGTAGTGCAGCTGCATCAGGATGCTGAACTGCGGCATGGAAAGCCCGGTGGACTTCACAAACCGCGACCAGTCGTGCATGGTCCGGTGTGTCACCACATCCATGCCGCGCCGTATGCTTTGGGAAAGTTGGTTTTTATCCGACATGCTTTAGCCTGCTTTTTTATTAAGTTTGCTTAAATATATGCAGAACTTAACTTTTGTCAATGCATGCTTCCCCCACTTACGAAACATTTACGATGAAATGCCCCCAGCAAAACCAGATTTATCACCGAGCGCGCAATGCGCACGGAGAGAAAACAACAGCCAAAAAATCCGCGCCCTTTGCGCTTTTGCGACAAAAACGCAAAAACCAACAGGAACCGTGCTAAAACACAAACGACTCGCCAGGCTTGAGCACCACCACCTTCACGCCGGTCTCTTTCTCTACCCGCGCGGCCCAGGCAGCAGCGTCCTGCGCGATCAGACCCCAGGTGCCGAAGTGGATGGGAATGACGGTTTTGGGCGTCAGCATTTTCACTGCCCGCAAGGCATCGTCCGGGCCCATGGTGTAGTTATCGCCAATCGGGATGGCGGCCACATCCAGCCCTTCCTCGCCGATCAATTTCATATCGCCGAACAGTCCGGTGTCGCCCGCCATGTAGATTTTTTTGCCATCGTTGGTGGTCAGCAGGAACCCGGCCGGGCTGCCGCCATCCGAACCATCCGGCAGTTGCGAGCCGTGCAGGGCCAATGTCAGTTTGAGGTAACCAAACGGATGCATGAACCCGCCGCCGATGTGCTGTCCGTGCGTTTTGGGCACACCCTGCGCCGCCAGCCAGGATGTAATCTCAAAGTTGCTGATGGCCGTGGCGCCTGTCCGTTTGGCGATGGACACTGTGTCGCCCACATGGTCGCCATGCCCGTGCGTAATAAGTATAAAATCTGCCGCCACGTTATCCGCGCTGACCGGCGCAGCCGGGTTGCCGCTGAAGAACGGGTCAATCAGCAGTTTGTAGCCGCCAGTCTCCATGCCGAGCGTGGCGTGCCCGTACCAGGTGAATTTGTTCATGCTGCCTCCTTGTGAAATGTTTCAACCCAAGTATAGGAAAAATCGCGGCGTGGGTCAATCACTCGCGCGTGATCAGGCGCACGGCCCGGTCGTAGAAGAAATAATCCCAGGCCCAGTTGATGAGCACGATCAGCCGGTTGCGGAAGCCGATCAACCCGATCAGATGCACCACCAGCCAGACCACCCAGGCCGCAAAACCGGAGAACGTCCAGCCGCCGATGCGCGCCACAGCCGCGTTGCGCCCGATAGTGGCCAGCGAGCCAGGGTCGCGGTAACGGAAGTCTGACAACGGCTTGCCAGCGACCAGGGCCAGGATGTTGGACACGGCCCGGTCGGCCTGCTGGATGGCCACGGGCGCCATCATGGGCAGCGGCTGCCCGTTCTCTTCGCCGTAGGCTGCATCGCCGATGACGAACACCTGCGGGTGCCCGCTCAACTGCAGCGTGGATGCCACTGGCACGCGCCCCAGGCGCGCCTGCGCCACGCCCAGCCGGTCCACCAGGTCTGCGGCGCGCACCCCGGCCGACCAGAGCAGCGTGCGGGCCGGGATGGGGTTGCTGTCCGCGAGGGTCACCTGCTGCCCATCGAACCCGGTCACTTTCGCACCGAGGCGCACATCCACGTGCCTGGCGGCCAACGCCCTCAGCGTGGACTGCTGCAAGTGAGCCGGAAACCCGGCCAGGGGAGCGTCTGCCGCTTCGAGCAGGATAACGTTAACATCGCTGATGTCCATGCGGGGGTGGTCGCGCCGCAGCACCAGCCGAATCAGTTCCGAAAAAGCCCCAGCGCTCTCCACGCCGGTCGGGCCGCCGCCCACAATCACAAAGGTCAGCAGCGCGCGGCGCACAGCCGTATCGCGCTCATTGGCAGCCAGTTCGAACATGCGCAGCACATGGTTGCGGATGCGCACCGCATCGGGCACATCCTTGAGCACCAGCGCGTGCTGCGCCAGCGCATCGTTGCCAAAGAAATTGACCGCCGCCCCGGCCGCGACGATGAGGTAATCGTACGCCAGCGGCCCGCGCGTGGTCTGCACGGTTTTCGCGGCAAAGTCCACGCCGGTCACTTCGGCTAAAAGGAAGTCGAGGTTTTTCTGTTTTTGGAAAATGGCGCGCACGGGGTAGGCGATCTCGTTGGGCGAGAGACCGGCCGTGGCAACCTGGTAAAGCAGCGGCTGGAAGAGGTGGTAGTTGCGCCGGTCGATGAGCGTGACGCGCACCGGCTTGCCCGCCAGCCGCTGGGCGGCGCGCAGCCCGCCAAATCCTGCACCGATAATGACAATGTGGGGTATGGTCTGCATGGTAGCCTCGCTTTTATCTCACTTATTGTGAAATAATTCACAATTATTATACTAATCAAGACCATATTTGTCAATATTGGGGCTTTTTACATCCCCTACATAGAGAACTTCAAAGTAGGTTCTACAGCCAATAATTATTTCGCTCTGCTTTACAAAGTGCCAGGCTGCCAGAGTTTCTTCCAGTCCCGCTTTACTTCCATGCATGTTACAAACTAATCACTCCCCATCGGTGTGCCGAAGTTCCCTGTTATCAGGAACAGTTTTACCGTATATGCGCCAGCGCGCCAGTTTTTACTTTTCCTTTGCGACCCTGCGCCCTTGCGTTGGCGCATCCGGAACGCGTACAAAAAAACCTCAGCGTTTGCGCGGCCTCAGCTCGAAGCTCTCGCGCCTGCCCAGCGCGCCTTTGAGCGGTTCGGCATTCAGTGCCATGACCTTGCTGTTGGCGAAGAAGGCAAAATCGAAGTCGGTCGGGTCGCCTGCTTTTTTGCCGGGCACGGGCATCAGCCGGGCGGTGAGGGGCTTGTCGAGCCGCAGGGCCAGCGCAGAAAGATCCAGCAGCAGCGGGGTGATCTGTTCGGCGGTCACGTCGCCGGGCAGGGGCACGGTATCCAGCCCGGTGCCGCACACGGCCGAATACATCAGCATGTCTTTGACAGTCAGCGTGCCGTCGGCGGCGCGCGCGGCCAGGGTGGCATCTTCCAGCACGGGCAGCATCAGCCCGCTAAAGCCGCAACGCGGAAAATCGGCCCGGTCGATGGCTTCGGTCAGGATGGCCGCAGCCGCCAGCGATCCGTGCTGCCCGGCGCGCGGCACGCCCAACCGTTCCATGGCCGCGCCCAGCGATTTGGACTCTTCGGGGAAGGGCGCCAGGGAAAAATCGATGCCGCCAAAGCGGGCCGCGAACTTGTACTTGAGGAACCCGGCGATCTCGTTCATCTTGCGCGCATGGGTCTCAATGGAATGCACCAGCGCGGTGCGGCCTTCCTCCACGCTTCTGGCCTGGCTGAAGGCTTCCACGGCCAGCCCGGCCGCCTCGGTGGCAATGGCGAAAGCAGGCTGCTCGCCGCTGTGGTACGCGGCCGGGAAGAACGGCCCGCCCGGGTCCACGTTGGCCAGCGCGGCGAAGCGCAGGTTGGCGAAACCATCGGGCGTGATGCTCGCGGCGCGCACGATCACATCGGCGCAGGCGCGGATGGCATCCAGCGAAATGCCCTTGCCTTTGTCGGCCATCACGCCGGAGAAGAAGATGTTCTCGGTGGCCTCCAGCGCGAACGGGATGGCCGCGTAGCTGGCCGGGTTGTTGGGCAGGGCCGGCCCCAGCGAGGCATACGCCACCCCGGCCTCGCGCATGGCGGCTTCCACGGCCCGGGCCATTTGGGGCAGGTCTTTCATCTTCTCCGGGCCCAGCAGCTGCGCAAAAGAGACGCACGCCAGGCGCGTGGTTTGCACCTCAAAACCGGCCTCTTCGTACGATTGCCTGGCGAATGCCAGCGCGCTGCCCGCTTCGCGCAGTTTGCGCTCGTCCAGCGGCCAGCCGGGGTTGAGGAAAAATGTAATGGAACGGATTTTCATGGGTTGCCCTGTCGTTTCTTTGTCAGTTTTCTTCTTCCCGGCGCCGGGTCCGCTCTTGAAGAGCATCATCAGCCGTTTTTCATTGTCCTGCTTTTTATTCTCGCTCATGGGTCCACCACCTTGCGCTGGCGCAGCACCTCGAACATCAGCACCGCCCCGGCCACGCCTGCATTCAACGATTCCATTTTACCCGGCATTGGGATGTTAACGAACCCGCTGGCCAGCCGCCGGGCCGGTTCGCTGGCGCCTTCGGCCTCGCCGCCCACCACCAGCGCCAGCGGCGTGCGAAAATCTGCCTGCCACAGGTCCACGCCGCCGGACATTTCGGCCACAAAGACGTTCAGCCCGGCCAGGCGGGCCGCGATCTCATCCCAGCCGAGCGGTTCGATGGGCAGGCGGAAGTGCGCCCCCATGCCGCTGCGCACCACTTTGGGCGCAAACGGGTCGGTTGTTTCCGGCGGGATGAAAACCCCCTCCACGCCTGCCGCGGCCGCCGTGCGCAGCAGCGTGCCCAGGTTGCCGGGGTCGCGGATGGCGTCCGGGATGAGCACAAAGGTCGGTTTGGCGGGGGCCGGCAACGGGTGCAGCGCGGCAAGGGCCAGCACGCCCTGCGGGGTGTCGGTGTCGCCCAGGGTCTCGAACACGGCCGGGGCCACCGCTTCCGTCTCGATCCCCATGCCCCGCATTGCGTCCACCAGTTTTTGGGCGCGCGGGGTCAGGTCCGGGCTGTGCAGGGCAAACAGAAGCGGCCAGCGCGCCTGCACGGCATCTTCCACCAGGCGCACGCCCTCCACCAAAAATGCGCCGGCCTCGCGCCGCTCTTTGGGGCGGCCAAGCAGGCTGCGCGCCAGCTTCACTTTTGCGTTTTGGGGAGATGTGATCATGACTGCCGTTCCCAGGCGGCGCTGAACGCCTCAAGCGTGGGCGCGTCGTAGAGCACCAGGCGCGCGTCCACAATACCCGACTCCGGGCGGCCGCTAAAATAGCCCGCGATGGCGCTGAAAATGACCCCCGCCGCGCGCACCCTGGGAAAGCCGTAAATGCCGGTCGAGATGGCCGGGAAGGCGATGGAGCCCAGCCCCAGGTCTTCGGCTGTGCGCAGGCTGCCGGTCACGGCCGCGGCCAGTTTGGCGTCTTCGTCGCCCGCGCCCCAAACGGGCCCCACAGCGTGGATGACGTACCGGCAGGGCAGGCGGCCTGCCCCGGTCACGGCCGGGCGGTCATGCGGCACCGGGCCGTGGGCAGCCAGCCAGGCGTCGCTTTCCTGCTGGATCACCTCTCCGCCTGCCAGCGCGATGGCACGCGCCACCCCGCCGCCATGCTGGAGCTGGTCGTTGGCGGCGTTGACGATGGCGTCCACGGGTTCGGCGGTCAGGTCGCCCTGGCGAAGGGACAGGGTTTGCCCGCCCGGGAAAGTGCGTCTGGATAAAATTCGGCTCATGGATTTATTTTACCCCCGTTAAAAAATGTCAGGGGCGACCTTGTGAGGGGTCGCCCCTGCGCCTTGTTGGGTTGAAGTCGCGGTTTAGGCTTTGCCGGCGGCAGTCACAACGGCGGCAAAGGCCGCGGCGTCGCGCACAGCCAGGTCGGCCAGCATCTTGCGGTTGAGCGTAATGTTGGCTTTCTTCATGGCGGCGACCAGGCGGCTGTAGGTGGTGCCGTTCAGGCGCGCGGCGGCGTTGATGCGGGCAATCCACAGTCTGCGCAGGTCACGTTTGCGCACGCGGCGGTCACGCGTGGCGTACCACAGGCTCTTGAGCATGGCCTCATTGGCGCGGCGGAAGAGCAGGTGCTTGGACCCACGCTGACCTTTGGTGATCTTCAAAACTTTCTTGTGGCGGCGATAGCCTTGCGGGCCACCTTTTACACGAGTCATTGGTTACCTCCTGCGAACCGGCGGGCGTCGGCAGTTCATGCCAGTTGCGCACACCCGTCGGCCGCAACTACGAAAAGAATTGCGGATGCGAACGCCTCGCGCTAGTCGAGGTTGGGCGCCAGGCGCTTGATGCGCTTGATGATGCCGCGGCCTTTCACCGGGAGCATCTCCGTCAGCAAGCGTTTGGTGCGGTCAGAAGTGCGGCGGCGCAAGTGGCTTTTGCCACCCTTGGTGCGCACAAGCATGCCCGAGCCGGTCAAGCGGAAGCGCTTGGACGTGGCTTTGTGGGTCTTGAGCTTGAGTTTGCCGCTCAGTTTGGGTTTGCGGGGCACAGGTACTTTCTCCTTTCAGACAAATTAACCGCGGGCGTCTCGTTCTCCCGCGGGAGTTACCATCGTGGAAGTGCAGGGTTATTCACTTTGTTCCTGCGCGTCGGCCTTTTTCTTGGGCTTGGATGCGCCGGGGGCCAGCATCACGCTCATGGCGCGCCCTTCGATGGCGGGCGCCTGCTCCACCGAGCTGATATCTGAGAGCTCTTGCGCAATTTCCCTGAGGTCAGTGAGCGCGATCTCGGGGTAGTCCATTTCGCGGCCGCGGAAGCGGATGGTGACGCGCACCTTGTTGCCCTGTTCCAGCCAGCGGCGGGCGTCTTTCACCTTGAAGCCGCGGTGGTGCTCGTTGGTCTTTGGGCGCAGGCGAATCTCTTTGATCTCGATCTTGGTCTGCGCTTTGCGCGCCTCGCGCTCTTTCTTTTCACGTTCGTACAGGAACTTGCCAAAATCCAGGGCGCGGCAGACAGGCGGGGTTGCGTTAGGCGATACTTCCACCAGGTCCAGGTCGGCGTCGCGCGCAATCTGGATGGCCTGGCGGGTGGCCACCACACCCATATTCTCGCCGTTGGGTCCAATCAACCGCACCTCGGGCACGCGGATCTGCTCATTGACACGAAATTCGTTGGCGCTGATAAGTCTCTCCTTGAGAATAGCAAAACGGACAACCAGCACGGGCTGGCTTTTTAGCGGGCTGATGATACCACAAAGCGACAAGAATCGTCAACTTTTGGCGTGGACGCGGGGAGGGGTGTATAATCGCGCTTGGCCGTTATTTCTATTTGAATCAGGACGAAGAATATGACGAACAACCTGCCCCCCATCAAGCGCATTGCCATCAGCACCGGCGGCGGCGATGCCCCCGGTCTCAACGCCGTTATCCGCGCTGCGGTGCTCTCAGCACACAAACGCGGCTGGGAAGTGTACGGCATACGCGACGGTTTTCATGGACTGTTGCTGCCAGAACAATATGAAGAGGGCGGCTTGTTCCGTCTCAACCGCCAAAAGGTGCGCGGCATCACCCACCTGGGCGGCACCATTTTGGGCACCAGCAACCGCAACAACCCAATGCGTTACCCTATCCAAATGCCTGACGGTAGCGTGGAGGAAGTGGACCGCACTGATGAAATTGTGCGCGCCTTTCGCCTGCACCACATCGACGCGTTGATCAGCGTGGGCGGTGATGGCTCACTGGCCATCTCCAATGTGCTGTCGCAAAAGGGGCTGCGTGTAGTGCACGTGCCCAAGACCATCGACAACGACCTCGACAAGACAGACGTGACCTTCGGTTTCGACACCGCGGTTGGTTTCGCCACAGAGAGTATCGACCGTTTGCACAGCACGGCCGCTTCGCATGGGCGCGTGATGGTGGTCGAAGTGATGGGCCGTTATGCGGGTTGGATTGCCCTGCACGCGGGCGTGGCCGGTTCGGCCGATGCCATCCTCATCCCCGAAATCCCCTACGACCTGCAGCGCGTGGTCGATAAGATCAAAGAGCGCGAGGAGCAGGGCACCAACTTCACCATCGTTGTGGTTGCCGAAGGCGCTTCACCGGTTGGCGGGCATGTTTCAGTGGTGGAAAAAGAAGCGGGCAAAGCCGAGCGCCTGGGTGGCGTGGGTGAAAAAGTTGCCGCAGAAATTCACAGGCTTTCAGGCAAAGAAACGCGCCTGGTGGTACTCGGCCACCTGCTGCGCGGCGGTTCTCCCACCGCCTTCGACCGCCTGACGGCCTTGCGCTTTGGCGCGGCAGCCGTGCGCGCGCTGGAAGATAACGCCTCGGGTGTGATGATCGCGCTCGACCCGCCGCACGTCAAATATATACCCATTCCCGAGGCGATTGGCAAAATGAAGCAGGTGCCGCTCAATTCGGACATCATCCAGACGGCGCGCGACATGGGCATCACGTTCGGCCAGCCGCGCGATAAAGACGACCGGCGCTGAGTTTTTTCACCGTTAAATGTTCAGGCGGATGGGTTGCCCCATCCGCCTGATTTTTTTGCTAGAGCTCAGATGCGCGCCGCGCGATACGGTCTTTGATGCGGGCGATGAACTCATCCAGGGGGATGTTGTTCTGCTGCGAGCCATCGCGCACGCGCAGTGAGACCTGCCCGGCCTCCTGCTCGTTGGCGCCCAGCACCAGCATGTAGGGTACCTTCATCAACTGCGCTGCGCGGATCTTGGCGTTCATGCGCTCGCTGCCCAGGTCGGCTCTGACGCGCACGCCCTGCGCCTTGAGTTGGGCGGCCACCCGCAGGGCGTACTCGTTCTGCCCGTCCGTGATCGGGATGACGCGCACCTGTTCCGGGCACAGCCAGGCCGGGAAGGCCCCGGCGTAGTGCTCAATCAGGAAGCCGATCATGCGCTCGTGCGTGCTGAGCGGCGCGCGGTGGATGCAGAGCGGGATCTCGTCTTCGCCTTTGCTGTTGACGAACTTGAGGTCGAAGCGCTCCGGCACGGCAAAATCGACCTGGTTCGTGGCCAGCGTGAACTCGCGCCCGATGGCGCTCCAGATCTGCACGTCGATCTTGGGTCCATAAAAGGCGGCCTCGTCGGCCACTTCCACAAAGGGCACGTTGCCGTTCTGCATGGCGCGGCGCACCATGTCTTCCGTTTTCAGCCACAGGCGCTCGTTGTCCACGTACTTCTTGCCCAGCCCGGCCTTGCTGTGCAGCGACAGGCGCATGACGAACTTTTCGATGCCGAAGAGGTCGAAGTATTTTTTGTACAGGTCGATCACGCCCATGAACTCCTGCTCGAACTGCTCTTCGGAGCAGTAGATGTGGGCATCGTTCATCTGCATGGAGCGTACGCGCATGAGCCCGAACAGCTCACCCGATTTCTCGTAGCGGTAGCATGTGCCGTATTCCGCCAGGCGGATGGGCAGGTCGCGGTATGAGCGCGGACGCGCGCCGAAGATCTTGTGGTGCATGGGGCAGTTCATCGGCTTGACGTAGTACTTGACGCCTTCCAATTCCATGGGCGGGTACATGCTTTCGGCATAGTAGGGTAGGTGACCCGAGCGCAGGAAAAGGTCTTCTTTCGTGAGGTGTGGCGTGCGCACCCGGCTGTAACCGGCATCTTCTTCCATCTCTTTGGCCAGGTCTTCCAGCGCTTCGATCATGATGCCACCGTTGGGCAGCCAGAGCGGCAGGCCGGGGCCCACCTCGTCGTCGAAGACAAAGATGTCGAGTTCCTTGCCCAGTTTGCGGTGGTCGCGCTTCTTGGCTTCTTCCAGCATTTGCAGATAGTGCTTGAGGTCGTCTGGCTTTTCCCAGGCCGTGCCGTAGATGCGCGTGAGCATCTTGTTGTTCTCGTCGCCGCGCCAGTACGCGCCTGCAATCGACATGAGCTTGATGGCGCTGGGGTTGATCTGCTTCGAGTTCTCGACGTGCGGGCCGCGGCACAGGTCCGTGAACGTGTCGTGCTGGTAGATGGAAATCTCCGGCTTTACATCCAGCGGGTTGCCGTATTCGTCGAAGCCGCCTTTTTCGAGACCCTCGATCAACTCCAGTTTGTAGGGCTGGTCTTTGAAGATCTGGCGGGCCTGTTCGGCAGAGAGCACACGTTTTTGGAAGGCGTGCTGCCCGGCGATGATCTGGCGCATGCGCTTTTCGATCTTGGCCAGGTCTTCTTCTTTGAGCGCCTCAGGCAGTTCGAAGTCGTAGTAAAAACCGTTCTCCACCGGCGGTCCGATGGTGTATTTGGCCTCGGGGTAGAACTCCAGCACCGCCTGGGCCATAATGTGCGCGGCCGAATGGCGGATGCGGTAGAGCTGCGATTCGGGGTAATTTTGCTGTGACATTTTTTCTCCTTGCTTGGTTTTCTCTTGGTACGTGCCGCCAATCGAAAGGCGCGGCTCCGGGTTGACGGCTCAGGCGCGCGGGACTCCAGTCCGCCGGGGAGTGAAGGTGTGATCAGTGGTCATAACCAACTCCTGGTAAAACAAAACTCCCGCCCATTTCGGGGCGGGAGTTGAACTCACGCGGTACCACCCGATTTCGCCAGCCAGGCTGGCAATCTCTTGAGCCGCTAACGGGGCAATCCGTTTCCCTTACTTTGCGTGGTTCAGGGTTACGCTCGCGGGGGGTTTTGGGCGGCGGCGGCTGTGGCAGGCTCTCAGTCGGTGGCCTGCGCTCCCTGTCAGCATCCGAGTCGCTTACTCGTCCCGGTCATCGCGTGTGTGATATGTATGGTGGGCGGAATAGGACTCGAACCTACGACCTTTGCGATGTCAACGCAATGCTCTAACCAACTGAGCTACCCGCCCGGGCGAGTGTGTATTATACCACCACGGCAAAAAATGACAATCCCTTTATGCGGTATAATCGCCCCGAACTGCAATGGCAACCCGCAAATCTCCCGAAGACCTGTCTGTGACCGAACTGCGCCGTCTGCTGTTGGACAAGCGGCGTGTTTCGCGCAAGGAACGGCTGGAGCGTTTCCGCCGCACCGGCCGCGCCATCGTGCTCACGCCAGATGCGCCGGTTTCCGGGCTGGAGGAGATGCGCTCCGGGCTGGTGCTGGATACGCCCGAAACGGACGCCTCGCCGCCCGAGGCGAAACCCGCGCCGCGCCGCCGCTGGATGGACCGCATTTTGCTGGCCGTGGAAGTGCTGGCCATCATCGGGCTGATCGGCGTGCTGTCCAATGGTTTCAACCTGTTGCGCACCCTCAATGCCGAGGTGGTGCAGGCCATTGCCCAGCCCACGCTCACGCCCACGCCAGTGATCAGCGCGGTGGTGCTGCCTTCAGGGCATACATCGCCGCGTTCGGCAGGCGGAGCACAGTTTAACGAAGCCGAGATTCCAGAATACCTGCGCCCGCTGGTAACTTCGCTGGCCAGTGTGCCGGTGCCAACTGCCAGCCCAGAGCAGGCCATCCGTATCCAAATTCCAGCCATTAATGTGGATGCGCCTATTGTGCAGGGTGATGGCTGGGAGCAGCTCAAAAAGGGTGTCGGGCAGCACATCGGCTCAGCCAACCCCGGTCAGGTGGGCAATGTGGTGCTTTCAGCGCACAACGATGTGTTTGGCGAGATCTTCAGGGACCTCGACAAGCTCAAGGTTGGCGATGCCATCATCGTTTACACCAACCAGCGCCAGTACACCTACATTGTCAGTGATTTGTTTATTGTGGAGCCGACCCGTGTGGAGGTGATGTTCCCCACACCCGACCCGGTAGTGACCCTCATCTCATGTTATCCATACCTGATCAATAATCAGCGCATTATTATCAGAGCCAACCTTCAAACACAGTAGGAGTTCGATATGGCAAAAAAGCGACCCATTCATCCGGCGGATGTAGAGCCCGCCCCCGCCTTTAGCGGCATCCAGCGCAAGAGCGGCTCGTCAGCCAACGAGTTCAATCCAGATTACAGCAGCGTCAGACGCGAACTGCGCCGCATTAGCACACTCGCCGGCATTTTCCTGGCCATTTTGGTGGTGCTGTCTTTCTTCCAGGACCAGATTATGGCCCTGGTCATCCGCTAAACGGAGCCAATTATGCCTAACCGCATGTTCGTTCCCGGCCCGGTGGATGTGGACGATGAGGTGCTGCAGGCCCAAACCCGCCCCATGATGGGCCACCGCAGCAAGGAATTTGAAGAAATCTTCCGCCGCGCGGCGGAGAAGAGCAAGCCGCTCTTCTTCACCGAGTCGCGTGTGTTCATCATGACCAATTCCGGCTCGGGCGCGCAGGAAGCCGCCGTGCGCAACTTTGCCAACAGCACGGTGCTTACGTGCGTCAACGGCGCGTTCTCCAAACGCTGGTACGATGTGTCCGTGGCCAACGGCAAGCAGACCATCAAGCTCGAAGCGCCGCTCGGCGAAGCGATTCTGCCAGAGATGGTGGAAGCCGCCTTCGCAAAGCAGTCCTTCGAGCTGATCACCATCGCCCAAAACGAAACCTCCACCGGCGTGCGCAACCCGGTGCGCGAGATTGCCGAACTGGTGCGCCGCATCAGCCCCGAGACCATCATCGCCGTGGATGCCGTTTCCTCACTCGGCGGCGACCGGATCGAGATGGACGCCTGGGGCATCGACGTGCTTTTTACCTCCTCGCAAAAGACCCTGGCCCTGCCGCCCGGCCTGGCCCTGTGCGCCGTTAATGACCGCGCCATGAAAAAGGCCGAAACCGTGCCGAACCGCGGCTGGTACTTCGACTTCCTGCTGCTCGAAAAGCACCGCGTCAAAGACAGCACGCCCATGACCCCGGCCATGTCGCTGGTGTACGCGCTGGATTTCCAGCTCGACCGCATCGCCGCGGAAGGCCTCGAAGCCCGCATCCAGCGCCACGCCGACATGGCCAAACGCGCCCAGGACTGGGCCGCCGCCAAAGGCTGGGCGCTGCTCGCGCCGGAAGGCTACCGCTCGCAGACCCTCACCGTGGTGCGCAACCCGGATTCCTTCGACCTCTCTGCATTCAACAAGTTCATCGCGCCGCGCGGCATGAAGCTGGCCAACGGCTACGGCGACCTGAAGAACAAAACCATCCGCATCGCGCACATGGGCGAGATCAACATGGATGACCTCAACCGCCTGCTGTCCGCGTTGGACGAATACACCGCCTAAATCGCATACCTGTTACGTTTTACGGCTCACGTTTTACGCATGGCTGCAACCCGTAAAACGTGGGCCATTATTTTTATGGACATCCAACTCACCCTCACCACCCTCACCTACGGCGGCGACGCCATGGGCCGCCACGAAGGCAAAGCGGTCTTCGTCCCGTTTGCCCTGCCCGGCGAAACCGTGCGCGCCCGCATCGTCGAAGCGCGCAAGAACTTTGCCCGTGCCGAACTCATCGAGGTGCTCAACCCGTCCCCGCAGCGCATCGCGCCAAAATGTGCTCACTTTGGGGCCTGCGCCGGCTGCCACTACCAGCACCTTGCCTACGCCGACCAGTTGGCCGCCAAAACCGACATCCTGCGCGACCAGCTCCAGCGCATCGGCAAGCTCCAAAACCCGTCTGTCGCGCCCGCCGTGGCCGCCCCCGAGGTTTGGGGCTGGCGCGCTCAGTCCTCCTTCCTGATCGATGGTGAGGGGAAACTCGCTTTCCAGGGCGTGGATGGGGACGCCCTGCCCGTTTTGGAATGCTCCCTGCTCCCTGAGCCGCTTGCCGCACTCTGGCCGCAGGTGGATGCCGCCTCGCTGCCCACCCTCGACCTGCTCACGTTTCGACAGGGCGCCGCAGACGACCTGATGCTCATCCTCAAATCGGACGACCCCACCACCCCCGAGCTCGAACTCGAAGCCGACATCTCGCTCGCGCACCTGTACGCCGGGCATGCCGTGGTGCTGGCCGGGGATGACCACCTCGTCATCGAAGTCAACGGGCGCCCCTTCCGCGTGTCGGCGTCCGCCGGTTTCCCGGAAAACCCCGCCATGACCGGGCGCATGCTCGAGCACATCCTCGCCCATCTGCCCGAGTCACCCGCCGTCATTGTGGATGTGTTCGCAGGCGTGGGACTGTTCTCCGCCTTCCTCGCGCCGCGCTGCCGGCGCCTGGTCGCCATCGAAGACCTGCCCGCCGAAACCGAGGACTTTGCCGCCAACCTCGACGAATTCGAGAACGTGGAACTCTACGAAGCCGCGCCGCACCTGGCCCTGCCCGCACTGGGCGTGACGCCCGATGTCGTCTTCATCCAGCCCGATTCATCCGGCCTTGCGGTCGAAGACCTCGACGCGCTGCTGGCCCTCGCCGCCCCGACCCTTTTCTACATCTCCAGCAACCCCTCCACCCTGGCGCGCGATGCCGCGCGGTTGGTGACGGGCGGCTACCGGCTCAAACAGCCCACACCCTTCGATGTGATGCCGCACACCGCGCGCATCGATAGTGTGAGCATTTTTGTCCGCTAACCAGGGTGACTACTGGCCCACCGCAGAGACGCCGAGAGCGCTGAGAAAATAAAAAACTCTGCGAACTTTGCGTCTCTGCGGTTAAACTGTCCACATCCTATGCGCATCCTGCCCATCACCGATTCCGCCCTCATCATCTACCTCGGCGAAGGCCTCGACCCGGCCGTAAATCGCCGCGTGCACCTGCTGGCCGCCACCCTTGCACGCGACCCGCTGCCAGGTATCACCGAGTCCGTGCCCGGCTACGCCTCGCTTGTGGTGCACTACGACCCGCTCACGCTCACGCACGCCCAGGTGGCAGATTGGCTGGCCGCGCGGGCCCAATCCGCAACTGAGATGGACTCCCGCGCGGCGAAGCACATCGAAGTCCCGGTCGTTTACGATGGCCCCGACCTGGGCTTTGTGTCCGCGCACTGCGGCCTTTCCCCCGCCGAAGTCGCCCGCCTGCACACCCAGACCGATTACATCGTGTACATGATGGGTTTCACGCCCGGTTTTGCCTATATGGGGCGCGTGCCCGGCGCGCTCATCACCCCGCGCCTCGCAACGCCGCGCACGCGCGTCCCGGCTGGGTCGGTGGCCATCGCGGGCGCGCAGACCGGCATCTACCCGGTCGAGTCGCCCGGCGGCTGGCAGCTGATCGGGCGCACAGATATCCTGCCCTTCGACCCGCGCCGCGACCCGCCCTTCCTGTTCGCGCCCGGGGACACCGTGCGATTTATCCCCGATGCTTGAAATTCTCTCCCCCTCCCTCATCACCACCGTCCAGGACGGCGGCCGCCGCGGCTGGCAGGCCTACGGCGTACCTGTCAGCGGGCCCATGGACGCCCTGGCCCACCGCGCCGCCAACCTGCTGGCGGGTAACCCGCCCCACGCCGCCGCGCTGGAGATCGGGCTGGGCGGTGCTGCCTTTGTAGCGGACGTTGATTGCCTGGTCGCCGCGGCCGGCTCTGGTTTTTCACTGACGGTCGATGGCCGCCCGATGCGCATGTGGACCTCGGTTTACGTGCGCAAAGGCCGGGAGATCCGCCTCGACAGGATGGGTCATGGCAACTGGGCCTATATTGCCATCCACGGCGGGTTGGATACCCTCCCCGCGCTTGGCTCCCGCGCCACCACCCTGCGCGCCACGCTGGGAGGTGATCCCGCCCGCCCGCTGGCCCCCGGCGACCGCCTGCCCATTGGTCCCGCCACCCGCCCCCTGCTCGACCTGGCCGCGCGCCACCTCGACCCAGGCTTTATCCCCTACTCCGCCTCCCCCGAAATTGCCGTCATCCCTGGCCCGCAGGCCGCGCAATTCTCCCCCGCTGCTCTTTTCACTTTTCACTCATCACTTTTCACCATTTCCCCTGCCTCCGACCGCACCGGCTACCGCCTGGGCGGGCCGCCCATCCCGCGTGAGGGGGTTGGCGAACTGGTCTCGGAGGGGATGGCGCGCGGCAGCATCCAAATCCCGGCCGATGGGCTGCCCATCGTCATGCAGGCAGATTGCCCCACCATGGGCGGCTATCCCAAGATCGCTTCGGTCATCTCGGCTGACCAGCCCGTGCTGGCCCAGGCGCCGATTGGGACGGGCACAATCCGGTTCGTGGAGTCGACTCTCGAAGCCGCGCAAGCGCGTTACCGGCAGGTACTCCATCGTCTGGATTATGGCATAATGACTCTGGATAGTGACGAAGCCCTCTGGCTGTAAGTCTTTCCTCACTCTTCACTTTTTAACGCCTCATAACCCTCTATGAACATTGATCTGAACTGCGATCTCGGCGAATCGTTTGGACGCTACACCCTTGGCAGCGATGCAGACATCATGCCTTTCATCACCTCGGCCAACATCGCCTGCGGATTCCACGCCGGCGACCCATCCGTGATGCAGGCAACTGTCCGTTTGGCGAAGCAGCACGGGGTCGCCATCGGCGCGCACCCCGGCTGGAACGACCTGCAGGGTTTCGGGCGGCGCGAAATGATCGCCAACCCGGACGAGGTCGAGGCGCTGGTGCTGTACCAGGTCGGGGCGCTGGCCGCTTTTGCCCGCGCCGAAGGCCTGCCCCTGGCGCACGTCAAGCCGCATGGCGCGCTCTACAACCAGGCGGCCAAAGACCGCGCCTTGGCAGACGCCATTGCCCGCGCGGTGCGGCGCTTCAGCCGGGAGCTGGTCCTGGTCGGGCTGGCCGGCTCCGGGTTGGTCGAAGCGGGAGCGGAGATGGGGCTGCGGGTGGCGCACGAAGCCTTCCCGGACCGCGCCTACGCCCCGGATGGTTCGCTGATGTCCCGCAATTTGCCCGGCGCAGTGATCGAAGACCCGCAGCGGGTGGCGCAGAATGCGGTGCGCCTGGCGCGCGAGGGCATCCGCTTTGGCGGGCGGGTGGTGATGCCCGATACGCTCTGCCTGCACGGCGACAACGCCCACGCTGCCGAGAATGCCCGCCTGGTGCGCGATGCGCTGTTTGCGGCGGGGGTGGAAATCAGCCCAATCTGATATTTTTGACCGACCTGGGGTTTCCTGCATGTCCGGTGACGAAGGGGGAGCGTCCATGACGATACCCGTTTCTGACCGCGATCCCGCCACTCTATGAGAGGGACAGCCCCAATGAAGACAAGGTTTTTATTCCTGGGTGTCTTTGCGGCTTCGAATCTTGTGCTGGCAGGTTGCCAAACCGTAAGTGTAGCTCAAGAAGAGCTTACGAACCAACCAATGGTACCCTTGTTTTGGCTGATTGCCATGGCAGCGGCAATTTTTTCACACTTGACCTTAATAATATGGAGCAAAAAGAATTTCTGCCCGTCGTACGCCCGATCAAAGCCTTTGTTGTTTCCCCCAACCATAAACTATTTCTGTATGTTGATGGCAGTAAAATTCCGGACACAAATATCATCTCTACGATGGTGGAATTTTTTTTATTTGCACAACCTCACTCCCGCCAGTATGCGCCCCCGCCGCCCTCGCGCTGCATCAGCTTCGCGCCGATCAGTTCGCGGCGCAGCGAGGCCGTATCCGCGTGGAAGCGGAAGAGCATCTCATTGACCTGCTTCTCGCTGTAGCGCACGCCCGGCTCGAAAACCTTCACCACATGGCGCAGCACGGCGTCCAGTTTTTTGCGCTGGGCAGGGATGGTTTTGAGGCTGCCATCGGGGCGCGAGTAAGACTCGATCACCTTGCGGTCGTAGGCGTTCAGGTCCACATCTTCGACCACGGCCGCCACCTGCTCGGTCGAGACGAGTCGGCGCGTGGTGGCTTCCAGCGCGCCCTGGTTGAGGTAATACACGCTGTAGTAGCCCTCGGCCCGCGCCGAGACCAGCCCGGCCCGGGCCAGCTTGGACAGGTGGTGCGACACCGTGGGCGGCTTCAAGTTCACCAGCGCGGACAGCTCCTCCACGCTGTAGGCCTGCTGGGCCAGCAGCCCGATGATCTTGAGCCGGTTGGGGTCGGCCAGGGCCTTGAAGATATCGACCAGTTCCAGGGTGTCGTTCATGCGCGCTGCTCCGCGGCCGGGTCGGGGCGCCAGTAACGCGAGCCGTCGCTTTCGCGTTGCAGCAGCCCGGCGTCGATCAGGTCGCGCCGCAGGCCGGAAACATCCTCGTGGAAACGACGGATGATGCTGTTGACCTCTTTTTCCTTGTAGTCCATGCCGGGCGTGAAGGCCTCGACAAGGTACTCAAGGATGTACTTGAGTTTGCCAGACTGAATGCTGGGCAGCTGGCGGATGGATCCATCCGCATTGAGGCAGGCAACCAGCACCTTGCGGGCTTTTTCGTCGAGATGCGGGGCCGGGACGTACGATTCGCGCTGGCCGGCCAGCCGCGCCTGGGCCAGCTTCTCCGCGCCTTCGGGGTTCAGCGCGTAGACCGCCTCCTGCGACTGGTCGCCGGTATTGGTGCGCACCACGCCCACGAAGCGCAGGAACGACAGGTGCTCGAACGCATCGCGGAACGGCACGTGCAGCTCCGCCGCCACCTGGGCCGCCGTGGCCGGTGATTTGGTGAGCATGCCGACGATCTTCAACCGTTCGGCGTTGGACATGGCTTTGACGAAGTCGAGCATGTTGGGTTGGGCGTCCATGGTATTTCTCCTTGCAAAACTAATTAGACAATTGTCGAAGTAAATTTATCATTCACGAAATAATTTGTCAAGGGCCAAGCGGACGGGGCCAAAGGCCCTCAGGTATAATTGCTGCAACCCACCCCGGAGGTTCCCATGGCGAATGACCCCAATCCGCGTAATGCCTATTTTGAAGGGCGGATCGTCCCCTTTGCAGAGGCCCGCATCAGCGTGGCCACGCACGGGTTCAACTATGGCACAGCCGCCTTTGGCGGCCTGCGCGCCTACTGGAACGACGAACAGGGCAAACTGTTCATCTTCCGTCCGCAGGACCACTTCCGCCGCCTGCTTAACTCGGCCAAAATGCTGGCCATGGACATCCCGCACACGCCGGAAAGTTTGACCCAGGTCACGCTCGACCTGCTCAAAACCGACGGCTGGACGCGCGACCTGTACATCCGCCCCATCATCTACAAAGCCGATGCCGGCATCGGCGTGCGCCTGCACAACCTGCGCGATGCGCTGACCATGTTCGCGCTGCCGTTCGAGCAGTACGTCAAGAACGACACCAGCGCGCACGTCACCGTGTCTTCGTGGCGGCGGGTGGACGATAACACCATCCCGGCCCGCGGCAAGATCAGCGGCGCATACGCCGGCTCCGCGCTGGCCAAGACCGACGCCGTGCGGGCCGGGTTCGACGAAGCCCTGCTGCTCGACAACGCCGGGCACATCGTGGAAGGCAGCGCCATGAACGTCTTCATGCTGCGCGATGGGGTGCTGGTCACGCCCCCCGTGACCGACAACATTCTGGAAGGCATCACCCGCCGCTCGGTCATCGAACTGGCCCGCAACGAACTGGGGCTGGCAGTGGTCGAACGCTCCATCGACCGCAGCGAACTGTTCATTTGCGACGAATTCTTCATGACGGGTACCGCCGCGCAGGTGACCGTGGTGACGAAGGTGGACTACCGCGCCGTGGGCGCGGGCGTCATGGGACCGGTGGCCGCCCAAATCCGCACCCTGTTCGACGACGTGGTGCACGGCCGCAACCCCCGCTACGCGCACTGGAATGTCGCTGTGCCGATAGAAGAAACGGTGAGCAAGTAACCCCAGCCCGAAGACCGCCACCTGGAAATCGAACTCCCGAAGGTTGACCGCCTTCGGGAGTGTTTTTATAAATCGGAGGCATGGCAGAGCAGGCTCAACGGAACTGCAGCACCACGCCCACCATCAGCGTGATCTGCCCCAGGTGGTAGAGCGCAATGTTATACAGCCGCCCGTTCTTGATCGGCGTCACGAACTTGTTCCAAGCAAGAATGAGGTCCGAGATGTAGAACAGGGTGGCGCCCACGCTCACCAGCAGGGCCGCGCCGGTCAACCACTCTTCGCGGTAGAGCGTCAGCAGAGCCGAGAGCAGCATGAGCGTGATGACATTGGCGTAGATGATGACCGGCCAGCGCAGGTGTGAGAGTCCCTTTTCATCGATGGCGCGCACGATGCGGCGACTGACGCGCACCCCCGAAACACCCAGAAGGAGCGCGATCCCCAGCGCCCCCAGCGACAACTGCGGCAACGGATCGTTAATCCCCACAATATAAGCCACATGCGCCAGCAGGAAGGCCGCCAGCCCCGGCAAGAAGAACCGCTCCACCGAGAGCATCAGGAACACGTCCCCGGCCAGCGAAAAGACCAGCCCCAGCGCAAACCAGGTCAGTGGGGACTGCAGCCCGGCCGAGGTGACCAACCAGATTAACAGGAAAACCATCACCGCCGGTTTGGCGATGTACTCGCGGGTGCGCCACTGGCGGGCGAACACAAACCAATGCGCCACAGCCGAAAGGAAGGTGAGGATGAGCAGGGGAAGGTTGGGGATCATTTTTTCTTTTTGCTTTTTTCCAGCTTGTAGCCGAAACGGCTGAGCCAGATCTCGTCGTTGCGCCAATCCTTGAGCACCTTGACACGCAGCTCCAGGAAGACTTTGCGCCCGCTCATGGCTTCGATCTGCTGGCGGGCCGAGGAGCCGATCTTTTTGAGCATCACCCCGCCCTGCCCGATGACGATGCCCTTTTGCGAGTCGCGCTCGACGAACACAGTGGCGGCGATGTACGCACCCTCATCACCCCGTTCGGTGAACTGGTCGATACGCACGTGGATGCTGTGCGGCACTTCCTTGTTGAGGTGCAGCAGGCACGATTCGCGGATGAGATCGGCGGCGATCTCGCGCTCGTACAGGTCGGTGACCTGCTCGGGGTCGAATTCCGGCGGGCCGGGCTGGGCGTGGGCAGAAAGGGCCGCCATCAGGGCATCGCGCCCATCACCACGCGTGGCGGAAAAAGCCAGCATGGTCGCCTGGGGCAGTAACTCGGCATAGGCAGCGGTTTTGGCGGGCAGGACTTCAGCGGGGATGAGATCCTTTTTATTGAGGCCCAGGATGACGGGCGGCGCGTTCCGCAGGGTGGAAAGCGTCAGGGCAATGCTGCGGTCCTGGTCGTCGGGGTCGGCTGAGGCGTCCACCAGCCACAGGATCACATCCACGCCCTCCATCGCTTCTTTCGCTTCCTGGTTAAGGAATTCGCCCAGCTTGTGAAAAGGGTCGTGCAAGCCGGGTGTATCGACAAACACCAACTGGAGCGACTCGGTGGTGAGGATGCCCAGCTGGCGGCGGCGGGTGGTCTGCGACTTGGGCGAGGCCGCGGCGATCTTTTGCCCCATGAGGGCGTTGATGAGCGTGGATTTACCCACGTTGGGGCGGCCGATGACGGCAACAAAACCTGTTTTGAAAGTTGTTTCTGTATTCATCGTGTTGAGTTTACCATGAGCGCCGCGGATGACTGGCAGATATTTCAACCTTTCACCGAGTTTGCAAGGCGGTAGAATCTCGTTCTTCGCATAACAAATGCGTTAATTGCCTGACAAACGTAGGGTAATCGTAGGTTAAGCGTCAAGTACCCTTGCGAGGGTCATGCTAATATAGGGGCGTAAGGTGATTTCTCTTCTCCTCCTTTTGATAGAGCCCCGGGGTCGGCGTCCCCGGGGCTCTTGATTCTGGCGCATGATATAATTCCGCGCACACGCTGAAACCTGACGCGCTTTAGAGGAGCTTTTTTTTTATGACTGTACAAGTGACCATCATTGGGTTGGGGCACATTGGCGCTTCCATTGGGCTGGCGCTCGCCAGGCACAAAGGCCAGGTGACTCTCACCGGGCATGACATTGAATATGGTACAGCCCGCAAAGCCCAGCAGTTGGGCGCAATCCAAAAAGCCGAGATCAACCTGCCCGCCTCGGTGCGCAATGCCGACCTGGTGGTGCTGGCCCTGCCCTTTAACGAAGTACAGGATACACTCGCGCTGATCGCGTCTGACCTGCGCGAAAACGTGGTGGTTATGGACACCGCGCCCATCAAAGGCGGGATCGCCGCATGGGCAAAGTCCAACTTGCCGGTCAACCGGCACTATGTTGGACTGGTGCCATCCATTAATCCGGCTTACCTGCGTCAGCCCGGTTCCGGGCAGGAGGCCGCCCGCGCCGACCTGTTCGACAAGGGATTGGTTGGCATCGTCGCCCAGCCAGGCACCCCTGGCGAGGCTATTAAGCTGGCTTCGGATCTCGCCCGCCTGCTGGGCGCTACGCCCATGTTCATGGACCTGGCAGAAACCGATGGATTGATGAGTTCGGTGCATATCCTGCCGCAGTTGATGGCTGCCGCCCTGACCCATGCCACCATGGGGCAGCCAGGCTGGATCGAAATGCGCAAGCTGGCCGGGTCCGCTTATGCGGCATCGACTGCGCTGGCTGACCGCTCCGATTTCATGGTTGGCCTGCCCGCGGCCGCGCTTGCCAACCGCGAGAATACGCTGCGCGTGCTCAGCCTCTATATGCAGGAACTGTCCACCCTCGGCGATATGATCAGCCAGTCTGAACCGGGACCTTTGGAAGAATACATGACCCAGGCGCACAACAGCCACGGCAAATGGCTTTCAGAGCGCGGGCGTGGTGATTGGGCCAGCGAAGAACTGGCTCAGGAGAAAGCCCCCACCCTCGGCACAATGATGAAGCGGTTATTTGTAGGCGAGCGGCCTCAAAAGAAAAAATAGAAAGGTTTCGCCCGGTGAGAAAAGCCTCCGCCGGGCGTTTTCTTATGCCATACTTTTGCTACATCGTGGAATGCTCGGACGGGACATACTACACTGGCTGGACGACCGACCCTGCCCGGCGCGAAAAACAACACAACACAGGGCGCGGGGCGCGCTACACGCGCATGAAACGCCCGGTGAGGCTGGTGTACATCGAGGAGCAGCCGGATAAAATTGCGGCGCTTAAACGTGAGCGCGCCATCAAGCAGATGACGCGCCAGCAAAAAGCCAGGATGGCGGCCCGCTTTACGGGCACAGCTGGCCCGCCTGCGCCCGGCTGAAAATGACCGCGACCTCGTCACGGTAACGCTCACACCAGGCGGGGGAATTTTCGAGCGTCGGGAGGAGCGCGGCCTGGTCTTCCAGCGAAAGCAGCAGCAGGTTGATGCCGTCCGCGTCCAGTTTGGCCTCCCAGTCCGGCTCGGCGCGGGCGACTTCTTTATAACGGCGAATCTGATCGGCCGTGAATGCCACCTGGAAGCGCGTATCGATCCAGACCGGGCGCTCGGGCAGGGCATAAATTTGATAACTGGCAAAGACGATATCGGTCCACACCGGGCCAGGCAGGTTGGGATGCGCCTGCAGCCAGCGCACCGCCTCGGCGGGGGTATTTTGCAGCTGCGGCGGCGATTGCGCCCACCAGCGCTCGCGCAGGCCGGGCAACACCGCCAGCGGCAGCAGGATGAACAGGATGCCGATGGCAAAATTCAGTTTGGGGGCGGGGGAAGGGCGCTCGCGCAGCGGCCAGGCGGAGAGCAGGCGCGCGGTCACGATTGTCATAATGAACAGCAGCCAGATCACATAGCGGATTCCCGAGAGCCCCAGCCAGGCAAAACCCGCAAACCAGGCCCACTCCATAAGTGAGGTTTTTTTTGGCGAAAAAGCAGCCAGCGGCACAAGCGCGATGAACCAGGCAAAGAACAGGTTCATCTGCCAGCCCGCGTTGGTGGTGGGCAGCCACTCGGCGCTGAAATCGCGCGCCTCGGTGCTGGTGAAGGTCTGGCCGATGTTCTGCCAGAGCGCCAGCCCGCGCGGGTGCAGCAGGGTGGCGGCGGCTGTAAGCACAATTGCAGCAAGCAAGGTTTTACGGTCGCCGCGGCCAAAAACCAGCGCGGCGGCCAGCAGCGCGAACAGGAGCGGGAACGAACCGTGCAACCCGGTCCACAGCCAGCCGAGCGCGGGAAACACCCATGCGACTCGTGTGCGGCCTTCCTGCCATGCGAGCAGGATCCACAGGCTGGCCACGAACAACGGGTAGGCGAACAACTGCGGGCGCACCGACCAGTTGCCGGCCACGGCCACGGCCGCGGCCACCACCAGCGCGGTGGCCAGCCGCCGGTCGAGCCCGGCTGAGACGGCCAGCCGCCACAGCAGCCCGTAAGTGAACCCCAGCGCCAGGCCGCGCGCCAGCACCGTCAGCGGAATGCCGCCCAGGTGGTAGAGTCCCCACATCAGCACGGCCGAGAGCCACGATTGGTACACGATGGGCTGGCCCACCTGGGTAAGGCTGTACGTTTCGGTGGTGGGCACGCGCCCGCTGGCGAGGATATCCTGCCCGAGGCGCAGGTACCACCAGTAATCGTTGGGCAATACCGGCAGCAGGAAGGCGATGGCGAGCACGATAAAGAGCGCCAGCCCCAGCCACAACCAGTCGGTGTCGCGCAGTTTGGTCAGCAAGGGGGCCGGCTAGTCCGTGAAGAGCGGCAGGTGGCCGAGCGCAATGATGTGCATCCACCTGGCGCGGTCGCCCTCGGTGAAGATGGCCGTTTCGGCGGCCACGCTGGCCCCGGCCTTTTCCAGGATCATGCGCATGCCCTGCAGCGTGGAACCGGTGCTGATGACATCATCCACGATGACGGCTTTTTTGCCGTTGACCAGACCGCGGTCTTTTTCGTCGAGGATGAGGGTTTGGGGCTTGCCGGTAGTGATGGAGAGGGTTTCGGCGCGCAGGGCATCGCCCATGTAGGGTTTGCAGTCTTTGCGCAGGACGACATAAGGTTTGCGGGTCTCAACCGAGAGCGCATAGGCCAGCGGGATGGACTTGGACTCGGCCGTGACGAGCACATCGTATTCGACTGCAGCCAGCCTCTCGGCCAGGGCCCGGGCGGCGGCCTGCACCAGCTCGGTATCGCCGAGGATGTTGAGGATGGCGATGCGCAGGCCGGGGGCGACCTCGAACAGGCGCAGGTGGCGCGTGAGTCCGGCGATTTCTACCGTGTGAAATTGTTGTTCGGTCATGGGGGTTCCTCCGGGGGATGTTCGGGGGTAGTTTATCACGATTCGCGCGGCGGGGCGGGGGCGGGTGGAGCGTCCCTTTACGGTATAATCTTCAGACGTTGAATTTTGATTGGCGTGTGGATTGAGCCGGAGGTGCGCATGTTCCCGGATCTCCAGATAAACGATGTTGTCCGCCTGCGCAAACCGCACCCGTGCGGCGGCTACGAGTGGACAGTGACCCGCCTGGGCGCGGATATTGGGCTGGAATGTCGCACTTGCGGTCACCGGGTGATGCTTTCACGCCGCGAGTTGGCCCGCCGGACCAAGACGATTCTACCGAGGAAAAATGATGGACAGACAGACTAAAAAACCACATATTTTGTTCCTGTTCTCAGACACAGGCGGGGGACATCGCAGCGCGGCTGAGGCGATCATCGAGGCGCTGCACCTGGAGTATGGCGATGCGATAAGCACGGAAATGGTGGATTTTTTCAAGCGCTACGCACCAGTGCCATTCAACCGGCTGCCCGATTGGTACCCCTACATGGTGAAAGCGCCGCAATTGTGGGGGGCCAGCTTTCACGCCAGCAACGGGCGCAAACGCGCGCGGGCCATCACGACCACTTTTTGGCCCATTGTGGCGCGGGCGGCCAAGTCGATCATCAATAACCACCCCAGCGACCTGGTGGTGTCGGTGCATCCGTTTGCCAATTCGTTCATCCTTAAGGCGCTGGGACAAAAACGCCCACCCTTTGTGACGGTGGTGACCGATATGGTGAGCACACATGCGCTGTGGTACGACCGCCGCGCCGATGTGATCTCGGTGCCGACCGAGATGGCGCGCGCGCGCGCCATCGAATACACCATGCCGCCAGAGCGGGTGCACGTGGCCGGGCAACCGGTGGCAGCGCGTTACTGCGTGCCGGCCGGCAACAAAGCAGAGTTGCGCGAAAAACTGGGCTGGCCAAAAGATAAGTTCATTGTGCTGGCGGTGGGCGGTGGCGATGGGATGGGCCCGCTGGGGCAGACGGCGCGGGCCATCGCCGAATCGGGGCTGAATGTGGCCCTGGCGGTGGTGACCGGACGCAATACCAATCTGAAAGCGGAGTTGGAAGCCGAGGCGTGGACCATTCCGGCGTTCATTTATGGGTTCACGCGTGAACTGCCCGATTTTATGCGCGCGGCCGATGTGCTGGTGACCAAAGCCGGCCCGGGCACGATCGCCGAGGCGCTCAACGCGCACCTGCCCATCATCCTGTTCTCGAGGCTGCCCGGGCAGGAGGATGGCAATGTGACCTTTGTGGTGCAAACACAGACCGGGGTGTGGGCGCCCACACCAGAGCGGGTGGTGAACACCCTGCGCCGCTGGGTGCTGAACCCGGAGGCGCGTAACGAAGTGGTGGAAAACTGCCGTAACGCGGCCCGCCCGGACGCTTCGCGTAACATCGCCCGGCTGATCGGCGAAAAACTGGGGCTTAAGCCCGTGACCGCCGCGCAGGAAGAAACCGAAGCGATATAAGGCAGCGCGTTCTTTTCACTACGGGGAAGCAGGTCGAATGGATCATTCGGCCTGCTTTTTTTTTACAGGCGCACGTACCAGGCGGCCACGTACCCCTCCACACCGAACGGGTCGCGCACATGCAGCCATTGGTTGAAGACACCCACCCTGGGCGCGGCCCGGGCGGCATCTTCGAGCACGACCAACGGCGTGTTAACCAGCAAATTTTTGAGGGTGGGAGCGTCATCGGCGGGGCGGGCGCGCAGGCGCAGCCCGGCAGGCGGCACCAGCGATGAGACATGCACGATCAGGGCAGATGGAGCGGACGATCCCAGTCCCGTCAGGGCAAACGATGGCGCGGCAGGTGTGACAAATTCCACCAGCCAGGCGGCCACAAAGCCTTCGCGGCCCTGGCGGTCACGGACGTTGATCCAGCGGTTGCTCTGTCCAACTTTGGCGCGGGCGGTGGCTTCGTCATCCAGCACAGCCAGGATGGCGCCCACCGGCTGGACGGCCACCAGCGCAGCCAGGGTGCTGGCCTGTTTACGCATACGCAGTCCATTGCTGCCCACCTGGGCCGACACCCTGACCTGCAGCCCGGCCGGTTGCGGCGCGGGAGGCGTGACAGGCACAGGGGCTGGAGCGGGGTTCGGGGGCGTTATGGGTACGGTGGGTGCAGGGACAGGGGCGGGTTCATCTGCAATGAGGGTGACCAGCCAGGCCGCCACAAAACCCGTCTCGCCGGTGGCAGTGCGCACATTAAGCCAGGCGTTCTGCCTGCCAACTTTGGGCCGGGCAGTGTTTTCCGGCTCCAGCACGTCGAGCGCGCGGCGGGCCTTAACCACCGTCACCAGCGCGGCCCCGGCGCCGGGTTCTTTGCGCACGCGCAATCCGCTTTCGCCAACCAAAGGGGAGACGAAGACGCGGAATGGCGTGGGAGTGGCGGGCGGGGGTTCGACAGATTCAACCGGCGGGGTGGGGGTGGGCGGCTGGGGCGCAGGCGGTGTAACCGGAACCGGCGGTTCCGGCTGGGGCGGGGCAGGCGGGGGCTGGGGTGGGGCAGCAACGCCCAGGGCGTTGAAGGCGTCGAAGGCACTTTTCATCAAATTGCCGTAATGTTCGGCCTGCCCGCTGCCGTTATAGAAAACGGCAAACCCGCGAAAGTCGCGGTTGCGCAGGGCGGGCACCGCGCCCACGGCCACACTGCGCACGAAGTCGAAGAAACTGACCACCTGCTCGCGATCGCTGGCGGCAAAGAGGTGGAACATGTCCTGCGGCGAGGCGAAGCCGATGATAACGTGGTTGAAGCCCATAATTTGCGGCGCGCCCATGCTGATGGATTTGAGCGCGGCGGTTTCATCGAGCGCGCGGGCAAATTCGAACACTTCCCACTCGCGCGATTGCAGTCCATGAAAATCGACCCACGGGGCGTTGGGGTGCGGGCGCCACTGGTGACCGCTCCAGCGTTGGGTTTGGCTGAAGGTGAAGTGTTCGTTGAATTTGGCTGTGTTGCTGCGCCCCCAGAAGTCGTGGAACAGGTGATTTTCGAAGCGGATGAGCAGGCGGCCGTCACTGCCAAAGGCTTGTCCGCCAGATTCGATGGCGAAAACGGCCACAGCCACGGCCGGGTCGATGCCCAACGCGCCAGAAAGGGCACTGAGCAGTCCGCCGTAGGTGTTCCAGATGGTGCCGGTCAGGCGCTGGATACCGCCAGCATTGGACGGGATGCTGGCCGGTTGGGCAGGAGACAGGGGAACGGTTTCCAGCCCATCGCCAACCGTTTTTTTGACCCGTTTGATAAGCGAGACATCCGGCGGCGGGGGCGGTGGCGCGGTTGTGCCGCCGGGGGCAGGTGGGGCAGGGGCCAGGCTGACAAACCAGGCGGCTACATAGCCTTCTGCGCCACGCGGGTCGCGCACGCGAATCCACTGGTCGAAGACGCCCACTTTGGGGCGGGCGATGTTCTCTGGCTCGATGACGCGCAGGCGCGCACCGGCTTCGTTGAAGCCGAGCGTGTCGGAGGCAGTGGTGGGCAGGGCGCGCAGGCGCAGCCCAGGTGAAGACAGCCCGGAGACCACCTGCACGAACAGGTCGGTTTCCACGCTGGCGGGCGGCGGGGCGATGGGCCCCGGCCCGCTGGTTTCGTAGAATATGGCTGCGGTGATGGTGCGCGCCAGAGGCCGCCCATGGCTGTAACGCGCCATGAGCAAGGTGTCGCCGCTTTCGAGCGGGAAAGGCCACGGGTCGAGCATCAGGTAATCGCTGCCCTGGCGGGCATAGAGCGTTACCCAGTGGGTTTGCATTCCCGGGACGGGCGAGAAATCGACCTCGACCACAACCGGGTGACCGTTTTCGAGAGCGGCATTGATCTGCGCCAGTGGGGCATCGGTGTCGCGACAGATGATGGTGTTGCGATGGCGCACCTGCGGAAAGAGGGCCGGCACCGCTCCCCATACGATGGCCGCCTCCATGAAACCGCCAACAAGCTTGAGACGGTCGTTGAGCGAATCCGGGCGAATTTCAAAGCCGAAGCCTTTCAGGTACATGGCAACGGCCGTCAGGGCGCAGCCGTGCGTGCCGAGCGTCAGCCCGCTAAAGCCGAGTTTGCCATCTTTCCAGCGTGGGTCTTGTTGTGAAAATCGTATCGGGGTGAAAGCCATAAGCCGCCTCTTTCTTTTGGGTGCGGGAAACGATGCCCTTTCATTATACCGAATACCTGAAAGCAGGAAAAAAGCAAGCGCAGTCCAGAAAAAAAACTGCTTCTGAATGGGCTGGGCCCATCCAGAAGCAGTTGACCGGACGTCAGATTTGCTCAGTCAATATTGCCGGTGATCATCGAAAGTTTCAGCTCGCCAATGGCCTTTGTGATCTGGATCTCGCGCGGGCAGACCATGGTGCAGTTGAAAACGGTGTGGCAGCGTGCCACGCCGTTGGTCTCGCTGATAACGTGCATGCGCTCGGCGGCGCCTTCGTCGCGGCTGTCGTAGATAAAGCGGTGCGCCGTCACCAGGGCGGCCGGGCCCAGGTAATCGTCCGCCGCCCAGAACGAGGGGCAGGAGGTGGTGCAGCACGCGCACAGGATGCACTTGGTGGTGTCATCGAAGCGTTCGCGCTGTTCGGGGAATTGCAGTCGCTCCTTGCCATCGGCGGGCAGCGGGCTGTTGTTGATGAAGTACGGCAGCACCTTTTTGTAGTTGTCGAAGAACGGCTCCATGTCCACAATCAGGTCTTTGATCACTTTCAAGCCCATGATCGGGTCCACCGTGATCTTGGCGCCCAGGTCGCGAACCAGGATTTTGCAGGCCAGCGCGTTCCTGCCGTTGATGCGCATGGCATCCGAACCGCATACGCCGTGCGCACACGAACGGCGGAAAGCCAGTGTGCCATCGTTGTAGGCTTTCACTTTTTCGAGCAGGTCGAGCACGCGGTCGGTGGGTTCGGCCTCCAGGGTATAGGTTTCGTAGTGCCATTTTTTGTCCACTTCGGGGTTGAAGCGAAAGACTTTGAGGGTGACTTCCATGGCGTTATTCTCCCATCATCCGTTTAGTAAACGCGCTCTTTCGGCTGGTACTTGGTAATGACGACCGGTTTGTAGCCGATTTCAAACCTGCCATCTTTGTTCCAGATCAGGGTGTGCTTGAGCCAGTTTTTGTCGTCGCGGTCGGGATAATCTTCGCGGGCATGGCCGCCGCGGCTTTCGGTGCGGTTGAGCGCAGAGAGGGTGACCACCTCAGACAGTTCGAGCAGGTTGGCCATTTCCCAGGCGTTGAGCAGTTCGGTGTTGAAGATCTTGCCGGTGTCGCTGACACGCACCTGTTTGAAGCGCTCCTGCAATTCCTTCACCTTCGCAAGGGCGGCCTGCATGCCAGCCGCAGTGCGGTAGATGCCCACATCGTCGAACATGACCTTCTTCATCTCGGTGCCAATGTCGAGGACGTTCTCCTTGCCCGAGCCGCCGCGCAGGCGTTCGATCTGTTCGCGGGCATAGGCGGTGGGGTCATCGGGCAGAGGGGTGAAATCGGTGCCCAGCGCATACTCGGCGGCCTTCAAGCCGGCATACTTGCCAAACACCACCAAATCCAAAAGCGAATTGGTGCCCAGGCGGTTGGCGCCGTGCACCGAAACGCAGGCCACCTCCCCGGCCGCATATAAGCCGGGAAAGACTGTGTTGTGCTCGTCCACCACCACTTCGCCAAACTTATTGGTGGGAATGCCGCCCATGGTGTAGTGCGCGGTGGGTTGGATGGGCATGGGCTGGGTCATGGGGTCGATGCCCAGGTAAACGCGGTTGAAATCAACGATATCGGGCAGTTTCTTGAGCAGTTCTTCGGCCGTCACGGTGTAAGGGCTGCCATCCGGGCAGGTGCGCCCGTCCATGGCCGCAAATTTATTGACCACTTCCGGGCGCACGTCGAGATAGACGTAGTTCGAGCCATTCACGCCGCGCCCTTCGCGGATTTCGGTGTAAATAGCGCGGCTGATCACATCGCGGCTGGCCAGGTCCTTCACGCGCGGGGCGTACTGTTCCATGAAGCGCTCGCCCTTGCCGTTGATGAGGATGCCGCCCTCGCCGCGCACGCCCTCGGTGATGAGGATGCCCAGTTTGTAAATGCCCGTGGGGTGGAACTGGAAGAACTCCATGTCTTCCAGCGGGATGCCGCGCCGAAGCACAATGGACGCCCCGTCGCCGGTGTAGGCGTAGGCGTTGGAGGTGATCTCCCAAATGCGTCCGTGCCCGCCTGTGGCAAATATGACCGCCTTGGCGTGGAAGGTGTGCAGTTCGCCGGTGGACAGTTCCACAGCCACCACGCCCACAGCCTTGCCATTGTTGATCAGCAAGTCGAGCGCCTGGAATTCATCGAAGAAATTGACGTTATTCTTGATGCACTGCTGGTACAGGGTTTGCAGGATCATATGCCCGGTGCGGTCGGCGGCGTGGCAGGCGCGGCGCACGGGTTTGCCGGTGACGTTGTTGGTGTGCCCGCCAAACGGACGCTGCGAGATGCGTCCCTCGGGGGTGCGGTCGAAGGGCAGGCCGTAGTGCTCCAGTTCGAGCACAGCCTGGGGCGCTTCCTCGCACATGAACTCGATGGCGTCCTGGTCGCCGAGGTAGTCGGAACCTTTGACCGAGTCGTAGGTGTGCCATTCGGGGTGATCTTCTTCGCTGTTGCCGAAAGCCGCGCTGATGCCGCCCTGAGCCGCGCCGGTATGCGAGCGGGTGGGATACAACTTGCTGATGACGGCGGTTTTAGCCGTCCGCGAAGCGTACAGGCCGGCCATCAGGCCCGCCCCACCCGCGCCGACAACAATGACATCAAACTGGTGTGTATTCATGCTCTCTACCGTCCCAAAAATTCGAGCAGGAGGTCCTGCCAGAGAATATAAAGCCCAATCAGGCTTATGGAAATCATCATGATGATACTGAGCAAGCGCACCACCTTGCGCCCGCCCGAAGTGATGATGTAGTCATCTGCAATGACCACCAGCCCGTGCATGCCGTGCGCAACAGCGATCAGCAGCAGGGCGCTGCCGGTCAGCCGCCACAAGGGGGTCACCCAGGGGGCCAGGTCTTCCACGTTGGTGCTTTGCACATGCCCGCTGGTGGGCATGAAGCCCCAGCGCATGACATCGGCAAAGTTCATTTGGGTACGCGCGCCCATGAGGAGCGCACCGATGATGGCGAAAAGGATCAGCGCATACATGGCCAGGGCCGAGAGGCGCGTAAAGATCCACATGAGCATTTCAAAGTTCAGGCCGCGTTTGTTGAGCGGCAGGCGGCGGGGTCTGGCAGCCATGTCAACCTCCCAAGGCCGTGCTGGCAATGACAAATACGGCAAACCCGTATACGGTGATGAAAAACACCCACTCCAGCCAAAGCGCCTGGCGCTGGAAAGGGATGAGCTGCGGCCACAGATCCAGGATGGTGATGCGCAGCCCATTAATGGCATGGAACAAAACGCAAAAGAACACAAACAGCTGAAAAACCCAGTTGGCGTACACTGCATTAAAAAACTGCCCGACCTCCCCGCCAAGGAAGATGGACAGGAGATGTACGGTGACAAAGATGGCCATGCCCAACCCGCCAATGCGGTGCAAGATGAACGAGAGGTAGGGGTCTTCGCCTTTATACTGAAGCGCCCTGAGCAATCCGACATTTCGTTGCGAGCCCATCGATTACTCCTTGTAATATGGATTGGTAATATGGATTGTGAGGAGCGTAACTTTCCCTCAATCAGCAAACGTTATGAACGGTGCAATTTTACCGCGTAATTGTCATCCGGCGCAGCGGTCAAAAAAAATGGGCGCGAATCACCCGCAGGATTTACGCATCGCCCGTTTGAGCGGGCAAAATGTGACAATTGTCCTATTATTTGATTATGAACAGTGCTATATTAAGGGTCTCCAGACCTATATAATCCAATGAGTTGTATTGCCGCTTTTGCACGACGAAACAAACAAAGCAGGAGGTGTGCATGAGTCCGAAAGAAATGAGCCGGCGCGACTTCATCAAGCTCACGACGGCAGCCACAGGCGGGGTGATGGGGGTGGCGCTGGGCGTGCCAATCGTGGCGTACCTGATCCACCCGGCGCTGCGCGAAGGCAGCAAAGAAGACTGGATAAACATTGGCAACCTGAAAGACATGGAAGTGGGCAAACCGTTCCCGTTCACGTTCACACGCACCCGCATCAACGGCTGGGAACGTACCTCCAGCAGTTTTGGCGGGTTCGTCATCCGCAAATCGGAAACGCCCGAAGACCTGCTCATTCTCTCCAGCCGTTGCACCCACCTGGCCTGCCGCGTGCACTGGGTGGATGAATCGGGCGTATTCAACTGCCCGTGCCACGATGCCCAATTTGGGCGCGAAGGCGAAGTGCTCAACGGCCCGCCGCCCCGCCCGCTGGACCGCTACACCGATTTCAAGGTGGACGCTGAAGGCAACGTTTCCATCTTCATCGAGGAAGGCTGATCATGCACAGCATATTGCGCAGCACTTTGTGGAAAAAAGTTTATGACTGGCTGGACGAGCGCCTGGGGCTGCAAAACTTGTATGCCGCCGTACTCGACCGCCCGGAGCCACTGGGCAACTGGTGGAACACGCTTGGCTCAGCCAGCGCGTTCCTCTTCCTGCTGCAAGGCGCCACCGGCATTTTCCTGACCGTTTACTACACCCCCTCACCAGACCACGCTTACGACTCCATCCAATACATCATGGAAGGTGTGGCCTTCGGCTGGCTCATACGCGGCATTCATCACTGGGGCGCCACGCTCATGGTGCTGGTCGTGTTCATTCACATGCTGCGTGTATTTGCCACGGCCTCCTTCAAATATCCGCGCGAACTGACCTGGATCGTGGGCATTGGACTGCTGCTGCTCACCCTGGGCATGGGCTTTACCGGCTACCTGCTGCCCTGGAACCAGCGCGCCTTTTGGGCCACCACCGTAGGCACCGAAATCGCCGGAAGCGTGCCGTTCATCGGGGATTTCATCCTCAAAGCATTGCGCGGCGGGCCAGACCTGAGCGCCCTGACCCTACAGCGTTTTTTTGCCGCCCATATCTGGATGCTGCCCGCCCTGATGGCCGCGCTGATCGGCGTCCATCTCTACCTTGTCGTCCGTCACGGCGAATCGGCCCACCCCGACCCGGAAGACTAAGGAACGCGCCATGAACGAAGAAACCAAACAAAAAATCAACCAAAAGTACGCGCGTCAGCTCGACAAAGGTGAACGCTTCTGGCCAGACAGCATCTTCAAAGATGTCATTATGGCCTTTGGGATTTTCACCCTGCTCATTTTGCTGGCCACGTTTGTGGGCGTGGCCCCCGAACCCAAAGCCGACCCAAGCGACTCATCCTACATCCCGCGCCCAGAATGGTACTTCCTGTTCCTGTTCAAGTTCCTGGCTCTGTACGGGCAAATCCCGGTCATTGGCAAAATCGAGTGGCCGGCCACGGTGCTCATACCGGGAATTGCCATGGCTGTGCTCACCCTGCTGCCATTCATCGAGAAGTCGCCTTACCGCTATTACGGCAAGCGCGTCCTGCCGCTCAGCGTTATGACCATCTTCGTGGTCAGCATGGTGACGCTCACCCTGCTGGCCAATGTGCCCACCACGGGTGAGGGCGTGTACGTGCTCGGTATTTTACAAATCCTGGGCGGGCTGGTGGTGCCCGGCGTGGGTTTTGCGGCCCTGTTTGTCATGGCTTTCACGCTCAAAGAGAAAGCCGCCAAACTGATGGTCTGGACTGCGGGAAGCGCCTCGGTACTGATGGTGGCGCTCACGGCAGTCACCCTGATCATTGCCCCGCCGCACACCTCCACCGAAAGCGAAGTGGCCGCCACCCTGCCCGATCAAATCATCGCCGGACAAGACCTGTACTCGCTGTACTGCGTGGAGTGCCACGGCGATGACGGCAAAGTGACCGTCATCGAAGGCGTGGAAGGTTTGAAGGGCAAGGTGATTGGCGCCATCAACGATACCGATACGCTCTACACCTTCACCGATGAAACGCTGGCCAACATCATCATCTACGGACAGCAAAACCAGGGCATGCCGCCCTATGGCATCGCCAGTGGCGGCGAACTGACCCGCAGCCAGGTGGACTACATCGTCACCTTTATGCGCTACAGTTGGGATGACCGCTTCGAAATGCCGCCCATGAAACCGCTCTTCCCGCCGCTTGCAGCAGGCGAAGTGCCCTCCTACGATGTTCACATCGAACCTATCGTGAAGCGCTACTGCATCTCGTGCCACCGCCAGGGCAAAGACAACAACAACTACTGGATGACCTCCTTCGACGAGGTCATCAACACGGGTGATAACGCCCCCAACCTGGAAGCCGGCAACGCCGAAAGCATCCTGCTGCTCACCATCCAGGGTACGCCCATCCTCGATGACAACGGCGATGAACTAATCGGCGTGATGCCGCCCAGCAAATCCATGCGCCCGGACGTGATCGACGCGTGGGTGCGCTGGGTGATGGCCGGCATGCCCAAGACCGCCGAAGACGCCGCCACGCTTTCGGTAACACCCACTCCTACTCCGTAGACTGGTCTTCGCTTCACCCGCCGCCCCCACACCGGGGGCGGTTTTTTTTTGAGTTCGTCAAGCAATCATCACCTCGCATGAGCATTTCGTGAGAAAAATTCAGTTTCGGGTTGGACAGGTAATTTATCCGCCGAACAGTGCGTCCATAATTAATGTCGGAAAAAATTATCGAATTTAGGAGAAACCATGAAAAAATCGATCATCCTTGTCTTTCTAGCAGCCGCCCTGTTGCTGGCCGCGTGCGGCGCGCAACCCGCAGCAACCGACCAGCCCACCCAGGAGTCTGAGGCCTCTTCTTCTAGCGAATCCCAAAGCGACATGGACGATGTGTCTGACATGAGTTCCAGCGCGCCCGCGCCCACCGCCATGCCCACCCCCTCCGAAGCCCCGGCTGCCAGCGCAGACGGGAAAGTGCCGGTACGCATCATCCTGGGTGACAACTGGATCCAGTCGGACCTGACCACCTTTAAGGTTGGGCAGACTTATGTCTTCACCATCACCAACAGCGGCAACCGCGTGCACAACTTCAACATCAACCCACCCGCGGCCGAACTGACCACCAGCGCCATCAAAATTGCGCTGGAAAATGCCCTGCTAAGCGTGCCCGACGAGCAGCTCGGCCCCACCAAAACCGTGGTGGTCGAATACACCTTCACCAAACCGGCCGCCGCTGGCGAATTGGAATTCTCGTGCATGATCGACCGGCACTACAAGAGCGGGCAGGTACTGCCCATCATCGTGGAGCCCTAAACCCCTCGCCGCATGCCCTGCCCCCGCTGGTCCCCCACCGGCGGGGGCTTTCTTTTTTGCAATTGCGCAACCGGCAAAAAGTCTGTAAGATTGAGAGTATTCTCTACATCCCACCCCACTTCCCAAAACCAAGGAAAAAGCCATGAACCAAACCAAACTCGACCCGGGTGAAGTGCGCATTTTTAGCGGCAGCAGCAACCCGCGCCTGGCCGCATCCATAGCCGGCCACCTTGGCCTGCCGCTGGATGAGACCAACATCTCGCGCTTCAGCAACGACAACCTGTACGTGCAGTTGGGCGCCAGCGTGCGCCACCGCAAGGTTTTCATCGTGCAGTCGCTTTCGCAGCCGGTCAACGACCACCTGATGGAACTGCTCATGATGCTCGACATCGCCCGCAGCGCAGCCGCCTCTGAAGTGCATGCCATCATCCCCTACTTCTCCTTCGCCCGCAGCGACAAAAAGGACGCCCCGCGCATCTCCATCACCGCCCGCCTGATCGCCGACCTGATGAAGACAGCCGGCGCCACGCATGTGATGACCATGATGCTGCACTCGCCGCAGGTGCACGGCTTCTTCGGCATCCCCGCCGACCCGCTCAGCAGCCGCCGGGTGTTCCGCCAGTTCCTGGCGGGGCGCGACCTGAGCGGCACCATCATTGTCTCGCCAGACATGGGGCAGGCCAAATCGGCGGCCCGGTTTGCCGAAACGCTTGGGCTGCCGGTGGCCGCCGGGAACAAGGAGCGCGTCTCCGATTTCGAGGTGCGCATCAGCGGGTTGGTGGGCAGCCAGGTGCGCGGACACAAACGCGCTCTGATCTACGATGACGAGATTGCCACCGGCGGCTCCATCCTGGAACTCAGCCGCCTGCTCATCCAGGAGGGTGTGGAAGACATCCTGGTGGTGTGCACGCACGGCGTCTTTACGCGCGGCGGGCTGGACCGGCTGGCCGCAGTACCCCAGATCTCGCAAATCGTTGCCACCGATACGGTCACCCCGCCCGCGAACCCGCATCCCAAACTGAAGGTGCTTTCGGTGGCCCAGACTTTCGCAGACGCCATCCGGCACAACTTCCAGCGCGAATCAATCGGCGACCTGTTCATTTTTGGCGAATAAACCTGACAAGTGTCACCGAATCATTGAACGTTTGTCGGTTGATTTACATCATAAAAGAGGGTAAGATGAATATGCTATGACACGGAGATTATTTTTAGACCTTACCGGCATCCTGTTGCGCTGGGCGGCCTAAGCCTGACGGGTGAACCATACCTGTCAGGCTTTTTTTATCCCTGTGCATGGCCAATAGAAAATCCACCTGCCAAGGAGAAAGAATGCAACAAACACCCTGGGAATATCGCTACGCGCACCGCGCCCAACGCATGGGCAGTTCGATCATCCGCGAGTTGCTCAAACTGACCGAACAGCCGGATATCCTCTCGTTTGCGGGCGGGCTGCCCGCCCCGGAGGTCTTCCCGCTCGAAAAATTCCAGGAAGCCTGCAACACCGTGCTCTCGACGGTGGGACCGCAGGCATTGCAATATGGCACCACTGAAGGCCTGACCCCGCTCCGCGAGATGATCGCGCGCCACACCGTGCGCTACGGCATCGAGATCACCGCCGAGAATGTGATGATCACCTCCGGCTCGCAACAGGCGCTGGATTTCATTGGGCGGTTGTTCGTCAACCGCGGCGACAACATCGCCGTCGAATCGCCCACCTACCTGGGCGCGCTGCAGGCCTGGAACGCCTACAGCGCCAACTACGTCTCGGTGCCGTCCGACGATAACGGGATGGTGGTGGACGAGTTGGAAAAATCGCTGCGCACCGGGCCAAAATTCATTTACATCCTGCCCAACTTCCAGAACCCCTCCGGCACCACCCTCAGCATGGAGCGGCGCATGAAGCTGGTGGAACTGGCCGACAAGTACGGCGTGCCGATCGTGGAAGATGACCCGTACGGGCAGCTGCGCTACGAAGGCGATCACCTGCCCTCGGTGGTGAACATCGACGCGCAATACCGCGGCAAGAACGGCGGGCATTACAGCGGCAACGTCATCTACCTGAGCACCTTCTCCAAGCTGCTGGCGCCCGGCCTGCGCCTGGCCTGGGTCATCGCCCCGCCGGAAGTGATCCGCAAGCTGGTGATGAGCAAGCAGGCCGCGGACCTGCACACGGCCACCTTCAACCAACATGTGGCCTATGAAGTGGCCAAGGGCGGCTTTCTGGATGAGCATATCAAGTACATCCGCCAGGTGTACAAGGAACGCCGCGATGTGATGCTCGACACGATGGAAGAGGTGTGGCCCGAGGAAGTGCGCTGGACGCACCCCGAAGGCGGCATGTTCCTGTGGGGCATCCTGCCCAAGGATATGGACGCGGCCGAGGTGCTCAAGAAGGCCATCGAGCGCAAGGTGGCGTTCGTGCCGGGCGCGGCCTTCCACCCCAACGGCGGCGGGCAAAATACCATGCGGCTCAACTTCTCATATTCGCAGCCCGAAAACATCCGCGAAGGCATGACGCGCCTGGGCCTGCTGCTCAAAGACCTGATCCACGACAACGGGCACAGTTAAAAGCCAAAGGGCGGGGAAACCCGCCCTTTTTTTTCATTTAGGTCAACTATCTATAAATTGATCTAAATCTAAGTTTTTGCTATTGAACTCAACTACTTTCACCCAATCAATAGCCCCATTATCGTTGCAGTATAAATCCATAAATTGCTTTGTAAAACGATTTATCACTTTACCTTTTTCAATCAAAAACGAGTCATTGTGCTCTTTTGCCCTATATCCAATGGGTTCAATGATATCTGTATATAAATTTTCATTTCCGCTAATAAGATACCAAAAATTTTGTCCAACAATTTTCAAATAACCGCGAACATAACTGGTTTTTGTTTTTCCGTAACAAATGCCTAGAACTGGTTGAACATTAATCCCTTTTTGGGATTGTTTAAGCCTGATAACAGCATTTTTTAGATCTTGTTCCAATTTATCTTGTTGTGAACTATTTCCCCAATTAGGACCCGACTTGACAGATACAACGTAATGGATTTTGTTTTTTATGAATTCTATATCAATACCTTGAGCAGTTGATTTATGTCCGTTGCAAGTTTCCCCTGCGATGAAAACAGCCAACCCCTCTAAAAAGTCGCCAAATAACTTTTCTTCTGAAGAGGAAAGAAATGCCTCAAGAAAATTTTCAACGAGGCTATTGGCTGTAGTAATGTTTTTTGCTTTGAAAAGATAGGGGTTTTTAGTGAGAAGTCTTTTTAGGCTCAACTCTTCTAAAGATTTAATTTTTTGGCGATGAAACTCAACAATATTTTCATTGACATATTCGCAAACTTTATCAACATCAAGCTGGTTCATATCTTTTTATTTTCCTCATTGAAAGGTGCAATGACATAGTTTTCTTTTTCTTCCGCTATCTGCGACATGCGTATCTGTTTTTCAGCAAGACGAGAATGCGCGAGTTGGATATATTCAGCATTAATATCAATACCCAAGTATTTTCTTCCGAGTTGAACAGCCGCAACAGCTGTCGTCCCTGAACCTACAAAGGGATCGAGTACCAAATCTTCAGGTTGTGTGAATAATCTAATAAACCATTCTGGTAATTCAATAGGAAATGCTGCACTATGAGCTCTATTGCCACATTCGGTGGCTAAATGTAAAACATTGGTTGGGTAGACCATGTCCCGTCCAACCCAATTAGAAACATTTTTTCCAAAGCCGCTACCGACTTTTGATTCATCTCGTGTCTTATCCGTATCGCTTAACTTAGAAAGTCTAGTTTTAGCCCAATCACCAACAGGTACCATAACAGCTTCTTGATACATTTTGAAATTTTTGGTTTTGTTAAATTGAATTAATCTTTCCCAATTATCTCTAAAACGGTTTGGCCACTTTCCAGGATAAGAATTTTTTTTATGCCACATATATTCTTCGGTCCATAACCACCCCTGTTTTCTCATCTCTAAAATTAATTCCAAAACGTAAGTGTGCCTTTCTCCGTTTACAACTCGTTCTTTGATGTTCAAAATAAAAGTTCCCGAAGGTTTTAGAACTCTAAAAAATAGCTCAGCTCTTGGAATGAACCAAGCCACATAGTCGCTTGGTTTTATACCGCCGTAGGTGTGTTGGCGTTGGTCTGCATAAGGTGGTGACGTAAAGATCAAATCGACTGAATTGTCGGGAATATTTTTAAGTATATTAGCGCAATCGCCTTGAAATATTTTGTTAACATAATCCATGCCAATACAATCCTTTACCAAATAATCATAGAACATTCATTCGATTTATTGAATATAGCCAATTGTAGCAAGAAAGTCAAGAAATTGATTTCTTGGGTAAGAAAGCGGACGGCAATTTTGAATGATTGCTGCCCAATCACTCCTCACTCCTCCCCCATCCCCTAATCATCCACGTACGGCACAAAATCAGCGCGGGCGATGCCCTGTTTCATGGCCATCAGTGCCACAGCGCGGGCCACGGCCAGGTGCACCTTCTTGTCGAGCGGGTTGGGCACCAGTTCGCCGGGTGGGGTCATCTCTGCGATGGTCTGGGCGGCGGCCAGCAGCATCTCGTGGGTGATGCGCGGGGCGTGCGCATCCACCGCGCCGCGGAAAATGCCCGGGAAACCGAGCACATTGTTCACCGATTTGCCGTCCGCGGCAAAGGCCGCCCCGGCCGCCAGGGCCGCCTCCGGTTCGATCTCGGGATGCGGGTTGGAAAGCGCCAGGATGATCTGTCCCCTGCGCACCATCTCCGGCTTGATCAGTCCGCGCGCGCCGGTGGTCGAGACCACGATATCGCAGTTGGCCATGACCTCGCCCAGGCTGGAAGGGCGCCCGCCCGACTCCTTCAGCCGGTCGAGGGCGGCCTGGCTCAGGTCGGCGCCCCAGACCGGGTTGCGCGTCAGGCGCATGATCATTTTGGTGGTGGCCAGCCCGGCCGCGCCCAGCCCAATCTGCCCGATCTTGACGCTGTTGAGCGAGACGCCCACGCGCCGCGCGGCCACCATCAGCGCCGCAGTGGTCACCACGGCCGTGCCGTGCTGGTCGTCGTGCATCACCGGGATGTCGAGCATGGCCTGCAGGCGCGACTCGATCTCGAAGCAGCGCGGGGCCGAGATGTCTTCCAACTGGATGGCGGCAAAGGTGGGGGCAATGTTGGCCACCGTCTGGATGATCTGCTCGGTATCGCGGGTGTTGAGCAGGATCGGGATGCCCGAAAGTCCCACCAGCGTTTCCATCAGCATGGCTTTGCCTTCCATCACGGGCATGCCGGCCAGCGCGCCAATATCGCCCAGCCCCAGCACGGCCGTGCCGTCGGTCACGATGGCCACCATGTGGCTGGTGCTGGTGTACAGCCGCGCCTGCGCGGGGTCTTGCGCGATCTTGAGACACACCTCGGCCACGCCGGGCGTGTACACGCGCCGCAGGGTTGACATCGAATCGATCGGGAAGCGCGAGCGGATGGCGATCTTACCCTTCTCGTGCAGTTCCAGCACCTCATCGCGCACGGCCATCACCTTCGAGCCGGGGTTCTGGCTGATGGCTTCGATGATCCGCTCCATTTGCTCAATCGAATCGGCATATACGCTAATGTCGCGCACCACGTGAGCCGAGCCTTCGGTCAGCAGGTTGAGGCTGCCCACCGAGCCGCCCGCATCCGAAATGGCAGAAAGTAAACGAGCCAGGATTCCCACTTCTTGGTTGTTCCTGACTCGCACCGTGCGCATCACTTTTCGTTCCCAGGCCATATCAAATCCTTTCCAGCAGGGGTGGTAACTCTCGCATCGATTTTATCACCAGGCAGTCGGGGTCGTCGAAAATCTGGCGCGGGTCGAACAGCACCGGGCGCACCCCGGCCCGCCGCGCGCCGACCACATCCGCAAAATAGTTGTCGCCCACGTACAAGGCATGCTCGGGCCGCGCGCCTGCCAGCCGCAGGGCGTGGTGGAAAATGCCCGGCTCCGGTTTTTTGGATTGGGCTTCGCCGCCGGACAGCGTGAACGAGAAGTATTCGCCAAGTCCCAATCGGTCGACGTACGCCTGGAAGTTTTCCCCGCGGTTCGAGACCACGCCCATCCGGTATCCCGCCTTCTGGAGTCCCTCCAACACTGAAGGCGTGACCGGCTCGACCCAGTCTTCGGACTTGTAGCTGGCGCTCATGTGGGCATGCACCGGGGCGGCCAGCGCATCAGCCTGCGCGTCGCTGCAGCCCAGGGCAATGAGTTGGCGGCGGCTGTAATTGAGGTAGAAATCGCTCACGTTGGGGAATTTGGCCGAGTCGGCCAACAGTTCGGGGGATTCGGCCCAGTAGTAGTGCTCCCAGCGCGCGGTCAGGCGCCGGATCTCGGGGGTGACGTGCGCGCCCAGGCGGGCGGCCTCATCGATGAATACATCGCGCCCGGCCGGGCGGTTGAATCGCAGTGTGCCGTCGAAATCAAAAAGGATTGTGGTTATCATCCGTTTTCCCGCTGTCTCGTTTTTCCGTTTTCCTGTTTGCCTGTTCTCCGGTTACTCACAACAGGTCAACGGGATAACCGTAAAACGGGGTGATGTAAGGTCCTCATCCGCCAATCTGGTTCATGACGCGGTTGAGCGGGATGACGCCCTGGGCCAGCCCGTGTCCCCAGGGTTTGTCCCAGACCGCCTGCAATATCATCTGGCGCAGGTCGTCGAGCGAGGCGCCGGCCCGCAGCGGTGTGAGCAAGTCGATCTCTTTTTCGCGCAGCAGGCACATGCGCAGCACGCCCTCGGCCGTCAGGCGCGCGCGCGTGCAGGCCGAGCAGAACGGCACCGTGACCGAGGAAATGAAGCCCAGTTCGCCCTGCGCCCCACGGATGCGGTAGATGCGCGCCTCGCCGTCGTACTTGCCGCTGGCTTCGAGCGGGCCGAACTCGCTCTCGATCTTCTCCTGGATCTGTTTGGCCGTGACAACCTGCCCGGTCTGAACATCAGTCACCCCCGCAAAAGGCATCATCTCGATGAAGCGCATCTGCCAGGGCTTGTCGATGGTCAGCGCGGCCAGGTCGATCACATCTTCTTCGTTGTAGCCCTTCACGATCACGCCGTTGAGCTTGACCGGGGTCAGCCCGGCCGCTTCGGCCGCCAGAATGCCCTCCCAAACCTGTTCCAGTTTGCCCCAGCGCGTCAGGCGTTTGAACTTCTCCGGGTCGAGCGTGTCGATGGAGACGTTGACGCGCTGCAACCCCGCCGCTTTGAACGGCCCGGCCAGGCGCGAGAGCAGCACGCCGTTGGTGGTCATGGAGAGCGAGGTGATGCCCGGCGTGGCGGCGATGCCGCGCACGATCTCGACGATGTTGGCCCGCACGGTCGGCTCGCCGCCGGTCAGGCGGATCTTGTCGAAGCCCAGGTCGGCGAACAGGCGTGTGAACAGCAGAATCTCTTCATCCTGCATCAAGTCCGCGTTGGGGCGGAAGGTCTGATCTTCGGGCATGCAGTAGATGCAGCGCAGGTTGCAGTGATCGGTCAGGCTGATGCGCAGGTAATGGATGTTGCGTCCAAAACGGTCGATGGCCATGGGAATCCTCGGCTGCGTTTTACCAGTAAAGTGTATTCCCATTATACAGCCTGTAATTTTTGCGGGAGGTACCCCCTCCCATTAAGAATATCCTTAGTGGCAGTAGGTTACGCTTGAAGCGCAACCTACTTGTTGACCGTGAACGTAACGACCGCCTCAGCCTGGTTCCCGGCCTGGTCCACGGCCAGCAGGCGCAGGGTGTGTGCGCCAGGGGTGGGCTGCCAGGTGAAGGTGTAATCTGGGCCGCCCAGGGTGGACAGCAAACGGTCATCCAGGTACATTTCCACTTTTGCCAGGGCGTAATCATCGGCCACACGTGCGCGCAGGGGCAGGGGTGCGCCGCCGGGGTACGATTCGCCTTCGTGCGGGAAGGTGATCGCTGCCTGGGGCGGCTGGTTGTCGATGATGACCTGGATGGTATCAGTCAGCACAGTTTGGTCGAAGCGCACAACCTGCAGACGCAGGGCATACAACCCGTTGAGCTTGGCCGTGTCCCATTCGGACAACACGTCGCCATCCACGGCGCGGGCGGTGTTCTCGCCAATCTGGAACCAGGACAGCGGGTTGAGTCCCTGCCCGTATTGCAACCGATAGTAAAGAAAGTCGTCGCCGCGCGCGCTGCCAATGATTGGGAGCTTGCCGTACACAAGCCCAAACATGCCGGGTGAAGTGATCTGCGCTGCGGGCTGAGTCCGGCGGGGCTGGATGGTGTCGTAGGCATTCGGCGGGGTCTGGATCCCGGACGCGGCGGCCCAATCGCGCGCGGCGGGCGGCACCACCAGGAAGACACGGCGCTCCACCAACTGCACAGGGGTAAAAACGGTAGCCAGGAATCCGGTTTCGATGTTGATGTCGAAGGGCTGGTAGAGGGTGTCGAACTGGGTCGGTTCGTTGCCGTTCAGGAAGACTTCCAGCGCGGTAACAGGGCAATAGATGGTGGGAATCAGCCCGGATGGGTCACACACCTCCAGGGGGGTAACGCCCGGCGGCAGGCGCCAGTCTGCAGGGGGCAGGCTGCGCGCGGTATGACGCACCAGCCCCGACCACAACCCGGCCGCGATGCGCGGGTCGAGCAGGGCGCCGGATTGCGACTGCATCCATACCAGTGTGAGGCGCTGTGGGGTGTAGCCCACAACCCAGGCACCGGTCTGCGATGAAATCTGCCCGAGTTTTGCGGCAGCCACCTGCCCGACAGACAACGGGCTGGGGCTGCCCAGGCTGGGCGCGCGCGCGGGCTCGTCTTTGAGGATGTGGGTGACAAGGTAAGCCAGCTGCGGGCTGACGATCTGCGCAGACCGGGGAAGCGACCAATCCAACAACACGGCATGCTCGGGGGTAACGGCGCGCAGCACGGCCGTTGGTTCAAGCGCCGCGCCTGCCAGCGGTTGGCCATATTGCACACCCTGGGCAGCAAAAATGGCGTAGGCGCGCGCCAGCGCCAGCGGCGAAAGGGGCACATCGCCGGTGATGAGCGCGGCGGGGTCGGACAGCGCAGGCGAATCGATGCCGAAGGTTTGCAGGGTGCGCAGCACGTTGCCCGCGCCCATCTGGCTGAAAACCTGCGCGGCCGGCACCAGGTAATCATTGGCCAGCGCCACACGCGCCCGCACCGGGCCGTGGTACGAGCCATCCAGATTTTGCACGGGCAGGCTGCCGGTCTCGCCAGGGATGTCCCACATCAGCGAGGCGGGGCTGAGCCCGCGCGTGAAGCCGGTAAGATAGACGAAAGGGGTGAGCAGCGTCCCGGCCGGGCGCGCGCGCCAACCGGATTCGATGCCCCCCGCCGCCTGCTCGCCGATAAAGGCCAGCACCTGCCCCGTGACGGGGTCCAGCACCAGCGCGGCCGCGCTGGCAGCCTGCTGCCCCTGCCCGGGCGGGATGGGCGGCAGTTGGTCGGCGGCGGCGCAGACGGAGCCATCGGCAGCGGGGACGGTGACATTCTGGCCTGCCAGCCGCTCAATCTGCGTTTGGGCGGCGCAGGCGGTTTGCAGTTGCAGGGAATAGTCGAGCGTGGTGATGATATCGAGTCCGCCGCGTTCGATTCGGGCGCGGCCAAACTGCGTTTCCAACTGTGAGAGCGCCAGGCTGGTAAAGGCCGGGGCTAAATCGCGCAGGGGAGCAGGCGCGCGCAGGGTCACTTCAGCGGCGCGGGCGCGGGCAGCGGTGGCTTCATCGATCACGTTGTTGATGCTGAGGGACTGGATGATGGACTGCTGGCGCTCGGTGGCGGCCTGGGGCGCATCGATGGGATTGAGCGCGGGCGATTCGAGCGCGGCCACCAGCAGGGCCGCTTCGGCCAGGGTCACATCCTGAGCCGATTTGCCAAAATACGACTGCGCGGCCGCTTCGGCGCCGTAGGCGTAGCGCCCAAAGTTGGCGCTGTTGAGGAACCATTCCAGCACTTTTTCGCGCCCGAAGCGGGCCGTCAGTTGGGCGGCCAGCAGGCGCTCGCGCAGGGCGCGGCGCGGGGTGGGGGCTTCGTGTGAGAGCAGCAGGTCGAAGACCAGTTTTTGGGTCAGGGTGGGGTGCGAGTTGGGGTCGGCGAGGCCATCCAGGGTGTAACCGGCATGGGTCCAGTACGACGGGTCGAGGGTGGCGACGAGCACGGCCACCAACTGGGGCGAGAAGGCGGCCGGGGCCGAGTCATCCACAAACAGGTAGCGGCGCGGCGCACCCGGCGGGGCCAGTTCCGCCAGCAGCACATCGCCGGTGCGGTCGTAGATTCGGGTAGGCTGGAGCAAGGTGCCGTCCTGCGGGTCCAAATAAACGAGGATTTGGTCGAGCGGGGGCAGGTCGCGGGTGAGGTCGGCGTAGGCAAAAGCCCCGACCAAAATGCCAACTGCCAGCAGGGCGCCAAGCACGAAGCCGACCCCCAGCGCGGCCCGCAGGCTGCGACCTTCGGCGCTGCGGCGCTGGTGCTGGCGGCGGCTGCGCCGCTGGCGGAGGATGGCCAGGGTGTCGGTCATGGGCTAATTGCCGAACAGGTTGTTGAGGATGCCGCCCAGCCCGTTCTCTTTTTTCTTTTTGGGCAGGTCGCTGGTGACCTGGGCGTTTTGCCCGTTGATAAAGACGGGATAATCGCGCCCGGCGAGGGGCACGCTGGTGAGCCAGGCGGGCACCAGCAGCAGTTTGAATGCCTCGACCGAAAGGTTGGACGAGGAAGTGGTCAGGTTTTCGACATCCAGCCCGACGATGAGGCGCACATCGCGCCGGATGCGTTGGGCGGCCTGGGCGCGGGCATCGAGCGAGGCATCGGACATGCTCATCTGGTACACCTCGGCGGGCCAGTCGGACAGGTAGCGCGGGTCGTAAGCCACCGCTTCGCGGAAGTTGTAGCCGGGCAGGGCGCGGGCGAACAGCTTGCCCAGTTTGCGTTCGGCCGGCACGGGGATGTCATCCAGGAAGACCGGAGCGCTGCCGCTGACCTGCTGCACGGAGATGGCCCGCCCGCGTGTGCGGATGATAATCTGCCCGGTGTATGGCACCTCCCCGCCCACGTCGAACGTCCAGGCGGGCAGGTAGATGCCGCGCGGGGGCTGCACCATGCCCTCGGGGGTGACGCCGTGCGCCTCGACAAACGCCACCAGCCGCCTGGTGGCGGTGTGCTGGTCAAAGGCGAAGGCGATGAGGGCGTCCGGCGCGATCAGTTCACGCGTGTCGCGGTCATCCACCACGTGCGGCGAGCCGCAGTGGGCGCAGGTAACCGAGATCACTTCGGGCGCGAGCACAAATTCCGCGCCGCAGCCCTTGCACGAGAAGGCGCGCATGGCAACCGGTTTGCGGTGCCCGCGTTCGGTGGCCATAGCCATGAAGAAATCCTGCTCGGCCAGCCCTTGGCCCTGCCCGGTGCTGAGCGCCTCGCGGCGCGTGCAATGCTCGCACAGCAGTGTGCGCCCATCAGGGGCAAAGACCATGCGCGCGCCGCACTTGGGGCAGGTAAAGCGGTCGGCGCTGGCGGGCTGGGGCGTGTCGTCCGCGGAATGTGGGCGCAGGAGGTTGGCGTCCACGATCTCATCCGGCTTCAGTTTGCCGTCCAGGATGGCCAGGGCGCGGCGAGCTTCGGGATGATTGCGGTTGTAGGCCAGCACGGTCTCGAGCAGGCTGCGCTTTTGGGCCGGGTCATCGGTGAGGGTGCTCAGCCAGTAGCTGGCCTGCGACCGGGTGTCTTCGTCGTCAGCGGCATCCAGCGCACGCTCAAGGTAGTGGCGGGCCGTGTCGAGTTCGCCACCCTTCAGGTGAATGATGGCGCGTTTGACCAGTTCGTTGTCGTAATCGCTTCTCATAAGAACAGTCCCAAAATTACCGCCAAAAAACCAGGATTGACCAAGTTCGCCAAGAAGTTTTATATTTCCTGGCGTTTTGACGGTATAGATCTAAAAGATTGTCCGAGAACTTTTTTTGAGCCACCGATTCACACAGGTGGATTGAATTTTTGGGTTATGCCGGGGCGGGTTCATCAAAAAATTCAGAGTTTATCTGCGTTCATCTGTGGCAATCAGCACTTTTTAGAGGGTCTCTAACAATGGCATCCGTCATGCGGGCCACGCGCACCATCATGGCCACATCGTGCACGCGGACGATGTCGGCTCCGCGCGCGATGCCCACGGCCACGGCCGCGGCCGTGCCTTCGGCGCGCTGGTCGGGCGGCAGGTCGAGGGTGTAGCCGATGAAGGATTTGCGCGACGGCCCGAGCAGCACCGGGAACCCCAGCGCGCGCACCGCATCCAGCCGGTCGATCAGCTCGAGGTTTTGCGCCACGCTCTTCCCGAATCCGATTCCGGGGTCGAGGATGATCTTTTCATCCGGGATGCCAGCCGCGCGCGCCAGGGCAACCGATTCGAGCAAATCGCGCTTCATATCTTCAAGAAAATTATCGTACCGCGCGCCCGCGTAGGCGCTGCCGAGGCGCTCACGTACTTCTACGCTGGCGGGGTTGCTGCGGTTGTGCATGAGGATGAGCGGGACGCCGCGCCGCGCCGCAACGGACGCCATGCCCGGGTCGGCGCGCAGCCCCCAAACGTCGTTGATGATATCCGCGCCCGCCCGGATGGCGGCTTCGGCTACACTGGCTTTGTACGTGTCGATGGAGATGAGCGCGTCCGTCTCGCTGCGGATGGCTGCGATGACCGGCGCCACGCGCGCGGCTTCTTCCTCCGCGCTGACGGTCTGCGCGCCCGGGCGGGTCGATTCGCCGCCCACATCGAGGATGTCGCACCCGGCGGACAGGAAAGCCCGGGCCTGCTCCAGCGCGGCAATCTCAGGCGGCATCGCGGCGATCAACCCATCGCCCGAGAAGCTGTCTGGCGTAATATTGAGGATGCCCATCACATACGTGCGGGCACCCCATTCGAGCGTTCGATTGCGGATGACGAGCGGCTGCATGGTTCAGGCGATCTGGTCCAGCGGGCGGGTCAGCCAGGCTTCGGCTTCGGCCATGCTGCTGAAAACGCGCACCGCGGCCCCGGCGCCCGGCGTAAGCGCGGCGATCTCGATCACCTTCTGGCGCGCGGCTTCACCCGCAACCAGCACGGCCACGCGCAGGTTGCGGGTGGAGGGGTCGTTGTTCACTTCCACGGCCATGCGCACGGCTTTTTCTGAAATTTCCTGCACCTCGCGCAAGTCATACAGGTTGCGGGTCAGGCGGTCGGAATCGAGCAGGTGCGCCAGGGCGAAGTCGTGCCAGTGATTCAGGGTGGCGTCCGACAGGTCGGTGAAGGTCAGCAGCATGCCGCCATCGGCGCGGCGGGCTACGGTGTAGCCAATGCCGGGGGTGGGCGTCCAGTTGAGGGGTTTCAGTTCGGTCATGGGGCGTCTCCTGTTGGGCAGGCGGAATTATAACCCGCGGCTCAGCGCACTGTGAGCTGGCTCCACACATAGCGGGACAACTCGCGCCAGTAGGCGGCATCCGGCGCACCGTTGGTGGACGCAAACGGTGTGGGCGGCGCTTTGCTTGGCGCAAAAGGTGTGCCGGTAATTTGCTGTGCAGGCTGGGGCGTGGGCAGGGGGCCGAGGGTGGGGCGCGACATATCCAGGATGGGCGCCAGGGGAATGGCCCAGCGTAAATCGGCGTATTCCTTATCGCCAATTTGTACCTTCTCCAGCTTTAGGGTGGCAGAGCTGCCGCGCGCTATGAGCAATTTGGGCTGGCAAGAGTTAAGGGAAAGTGCATAGTTCACAAACCCTGAATACGGGCCTTTGGCAACGTTAAGGCTGGATTTGAAAGCGCCATCGACAAAAATGGGGGGTAACACGAGATCATCCTTGTCGTACATTACCAGTTGGTCTGCCCGGAAAGTGACATTTGCGGCCGGGTCCATTGGCGACAGGGGGTATTTGGCATACGATACCGTGATCAGGAAACGCAGTTGGTCCTGGTCTGTTCGTTCGGCGTCATAGCGATCCAGCAATTCGCGGATCGTGCTGCCGCCCATCGAAAGGCGGACCGCCTCGTTGACGAGCACCGCGCGGTACACATCCGGGCTGATGAGGGTCACCGTAAAGCGATACACGCCCAATGCAGTCTGGACATCCTGCACATCAGACCAGCGTTCCACCTGATTGGCCAGGATATTGAACGCAGCCTGCGCGGTGGGATAGGCGCCGCGCGCATATTCTTCGTACACGCCCGAAGACAGGCTGAACAGGCTGGGGGCAGGGGTGCACTCCGGGGTGGGGGTCGGGGGCGCCGGTGCGGGTGTGGCCAGGCATGCGCCGCTGATGAGCAGCACCGTCAGCATGAGCAGGGTGATGGCTCGGGCAGAGAGTCGGGTCGGTTTCATTGGGCAGCCTCCCTTATGAAGTACGGATAAGAATAGTATACAACTTCCCGGTCGTTGGGGGCGGCTGTTCCTGCACCGGGCGGTCAACCTGTAAAAAGTTTCATGCCGGCCGTGTCGCAGCCTGGCAATAATTCGGCGATCGTCTTGCCAAGCGTGGGATGTGATAGCGCAGGCGCAATGTCTGCCAGCGGGACGAGCACAAAAGCGCGCTCATGCAGGCGTGGGTGCGGGATGACCAGCGGGGGCGTGTCGCGCACCAGGTCATCATAGAACAGGATGTCGAGGTCGATCAGGCGCGGGCCCCAGCGAAACGACTCGCGGCGCCCCAGGTCGGTTTCCAACACCTTGAGGAAATCGAGCAGCGCCAGCGGGGAAAGGTCCGTTTCGCCGCGCAGCGCCATGTTCAGGAAAGCCGGCTGGTCGGTGTAGCCCCAGGGCGGCGTCTCGTAGATGGGTGATGCGGCCGTCACGCGCACCGCTGGCGGCAGGGCGGCCAATGCGGCACGCAGGTTGGCGGCCCGGTCACCGAGGTTGGCGCCGAGGGCAAGGTAGATGGTTGGCATATTTATTCACCACATTGCAGTAGGGGCGCAATTCTTTTTATTACGCCGGTTATTGTGAATTTCTTTCACGGGCACTTCCACACGCTTGCTCACCACAAAGGCACGAAGAACTCAAAGGTTTTTTTAGGTTCTCCCGTTATTAACGGGATGTGCGGCAGGGGCGACCCGCCAGGGCATAACTGGACGGTTTCTCACACTTGCCGGGTCGCCCCTGCGTGTTTTCCCACCAAGAACTTTCTTTGTGCCCTATATCCATTTCTCTGTGCTTTTGTGTCTGTGTGCTGAAGCTATCCGATCATCAATATCTCGCGCAGGATGGGCCGCAAGCCGCTGAAAAAGAATTCCACCGCAATGACCATCACGATCAGGCCCATCAGGCGCATCATCACCTTGTTGCCGTTCTCGCCGATCAGCTTCATCACCCGGCTGGCACCCAGCAGCAGCGCCAGCGTAATCCCAAGGATGAGGATGATGCTGCCAATCACGATGGCACTTTCGTACAACGAGGCGGCCTGGTCCATGAGGATGATGACCGAGGCAATGGCGCCCGGCCCGCAAATGACCGGGATGCCCAGCGGCGTGATGGACACATCAGTAATATATTCGTGAATGGTCTCGTCATCAAACTGGGTGCGCGTCAGACGCGCCTGGAGCAGTTCGTAGCCCATGATAAAGAAGATAATACCGCCCACCACGCGCAGGCTGTTGACCGAAATGCCAAAGAAAAGGAAAATGAAATGCCCGGTCAGCGCGAACAGCAGCAGGGTCGCCAGGGCCATCAACACGGCCCGCACGGCCACCCGCCGCGCAGCACGGCCTTCCATGTTGCCGGTCATGGCCGTGTAAACGGGGATCACCCCCACCGGGTTCACCATTGTAAAGATCGAAACAAAAGCCAGCAGTGCAAATTCGACCAGCGGATTGCCCATTGAACCATCCTGTTGACAAGCAAATTTGCCCCATTTTATCAGGAGCCCCATGAACCAAACCCAACCCACCGTGCTCGTCACCGGCGCGAGCGGATTCATCGCCATTCATTGCATCGTCCAACTCCTCGCGCAGGGGTACCGCGTGCGCGGCACACTGCGCAGCGTGGCGCGTGAGCCGGAACTGCGCGCCACGCTGGCCCGGTTTATCGAGTCCAGTGACCGGCTGGAGCTGGTGCAGGCCGACCTGCTCCGGGACGAGGGCTGGGATGCGGCCGCGTGCGGCTGCGACTACGCTCTGCACGTGGCCTCACCCTTCCCGCTGGCCGAGCCGCAAGACGAGAACGACCTCATCCGCCCGGCGCGCGAAGGCACATTGCGTGTGCTGAAGGCCTGCGCGGCGGCCGGGGTGCGGCGCGTGGTGCTGACCTCGTCCGTTGCGGCGGTTTCGGCCGGGCACCCGGCCGGTGCAACACATTTCAGCGAAGCCGACTGGTCCGTGGTCGATTCGCCGACCATCGGCGCCTATGCAAAAAGCAAGACCCTGGCCGAGCGCGCCGCCTGGGATTTCATGTCCACCCTGGGGCCCAGCCACCCCATGACGCTCTCGGTCATCAACCCGGGGCTGGTCCTCGGCCCACTGCCCGATACCTACGCCCGTTCCTCCGGCGAACTGGTGATGCAGCTGCTCAGGGGGCAGCCGGGCGTAGCACGGGTTCACTTCCAGACGGTGGACGTGCGCGATGTGGCCGCGGCGCACATCGCGGCCATGCTCACACCCGAAGCGGCCGGGCAGCGCTTCCTGTGCGTAAGCGCGGAATTTTGGATGAAGGAGGCGGCCGACATCCTCAAAAAGCACTTTGGCCCGCGCGGCTACAAAGTGAACACGCTGGAAATCCCCAGCGGGTTGGTGCGCCTGCTGGCCATCTTCAACCCCACCATCCGCCTGACTGTCCCCCTGCTGGATGCCTCCAGCACGCTCGACACGGCCCGCATTCGACGGGTGCTGGGCTGGCAGCCGCGCGGGCTGGAGGAAATGCTCGTTTCGATGGGCGAAAGCCTGATCGAAATGAAGCTGGTGTGACCCATTCGAAAGCTCAATAAAAAAACCCGCAGTCATCACCTGACTGCGGGTTTTTGTGACTCAGGCTAAGCCGCGGGGATGTCGTGCTCCTGCAAGTGCGCGATCACATCTTCCAACAACCAGGCGGCGATGTCTTCGTTTTGCAGTGCGTCCTCGGGCAGGTCCGCGACCAGGTTGAGCATCACCTGGCGCATGCGCTCGTAATAATCGTACACCTCGTCTTCAGGCAGCAGTCCAAAGCGGCGCACCGCCTCGGCGTTGAAGGCGTCCACATCCACCTGCTGCCAGGTGTAGCCAGGATCATCGAGAATGCCGCAAATGATGCGATGCCCCTCCTCCCACCAGGCAATCACATGCGCCACCAGGTCGCGGAACTGCCTGAACCCCTGGCTGGCGACGAAACCGGCCTGCGCTTCGGGCGAAAGCGCCTGGAAACGCGGGATATACACCGCCCAGCCGCCATCCAGTGCATGGATCACATCGCGCAGGGTGAAATTGGGCATGACTATCCTTTCTTGACCGCGTTCAGGAAGTCGGCCAGCAGGCCGTAGGCGGTGGTGTGCGGGCCGGGGTCGCTTTCGATGAGAGTCAGGTTGCCGAGCACATCGGTCTCGAATTCAACGATGGAGGTGGTGCCTTCGATTCCGTAGAACGGCGACGAAACGGGGACCAACGCCGGGGCAACCTTGCCCGTAACCTTATCGCCCACCTTTTCGGCGGTGCAAATGAGCTTGTAGCGTTGGCCCTGCGCCCGGGCGGCGGCGATCATCTCTGGGGTAATGGCGCGGATGCCGGTGCGGTCCACATCCTGCGGTTTCATGGGCACATTCATCAGCACGGTGGAGAGCAGGGCCACCTTGATGGCCGCATCCCAGCCATCCACATCGCCAGAGGGGTCGGTTTCGGCGATGCCGATCTCCTGGGCGTAGCGCACGGCCGCGTCGAAGCTGTCACCGCTTTCCATGCGGGTCAGGATGAGGTTGGTGGTGGAGTTGAGGATGGCGCGAAAGGCCTTGAGTTGCGCCCCGGGCAGCGCCCCGCGGAAAAGCGAGAAAATGGGCGCGCCGTCCATCACGGTCGATTCGTGGAAAAACGAGACACCTTTTTCGGCTGCCAGGGCTTTGAGTTCGCGGTAGGCGTGCACCACCGGTCCCTTGTTGGCCGTGGCCACGTGCATGCCCAGCCCCAGCGCCTTGCGGACATGGTCGAGCGCGGGCTGGCCGCTGTCGTAATTGACCGGGCTGTTCTCGAAGAGCACGTCTGCGCCGCATTTTTCGATGAAGTCGAGCGAATCCGCGGCCCTGACGGGGGTCATCAGGTCGAGGCGGCGGCCGGTCTTGAGCAGGTCGAGCGCGCCGGTCAGGTCGATGCCGTTGGGGTTGATGAGGATGCCGCGACTCCCGGTGGCGATGCCGGTGACGCTGAAGGTGATGTCGTAGCGCGCTTTGAGTTCATCCTTTTTGCGCATCAGCAGCGCGGCCAGGGCGCGGCCGACGTTGCCAAAACCAAGGAAGGCGAGTTTGTAGTGCATTTCTACGTTCTCCTGTCTTTCCGTTGCTCCGTCATCCCGCCTTGCAACGGGTAAACCGCCAAACGGGATAACAGGATAACGTTATTATAACGGCGGATAGGGGAATGCGCGCCGGCCGGGCGGGGGCAGCGGGAAGATGCCACCCGCAACGAGCGCCCGGGCGCGGTATTCGAGCGCGTCCAATGCGTCAGCGGAGAGGTGGTCTGAGAGGGCATCGCGCAAGCCGCGGGTGGAGAGTGAGTCCAGCAGGGTGGTGAGGGCCAGGCTGTATTCTTCGGGCAGGGGCTGTCCGGCAAAACCCCAGATGACCGTCCGCAGTTTATCCTCTTCATGAAAACACAGGCCGTGGTCAATGGCGTACAGGTGGCGGGTGCGCTTTTCGAAAAAGACATGGCTGCCCTTGCGGTCGGCGTTATTGCACAGATGGTCAAAGAGCGCCACGATGCTGAGACGCGCCTTGTCTTCTTCCTTGAAGTTGAAGTAGTGGTAGTTGGGGTTGTATTCGATGTACTGCTGGAGTGAGCCGGGGCCGTAGGGGCCATCTTCGCGCAGAGTGGTGTACGGCACGATGCCGAAACCGAGCGCCTCGCTGACCAGGTAGGCAGCCACCTCGCGGTGGGCCAGGCTGCTCTCGGGGAAGTCCCACAGCGGCTGCTCGCCGCGCTTGGGCTTGTAGACGGCCTGCACTTCTTGCCCTTCGTACTGGATGCGCACCAGGAAAGTGTAGTTGGAGCCGAGCATGAACTGGCCCTTGAGTTCCAGCGTGCCGAGGGCGAAGGCTTGTTGGAGAGAGTGGGGGACGGGCATGGATGTTAGTTCAGGTAACCGTTCTTCTTCGGGCAGAAGTGGCCTTCCGGCTCGATGGGCTGGCCGCACTGGTTACACAGGGGCCGCCCGCGCTGGGCAACCTGCTCTCCCCAGCGGGCCAGGGCCAGGGCCTGGGCGCGCGTGCACCAGAAGCGCACCACGGCCGCATCGTCCGGTTCCATGGTATCGAGAACGATCTCGCGCATGATGATGACCACCAGGTCGCGGGTGGCGTCGTAGCCCAGCCCCAGTTCGCCCACGCGGAAGAGCGGGTCCACCGGCGGGTTGATGCGCATCTGTTCTTCGTAGTATTCGGCGTCAGGCTCGCCCAGGTCGGGGTGCTCACGCGCAATTTGTTGCAGGAACTTCTCGATGCCAGAGCCCAGCGATTGGAGTTGGATCTTCTCGATGATGACGGTGATGGTGCGCGTGCCCTGCCAGCCCTGCAGGTAAAATACGCGCTGCCCGGGCTTGCCAATGGCATCTGCGGTGATGTGGTCGGCAGGGTCGATATCGATTTCAAAACGGGGCATAGGTTTACCTGTAGGGTGAAGTAAACCTAGTATACCAAGCCGGGCAGGGGGATGCAATCAATAACCCTTGCAGTGTGGGGTGCGTCGCACCAAATGGGGTGGTGTACCCCGTCCAACAGGCAACAAACCGGGGGTTCAGACCAATCCCGTTAAAAAATGGTGCGACGCACTGCGGCTTTGCGAAAACCCTGCTTGCATTGCATGCCGCTTCACAGGCGGACCGGGCCGATATTAAGATAAAAACAGTATAATTCCAGCAACGCGCCAAAGAAAAAAGAGGAGTGAGCTATGTACGACCCCAAAAAGCTGGATGAACTGCGCCAATCGCTGCAACAGTGGGAAAACGGCAGCCTGAAGAAATCGCTCGGCAGCCTGCCCGAACGCCAGGAAGACTTCATCACCACATCGTCCGAGTCGATCAACCGGCTCTACACCCCGCTCGACACCGCTGGCCTCGATTACGACCGCGCCCTGGGCCTGCCCGGCGAGTACCCCTACACGCGCGGCGTGCACCCCACCCTGCACCGCTCCAAACTGTGGACCATGCGCATGTTCGCCGGGTTCGGCACCGCCGAAGAGACCAACGCGCGCTTCAAGTACCTGCTCAGCCAAGGGCAGACCGGACTCTCCATCGCCTTCGACCTGCCCACCCTGATGGGCTACGACACCGACGCCCCGGAGAGCCTGGGCGAATTCGGCAAGTGCGGCGTGGCCATTTCCACGCTCAAAGACATGGAAATCCTGCTGGACGGCATCCCGCTCGACAGGGTCTCGACCAGCATGACCATCAACTCGCCCGCGGCCATCATCTGGGCCATGTACATCGCCGCTGCCGAAAAGCAGGGCGTGCGCCCCGACCAGTTGCGCGGCACCACCCAGAACGACATCCTGAAGGAATTCATCGCGCAGAAGGAGTACATTTTCCCGCCTGAGCCTTCGATGCGCCTGGTGGTGGATACGATGGAATTCGGCGCGCAGCGCGTGCCACAGTGGAACACCATCTCCATCAGCGGCTACCACATCCGCGAGGCCGGCTCGACCGCCGCGCAGGAGTTGGCCTTCACCTTGGCCGACGGGCTGGAATACGTGCGCTGGGGCATCGCGCGCGGCATGGACGTGGACGAGTTCGCCCCGCGCCTGTCCTTCTTCTTCAACGCCCACAACGACTTCTTCGAAGAGATCGCCAAATACCGCGCCGCGCGGCGCATTTGGGCGCGTGAGATGCGCGAGACCTTCAAGGCCAAGAATCCGCGTTCGTGGCTGCTGCGCTTCCACACCCAGACGGCCGGCGTCTCGCTCACGGCCCAGCAGCCGCTCAACAACGTGGTGCGTGTGGCCATCCAGGCGCTGGCGGCCGTGCTGGGCGGCACGCAAAGCCTGCACACCAACAGCCTCGACGAAGCCCTGGCCCTGCCCTCCGAAGAAGCCGTCACGGTGGCCCTGCGCACCCAGCAGGTCATCGCCGAGGAATCGGGCGTGACCAACACCGTGGACCCGCTGGGCGGATCGTTCTTCGTCGAGGCGCAGACCGACCGCATCGAGGCCCAGACCTACGATTACTTCCGCCGCATCGAGCAGTTGGGCGGCGTGCTGCCCGCCATTGAAAAAGGCTTCTTCCAAAGCGAAATCTCGGATGCCGCCTACCGCTACCAGAAAGAGATCGACGCCAGCATCCGGCGCATTGTGGGCGTCAACGCCTACGTGGACGACAAACCCGTCAACATCCCCATCCTGGCCATGGACCCTCAGGGCTACCAGCGCCAGATCGCCCGCCTCGATGAAGTGCGCCGCACGCGCGACAACGCCCGCGTGGGGCAGGCCCTCGACCGGCTTCGCATCGCCTGCCAGGGCACCGAAAACACCATGCCGCACATCATGGACGCCGTGCGCGCCTACGCCACCCTGGGCGAAATGATCGGCGTGATGAAGGAAGCCCTCGGCGTATACGAAGAACCGACCTGGATCTGACTCCCGCCATGCGCGAGAACCTCGCCCTGCTGCTTTTCCTTGCCCTGTTTTTCGCGGGTGGCTGGCTGCTGGTCTTTGGCGCCTTCCGCCTGCGCCCGCGCGCCCAGTTCTTTACCGGGCTGGCGGCCGGCATCGTGGTCAACGCCTGGCTGGCCAACCTGCTCGGGCAGGCGCTGCCGGTCGTGGTTGCCTTCTGGCTCGCGCCCGCGCTCACCGTGGCCGCAGGCATCTTCTTTGCCTGGCCGCGCCGCGCCCAACTGCGCCCCTACCTCAAACTGCCTTACGGCCAGATCACGGCCTTCGCCTTAATCGCCGGGGTGTACTTCCTCATCGGGCGCGGGCTGGCGCTCTTCGACGACTACCAAAACCTGCCCATGGTTTCCCTGCTGGCCGCGGGCGAGATCCCGCCGCGATTCGCGCTCGACCCGTCCGTGCGCTTTGGCTACCACCACCTGCTGCTGCTGTTCGCGGGCCAGGTTATGCGGCTTGGGGATGTCTACCCCTGGGTCGCGCTCGACCTGGCCCGGGCGCTCGTCTTTGCCCTCACGCTCCTGCTCGCCTTCAACTGGGCAGAACGCTTCACCCGCAGCCGGGTGGCCGGGTTTCTCACGGCCGCCTTCGTCGCCCTGGGCGGCGGCGCGCGCTGGCTGCTGTTGCTCGTCCCCCAATCGCTCGCGCCACAATTTTCGGCAAACATCCAGATGATCGGCTCCGGGGCCGCCAGCGCCCCCGATGTGATGACCGCCCTGCGCGGCAACTGGGCCATCGAAGGCGGCGGGCCGCTGCCCTTCCCGTTCGCGTTCGCCAACGGAGTCTTCTCTCCGGCCGTGCTCGGCCTGGGCGGCGTGGGGCTGATGGGCCTCATGCTGCTGGTTCTGCTGCTGCTCACTCACCGCGGCTGGATCGGCTGGAAAGGCGCCGCCCTCAGCGTGGTCTTCATCGCCGCCCTGGCACTGCTCATCGAAGCCGAGTTCATCCTGCTCTACGCGGCCTTCGGGCTGGTGACGCTGGCCGCGTGGGCCCGGGCGCGCCGGGTCCACGTTTCGGGTGCGCTGGGCGGCTGGCTTGCCGCGGGAGTCGCGGCCGGGGCGTTCGTCCTTTTTCAGGGCGGCGTGCTGACCGAGATCGCGCGCGGGCTGGTCCAGCGCGTGGCCGCCCCGCAGGCGGCGGCATCCTCTTATTTTTCATTCAACTTTGGGCTGGCATGGCCGCCCGGAATCATCTCTGCCCACCTGGGCGTGCTCTCCTTCGCCAACCCCACCCAGGCCGCCGCGCTGCTGGCCGAGGCGGGGCCCATCCTGCTGGTTTTGCCGCTTTTGGCGACGTGGGGATACAAAATGTGGCGCGCCCGTCGCTGGTTCGAGGCCAGCCTGGTGCTGAGCGGCCTGCTCAGCCTGCTGGCCTGGCTGCTGCGCTACGAGGGCACGGCGGGGGTGAGCGCCACCGGAAGGCTGTACGCGCCATTTTTCAAGGTCGCGCTGCTTTTTGCCGTGCCGCTGGTATGGACATGGGCCCGCCGCCGCAGTGATTCGCTCAAGCTGGCGGGCGCCGGGCTGGGCGGGCTGGCCATGTTCGGCGGCGTGGTGCTGCTCGGCGTCCAGATGATCGCCATCCAGAAGCCGGTCTATTCCTACTTCCTGCGTGACCTGGATGTGCAGGTGATGCGCGATCATTACGACCGCCTGGAGACGGGCGCGCTCATTTTCGACCCCGTCCCGCCGCGCGCGCCCACAATCTTCGGGCGTTACACCGATTCATCTGAAACCTGGTACATGCCCAAAGCGGCCTGGCTGGACTGGGCCGCCGACCCCGACCCCTACACCCTGCGCGCGGCCGGTTTCGATTTCGTCTACATCGACGCCCCTTACTGGAACGACCTCTCGGACCGCGACCGGGCCCGCATGGAAGACGCCTGTGTGCGGCGCGTCTTCGAGTACACCGGCTACCGCAACGTGCCGGAAGATTACCGCACCGATTTCCGCTGGCTGCTCGACCTGCGGGACTGTAAAAAATAACGGAACGCCGCCCAATTGGGCGGCGTTCCGTTTGCCTACGCTTTCACAAAATGTCCCACGTTATAAACCGGACCGGCCAATGACTTCATCTCGACCAGGCGCACCGGGGAAAATTCGCGCCCGGCCGCGGCGGCGATTTCTTTTTCCGTGCTGAAGTGCTCGCGGCGGATGTCGTGCCCCAGCAGGCGGAACATGAACACCATGAACGGCTTTTCCACTGGCACGCCATACACCACCTGCCCGCCCGGCTTGAGCACGCGCCGTATCTCGCGGAAGGCCTGCGCCAGCTCGTGCGGCTTGAGGTGCTCCAGGATGCTGATGAGCAGAACCGTGTCGAATGTCGCGTCCGCGTAAGGCATCTCCAGCACGCTGCCTTCGCGCAGGTCGGGGTGGATGCCGTGCGGCGCGAACACCGACTGCACCTGCGCGATGGCGGCGGTCAGGTCTATGCCGTAGATTTCCTCATACATTTCAGCCAGGTTCAGGAAGGCCAGCCCGGTGCCGAAACCCACCTCCAGCACGCGCTGGCCGCCTTTGCACTCGCCCAGGGCCATTTCCACACGACGGCGGTACATGGGTCCGAACACCGGCCAAAAGTAATACTTGATCGGGTCATCGGCATTGACGCCTTTGTATTGGCGGTAGGGGAGCAATTTGAGTTTTGGCAGGGGGGTGGTCATGTTTTCTCACACAAATTTGATGCGGGTGGCGGCAAAAGCGACCATTTTCATCAGCAGCCAGCCGTGCCGCCAGCGGTCGATATTGGTTGATCCGTACGTGCGTTCGCGGTAACGGATGGGCAGGTCGATGATCTTTAAGTTGAGTTTGGCCGCGCCAAAAATGAGGTCAAAGTCACCGAAGGGGTCGAAGTCGCCAAAATAGGCGCGGTTGGCAGTGATGCGCTCGTAATCGCTTTTACGCAGCACCTTGGTGCCGCACAGCGTATCCTTGATGGGCTGGCCGAGCAGCCACGAAAACGCCAGGCTGAAAAACTTGTTGCCCAGCAGGTTCAGGAAACGCATGGCCTCTTTCTCCATGGGGTAGACCAGGCGCACGCCGTTGATAAACTCGCCGCGCCGGGTGGCCAGCGCCTCGTAGAAACGGGGCAGGTCTTCGGGGGGCACGGTCAGGTCGGCGTCCAGGATCATGAGGATGTCGCCTTTGGCGGCGGCGAACCCGGCCCGCACGGCGTCGGCCTTCCCGATCCCGCCCTGCCGCAGCAGGGTGCAGTCCCATTCAGGGTGGGCGGCCATCTCACGCGCGGTGGCATCGTAGGTGTCATCTTTCGAGTGCCCTTCCACGAAAATGATCTCGGTATGCGACCCCATGCGCGGCATGCGCTGGAAGACGGCCGGCATGTTGCCGGACTCGTTGCGGGCCGGGATGATGACCGAGACGCTGGGCGCGGACCCGGTTGGCGGCTCGACCGGGCGGGCAATGGCAAAGTTGGACAGCGCCAAGCTGCGGAAGAACGGCAAACGGGCCACGAATCGGTTGAAGAACCCCTCCACCAGCGGGATGCCGAGCGGGAAGAGCACCTCCTGCCACTGGCGAATGACCTGGAACCCGGTCAGGGTGAGCAGGTTGTCCACATCCTCGGCGGTCAGCCAGTTCTGGTCGAGCATGGGCGCGGCCAGCCGCAGCGATTGGGCCGCCTTGAGGGGCAGTTCCCACACGCGGCTGTAATGGTTGAGGATGATGCGCGTCTGCGGGGCGCACAGGCGGCGAACCTGGCCGAGGATGCGCTGGATGTCCCAGGCGTCGTTGACCAGGTCCGAGAGGATGACCACATCGAACGGGCCATCCAGGCTGGAGAGGTCGTGCGCATCGGCGTGGATGAAGCGGAGATGCGGATGCTTTTCCGTAGCGCGCTGAACCATTTCAGCCGAGAAGTCGATGCCGACCCCTTCAGATGGATGTAAAGCGGACAACAGGTCGCCAGTGCCGCTGCCCAACTCGAGCACGCGCTGGCCAGCCGGGACGAGGAAGCGATAGGTCTCTTCCAGCCGCCGGTGGTAGGCGCCGCCCATGCCGCGCCATGCGTCGCGCAGACGGGCCACAGCATCCCAATGCGCCTGGCGGGTTTGAAAGTACCGCTGCCCGGCCGGGTCATTTTGAAAAACGGTTTGATCAAAATCCATAGTTATCCCAAAACAAGCGGGGTTGCATTTGGCCAACAGGCCGCCCGCTCCCTTGACGCGCACTCATGCCGGTTTATAATTCAACAATTGAATTTTGGCAATGGAAACAATACCTGACACTGGCCGTGAATTGGCCATCCTCGAACAAATAGAACAAGACCCCGATGTGACCCAGGCCGGGCTGGCAAACCAGCTCGGCGTCGCTGTGGGCACAGTCAACTGGCATCTCAAGCGCCTGATCTCGAAAGGCTATGTCAAGATCAAGCGCGCCGAGCGGCGCAAACTGCGCTATATTATCACACCCGATGGGCTGGCCTTGCGCGCCCGGTTGATGGTGGATTACATCGAGCAGCAGTTCAACCTGTACCGCCGCGTGCGCGAAAAGACCAAGGAACACATCCGCAAGGCCAACGCCGCCGGGTACAACCGCCTGCGCCTGGTGGGGCAGGGCGATGTGGCCGACATCTGCCGGCTGACCTGCATCGAGCAGGGTGTGGAACTGGTCAACGACCCGACTGTGCCGGTGTTGGAAATTACGGGGCTGAGCGTGGCCCTGCGCCTGGGAGGCGAACATGGCAGCGATTGAGAAACCGCACGTGCTGGTAACCGGCGGGGCAGGTTACATCGGCTCGCTGCTGACAGGGGAACTGCTGCGGCACGGGTATCGCGTCACCGTGGTGGATATGCTGCTGTTTGGCGGCGAATCTCTGCTGGGGTTCATTCACCACCCCGATTTTCATTTCATCAAAGCGGATGTGACCGAGCCGCGCGCCATTCGCGAACATGCCCGCCGCGATTGGCCCCGCCCGAGTGCAGTCGTTCACCTGGCCGGTATTGTCGGGTTCCCCGCCTGTCAGGCGGTAGGGGCGCAGGCCGCCTGGCGCTATAACGTGGAAGCCACGAAGCTGGTCTTCGAGCAGGCCAACCACCTGGGCGTGGAGCGCTTCCTGTTCGCCTCCACTTACAGCAACTACGGACTCGCACCCGACGGCCGCCCCGTCAGCGAGGAATCCCCCCTCAAGCCCCAATCGCTGTACGCTGAAACGAAGATCGCCGCCGAGAAGTTCCTGCTGAACAGCAGGGACGCCGGCCCCGCGCCGCTGTTGCTGCGCCTGGCCACGCTGTATGGCATTTCGCCGCGCACCCGCTTCGACCTGATCGTCAACCAGTTCGTGCTCGAGGCCTTCACCCGCCGCGAGCTCATCATCTACCAGCGCGGGTACTCGCGCTCGTTCGTGCATGTGCTGGATGTTGTCCGGGCCATGCTGGTGGGGCTGGCCGCGCCCGAAGAAAAAGTGCGCGGGCAGGTCTACAACATTGGCACACCGGACGGCAACTACACCAAGGATGAGATTGTCGGGCTGGTGCTCAAGCGCCTGCCGGAAACGATGATCACCTACAAAGACCTGACCTTTGGCGGCGATATGCGCGACATTACCGTGAGCTTCGAAAAAATCCAGCGCGAGTTGGGCTACAAGACCACCCTCACCGTGGACGATGGCGTGCGCGAAGTGGTCAACGCCCTGCGCACCGGGCTCATCCGCAACCCGCACGATGAGCGCTATCGCAACGCCCAGTTCATTGTTCAATAGATTTCAGGAGCAAACATGACAGAGAATTTTTGGAAAAGCAAACGTGTCATCGTGACCGGCGGGTCCGGTTTTTTGGGTTCATTCGTGACCGCCAAACTGCGAGAGCGCGGCGCCACCGACATCCTCATCCCGCGTATCGAGAACTACAACCTGACCGATAAAAATTCAATTACACAGCTTCTCGATGATGCGCTGCAAGCCCAGCCGCCCGCGCACCTGCCGTTTGACACAGGCAAGCCTTCCACTTTTGATGGCAAGCCTGAAAACCTGGTCATCATTCACCTGGCGGCCAACGTGGGCGGCATCGGCGCCAACCGCGAGCACCCGGCCGAATTCTTCTACGACAACCTGATGATGGGCGTGGAGTTGATTCACCAGTCCTGGCAGCACGGCGTGGGCAAATTCACCGCCATTGGAACAGTCTGCGCCTACCCCAAGTTCACCCCAGTGCCTTTCAAGGAAGACGACCTGTGGATTGGCTACCCCGAAGAAACCAACGCCCCCTACGGGCTGGCCAAGAAAATGATGCTGGTGCAGTCCCAGGCGTACCGCGAACAGTACGGATTCAACTCCATCTTCCTGCTGCCGGTCAACCTGTACGGCCCGCGCGACAACTTCAACCTGGCTTCATCGCACGTCATCCCGGCCCTCATCCGCAAATCCATCGAGGCCCGGGAGCGCGGCGAAAAGGAGATGGTGGCCTGGGGCGATGGTTCGCCCACGCGCGAATTTCTGTACGTGGAAGATGCCGCCGATGGCATCATCACCGCCACCGAGCGCTACAACGCCTCCGAGCCGGTCAACCTGGGCTCGGGTTACGAAATCTCCATCAAAGACCTGACTGAGCTCATCATCCGCCTGACGGGTTTTGAGGGCAAGCTTACCTGGGATACGAGCAAGCCCAACGGCCAGCCCCGCCGTGGTTTGGATGTGACCCGCGCCAAAGAAAAATTTGGCTGGCAGGCGCAGGTGCCATTTGAAGAAGGTATGCGCCGCACGATTGAATGGTTCAAAGCCAACCGGGACAAGATCCGTTAGTTTTCATCCACAGATGGCACAGATTTCACAGGCTTTTGTGGCAATCTGCATCATCTGCGAAATCTGTGGATAAAAAATTTATGACTGAATTAGCCAAACCCGCCGAAACGATCACCGTCATCAAGCCCTCCATGGGCTGGTCGGCGCTCAACCTGCGCGACTTGTGGACCTACCGCGAGCTGGTGGTATTCCTGACCTGGCGCGATATCAAGGTGCGCTACAAGCAGGCCGCCCTGGGCGTGGCCTGGGCTGTGCTGCAACCGCTCTTCACCATGATCGTGTTCAGCGTCATCCTCGGCAACTTCCTCGGTGTGCCCACCGAGAACGACATCCCCTACCCGGTCTTCAGTTTTGTAGCATTGCTGCCGTGGCAGTTGTTCGCCAACACCCTGCAGCGCTCCGGCACCAGCCTGGTGAGCAGCGCCAACCTGCTGACCAAAATCTACTTTCCGCGGCTGGTCATTCCCATCGCGGCGGTTGGCGCGGGGCTGGTGGACTTTTTCATTTCGCTGGTGGTACTGTTCGGGCTGATGGTCTATTACGGGCTTCCGTTCACGCTTAACATGCTCTGGCTGCCGGTCTTCATGCTGCTTGCGCTCATCACCGCGCTGGCCGTGGGCTTGTGGCTCTCGGCGCTCAACGTGCAGTACCGCGACGTGCAGCAGATGATTCCCTTCATCATCCAGGCCTGGTTCTACATTTCGCCGGTTGTGTATTCTGCCACCGTGATTCCGGGCGAGACGCTGCGCCTGATCTACGCCCTCAACCCGATGGCGGGAGTCATCCAGGGCTTCCGTTGGGCCCTGCTCGACACCACCCCACCCGACGCCTCGCTGGCCGTTTCGACGGGCGTGGTTATCATCCTGCTGGTCACCGGGTTGTATTTCTTCAAACGCATGGAACGCGTTTTTGCGGACATCGTCTAAGGGCTTGCCATGAGCGAAACCGTCATCAAAGTGGAAAACCTGGGCAAGCGTTACCGCATCGGCGCGCTCACCGAACGGCACGACACGCTGCGCGACCAGATCGTGGATTTTGGCCGCGGGCTGGCCAACACCCTGCGCGGCAAGCGCCAACCCAACGCCGCCAACGAAGTCTGGGCGCTGCGCGATGTCAATTTCGAGGTCGAACGCGGACAGGTGCTGGGCGTCATCGGGCGCAACGGCGCCGGGAAGAGCACGCTGCTCAAGGTGCTTTCGCGCGTCACCGAACCCACCGCCGGGCAGATCACCATCAAGGGGCGCGTGGGATCGCTGCTGGAAGTGGGCACCGGCTTCCACCCGGAGCTTTCGGGGCGCGAGAACATCTTCCTCAACGGCGCCATCCTCGGCATGCAGCGCGCCGAGATCGCCCGCAAATTCGATGAGATTGTGGATTTCTCCGAAGTGGAGAAGTTCATTGATACCCCCGTAAAACGTTACTCCAGCGGCATGTACCTGCGCCTGGCCTTTGCCGTGGCCGCCCACCTCGAACCGGAGATACTGGTGGTGGATGAAGTGCTGGCCGTCGGCGACGCCGAGTTCCAGCGCAAGTGCATGGGCAAAATGGGCGATGTGGCCCAGCAGGGGCGCACGGTGCTGTTCGTCAGCCACAACATGAGCGCCATCCTGCGCCTGACCCAGGAAGCCATCGTCATGGAAAAAGGCCGCCTGACCATGCGCGCGCCCACCCCCGAAGCCGTGGATTACTACCTCTCGGCCGGGCGCGCCAAGATCGGCGAGCGCGTTTGGGACGCCGACGAAATCCCGGCAGATGCCGCGCCCTTCCGCCCGTTGGTTTTACGCCTGCGCGATTCGCGCGGCAACGTGGTCGATACCCTGCGCTCGTCCGAAGCCTCGACCCTCGAATTTGAATACGAACTGGGCGGGCCCATCCAGGGGCTGCGGGTCGGGTTTTACCTGAGCACCGCGCGCGGCGAATACGTGCTGACCTCCTTCGACACCGACGCACCCGAAGATTTCGAGCGTTTCACCAACCGCGCCGCCGGGCGCTACATCAGCCGCTGCACCCTGCCCGCCGACCTGCTCAACGAAGGGCGCTACGGCATCGGCATCAACGCCAGCGCCTACCGCATCAAACGCTACTTCCAGGACGAGCAAGCCCTGTCCTTCACCGTGGACGCCGTCGGCGCGCCGGGCATGCAGTGGCCCGAACCGCGGCCGGGGCCCGTGCGCCCGCGCCTGGCGTGGGAGATCGAAAGAGCCGCATGAACAACTCGCTCAAGAACCTGCTCGGTGCGGTGCCCTACGCCGCCGACCTCTATTGGCTGACCCGCCAGCGCGGCAAACCTTTCCGCGCGCATTACCAGCTCGAAGGGCTGCGTGGCGTCATTGCCCAGGCAGCGGCTGAAGCCCGCCCGCATACGGCCGCCGCCCCCAGGGGCAAAAAAGTGTTCATGTTCGCCACCCTGCACTACTGGGTGGAGCAGTCCGCGCTGGTGGGGCTGATATTGCGCGGATTGGGGCACGATGTTACCCTCGCGTACCTGCCCTATTCCGATTGGCGCAAACCCCTCAATAAATTTGATGAGCGACGACAGGACCTGTACACGCGCGACGTGCTGGCCCCGGCCGCCGATCTGCTCTCGGTCGTCTCCCTGCTGGACGTACGACCCGCAGCCAGTCTGCCTGCCAAACTGGCCGAGGACGCAGCCTTGGTATCCACCTACGACACCCAGTACACCGACCAGGTCGAAGAGATCGACCCCGCGTCAGCGGTGTACCGGTTGCGGGTGACGCGCAATGAGTTCGCCGCTAAAACGGTACTGCGCCTGTTGCAGGAAAACCGCCCAGATGTAATCGTCGTCCCAAATGGCACCATCCTGGAATTGGGCGCGGTCTACCGCGTGGCGCGGCATCTCAACATCCCGGTCATCACCTACGAATTCAACGACAACCGCGAACAGTTCTGGATGGCGCTGAACGACGAAGTGATGCGCCAGAACACCGATGCGATGTGGGCGGCGCGCGGCGCGACCCCGCTGAGCGATGCCGAGCGCGAACAGATCGAAGCACTCGAGTCGGCGCGCATGGGCGGCAAGGCGTTCGGCAAGTCGGCCCGCAAGTGGCAGGATGTAGCCACCCAGGGCGCGGAACAGGTGCGCACCGCGCTGGGGCTGGACGCGCGCCCGGTGGTGCTACTGACCACCAACGTGCTCGGCGACAGCCTGACGCTCGGCCGCAACATCTTCAGCCGCAGCATGGCCGAGTGGATCAGCGAGACGGTCAAATATTTCGCGCAACGCCCGGACGTGCAGCTGGTCATCCGCGTACACCCCGGCGAACGCCTGACGCACGGCCCAAGCATGGTGGATGTGGTCAACGCCGCCCTGCCTGGGTTGCCAGAGCACATCCACCTGGTGCGCCCGCTGGAAAAGGTCAACACCTACGACCTGATGGGGCTGACCGATTTGGGGCTGGTCTACACCACCACCACCGGCTTGGAAATGGGCATGCACGGCATCCCGGTCATTGCCGCGGGCCAGACACACTACCGCAGGCGCGGTTTCACGCTCGACCCGAGTTCGTGGGACGAATACTACGCCATTTTGGATAAAGCCCTGGCCTACCTGCCCGCCCAGCGCCTGACGCCCGAGCAGATCGATTTGGCCTGGCGCTACGCTTACCGCTTCTTTTTTGAGTACCCGCGTCCCTTCCCGTGGAAACTGGCCGGTTTCTGGCAGGAATACCCCGCCTGGACGGTCGGGCGCGTGCTCAGCGCCGAAGGCCGCGCCGCATTTGGCAAGACCTTTGAACATTTCGTTGGCGAACCCATCGATTGGGAAAATTTGTAATGACCGAACACACCCGGCAAGACGTACGCGAATTCTACGACCGCATCGGCTGGTCGCTGCAGGACGACGGGCTGTACCAGAACGCCCGCTACGAAGACCTGCGCCCCGTGGCCGCCGAATACATCCACCGCTGCCACATGCGCCTGGGCACGTTCCTCGCCCCCAACGGCGATTATTTGCTGGATGCCGGCTCGGGCCCGGTGCAGTACCCCGAATATCTGACCTACTCGCAGGATTACCGCTACCGCGTGTGCGCCGACCTGTCGATCACGGCCCTCAAGGAAGCCCGCAAACGCCTGGGCAACAAGGGGCTGTTCGTGGTGTGCGACATCACCCAACTGCCGTTCAAGAGCGAATCCTTCGATGGCATCGTCAGCCTGCACGCCATCCACCACGTCACGGTCGAGAAGCAGCCCGGAACCTACGCCGAGCTTTTCCGCACACTCAGGCCCGGGCGCAGCGCGGCCATCGTCAACGCCTGGAAGACCCCCGCGCTGATGAAGAATCTCGGCTGGTTGGTGAAAAAATACGACTGGCTGAACGGATTTTTCCGCCGCTTTCAGCCAAAAACACAGCCGGCCGCGCCCCAACCGGAATCGCCGTCAAAACAGCCTGCCCTCGCCCCGACCGGCACCTACACCCAGCACCTCGACGCCCCGCACCTCAAAGCGGAGTTCGCGCGCATGGGCATCCCGGCCGAAATCCGCCCGTGGCGCAGCCTGAGCGTGCGCTTCCTGCGTGCGGTCATCCAGCCGTGGAACGGCGGCAAACTGTGGCTTAAGCTGGTGTACTGGCTCGAAAATAAATACCCGCGCTACTTTGGCGAGAACGGGCAGTATCCGTTGATCGTGTTGAGAAAATGAACCCTTTCTGAGTTGTTTCTAGATCCGCAACTGGGTAATTTGGATTTGTCACCAGATAAATATAAGTTTCACCTCACCACTTTTGAGGAAATTATGCGGAAACGCGAGCAAACCAAAATTGAATTCAAGAAAAAGATGACAGCCTTTGTTAACACTTTGCAAAATCAAATTGCATCTCCTGACCAACAATGGACAGTCAAAGGCTTTATTGATGTTTTTCGTAACATCTACACAATTTCATCAGATACCAAAATCGTTTCCAAGATTTTGGAAATCCATCTTTTCCCCCAATTGCTCGAATTTGCACGGCAAAATGGATATTTTATTGTTTTGGCAGAGCAGCAAAACTATTACCCCGATTTATCCTTTGTAAAAGCTGATGATGAATCGATCAAATTTGCTGTGGATTTGAAAACGACCTATCGCTTGCCAGACAACCCCGGTTTTTGTAATGGATTCACCCTGGGATCTCATGGCAGATATTTCATTGACCGTGCCAGCAAAAAGAACATCCAATTCCCCTACAACGAATATGCCGGGCATTTTTGCCTCGGTATCATCTATTCGCGCTCAGCATCCGATAAGATGGATGAAACACGAGTTTACGAGATAAATCAATTGCAATCCATTGTTTCGGTTATCAGGGATTTCCAGTTTTTCGTTTCAGAAAAATGGGAGATTGCAAGCGATAAACAGGGGAGTTCAAACACAGCCAATATTGGCAGTATCACCAAAATCGAGGATATTCTCAGTGCCAATGGCGTTTTCAAGAACCTGGGCGAAGAAGTATTCGATGAATACTGGATGAACTATGGCAAAATTACAACGATTTTGCCCAACGGCACACCCAAAAAGATCACGCTTTTGAAAGAATATCTGGCATATCGCGGTAACGATATTTCACTTGCGAATCCGATGAAAAACAAGCCTGGCAGGAAAAAGAGAGCATGAGAGTTGCTGTTCCCCCGCTCAAATGCCAGGGAATAAAAACCCGCCTGGCAGAATGGATACATGATCATGTTTCGCTTTCTCCTGACGGAACATGGATCGAGCCATTTATGGGTTCCGGGGTGGTTGGGTTCAATATTCGCCCGCAAAAAGCCATTTTTGCCGATATAAACCCGCATATTATCAATTTATACAACGCCATCAAATCCGGGCAAATCACACCGGGTATTGCCAAAGAATTTTTGACATCAGAAGGAAATATCCTGCGCGAAAAAGGTGAGGCGCATTATTACGAAATACGAGAACGTTTCAATAAAAATGGTGATCCCCTTGATTTGTTATTTTTGAACCGTTCATCTTTCAATGGCGTGATGCGATTCAACAAAAGTGGCAAATTCAATGTGCCATTTGGACATAAGCCGGGACGCTTTGCCCAGGCTTATGTCACCAAAATAACCAACCAGATCAAACAAGTCAGCCAGGCCTTGAGTTTGTATGATTGGCAATTTATCTGCGCCGATTTCCGTCAAGTTCTAGCATTTGCCACTGAAAAAGATATGATCTATTGTGATCCTCCCTACATCGGCAGACACACAGATTATTTCAATAGCTGGACGGAAAAGGACGAACAGGATTTATATGACTTGTTGGCACAAACACCGGCAAAATTCATCCTTTCAACTTGGCATAGCAATCGTTACAGGCAAAACCCGGCATTGGAAAAATATTCGCAGAAATTTATAGTTTTCACACGCGAACATTTCTATCATGTTGGCGCAAGCGAAGCGAATCGGAACCCCATGCTTGAAGCGCTTGTATTGAATTATGATCCTGAACCGCAAATGGCAATGATGACAGTCAACCAACTGGCTCTCTTTGAAAAAAAAGCCGATTATCAATTTCACAAGATTGAACCCGACAAAAATTTGTGAACCTTCGTGGTTAACAATATGGAGACAAAAATGGACTGGACCAACAAAGTCGTACTCGTTACCGGCGGCACCGGCTCGTTCGGCAAAAAATTCACCAAGACCCTGCTCGCGGAAAAGAACCCCAAAAAGGTCATCATCTTCAGCCGCGACGAACTGAAACAGCACGAAATGCGCGTGCACGGCTACGATGACCCGTGTCTGCGCTACTTCATCGGCGACGTGCGCGACCGCGAGCGCCTGGTGCGCGCCATGCACGGCGTAGATATCGTCGTTCACGCCGCCGCGCTCAAACAGGTTCCCGCCTGCGAATACAACCCCATGGAGGCCATCAAGACCAACATCATGGGCACCGCCAACGTGGTCGAAGCCGCGCTGGATGCAGGTGTGGCCAAAGTGCTCGTTCTCAGCACCGACAAGGCCGTCAGCCCGGCCAATCTTTATGGCGGCACCAAACTCGTCGCCGAGAAGCTCGCCATCCAGAGCAACGCCTACGCCGCTGGCACCGCCACACGCTACGCGTGCGTGCGTTATGGCAACGTGGTCGGCTCGCGTGGCTCCATCGTCCCGCTCTTCCTCAAACTGCGCGCCACCGGCAAGATCACCGTCACCGACGAGCGCATGACCCGCTTCTGGCTCTCGCTCGAGCAGGGCGTGCACTTCGTCATCAATTGCATCGAGCAAATGGAAGGCGGCGAAGTCTTCGTGCCCAAGATCCCCAGCACCAAGGTCGTCGACCTTGCCAAAGCCATCGCCCCCGAGGCAAAGATCGAGATCATCGGCATCCGCCCCGGCGAAAAACTGCACGAAGACCTGCTCTCCGAAGACGAAGCCCGCCACGCCATCGAGCTCCCCGGCATGTACGTCATCCAGCCCGCCGAAGCCATCTGGTTTGGCTACTCGTGGCAGGGCAAAGGCAAACCCCTGCCCGAAGGCTTCACCTACACCAGCGACAACAACACCGAATGGCTGGATGTGGAAGGCATCAAAAAGTACATCGCCCCGTTCGAAGAAGCGTTCGCGGCGGGGACGCTCGAAGGATAGGACGATATTCGATGTTCGTTACCCGAATATCGAATACTCGAATCTCGACCATGAAAATCCTCGTCACTGGCGCCTCCGGTCTTTTGGGCCTCAACCTCTCTTTGATGGAGATGGGGACTCATACCATTGTCGGCGTGGATCGCTCCAAACTGGCGAAGCCACCCTTCGAGCTTATCCGCGCCGACCTGCTCGACCCGCATGCGGCTGACCGTATCCTCGAGGTGGTCAAACCCGATGCGCTCATCCACACCGCCGCCCTGGCCAACCTCGAAGCCTGCGAAGCAGATCCATCCCTGGCGCAGCGCCTCAACGCCGACCTGCCGGGCGAGTTGGCCGCATCTACCGCCCGCATGGGCATCCGCTTTTTGCACATCTCCACCGATGCCGTTTTCGACGGCACCAAAGACGGCACCTACACCGAGGATGACGCGCCCAACCCACTGGGCGTGTACGCCCAAACCAAGCTGGATGGCGAGCGCAACGTGCTCTCCGCCAATCCCCGGGCCGCGGTGGCGCGCGTCAATTTCTTTGGCTGGAGCCTCTCGGGCAGGCGCAGCCTGTCGGAATTTTTTTTCAACAACTTATCCACAGGCCAAACCTGCAATGGCTTCACTGACGTGTGGTTCTGCCCCATGTTCGTCGGCGACCTGGCGGAAACGCTCGTCCGGATGTTGGAAAAAAGCCTTTCAGGGCTGTACCACGTGGTCGGGTCGGAAGCGCTCACGAAGTACAATTTCGGGTTGCGTATTTCTCAACAGTTTGTCTTCGATTCTCAACAAGTTATCCCCATTTCGGTTGAAGATTCCAGCTTAACGGCCCGCCGTTCCCACAACCTGCGCCTGTCTGTTCACAAGTTATCCACCGACTTGGGCATGGACATCCCCGGCGTTTCCACCGGAATCAAAAAGTTTTATACACAGTACCAGCAGGGTTATCCACAGAAAATGCGCAGTTATCAACAACTGTAAGGGCGGATCGCGATCCGCCCCAACAAACGGAGGAACACATGGAATTCAAAATTGGTTCTCATATCATCGGGCCCAACCGCCCCACTTACTTCATTGCTGATATCGCCGCCAATCACGACGGCGACCTGGAGCGCGCCAAAATGCTCATCCGCCTTGCCAAAGAAGCAGGCGCAGATGCGGCCAAGTTCCAGCATTTTCAGGCGCCCAAGATCGTTTCGGAGTATGGCTTTACCCACATGAATTCCCAGGTCTCGCACCAGGCCACGTGGAAGAAATCCGTCAGCGAGGTGTACGCCGCCGCCTCGCTGCCACAGGATTGGACGCCGATTTTGAAAGAGGAATGTGACAAGGTCGGAATTGACTTTTTCACTTCGCCGTACGACTACGAGTCGATTGAGCATGTCGATCCGTACATCCCGGCTTACAAGGTTGGTTCTGGCGAGATCGACTGGATCGAGGCGCTGGAACACATGGCCAGCAAAGACAAGCCGATGATCCTTGCCACCGGCGCGGCCAACATTGGCGAAGTGCAAAAAGCTGTGCATGCCATTTTGAAGATCAACCGGCAATTGTGCGTAATGCAGTGCAACACCAACTACACCGCAAGCCTCGAGAACTATGATTTCATCAACCTGAACGTGCTTAAGACCTATGCCGCCATGTTCCCCAACGTGGTGCTGGGGCTGTCCGATCACACCCACGGCAACGCCACGGTGCTCGGCGCAGTGACGCTTGGCGCGCGCATGATCGAGCGTCACTTTACCGACAGCAACGACCGCGAAGGCCCCGATCACAAGTTTGCGCTCAACCCCACAGACTGGGCACACATGGTGAGAGAAACACGCCTGCTGGAGCGCGCGCTCGGCTCGGCAGATAAGTTCATTACTGCCAACGAACAGGAAACGCAGGTTGTGCAGCGTCGCTGCTTGCGGGCCGCGCGCGACATCAAAGCCGGCGAAGTTTTCACCCGTGAGATGATCGACGTGCTGCGCCCGGCCACCCCCGGCGCCATCAAGCCTGACCAACTCCCCAATGTCATCGGCACCAAAGCCCTGGCCGACATGCCCAAAGGCAAGGAACTGCGCTGGACAGACCTGGGTGCGTAAACCCTTTTACCACGACGGCAAATACGGAACACGACGGAAAAGCGTTTATGGAAATTAGCTCGCCAATAAGCAGGTCTCATAAGCTCGTACCACTGGATGTGGAGGAAATAGGCACAAAAGTCCTGGATGCTGCTTATACGGTTCATTCGACACTTGGCCCGGGGTTGCTGGAATCCGTTTATGAAGCTTGCCTGGCTTACGAGATTCGAAAACTTGGACTGGAAGCGGACACCCAAGTTTCCTTGCCTGTGAAATACCAGGAAGTTTTTGTCGAAACAGGGTTGCGTGTTGATATTTGGGTTGAACGTAAGGTTATTTTGGAACTCAAAGCAGTGGAGCAAATGAACCCCCTATATCAAGCGCAGCTCATCACGTATCTCAAAATGACAGGATGCAGGCTCGGTTATTTGATGAATTTCAATGTTCGGCATTTCAAAGATGGTTTCAAACGCATGGTTTATTAGCCCATACAAAGGTTTTTTCCGTCGTGCTCCGTTGTTGCCATTGTGGTAATGTTTTTTATGAAGATCATCTACTTTTCACTCGATTACTCCCCCCACGACCATCGTTTCCTGTCCGCTTTGTCCGAGAGCGAACATGAGGTTTTTTACGTGCGCCTGCAGCGCGGGCCGCGCCAGACCGAGAGCCGCCCGGTGCCGCCCAACATCGAGCAGGTGCAGTGGCAAGGCGGGCGCGACATCTTCCGCTGGCACGACCTGCCAAAATATGTGCTGGGGTTGCGCCGCATCATCCAGCGCATCCAACCCAACCTCATCCACGCCGGGCCCATCCAGACCTGCGCGTTCATCGCCGTGCTGACGGGCTTCCGCCCCATCCTGACCATGTCGTGGGGCTTCGACCTGATGAACGATGTCCACCGCAACCGCTGGTGGGAGTGGGTCACGCGCTTCACGCTGCGGCGCTCCACCTATTTCACCAGTGACGCCAACGTCACCCGCGACAAGGCCGTGCTTTACGGCATGGACTCCGCCCGCACGGTCGTCTTCCCGTGGGGCGTGGACCTGGAACATTTTGCCCCAAATCCCGATGCCCCGCGATCCGACAGCGGTTTTACCGTTTTCTGCAACCGCTCTTGGGAGCCGAACTACGGCGTGGATGTGCTGGCCAGGGCCTTCATAACGGTAGCCCGGCAGCGGGAAGACGTGAGCCTGTTGCTGCTCGGGGGCGGGTCGCAGGGCGCCAGGCTGCGCCAGATGCTCGAGCGCGGCGAGGCATCCGGCCGGGTCGTCTATCCCGGCTACGTTCCCAACAAGGAATTGCCGCGGTTCTACAACATGGCCGACCTGTACATCTCGCCCTCGCATGTCGATGGCTCGTCCGTCTCGCTCATGGAGGCGCTGGCCTGCGGGCTGCCGTGCCTGGTCTCGGACATCCCGGCCAACAAGGAATGGGTGCACGAAGGCGAGAACGGCTGGCTCTTCCACGATGGCGCTGCCGATGAACTGGCCGCGAAGATCATCAAGGCCATCGAACAGCGCAAAAGCCTGCCCGCTATCGGCAAAAACGCCCGCGCCACCGCCGAAGCCAAGGCCGATTGGCCCAAAAATGTGCAGAAACTACTGGCTGCCTACCAGCAGACCATCGAATTAGGAAAATAACGTGCCCCCGAGATCTGTTGCCATTATCCAGGCCCGCATGGGCTCCTCGCGCCTGCCCGGCAAGGTGCTGCTCGATATAGCCGGCAAACCGATGCTGCAATGGGTGGTCGAGCGCACCCGCCGCGCCACGCAGGTGCACGAAGTGATGGTCGCCACCACCGACGACCCCGCGGATGACCCCATCACCGCCTTTTGCGCCACACAGGGCGTGCCGTGTTACCGCGGCAGCGCCTTCGACGTGCTCGACCGCTACTACAACGCGGCCCGCTCGCAGCTGGCCGAGATCGTGGTGCGCATCACCGCCGACTGCCCGCTGATCGACCCGGCCCTCATCGACCGCACGCTGGATGCCTTCCACGGGCGCTTCCAGAAGCAGGATAAACTGATCGGCACGCGCCCCGCCAACCTGCCCGTGCCCACGCGCCGCTTCCCGTTCGACTTCGTGGCCAACCGACTGCCGCCCCCCTTCGGGCGCACCTACCCCATCGGGCTGGATGTGGAGGTGTGCACCTTCTCCGGGCTGGAAATGATCTGGGACGCCGCCATCGAACCGTTCGAGCGCGAGCACGTCATGCCCTATTTCTACGAAGAACCCGGCCGCTTCGGCGTGCTGCTGCTCAACCACACCGAAGACCTGGGCGCGCTGCGCTGGACGGTGGACACCCCCGACGACCTCGAATTTGTGCGCCAGGTGGCGGCCCGCTTTGATGGCCGCACCGATTTCACCTGGCTCGATGTGCTCGACCTCGTGCACCGCGAGCCACAGCTCAGCGAGATCAACGCCGGTGTGCGCCACAAGAACATGACCGAAACCGATACCCGCGCCGGAACCAGCCACGAATAAACACAGACCCACACAGATGTGAAAAGATAAATCGGCGTTTATCTGTGCATCTGTGGCTAAAACCGAAACATGACCCTCCTCACCATCTTCACGGCTCCCAAGCCCTTCACCAACCCGCACATTGCCACCATCCAGCGCAATGCCATCCAATCGTGGAAGCAACTCCCCGGTTGCGATGTCATCCTGGTCGGTAATGAGCCCGGCATCGCCGAGGCCGCTGCCGAGTTCGGGGGCAAGCACCTGCCCAATGTCGCCTGCAACGCGCACGGCACACCGCTGCTCTCGTCCATCTTCGGGCTGGCGCGCCAAAACAGCGATGCGCCCCTGCTGTGCTACGTCAACGCCGATATCATTTTCTTTTCGGATGCCCTGGATGCGGCCCAAAATGCCGTTAAGCAGGCCGAACGCTTCCTCATCGTCGGTCAGCGCTGGGACATGGACCTCACCGCCCCGCTCGATTTTGCTCCCGGCTGGGAGCCGACTCTCCGCTCGGAGGTCGCCGCGCGCGGCGCGCTCCACCGCCCCATGGGGTCCGATTACTTCATCTTCCCCCGCGCCTGCTTTGCCGACATGCCCGATTTTGCGGTTGGCCGCGCCGGTTGGGACAACTGGATGATCTACAAAGCCCGCAAAGAAGGCTGGCCCGCCATCGACGCCACCCACGATGTCACCATCATCCACCAGAACCACGATTACGCCCACCTGCCGGGCGGCCAGCCGCACTACAAACTGCCCGAAACCGACGAGAACATCCGCCTGGCGGGTGGTCGCGCCCAAACGCGCTTCACCCTGCTCGACACCGACAAACGCCTCGTGAACGGCAACATCCAACCACAAAAGATGGAGCCCGAGCGTCTGTGGCGGCGCATCGAAGCCTGGCCGCTGCTCGCGCTCGGTTCGGCCCGCCTCTCCGAAACCCTGCGCCGCCTGCGCCAGAAATTTCAATAATCACTTTTCACTGGTCACTTAACATGCGTAAAGGTCAAAACCCTGCCAAATTCGTCTCCACCGTCGCCAAACCCGAACGGATCACCGTGGCGGTGCTGAACTACATCCCCTTCCTAAGCGGGTTCTACGCCGAGGCGCTGGATGTGCTCAAGGTCAGCCTCGAGTCTATGCGCAATGAGTCCGGCCTGCCCTTCGATCTGATGGTTTTCGACAACGGCTCGTGCCCCGAAGTGCGCGACTACCTCATCGCCGAGAAGGAAGCCGGGCGCATCCAGTACCTGCTGCTTTCCGAGAAGAACCTCGGCAAGGGCGGCGCGTGGAACATCATCCTGGCGGGCGCACCGGGCGAGATCATCGCCTACTCCGACAGCGACATCCTGTACTACCCCGGCTGGCTCTCACGCTCGGTGGAACTGCTCGAAACCTTCCCCAACGTGGGCATGGTCACCGCGCGGCCCTTCCACACCAAGCCACACATCTACACCGCCACGCTCGAATGGGCCGCGCATACCGCAGGCGCGCAGCCCACCCAGGGCAAGCACATCCCCTGGGAAACTTACCGCGAATTTGACCTGAGTCTGGGGCAACCCGAAGATGAGATTCGCGCCCGTTACGATGAAACAGATTATTGGACGATCAATTATCATGGCAAACGCGCCTTTGTGGGCGCCAGCCACTGGCAGTTCGTGGCGTACAAATCCACGCTGGCACAGTTCCTACCCTTCGACATGGACAAGCCCATGGGGCAGGTCAAACAGTTGGATGAACGTGTCAATACTGCCGGTTTGCTGCGCCTGATGACGCCTGACCCGCTGGTTATGAACCTGAGTAATTCTACCGATTATATAAAAAACAAGTATCGCGTTCACAAAAAGGTGAAAAATAAAGACTTTTTGCGGAAGTTTTTTGAATTTACCCCCGTAAAAAAAGTATTACTGAAGTTTTACGATCAGATATTCAAAATTTACTATTCTCAATAACCGCCAGGAAAAAATGAACAACAAAGATGTACTCTACTGGAAAATGACTGAACTGGCTCTACAAAAAGCCAAAGAAAGCATGAACCATCGCGCCGAACAAGAAAGCAATGCTCTCGGGCAGGGTATCAATATCCAAGAGGCACATGGGCAAGCCTTGCGCGACTTTGTCCAATTGAACGAATTGATCCTCGCTGGTTTCGATTTTCTAAAAAAAATCGGACTTAATGTAACCGGTCAGGCTATTGATGTCGGCTCGGGTACCGGGGTTGGTGCAGGGATTTTGTCACGCCTGCCGTTTATTAACAAGGTTTATGCCGTTGAATTCTCGGAGCAATTTGTGCTTTCCATAATGCCGGTTGTTTTCGAAAGCATTCAGGCAGAAACCGCAAAAATCCAACGCGTAGTTGGAGATTTCAACAATCTTGAAGTCCCTGATCAGTCTCTCAATTATGTGCTGGATATTGACTCTTTCCACCATGCAGAGGATCTCGATTTCACACTGCGTGAATGTGCCCGTGTTCTCAAACCCGGCGGCATTATTGTGGCAATAGACCGCGCCTGGGATGACCACTATACACGCGCTCAATTAGAAGCCAAGTTGGATGTAGAACTTAATGGCAACTTAAAAAAGAAATACGGCGTTCCAGAAGGCCAAAGTTTCACCCGCCGCGATTTTGGCGAGCATGAATATACTATTCGTGAATGGATTGCCTTATTTCAAAAGAACGGTTTTAAAACCACAGTTTTCTCGCAATGGCATCCACCTGTGCTCAACAGGATCTGGCTGAAATTGCCAATGCAAAAGTTGTTGATGTTCATGAACTCTTTGCTTTACCGGCTAGGATTGCGCCGCTTTTTTATCTATGGCTTTGGCACCACCAGGCGGCTGTTCGTATGCATAAAAAATAACCAATGACCATCTTCATCTCCGCCGACCACGGCATGGCCATCATCTACTTCCTGCAAAGCAACGTGGTCTCCACGCTGCTCGATGCGGGTGTGCGCGTGGTCGTGCTGACCGACGACGACACCAAAGAGCGCATCGCCGCGCGTTTTGCCCGCCCGGGGCTCACCTTTGAGGGGCTGCGGCTCAAACAAGCCAACGCCTATGCCAACAAGGTCAGCCCGCGCTGGCAGTGGCTGCTGGCCTACCTGCGGCGCGTGGGCGGCTCGTGGCGCATCAACAACGAAGCCATGGACAGCCACATTTGGGAAGTGTGGGTCGAGAACTCGTGGAAGTTCCGGCTGGGGATATGGATCCCCGCCGCGCTGGCCACCCTCGCCCTGCGCACGTTCTCGGCCGCGCGGCAGGCCCTCGTGCGCGCCCAGCTGCGCTTCACCCCCAACCTGTACGCCGATCTATTCGAGAAATACCAACCCGATCTGGTCATCGCCTCCACGGCCGGTTGGCGCATGGATCGCTACATCCTGCGCGAGGCGCACGCGCGCGGCATCCCCAGCATGGCGGCCATCGTCGGCTGGGACAACCCTTCCAGCTACGCCATCCGCGGCGCGCCCATGGATTACGCCACCTGCTGGTCGCAGCTGCAAAAAGACGAGCTGGTCTACGGCTCAGACTGGGACCCGGCCCGCGTGCATGTTGGCGGCATTCCCAGCTACGATGGCTACTTCCGCAAAGAATGGCAGCTCTCGAAGGAAGATTACTTCAAACTGCACGGGCTGGACCCGGCCCGCAAACTGATCTCCTACGCCTGCTCCTTCGTCCACTTCGCGCCGAACTTCCCCAACGTGGAGGCGCTGGCCAAACTGGCCGCCTCCAGTGCGCTGGCAGAACCGGCACAGCTGCTGGTACGTTTGCACCCCAGTCACTTCCAAAACAAACCGCAGATCTTCGCCGAAGAGCGCGAGCGCATTTTTGCGCTCGAAAAGCAGTACCCGCACGTGCATGTGGTCAAACCGGTGGCCATGGGCGGCTCGCTGGGCTACTACGGCGGCGAAGACATGGACGAAAAATCGTCCATGATGGCGCACTCGGATGTGCTCGTAACGGTCTACTCCACCATGGTGGTCGAGACGGCTGTGCACGATACGCCCATCGTGGCGGCCGTGATCGACACCCCCGGCGGCTGGAACGTGCCGGGCAAGTTCTCGCTCTCGCTCAAGAAGATCGGCAACTGGCCCACGCACCAGCGCTTCCGCGAGGCCAAAGCCGGGCGCGTGGCGCAGAACGAGGCCGAACTGCGCCACATCCTGAACGCCTATCTCCAAAACCCCGCGCTCGATTCCGCCGAACGCCGGGCCTTTATCGAACGCGAGATCACTTACACCGATGCCAGCGCCGGTAAACGTACAGCACAATTCATATTATCCGTTTTGGAGATGAAATCATGAAATTCCTGATCGCCGGTCTGGGATCCATCGGCCGCCGTCACTTCCGCAACCTGCGCGCGCTGGGCGAGGATGATATCATCCTGTACCGCACGCGCAAATCGACCCTGCCGGATGACGAACTGGCCGGGTTCGAGACATTCACCGACCTGGATTCTGCGCTGGCCCAAAAGCCGGTTGCCGTTTTCGTGACCAACCCCACCGCCCTGCACCTGGATGTGGCCCTGCCGGCCGCCGAGGCAGGGATGCACCTCTTTCTGGAAAAACCCGTTTCCGGGGCGCTGGACGAGCGGGTGGATGCGCTGCGAAACGCCGTATCCCGCTCGGGGTCAAGAGTCCTGGTCGGCTTCCAGTTCCGCTTCCATCCCACGCTGAAAAAAGCCGCCGAACTGATCCGCAGCGGCGACCTGGGACAGGTGCTCGCCTTCCATGCGCATTGGGGCGAGTATGTGCCCAACTGGCACCCGTGGGAAGATTACCGCCAAACCTACGCCGCGCGCGCCGACCTGGGCGGCGGGGTGATCGCCACGCTGACACACCCGCTCGATTACATGCGCTGGCTGCTGGGCGAGGTGCAGGCGCTCTGGTCGTTCAACGGACACATCAGCCCGCTGGAAATGGACGTGGAGGATGTGGCCGAGATGGGGCTGCGCTTTGCCAGCGGCGCGCTGGGCAGCGTGCATGTGAACTATGTGCAGCGCCCGCCGGTGCATCGTATGGAAATTGTTGGCGCCAATGGCACGCTTCGGTGGGATAATGCCGATGGCGTGCTGCACTTCCTGCGCATGCCGCAGCCGTTTGGCACGTGGCAGGCCGACCCGCCCGCCGCAGAAGTGACCTCCTTTGCGCCGCCCGAAGGGTTCGAGCGCAATGTGATGTTCCTGGAGCAGACGCGACACTTCATCAAGGTGGCGCACGGCGCAGCCGCGCCCGCCTGCACGCTGGAGGATGGCATCCGCGCGCAAGAGCTGGTCGCCGCGGCGCGGCAATCCAACCTCGAAGGAAAAGTGATAAACCTGGCATGAGAAAGTTGATCGTCTTACTCGTTTTTTCCCTGCTGGCCGCCTGCGCGCCCGCCCCGGTCACGCCCCAGTCCAGCGCCACTCCCCTGGCGACCGCCAGCGCCCCGGCGACGCCGAGCGCAAGCCCGCTGCCGCCCAGCGCCACCTTCACTGCATCACCCGCGCCGACCGCCAGCCCCACCCCACCGCCCACCCCGCTGGCCCAGTTCGCGGCCTTCGAGATCCTGTCCATCGAAAACATGCAGGTGGGCGGGGTACGCATCACCCTACGACTGCCGGGCATCGGCGTACCGCTCACCCTGGGGCTGGATGCGCGCGTTTACGACTGCAAAACTGACTCCTCCGCCCCAGACCGCCTGTTCTGCAACGGGCTGGCCATGCCCCCACTCGACCAGCAAGTGACCGCCATGCTCACCGATCCCGCCAACGGTCAAACCGCCTGGACAGCGCAAACCGTGGTGCGCGCCAACCTGGTCACATTCCCCGTGCGGCGCACCTACTTTGCCCGCCCCGAATGCAGCGAACTCGGCAAGAACCTGGGCTGCGAAACCGAATGCCGCATCAATACCAACGGCTTGCCGTGCATCGTCTCAACCTGCTTCGACGTATGCGGCGCTTACTTTTCCGTGCATACTTGCGACCCGGAAATGAACAAACCTTTCACCATGTGCGCGCCAGAAGTGACCGAACAAATGAAAGTCATTTATGGCGTCCCCTGAGGAGAACCATGACCATACTCGATAAATTCAACCTGGAAGGCCGCGTGGCCATCGTCACCGGCGGCGTGGGCCTGCTCGGCGCCGAATTCTGCCGCACACTGGCCGAGGCCGGCGCGGCCGTCGTCGTGCTGGATTTGAACGCGGACAAGTGCGCCGCCGTAGCCGATTCGCTGACTGCGGCCGGCTACCGCGCCCTGGCCGCCCCCACCGACATCACCCAACCCGAATCCGTCAACGCCATGCTCCAAAAGGTGATCGCCGCCTTCGGGCGCGTAGACGTGCTGGTCAACAGCGCCGCGCTCGACCCCAAGTTCGACCCCGATGCGGCCGCCAGGGGCATTGCCCCCGGCTCGTTCGAGGATTACCCGCTCGAGCAGTGGAACGCGGCCCTCAGAGTCAACCTGACCGGCATGTTTTTGGTGACGCAAGCCGTGGCCAAACAAATGGTGGCTCAGGGCAAAAAGGGTAGCATCATCAACATCTGTTCCACCTACGGGCTCAACGGGCCCGACCAGCGCATCTACATCAAGGACGGCAGGCGCGTGGCCTTCAAGCCGGTCTATTACACCACCACCAAGGCCGGTGTGATGGGCTTCACCAAATACCTGGCCGCCTACTACGCCGGAACCGAGATCCGCGTCAACGCGCTCACGCCCGGCGGCGTGTTCAACAACCACGAAGATTATTTCGTGCAGAACTATTCCGCCAAGACCATCCTCGGCCGCATGGCCAAAAAGGATGAGATGAACGGCGCGCTGCTCTTCCTGGCCTCCGAGGCCTCCTCGTACATGACCGGCAACAACGTGATCGTGGACGGCGGCTGGACGGCGTGGTAAGTTGATGAATATCCTCGCCATCATCCCCGCGCGCGGCGGCTCGAAAGGCATCCCGCGCAAGAACATCCGCAATTTCAGCGGCTACCCGCTCATCGCGTGGAGCATCGCGGCCGCCAGGCAGTCCGGGCTGGTCACGCGCGTCATCGTCAGCACCGACGACGAAGAGATCGCGGCGGTGGCCCGCGCATGGGGCGCCGAAACCCCCTTCCTGCGCCCGGCCGAGTTCGCGCAAGACAAGACCACCGACCTGCCGGTCTTCGAGCATGCCCTGCGCTGGCTGTCCGAAAAGGAGAACTACCACCCGGACGTGGTCATCCAACTGCGCCCCACCTCGCCCATCCGCCCGCGTGACTGCGTGGACGGCGCCATCCGCACCCTGTTGGCGCACGACGATGCCGACTGCGTGCGCGGCATCGTCCCGGCCGGGCAGAACCCGCACAAAATGTGGCGCCTGCCTGAAGATGGCAGCGGCCCCATGCGCAGCCTGCTGGCCGTGCCCGGCATCGACGAGCCGTACAACGCCCCGCGCCAGGTCCTGCCGCCCGTCTACTGGCAGACCGGGCACATTGACGCCATCCGCCCGCGCGCCATCCTCCAAAAAGGCTCGATGAGCGGCGACGTGATCTACCCGCTCATCATCGACCCGAAATTCACCGTTGACCTCGACAACCTCAACGACTGGGTGCGCGCCGAGTGGCTGGTGGCTTTTGGCGGGCTGGACTTTGTCTCGCCCGGCCCGGCAAAACGCCCCATGCCCGACAGGATCGGGATGCTCGTCATGGACTTCGACGGCGTCATCACCGACAACCGCGTGTGGACCGACCAGGATGGGCGCGAGTCGGTCGCTTCAGACCGCAGCGACAGCTATGGGCTCATGCTGCTGCGCAACGCCGGGGTGCAGACGCAGGTCATCTCGAAAGAGATCAACCCGGTGGTGGCCTCACGCTGCCAGAAGATCCAGGTGCCCTTCCTGCAGGGCATCGAAGATAAAGCCACCGCCCTGCAAGCCTTGCTGGCCCAAAAGGGAATAGACCCGGCCGCGGCTGTCTTCCTGGGCAACGATGTCAACGACCTGCCGTGCGCGCCGCACGTGGGCTGGTTCGTGGCGGTGGCTGACTCTCACCCCGAAGTGCTGCGTCAGTCCGATTTCGTGCTCACCCAAAACGGTGGGCGCGGTGCGGTGCGCGAGCTGTGCGACATGATCCTCAAACAAAACCGGTAAGTCACGTTTGAAGCGTGACGCTCAAAAAAACAAGGAGAAACCCAATGACCCGTGAAATGAAATTTGGCAGCCGATTGGTCGGCGATGGACACCCCGCCTACGTCATCGCCGAGATCGGCATCAACCACAACGGCGACCTCGAGATCGCCAAGAAAATGATCGAAGCCGCTGCGCATGCCGGCGCCAACGCCGTCAAGTTCCAGAAGCGCACCCCCGATGTGTGCACCCCGCCCGAACAGCAGAAGCAGATGCGCGAAACCCCCTGGGGCTACATCACCTACCTCGATTACCGCTACAAGGTCGAATTCGAGCTGGAGCAATACCGCGAGATCGACCGCTTCTGCAAAGAAAAAGGCATCGCCTGGATGGTCTCGGTCTGGGACGAGCAGTCGGTGGATTTTATGGAGCAGTTCGACACCCCGGCCTACAAGGTGCCCTCGGCCTCACTCACCGACCACAACCTGCTCAAGTACACCCGCAAGACCGGCAAACCCATGATCATCTCGACCGGCATGTCCACCATGAAGCAGATCCACAAAGCCGTCGGCGTCATTGGCGGCGAGAACCTGGTCATCATGCACTGCACCAGCACCTACCCGTGCGAGCCGGAAGAGCTCAACCTGCGCATGATCGAAACCCTGCGCAAGGAATTCCCCCGCAATCCCATCGGCTACTCCGGGCACGAAGTGGGGCTGGTTCCGTCCGCCATTGCGGTCGCCTTTGGCGCCAACATGGTGGAACGCCACCTCACGCTCGACCGCGCCATGTGGGGCTCCGACCAGGCCGCCTCGGTCGAACCCGGCGGCTTCGAGCGCCTCGTCAAGTACATCCGCGTCACCGAAGCCAGCCTGGGCGACGGCGTCAAAAGGGTTTACGACAGCGAACTTTCTTCACTCAAAAAACTGCGCCGCGTCACCGCCGAAGATTAGCCGCCGGTATTTACCCCTTACGGCCTTACGCTTTACGTTTTACTCTTTACCCATGCCCCTTCCCCGCCTCAGCCGCCTGGTTGACCTCTACCGCACCGTCCGCGCGGCCCGCGCTGTGGCAACACACGCCCGCCCCCAGCCTGCCGCGCAGCCGGTGGTCATCTTCAACGCCTCCACGCGGCTGAGCGGCCACAGCCAAAACGCGGCCTTTTCGCTCATCAGCGCCTGGGCGCTGCGCGAGGCGGGCGTGCCGGTCATCCACTTTGCCTGCCAGCGCGGGCTGACGCGCTGTGTGCTCGGCGCCGACCCCGAGAACCCATCCGCCCCCATGCCGTGCGGCATGTGCGTGCGCCAGAGCCGCATCAACTACCACGCCGCCGACGCGCGCTGGTTCACCTGGCAGCCCGACCCCGCCCTCGACGCCGCGCTCGCGCCCCTTGGGTTAGATTCACTCCTCACTTTTCACGCCTCACTCGGCAGTCTCGACATCCCCCTCGGTCCCCTCGTCCTGCCTGCCCTGCGCTGGCGGCTGCGCCTGCACCATTTACAGGATGATGAGGATACCCGCGCCCTTTTCAGGGAATTCATCCGCTCGGCGTGGAACGTGGCCCAGGCCTTTTCCGCGCTGCTCAACCAGGCCAACCCGCAGGCAGTGCTCGTTTTCAACGGCCAGTTCTACCCGGAAGCCACCGCCGCCTGGCTGGCCCGCCAGCGCGGCATCCGCGTGGTGACGCACGAAGTCGGGCTGCAACCGCTCACCGGCTACTTCACCACCGGCGAAGCCACCGCCTACCCCATCCACATCCCGGCTGACTTTGAGCTGAATGCTGAACAAAACGCCCGCCTCGACGCCTACCTGCAAAACCGCTTCCAGGGCAACTTCAGCATGGCAGGCATCCGGTTCTGGCCGGAGATGAAAGGGCTGGATGCAGACTTGCTGGACAAACTGGCCGCTTTCGACCACCTGGTGCCGGTCTTTACCAACGTCATCTTCGACACCAGCCAGCCACATGCCAACACCCTCTACCCGGATATGTTCACCTGGCTCGATGCGGTGCTGACGACCGCGAAAAGACACCCCAACACCCTGTTCGTCATCCGCGCCCACCCGGACGAGAGCCGCCCCGGCAAGGCCGCGCGCGAATCGGTGGCGGACTGGGTGGCAAAGACCCGCGCCGATGCGCTGCCCAACATCGTTTTTGTGCCCTCGGCGCAGTTCATCAGCTCTTATGCGCTCATCCAGCGCGCCAGATTCGTCATGATCTACAACTCCACCATCGGGCTCGAGGCGTCCATCATGGGCGCGGCCGTGCTTTCGGCCGGGCGGGCGCGCTTCACACAGTACCCCACCGTCTTCTACCCGGATTCCCGCGCGGAATACGAAGCCACGCTCGAAACCTTCCTCACCGCCAAAGAAGTGCGCGCCCTGCCCGAACACCGCCAGCAGGCCCGCCGCTTTCTGTACTACCAATTGTTCCGCACCTCGCTGCCTTTCGATGCCTTCCTCGAACCGACCGAACTCAAAGGCTATGTGCGCCTGAAAACCTTTCCCCTTTCTGCGCTCAAACCTGAAAACTCACCCACGCTGCGCACCGTACTGGATGGCATCCTGCGCAGCGGCGATTTGTTATTGCCGGAATAGCATGCGCGTCTCGGTCATCATCCGCGCTTATAACGAGGAGCAACACATCGGGCGGCTGCTGGAAGGCATTAAACGGCAAACGCTGCGGGAGATGGAGGTGGTGCTGGTCGATTCGGGCTCGACGGACGCCACGGTAACGGTAGCGCAGGGCTACGGGGCGAAGGTGGTCCACATCCGGCCGCAGGATTTCACCTTTGGGCGCTCGCTCAACCTCGGCATCGCGGCGGCCAGCCATCCCATCATCGCCATCGCCAGCGCGCACGTCTACCCGGTCTACCCCGACTGGCTGGAGAGACTGACCGCCCCGCTGGCCGACCCGCAGGTGGCGCTCGCGTACGGCAAGCAGCGCGGCGCGGCGGGCAGTAAATTTTCCGAGCACCAGGTCTTTGCCCGCTGGTTCCCCGATGCGCCCGCCCCGCGCCAGCCGCACCCCTTTTGCAACAACGCCAACGCCGCCATCCGGCGCAGCCTGTGGGAACAGCGCCCCTACGACGAGACCCTGACCGGACTGGAAGACCTGGATTGGTCCCGGTGGGCGCAGGCGCAGGGGCACGCCATTGCCTACGTGCCCGAAGCCGAGATCATCCACATCCACAACGAGACGCCGCGCGGGGTGCGCAACCGCTACCAGCGCGAGGCCATGGCCTTCAAGCGCATCTACCCCGAAGCGCACTTCAACTTATATGATTTTGCTCGGATGACGACCAGCAATATTTTTTTTGACCTGTACCACGCCGCACGCGAGCGCGTGCTGCTGAAGAGCGCCGCCAGCATATTCTGGTTTCGCACGGCACAGTTCTGGGGCACCTACCAGGGCTACCGCCGCGCCGCCGAATGGAGTTGGAACCTGCGCCAGACCTTTTACTACCCACGCGGCGCCGTGGCCGACCCCGCGCCTGAGCGCGACGTGCCGCCAATCCGCTATAATCAGGACTGACCATGACGAAGATCACCGCCCTTGTGCCCATGCGCCACCACAGCCAGCGCGTACCCGGCAAAAATTACCGCCCGTTGGCTGGCAAACCGCTCTACCAGCATGTCATCGAGATGCTGCTGGCCGTGCCCGAAATTTCGCAGGTAGTGGTCAATACTGACTCCGAGCCGGTGATGGACGGGCTGCGCGCCAGTTACCCGCAGGTGGTCATCATTGAGCGGCCCGAACACCTGCGCGCCGACACCATCCCCATGAACGAAATCCTCTCGTATGATACCGCCCGGGTGGATGCGGATTTTTACCTGCAAACCCACAGCACCAACCCGTTATTAAAAGCGGAAACGGTATCCCGGGCGGTGCAGCGCTTCCTTGCATCGTACCCGGCCTTCGACTCGCTGTTTTCTGTAACGCGACTGCAAACCCGGCTGTGGGATGCGCTCACCCGGCCGGTCAACCACAACCCGGCCATCCTGCTCCAAACCCAGGACCTGCCGCCCATCTACGAAGAAAACTCCTGCATCTACATCTTCAGCCGCCAAAACCTGCTGGCGCGGCGCAACCGACTGGGCGAGCGCCCGCTCATGTTCGAGATCCCGCGCCTCGAGGCGGTGGACATCGACGAAGAATCCGACTTCGAAATCGCCGACCTGCTCATGCGCCGCCGCATCGGAATGGCCTAACATCCAAAGGAACCCATGCCAACCATCCTTTTCTCCGCCCCGTACATGATCCCGTTCGTCACGCGCTTCCGCCCGGTGTTCGACCACTACGGCATCGAACTCATCATCCCCGACGTGCAGGAACGCATGGAAGAAGCCGACATCCTGGCCTATGCCGGGCAGTTCGACGGCGCGATCTGCGGCGACGACCGCTACACCCCGCGCGCGCTCGAAGCCTGCGCCCCGCGCCTGAGAATCATCTCCAAGTGGGGCACGGGCATCGACTCGATCCACGCCGAAACCTGCGCGCGGCTGGGCATCAAGATCGGGCGCACGCCCAACGCATTCACCACCCCGGTGGCCGATACGGTGCTGGGTTACATGCTGGCCTTCGTGCGCCGTCAGCCATGGATGGATGCGGCCATCAAGCGCGGCGAGTGGGAAAAGATCCCCGGCAAGACACTCAGCGAGTGCACGCTCGGCATCATCGGCGTGGGCGCCATCGGCAGGGCGGTCACGCGCCGCGCCCGGGCGTTTGGCATGGCCGTGCTCGGCACCGACATTGTGGACATCGACCACGTCTTCATCACCGAGACCGGCATCGAGATGACCGCGCTCGACGACTTGTTGGCCCGCGCCGATTTCGTCTCGGTCAACTGCGACCTGAACCCCACCAGCCAGCACCTCATCAACGCCCGCACCCTGGCGCGCATGAAGCCCACGGCCGTGCTCATCAACACCGCCCGCGGCCCGATCGTGAAGGAAGCCGATCTCATCGCCGCCCTGCAGCGCGGAGAGCTTGGCGGCGCGGCGCTGGATGTGTTCGAGGTGGAGCCACTGCCGCACGACAGCCCATTGATGACCATGGACAACGTTATGCTGGCCCCGCACAACGCCAACTCCAGCCCGGCCGCCTGGGAGCGTGTGCACTGGAACACCATCAAGAACCTGCTGGAAGGGTTGGGAATGGATGTCGGCGACTTAAATGGTTATCGCTGAGAAGAAGGTTTTTCCGTGTTAAAACGCATAGAAAGTAATCTTTACTTGCTTTTACCTCTTCTCGTGTTAGTTATTTACATCAGAATATCCCCTTACTTTGTTCCCATACCAGATAGAGATTCTGGTGTTTTCCTTTATATCGGCAGTCGTATATTACAGGGAGATATACCATACCAAGATCAGTGGGATCATAAAGCACCATTTGTATACTACATAAATGCATTAGGACTATGGTTGGGTCTAGGATCTAGATGGGGTGCCTGGTTTGTTGAATATCTTGTCGTGGTCGCATCCGCAATTTTGGGATACTATGCATTTTCAAAAATTTTTTCCAGAAGTGTTGCATTATTGGTTTCGGTTCTATGGTTGCTTTTTTTACCGAGAGTGCTTGGAAATGGCAATTTCGTTCAGGTTTATGGGCTCTTTTTTCAGTTTGGAGCATTATTTATTTGGGTAAGCAATAAACATCAAGCAGTGCTGTGGAAAATTTTCCTGTTAGGAATATGCCTCGGCGGTGCCTTTATTGTTCAACCAAACCTCATTGGACTTCCTCTAGTTTTAATCGTGTCTCTCATAGCCCGTGAAGCCTTTGCTAAAACGCCACTTACTTCTCAAGCGAAACTTGTTGGTAGTGGACTCATCGGCATTGTATCCATTCTTTTGTTAGTTTTCGGCTATTTTTTTAGCGAAGGTGCTATTTCAGATTTTTGGGATTCTGTTTTTGTGTACAATTTTTACTATACACAAAACACTTCCTTACAAGATCGATTCGTCTCTTTGTTGCGAGGTTCAAGTTTAATGGAAGGACTGGTTTTATTAGCATTTATGGGCTGGATATGGGCTGTCATTCGCTTGAATGACAACAGGGAGCGTAAGTTTGAAAAGATAGTATTTGCTATAGTGTTACCGTTAGATCTATTAGCTTCCACTGCTTCACCCAAACCCCTTGCACACTATTACATTTCCTGGCTGCCATCATTGGCGCTTCTTTCGGGGGAGTTACTTTTTATAAAAGGTAACATCCTCACTAGCAAAAATCATGAGTTAAAAAATCGCACAGAGAAGCTATGGATGTATAGCATGTCAATTTTATTAATGATGGTGTATTTATTATCCACCTCACCGTTTTTGCTTGAGTTCGGAACACGAGTTATTGAAGGGCAATTGACTGTTGATATTTCTAAATCTTCCGAATATAAAAATGCCCTGTATATTTTAGAAAATACCGATAAATCTACCAAAGTATATTTTTGGGGAAATGAAGTAGCTCTAAACTTCTTAACCCAAAGGTTATCATCATCAAAATATATTTACACTTACCCCTTGTTTATGCCTTACGGTTATGCCACCAAGCCTGTAGCCGCACGATTTACGCAGGATATTGTTGATACAAAACCTTTGATAATAGATACAAAGAATGAATTTATTCCTCCTGTCGGGGAGTTGGATGTAGAAAAATACCCATATTTGCAGGATTTTATTATTTTTTTTAATACATATTATGTGCAAGTCGATACAATCCCGGCTTCGCAATGGATGGTGTATAAATATGTGGGACCATAATAGTATGATTTTTCTGTTGTTATCCCAGGCTATGCTTACCAAGAGTTACCTTTTCTTCTACCAGCATGGAGTGATTAATCGAGATGTCTAAAAATTCAAAACTTTTTAATCGGTTAGCCTTAGGGGACGTTCGAACCGCCTACCCCAAGCCCTGGGAGGTGTAAATGACCAGGACCGTGCTCATCACTGGCGCAGGCGGCGGCATTGGCCGCGCGTGCGTGCACCATTTCGCCGCGCGCGGCTGGCGCGTGATTGGCGTAGACCGCGCCCCGTTCGGCGATGATTTTCCCGCCGAGGGATGTTTCATCCAGGCAGACATTTCGCGCCCGGAAGCCACCGAGGTGATCTTTGCCGAGGCGCGCGATTTCAGCCCCACGCTGGATGCGCTGGTCAACAACGCGGCCGTGCAGGTGGCCAAGCCGCTGGTCGAAACGAGCGTTGAGGAATGGGATTCGGTCATGGCCTCGAACCTGCGCTCGGTCTTCCTGTTCGTCAAGCTGGCGCACCCGCTCATGAAAGCCGCAGGCAGCGGCGCAATTGTGAATGTCTCTTCTGTTCATGCCGTGCAGACCTCGGCCAATATCGCCGCGTACGCGGCCAGCAAGGGCGGTCTGCTGGCGCTGACGCGCGCCATGGCCATCGAGTTCGCGCCAGACAATATCCGCGTCAACGCCATCCTCCCCGGTGCAGTGGATACACCCATGTTGCGCGCCGGGCTGGGGCGCGGACACGTCGGCTCTGGCGATATGCAGAGCCGCCTCGACAACCTGGCCCGCAAAACCGTCAACGGGCGCGTGGGGCAGCCGGAAGAGATCGCCAGCGCCATTTACTTCCTGGCGGATGACGACCAGTCGTCGTTCATGACCGGGCAAGCCCTGGTGGTGGATGGCGGCGCAACCGCCAGGCTGAGCACAGAATAAGGCATGAAAAAAACCATCAAAAACGCCATCCCCGATGCGTGGTGGCCTTTCATCCGCAACACGCGCAGCGCCATAGCGCACATCCCGGACCTGCCGGGGGCGTACCTGCACCCCTGGCGGCGCGAGAGCATAAAGCGACTGGCCGCGCTCAAAGACATCCACAAAAACAAGCGCGCCTTCATCATCGGCAACGGACCCAGCCTGAAGAATACAGACATGAGCAAACTCAAGGGCGAGATCACCTTTGGGATGAACCGCATCTACCTGATGTTCCCCGAGCTGGGATTTTCCACCACCTACCTGAGTGTGGTCAACGACCTGGTCATCGAGCAGACCGCCAGCGACCTGGCCGCGCTCGACACCCCGCGCTTCCTGTGCTGGCGCTCCCGCCGCTTCTTCGACCCGGAACTGGCCGCCGAACACGTGCCCACCTTCCTTTACACCACCTACGACGGCCCGCGCTTCTCCACCGATGTGCGCGGGCGCGTGTGGGAGGGCGCCACCGTCACCTATGTGACCATGCAGTTAGCCTTCCACATGGGCATCGAGCAGGCCATCCTGATCGGTGTGGACCACAACTACACCACCACCGGCACCCCCAACACCACCATCACCTCCGAAGGCGACGACCCCAACCACTTCGACGCGCGCTACTTTGGCAAAGGCTTCCGCTGGCAGCTGCCCGACCTGGAAACCAGCGAAATCGCCTACCGCATGGCCCGCCGCGCCTACGAACAATCCGGCCGCCAGATCGTGGATGCCACCGTGGGCGGCAAACTGACCATCTTCAAGAAAGTGGATTACGACACGCTTTTTTGAAGCGGCTTCCACTTTCCGTTCATCCGTTTATCTGCTTCATAATCCGCTACCTGATCCGTTACCCAATTCAATGATCAGCATCGTCACCCCCTCCTACCACCAGGCTGCTTTTCTCGAAGCCACCATCCGCTCCGTACTGGAGCAGGACTGCCCGGCGCTGGAATATCTCGTTGTAGATGGCAGCTCCACGGACGGGTCGGTGGAGATCATTCGCCGCTATGCGGATAAACTGGCGTGGTGGGTATCCGAGAAGGATGCCGGGCAGGCCGACGCCATCAACAAGGGATTGCGCCGCGCCACCGGCGAGATCGTGGCCTGGCTCAACTCGGATGATGTCTATTTGCCCGGCGCCATTCAAACCGCATTGGACGCCTTCGCCGCCCACCCCGAAGCATGCATCGTCTTTGGCGATGTCGCCTCCATCGACCAGGGCGGGCGTACCTTCAACATCCAGTCCTTCAAGCCTGCCGCGCTGCCCGACCTGATGGCCTTTAACATCATCAGCCAACCGGCCGTGTTCATGCGCCGCAGCGTGCTCGAACAAACCGGGTACCTCGACCCCTCGTACCACCTGCTGCTCGACCACCACCTGTGGATCCGCATGGCGCGCATCGCGCCATTGGTCTATATTCCCCAAACCCTGGCCGCCGCCCGCTACCACGCCGAAGCCAAGAATATCGCCCGGGCCGCCCAGTTCGGCGCGGAGGCCTACCGCATCGTCAATTGGATGCAGTCCGCCCCAGCCTTCGCCCCCGAGTTCCGCGCCAACCGCCGCCGCATTTGGGCCGGAGCGCACCGCCTCAACGCCTTCTACCTCACCGATGGCGGCCGCCCCGGCGCAGCCCTCATCGCCTACGCGCGCAGCTTCGCCGCATACCCGCCCACTGCCCTCAGGGACTGGCGGCACATCCTATTGGCCAAGCTCAACCTGCTGGGACTGGGCCGAATCAAGGATTGGTATATCTCCCTGCGCCGCCGCAGGTTTGAAAGTAAATAATACCCATGAAGCGCATCTTACCGCCCATCCTGGCAAGTCTCTTCCTCCTTCCCGCGCTCTTCTTTACAGCATTGGCCTTCATGCCCCTGGCAGACATGCAAAGCGCCCTCAACGCCCGCATGCCCGATGGGTCTTTTGAGTCGCTCACCGCCGAAAACGCCATCGTTTTCAAGGTATTGTTTGCCTTCCTGGCGCTCACGCTGGCCGCCGTGGCCGGGCTGGTAACATTTCGCCGCGCCTGGCTGTCTGCCCTGCCTGCCCGCCTCGCCTCCGACTGGCGCAACTTCCGCCAAGATTTCCGCCCGCAGCCCGATTCCAACCGCCACCTCGCGGCCATGTTCGTCATCATGGTGTGCGCCCTGGCCGCGCGCCTGCCCGACCTCAACCGGTACATGCTGCACGACGAAGCCTACACCGTCCTCGCCTTTGGCGCCTCCATCCAGTCTGCCCTCACCGATTATCACCTGCCCAACAATCACGTCCTGCATTCAGTGCTGGTCAACCTCAGCACCAGCCTGTTTGGGTTGGACCCCTGGGCGGTGCGCCTGCCAGCCTTCGCCGCCGGGCTGCTCATCATCCCCGCGGTGTCACTGTTCGGGGCGCGCTTTTACAACCGCGAAACCGGGTTATTCGCCGCGCTGCTGGCCGCCTTCTCCCCCTCGCTGGTCAGCGCCGCCACCGATGCGCGCGGCTACGGCCTGCTCATGCTGTTCACCTTGCTGGCCTTCGCCGCCGCCGACCACGTGCGCCTGTACCGCAGCCTGCTCGGATGGGGGCTGCTTGCCCTGTTGTGCGCGCTGGGCTTCTTCACCATCCCGGTCATGCTTTTTCCCTTTGGCATCATCTTTGCCTGGCTCTTTTTTGAAAACCTGCTGGACCCTTTGCCCGCCTACCGCAACAAATGGGATTTCATCGCCTGGTGGGCCGCATGCGGGCTGGCAACCGCCGCCCTGACCCTGCTTTTTTATACGCCCATTTTCGTCTACACCGGGCCGGCCGCCGTATTCAGCAACAACTTCGTCGCCTCCATGCCCTGGGATGTCTTCGATGACTACCTGCCCTTCCGTATCGTCGAAACATGGGGATTTTGGATCCAGGGCGTGCCGCAGCCCGTGGTGGGAGTCCTGCTTTTGGGCGTCAGCCTGTCGTTTGTTTTTTACCGGCGCGCAGCCACCCATCGCTTTCCCCTGCCTCTCGCGGCCTTCATCTGGCTGGCAGCCTTGCTCATCCTGCGCCGCCCAGACCCGCACGGAAAAATCTGGGGCTATCTCAACCCCATTGTGCTCACCTGGGCCGCAGCCGGGCTGGGCGTAGTCTTGCGCCAGGTCAAACTGCCGGCCCTGCCCTCCCTGCCACGCTGGAGCCTGTTTCGGACCCTCTTCGCGTTGGGCATGGCGGCCGCCCTTTCTGCAGCAGGGGTTTCCATCCTGACCATCCCCGCGCGCTGGGCAGACATGGGCCCCATGAGCCGCCTGGTGCTCGACCTGAAAACGCAGATTCAACCCGCCGACGGCGTACTGGTCGCCACCCCGGATGACGCCCCGCTGTGGTACTACGCCCGGCTGTACGGACTCCCCAACCACCACTTCGACTCGACCCTGCCGCGCCAGCGCATGCTGGTGGTCACCAATGCGGTTTACGGGCAGACCCTCGCAAGCGTGCTGGACGAACGCGCGCCCGCAGGCACAGCCTGCACGCCCCCGGGCGGCTCGGTGCTGCTCGTGCGCGAATTCTTTACGGTGTACGAATGCCTGCTGCCCTAGCCAACCTGCGCCGCTTTGTGCTACAACACGGGCTGGTTGTGTTCCTGCTGGTGATGGCCGTTGCCGTGCGCCTGCAAGACCTGGATGACCCGCCACTGGACTTCCACCCCACCCGGCAGTTGTTCTCGGCCCTCAAAGCGCGCGGAATCTACTACCAGTCCGCGCCCCACATCCCAGACTGGCAGCGCGACCTGGCCGTGCGCCAGTGGAAAAGCATGGCCACCATCGAGCCGCCCGTGCTGGAAAACCTGGTGGCGTGGACATACGGGCTGGCCGGGCGCGATGATTTCGGCGTGGCGCGCGTGTACACCTCGCTGGCCTGGGTGCTGGGCGGCGCGGCCATTTACGCACTGGCGCGCAGGCTCACATCGGCGGCGGGGGGCGCAACAGCCGCGGCCTTTTACCTGTTCCTGCCTTACGGCATCATCGCCAGCCGCAGTTTCCAGCCAGACCCGTTCATGGTGGCGCTCATCGCCGGCTTCGCCTGGGCGTGGTGGCACTGGTTCGAGCGCCGCAGTTGGGGCTGGGCCGTGGCGGCCGGGCTGCTGGGCGGGCTGGCGGTTTTCTTCAAGAGCATTGCGGTCTTTTTCGTGGCAGGCGCGTTCGCGGGCGTGGCGCTGGGCGTGCTCGGGTGGAGACAGGCCCTTCGAAACGGACAGGCCTGGCTGGCGGGTGGATTGATCGTGCTGCCCACGGCGTTGTACACCGTTTACGGGCTGGTGGTGGCCGGTTATCTCGGTCAGCAGTTTGGCGGGCGCCTCATCCCGCATTACCTGATCGACCCGCTCTTTTACCTGCGCTGGGAGGGCAAGATCAACGCTGTGATCGGGCATATTCCGTTGGCGCTGGGGCTGCTGGGCGCGTGGATGTTTACGCAACGACCGGCGCGCGCCCTGGTGCTGGGATTGTGGGGCGGATATTTGGCTTACGGACTGGTCTTCAACTACCACAACAGCACCCACGATTATTACCAGCTGCCGCTCATTGCCGTAACGGCACTCTCGCTGGCCCCGCTGGGCGATGCGCTGGCGCGCGCCTGGCAGGGGCAGTGGCGCGCGCGCTGGGCACAGGCGCTACTGCCGGGGCTGCTCATTTTTGTGCTGCTGGCGGTCTCGTATGATGTGCGCCGCACCCTGCGCCGTGTGGATTACCGCCCCCTGGCGGGCGCGTACGCCGCCCTGGGTGAACAGATCGCCGCCCTGGGCGGGCGCGATGCGGTGGTGGCGCTGACCGACGACTATGGCTACAGCCTGGCCTACTGGGCCTGGCTCAACGCCGATACCTGGCCCTCGCTGGGTGACCTGTCGTATTACGCCATGCTGCGCAGCGACCAGCCGCAGAGCTTTGCCCAACTGTTCGAATCGCTGGCGGCCGGGAATTCGTTCTTCGTGGTGTCCGATTTCGAGGAGTTGGCCCGCCAGCCGGAGCTGGCCGCCTACCTGGCGGCGAACTTCCCGGTCTTTGCGCAAACGCCTGGTTTCATGGTATATGATTTGAGATGAGTGGATATCTGCATTTTTTCACCACAGAGACACAAAGCACACAGAGAAACGCAAGAACCATTGACGACGCTGAAATAGTTCTATCGACCGGATACTTTGCAAAGTGAAGTCAAAGCCTTAACGCAGATGACGCGATTTTGGCAAATTAGACGAATTTGATTGGGCGCAATCTGAAAAATCAGCGAAATCCGCGTTGGCAATGGTAGACGATGACAAATTGTACGGTGGCTGGCAATAATCCCTTTCATCTGAATTTATCGTGGCTATTTTTTTGCTGAGGACTGGATGAATTTCTCCCAACCAGTAAGTGATTCGCTGTTTTTCAAAAAAGAAGTTTACGTGCGGCTGGCCGTGCTGCTGGCGCTGGCAGCCGGGCTGGGAATCCGCCTGTTCGACCTGGCAGACCCGCCGCTCGACTTCCATCCCACACGCCAGTTCTTTTCGGCCCTCAAGGCGCGCGGCATGTATTACGCCATGCTGCCCGACGCCCCGCAATGGATGCGCGCTGTCTCATACAAACAATGGCAGGACCAGGGGAAGATCGAGCCAACTGTGCTGGAGAGCCTGGCCGCGGCCACCTACTACGTGGTCGGACGCGAAGATATCAACATCGCCCGCGCCTACTCGGCGCTGTTCTGGGTGCTGGGCGGGTTGGCGCTTTTTGCGCTGGCACGCCGCCTGGCCAACACCGATGCCGCCTTGCTGGCACTGCTGTTCTACCTGTTCACGCGCTACGCGGTTTTCTCCAGTCGCACCTTCCAGCCCGACCCGCTCATGGTGGCGCTGATCGTGTGCGCAGCCTGGGCCTTCAACCGCTGGCAGGGCAGCCATGCCTGGAAGTGGGCCGTGGCGGCCGGGCTGCTGGCGGGCGCAGCCATCTACGTCAAGAACGTGGCTGTGTTCATGCTTGCCCCAGCCTTTGCCCTGCCCATTTTGTTCGACATGGGGCTGAAACCCGCGCTCAAAAACCGCCAGGCGTGGACCATCGCCATCCTCTCGGCGCTGCCAGCCGGGGCCTACACGCTTTATGGCATCGCGGCCGGGTTCCTGGGCGGACAGTTCACCTACCGCTTTTTCCCAGACCTGACCTTCAGCCCGGCCTACTATGTGCGCTGGAACGACATGCTCAGCGGGGTGGTGGGGTTTGGCGCGTTCCTGCTGGCGCTGGCGGGCATCACCGTGGCAGAACGCCGGGGCGCGCGCCCGCTCATTGGCGGATTGTTTCTGGGTTACTTCCTGTTCGGGGTGGTGTTCGCCTATCACTTCAGCACGCACGATTACTACCACATGCCGCTCATCCCCATCGTGGCGCTTGGGCTGGCTGCCGCCTCACAACGGCTTTTAGACTACATCCGCACCAGCCAGCCGTCTACCTGGCTGCGGCTGGGTGCGGCGCTCATCATCCTGTATGCGCTGGGCATGGAAGTGTGGAACACGCGCGTGGCCCTCGTCCGCGACGATTACCGCGCCGAACCGGCCTTCTGGGTCAACCTGGGCGAACGCCTCGGGCACACCGAGCCGGTCATCGGGCTGATGTCCGATTACGGCTACCGCCTGGCCTACTGGGGCTGGCAGGACGCCTCCGCCTGGCTGGGCAGCGGCGACCTGCGCATGCGCGAACTGGCCGGGCAGGACGTGGACCTGCCATCCGCATTCAAGGATGCGGTGGCGGGCAAGCGCTTCTTCGTGGTCACACAAATGAACGAACTGGACTCCCAGCCCGAGGTCAAAACACTTTTATACAACACCTATTCCATTTTCGAGCAGGGCGATGGCTACGTGGTCTTCGACCTGCAAAAACCGCTCACACCATGACCCTGCCGCGCATCTCCATCGTCACTCCCTCCTTCAACCAGGCCCGATTCATCGAGGCAACCATCCACTCGGTGCTCCACCAGGGCTACCCCAACCTCGAATACATCATCGTGGATGGCGGCTCGACCGACGGCTCAGTGGACATCATCCAAAAGTATGCCGACCGGCTCGCCTGGTGGGTTTCAGAAAAGGATAAGGGACAGACGGATGCCCTCAACAAGGGCTTTGCCCGCGCCACAGGCGACATCCTGGCCTGGATCAACTCCGACGACACCTACCAACCCGGCGCCTTCCGCGAAGTGATCGAGGAAATGCGCGCCCACCCTGAAGCCGGACTGGTCTACGCTGAAGCCAACTACATCGACGAAAACGGAGAAATCGCCGGGCGTTTCCCCGCCGCGCAGACCGACCTGCATCGCCTGCGCCAGGGTTACGTGCACATCCCGCAGCAGGCCGCCTTCTTCCGCGCCGACCTGTGGAAGCAGGTGGCCCCGCTCGATGATTCCTTTTACTTCGCCATGGATTACGACCTGTGGGTGCGGCTGGCGCAGCACGCGCCGCTGGTTTACGTGCCGGGGCGGGTGTGGGCCAATTTCCGCATCCACGGGCAGGCCAAAACCACCTCCGCCGACGACCGCTGTTGGCCCGAGATGATGCGCGTGCATTATCGCGATGGCGGCTCGCCGCTCTCGCTCATGGCGGCCAAATACGCCATCCGGCGCGTCACCGGGCCGCTGTGGCCGTGGCGCATGAAGCTGCAAAAACTGATCAGAGGCAACCGATGAAACGCTGGCTGCTCAAACGACCTTCCGTTGAAGACCTGCTGGATGTGCTGTCCGCCTGGCGCCTCTGGGTGGCCGGGGCCGCGCTGGGAGCCGCACTGGCCGCAGCGCTTTACTTCATTGCGCCGCCGCCCTACCGCGCCCAGGCAACCGTCATTGTGGATCACAACGTGGAAATGGTACTCAGCGAAGAACGCTCGGACCGCGACCTGAACTACTACCTGCAGCGCGAAACCGACAAACTGGTACTGCTGGCCTACGCCGATGACACCCTGCGCCCGCTGGCAGCACTTTCCGGGCTGCCACTGGATGAACTGCGAAAACACACCCTGTCCCTCTCGCAGCCCGGCGATGGCGGCTGGCACTTCTATGCCGATGCTGTCGACCCGGCGCTGGCCCAATCCATGGCGGCCGGGTGGGCCGAGTCGTTCCGGGAGCGCGCGCAAGCCGAATCGCAGCGCGCCAGCGCCCCGGACGTGGACAACCCTTCGGTCATCAGTCCATACCTGACATTCGAGTCCGCCCAAGTGGAATCCTTGCCCGTCGAGCGGGCGGTGCCGCCGGGCGTCTTCCTGCTGGCCGGGTCTTTATTGGGGGCTGCACTGGCCGCCACGCTGACCCTGTTGCTCGACCGAAAAGGCGATTGAGATGCAAGCCTGGACCGGGCGCGCCGAACGCCTGCTGTGGGCGCTGACGCTGGTCGCCCTGCCCGTGACGAGCTTCCGCTACCTGCCATTCTTCGGCGCCGATACGCAGGTGCGGCCGCTCTCATTGCTGCCGGTGGCCGGGTTGGTGCTGCTGCTGGTGTGGCGCAGCTGGCAGGAGCGGCGGCTGGCCTTTTGGAGCGCCAGCCTGACCCCGCTAATGGGGTTCATGCTGGTAGCGCTGGCAGCCACAGCCATTGGATTGCTGCTCGCTCCGGTGGATGTGTACGGGCTGAGCTTTGCAGGCCGCGCCCTGCGAGCCTGGATCACTTTAGGGGTGGGGCTGGTGTTCCTTTTCACAGCCATTGGCATGAACCACACCGAAGCAGACATGCGCTTTACGCTGCGCTGGCTTTTTGCGGGGTTTGGGGCGCATGTTGCCTGGGCGTTGGTGCAGGTGGGCGCGCAATATTTACCGGCCGGGCTGATCCCTGGACTGACGGCCGACAACGTGGATAACTTCCAGAAGACATTTTCGATGGCGGGGCTGGCCCCGCAGCGGCGCATCAGCGGGCTGGCGCTGGAACCTTCGTGGCTGGCGGCCCAGATCGCCGCGCTGTACCTGCCCTGGGCCTTTGCGGCCATCCTGAAAGGATATGCCCTTTCGCGCAGGCGCTGGCTGGAGAGCTCGGTCATTGCGGCCAGTTTTGCGCTGCTGGTGTTGACATATTCACGCAGCGGGCTGGTGACGGTGATGGCCACCCTGGGGCTCACCGTCCTGTTCGCGGGCGGCGCGAGCCTGCGCGCGGCCAGGGGGTGGTTCCTGCGCCCGTTTAACGGCGAAGCAGGCGCACGGGTGGGGCGTTCCGCGCAGGTGACGCTGCGGATGTTGCTGGCGCTCGGGTTGGCGGCGGGGCTTTTGGGCGGGCTGTACATCCTCTCCCAAAATGATTATATGGCCGCCTTTGCCGCAGCCCGCTTCGACAGCCTGGAGGCGTTTTTTACGAGCATCTATGCCGGCCCGCGCCTGGCGTTTGCCTGGGCCGGGCTGGATGTGTTCGCGCAGCACCCGCTGACCGGGGTAGGGCTGGGCGGCAGCGGGCTGTATTTTTTCGAGGCGCTGCCCGATTGGGCGCGCTTCAACAACCTGGAAATTTCGCGCCTGGTCTCGCCGCGCAACACGCTGTTGCTGAACGCAAAGAACCTGTATGTGCGCCTGCTGGCCGAAACCGGGCTGGCGGGCTTTTGGTTCTTTATGGCGTTTTACCTGGGCGCGCTGGCTCAGGCCGGACGCCTGCTGCACAGCCGGGATGGCTTTTTGGCATTTGCGGGCGCAGGCGGGCTGTGCGCCTGGTTTTCGGTGGTGGTGCTCGGCTTTAGCCAGGATTCTTTCGCGATTGCGGCCATCTGGTTGCCGCTGGGCATGGTGGGCGGGCTGGCGCGCGCCAAAGATTAAAGCCAGGGCAGAAAAGCGTGCTCCCGGGTTCTGGAACGGATTTATGCATTATGATTAAGACGCATGTACACTTCTGATTCGCCCTTCATTGCAGATTGGTACGTTGTTTCGCTGCGCTGGCTGGCCGTGCTGGGGCTGACGGTTTCGCTTTCGATGGGCGGGCAGCTGCTTTCCCCGGCCGGGGGCGTATTGGTGGCCCTCACGCTGTGGAACCTGGGCCTGACCGTGATTGCCGGGCTCAACCGCCGCTTCAAGCGCCACCGCGAGTCCGGGACGGTGGTGGACCTGCTGGCGGCCGTGGTGTTGTTTGTGGCGCAGGGCGGGTTTGCCGGGCCAGTCTGGTGGGTGGTGGTGCTGCCCATCCTTTCGGCCACGCTGTACTTCGAATGGAAGGGCGCGCTGATCGCGGCCGGGGGGATGATGGTCATGCAGATGGGGGTCACTGCGCTGCTCGCGCCGCGGCATATTTTTCACTGGATCGTACTGGGGGCCGCACTGCTGACCCTGGTCATGGGCGTCATCTTCGCCTTCCTCAGCCGCCGGTTGATCGATCAGCTGCGCCTGGTGCGCCAAAAACAACTGGAAGCGCGCGAAAAGACCCAGCGCGTGGAAAACGAGCGCCTGCGCGCCATTTACAATCTGACGGCCACACTGACGGCCACACTCGACTATCAGCGCGTGCTCGACGAAGCCCTCACCATCAGCCTTAAGGCGCTCAGCCGCGACCCCGAAGCCGAACCGGATGACCGCCTGGTGAGCGCCGTGTTCCTCTTCCGGGGCGACAATCTGTCTGTGGGCGCTTCGCGCGGCCTGACCCAGTCCGACCAGCGCGCTGTGCTGCCCGGCATGAACGGACTGCTCTCACAGGTCATTGAAGACGGCGCGCCTGTGCTCACAGAAAACCCAGACCAGGACCCGGAGATTGGGCGGTTGGTGGCCTTCAGAACATGCCGGGCGGTCTTTTGCTTCCCGCTGCGCAGTGGGATCAACGTGTACGGGGTGATCTTGTTCGGTCACCCGGAAGCGGATTATTTCTCGGCAGACCGCACCGACGTGCTCAACATCATCGGGCACCAGGCGGTCATCGCCATCCAGAATGCGCGGCTGTACCAAGACCTGGTGGACGAGAAACAGCGCATGATCGAGGTGCAGGAAGAAGCACGCAAAAAACTGGCGCGTGACCTGCACGACGGGCCCACCCAGTCGGTTTCGGCGATTGCCATGCGGGTGAACCTGGCCCGCCGCATGGTGGAACGTGACCGGTCCGCCGCGGCAGATGAACTGGGCAAGATCGAAGACCTGGCGCGCCGCACCACCAAAGAGATCCGTCACATGCTGTTCACACTGCGCCCGCTGGTGCTCGAATCGCAGGGGCTGGTGGCTGCGCTCGAATCCATGGCGGAGAAGATGAAAGAGACGTTTGGGCAATCTGTGCAGGTGAAAGTGGACGGCAAGGCGCTCGAACAGTTAGAAATGGGGAAACAGGGTGTCATCTTTTACCTCGTGGAAGAAGCCGTTAATAACGCCCGTAAACACGCCCAGGCGCCGCACATTTGGGTACGCCTGGGCTTGCTGGATAAAGAACCGGAAATCATTTTGCTGGAAATTGCAGACGATGGCGTCGGCTTCGATGTAGAGTCCATCAACCGCTCATACGACCGGCGCGGCAGCCTGGGCATGGTCAACTTGCGCGAACGCACCGAACTGGTCAACGGGCTGTTGCATCTTGAATCAGCGCCAGGCAAGGGCACCCGGGTGCAGGTTTTCATCCCGCTCTCTGAGAACGCCACCGACCGGCTGCATCACGGACGAAAGTAAGCTCATGCCACTTGCCACCGGATTGTATTACTTTGCCCACAACGAAGATCTAACTGCCCGCCCGCCGGTCATCCTCATCCACGGCGCAGGGAGCAATCACCTCTCCTGGCCGGCAGAGGTGCGCCGCCTGCCAGACCAGCGCATCTATGCCCTCGACCTGCCCGGGCATGGCAAGTCTGAGGGCATTGGGCGGCAGCTCATTGACGATTATGCCCAAACTGTGCGCGAATTCTACGATGCGGTTGGCATTTCGAAAGCTGTGATCGTGGGACATTCGATGGGCGGGGCAGTGGCCCTGGCTTTTACGCTGCGCTTTCCACGCCGCGTTTTGGGGCTGGGGCTGGTCGGCAGCGGTGCGCGTTTGCGCGTTGCGCCAGACCTGCTTGAAGCTGCCGCCAATCCGGCCACATACCAGACGGCCATTCAGACCGTCATCGAATGGTCGTTTGGCCCGGCCGCAGACGCGCAACTTAAGCTATCGATTGCGCGGCGCATGTCCGAGACGCGCCCGGCGGTCTTTTATGGTGATCTGTTGGCATGCAGCGCCTTCGACGTGAGCCACCAGGTCAAACGCATCAAAGCGCCCGCAGTGGTGATGTGCGGCGGGCTGGACAAAATGACCCCTTTGCGCTACTCTGAATACCTGTGCGGGCAAATGCCAAACGCGCGTTTGCGCACCATCTTCGATGCCGGTCACATGCTAGTGATGGAACGTCCAGACGAGGTGGCCGAGATTTTACTGGAATTTTTGAAAGGGATTGATTACCAACCCGGGAGCTAAAACGCAAATACCGCGCGCAAAATTTGACGGGCTTGCATCACCGCCTGCGCCCTGTGGCTGAGGCGGTTTTTTTCGTCCATATCCAGTTCGGCCATGGTACGTCCCAGGTCATCCAACAAGAAAATCGGATCATAGCCAAAGCCACCCGTGCCGCGCTCTTGGGGGATAATTTCACCCGGGCAATAACCTTCGGCAAATTTCACACCGCCGCCCGGCACAACCACCGCAATGGTGGCATGAAACCTCGCCTGCCACGGGCGCGGTTTGCCCTGCAAGTTTTGGAGCAGGTAGGCGCGCCGGTCGGCATCGGTTGCGCCAGGCTTGGGCGAGTAACGGGCTGAATGCAGGCCGGGTGCACCATCCAGGGCAACCACTTCCAGCCCGGAGTCATCTGCAAGGGCGGGCAGGTTGGCAGCCTGGGCATAAGCCACCGCCTTGAGTGCGGCGTTTTCTGCGTAGGTCTGCCCGGTTTCCTGAACCTGCAACGAAAGCCCAACCTGCGATGGGGTGACCAATGTGAGCGGCAGGTCAGACAGGAGGGCTTGCAGTTCGCGCATCTTTCCCTGGTTTTCGGTGGCGATGAGTAGTGTATTCATTTTTTACCTTGTGCGGCGTGTATTTTTTGAATGGCCCATTCGGCATGTTCGCGGACGAGCGGTTCGGGATCGTTAGCCTGGGCGTGCTCCAGCACAGGCAGGGCGCGTAGATCGCCGCTGTTACCCAAGGCAACAGCTACATTACGCAGGTAACCGCGCCGTTTGGCGCGCCGCACCGGGCTGGTCTTGAACTTTTGGTTGAAGGTTTGCGGCGTGAGGGTTAGCTCCGCGGTCAGGCTGGGAGAGGGCAGCCCCTGGCGCGGCGCGAAGGCCGGGTCGCCCCGGGCCGGGTCGGCGAAGCGGTTCCACGGGCAGGCTTGCTGGCAGATGTCACATCCAAAGATGTGGCTGCCTGTTTTTTCGCGCAGGTCAAGGGGAATGGACCCTTTGAGTTCGATGGTAAGGTAGGCGATGCAGCGCGGGGCATCCAGGGTGCGGTTAGGCAGGATGCAGTGTGTGGGGCAGGCATCGATGCAGCGGGTGCATGTGCCGCAGTGATCGGTGCTGAAGGGTGGGTCGGGCGCGAGCGTTAATCCGAGCAGGATCTCGGCCAGCAGGAAGTAGGAGCCGTGCTGCGGGTTGATAAGGCAGGTGTTCTTGCCAATCCAACCCAGCCCGGCGCGCATGGCCAGGTCGCGCTCCAGCAGGGGTCCGGTATCGGTGTACCAGCGGTTGGGGATGGCATGCCCGACGCGGGTCTCCATGAAACTTATCAGCGCTTGCAGGCGCGGGGGCAGCACCTCGTGGTAGTCATCGCCCCAGGCGTAGGCGGCCACTTCGCCGCAGGGTGCATCGGGGCTTGGGGTACGGATGGCCGGATGCGGGTGGTAGGGGATCGCCAGCGCGAGGATGGACTGGCATTCGGGCAGGATGAGCCGTGGATCGGCGCGCCGGGCCCGGGCACGCTCATCTGCAAGATAGTGCATGTGGCCGTGATGCCCGTGTGAGAGCCACGCCTCGTAGGCTGGCAAGTGCGCCGGGGGTTCGGGAGTCGTTACACCGGCCAGGGTAAACCCTAGCCGGTGCGCTTCTTGTTTGATGGTTTGTTCGAGTGGGAGCGCCACGGTTTATGGCACGACAATGACAACAGTCACAAATTCGCCAAAAGCAAACCCGGAAGCGTTTGCCATGCGCCAGGCGCCGGTGTAGGAGCCCTTTTCGGCAGGGGCCTTGAGGGTGACGGAGAGGTCTATCGTTTCGCCGGGGGCTACGTCTTTGCCTACGGTGGCAGAGGCATTGGCAAATGGACCATTGGCAGGATAGGCATAGATCAGGCGGTAGTTGGCTTTCCAGGTGCAGGTGCCGGTGTTTTTGATACGCCATGTTTTGAGGAATTCGGACCCGGCGTTGATGCTGGTGCCGTCGGGAATGCTGATGTCGGCAACATAGGCAGCATCATCGCACACACCCTGGGTGACGGTGGCCTGTGGGAGGGTTGTCGCCTCAGGGGTGGGGGTTTCGGCAGGGGTGGGCGAAGCAGCGGGTGTTGGCGTGAGGGTAGGCTGGGCGGCCGCAGTCTGCGTGATTTGGGCAATGACCTGCCCGGCCACCTGGGTGGCGAAGGCGTCCAGGTCGATGGGGGTGGGGGCTGGCTCGGCAGTTTGGGCCGGGCCGCAGGCAGCAAGCGCCAGGGTGAGAATGGCCGTGAGCAACAATGCGCGTTTTTGGGTGTGGGTCATGGTACCTCCGTATTGTGTCAAAGTCATTATATCCCGAAACAGGATGAGGGCAAAACAAAAAGCGGGCAGGGTTGACCTGCCCGCCTGGCTGCAGATTGTGGTCGGTTAAGGGGTAGGAGACGGACGGACGACCAGGGTGTTGGTGGGCAGCGGTGTGAGCGTGGGTGTGCTCGTCAGGGTGGGGGTGGCGGTTGGGCCGGGTGTACGGGTGGGGGACGGCCCGGGGGTGATGGGTGTGCCAGGAGCGCGGTAGATGTGCGGGAAGAGCCACTGCGCCCGGTCGTTGGCGGCCGGGCCGTTCGAGAGCACCGTCAGGATGATCTGGATGGGCGTGCCAGCATACGGTGAGAGGTCGATATTGACAGTGGTGTTAACGCCATCGAGCACCTCATTTTTCTGGTACAGGGTCTGGATGGGATTGTTGCCAATCTTGTAGTCAACCTGGATGATGACATCGCAGAAGGACGTGCCGTAATCGCAGCCAATGGTGGCTTTGAACCGGTCACCGGTGATGGGTGTGAAGGCCGGGTAAATGCCGCGGATGAAGCCGTCGGTGGTTTGGTGAGGGGCGGTGATGAGGGCCGGGTCGCCATCCACTGCGCCATCTTCGAGGCGCGGCGCCGTTTGGATATAAACGAATCCGCCCGTATCGCCATCCTTTCCGGGGCAGGGCAGCGCACCACTAGCCTGGCTTTGCCAGGTGGCATTGCAGGATGTGGAGACGAAGTCGAACAGCACGCCGCCCGAGGCTGCTGAAACGCGGATATCCACGTAGATGGAGCTTTTGTAACCGCTGCCAATGCCGAACTCGGCACCGCTGCCGTTCTTCAATATCCAGTTGCCGCGATAGCTGCCATCAAAGAGCGGCGCGACCATGTTAACCGGCACATCTACAGTTTGGCCAGGCGCGACAGGTTGAGGCAACGGGATGGCCAGCGGTCCGTTTAATTGGTCTCCAGATTTGAAATTAAGGGTATAGGTGTTGGACCATGTGCAAGTGCCGACATTTTTGAGACGCCATATTTTCGTGAAGCGTGCGCCAGGCACGTAAACTGTGCCGTCGGGTACTGTGACATCGGCGACAAACGAAGCGCCATCACAAGGCGGGGTTGAAGTGGGGCGCGGCGTGTTGGTAGGCAGGGGAATCTTTGTGAGTGAAGGAATGGGGGTCAATACCACGCCGCTGCCCCCGCCCGATGCGTTGGAGGCAAGGGTGATGGTGGGGCGCAGGGTGGCAGCCGGGAATGGGGTGATGGTAGCCGTGGGGGTGAGCGTTTTGGTGGGCGTGGCAGTGCGTGTGGGCGTATAGGCCTGCTCGGTCAACAGAACAGTTTCTGTCTGCGCGCGGGCGGTCAGCATTTCGGGCACAGGCGTGGCCTGCCCCTGTTGCACCTGCTGCATAATTTGCTCCAGCGGGCCACAGGCCGCAATGAGCAAGCTGGTGACCACGAGCATTGCCAGAAAGATGTATTTTGAGGCGCGCATCGCATATCTCCTTGGGTTGGCCATTATCATCAACAAGAATTGCTTTTATTTATTATAAATTGAAGTACTTTACAAATGCTCTACAATATGGATTTTACCCAGGACCACACCCCCAAACTTCAGGCTAAGCATAGAAACATAAAGGCGCCCTGTGCAGGGCGCCTTTATGTTATTCGAAATCAGCGCTTGATGCGCGGGTATAACCAGAAGGCCATATCCTGATTGGAAGGACCGTTGGCCATCACCACCAGCACAAACTGGACTGATTTACCAGACAGCGTGTCAAGCGGCAGGTCGATGCTTTGAATGGAGTCATCATAGGTCTGCACCCATTCGCCCAGCGGCTGCGGTGTGCTGCTGCCAGACTCGATGTAATTGAGCTGGAAGCGCACATTACAGGCCGAGCCGCCTTCGCGGTAAAGACACCCAACAACTGTCTGGAAACGGTCGCCAGCCTGCACGGTAAAAGCGGGGTATTTGCCAGCAATGATGCCATCTTGAACCCAGCGCGGGTGGGTGTACAAGGCGGGTTCATCGTCCGTGCTGCCCGTTTCAAATTTCGGTTCATCGACGCGAATGACAAAGCCGCGCGAGTCGGTATCTTTACCGGGGCAGGGCAAAACTTCACTGGTGGTGGTTGTACCGCCCAGCCACTGGGCCGAGCAGTAACTGGAAACGAAATCATAAGCCAGTCCGGGCGCCAGGGACCGTACCTTGATCTTTGTCCAAAACGCGTTGGCGCCGGTCGCGCCCAAGCCAAACTTGACACCGGCCGAGTTACGCAATTTCCAGTTGCTGGTGTAATCTCCGGGCGATGGCGGGGCAACAAAATCGGCCGAGACATCCACAGTGGACCCTGGCGGTACATTGCCCGGAAGCGCGTAAGCAGCCGCAGCACCCATGGCGTTACCGCTGTCAAAAACGATGGCATAGCCAGTGGTCCATGTGCAGCTCCCCGTATTGCGAATGCGCCAGGTCTTGCGGAAGGTTGTGCCCGGCAAGAACTCGGTGCCGTCCGGCACAGTCACATCCGAATCAAAACGGGCCTCATCGCACCGAGGGGTAGCCGTGGCCAGCACACCGGGTGTGGCCGTTGCCGCAACGGCAGGGGGCAGGGTGGCGGTAACGGTTGGGGGTGGGGTTTCGGCAGCAGTTGGGCTTATAACTGGCGGGGTGCTGGTGGACATCGATGCCGATTGTGTCAGCTGGGCCTGCACAGTTTGGGCTGCCACTGTGAATATGGCCTCTGGCCCGGGGGTAGGGGTGGCGCTGTTGCCCGGCATATTGCAAGCCGAAAACACCACAGCCGCCAGAATGGTGAAAGATACTACGCGGAAAAAGGGTGACATTCTTAACTCCTCTGCATGGCTGAAGCGCAGATTTGCGCATCTGCATATCATTTATCAGACGCGCAGACAGGGCTTTGTGTTCCCCCCAAAAAGCATTCCCGCAACGGGCCCGCTGCGGGAATGGAGCGCAAGAGCCCGATGGCAACCGTGGTTAAGCCGGGTGTGCGCCGGCCATCCACAAGCCCAATTGTTCGCGGGTGACAGCGTTGGCATCCACCGTGGTCACGATCTCACCGCGGTACATCACGGCGATTCGGTCAGAGAGGGCCATAATCTCATCCAACTCGGCAGAGATGAGCAGTACGCCCACACCCCGGTCGCGCATGGCAATGATCTCTTTATGGATGTATTCGATAGAGCCTACATCCAGCCCGCGCGTGGGCTGGTTGGCAATCACCAATTTTACCGGGCGGCTGAGTTCGCGCGCCACAATCACCTTTTGCTGGTTGCCGCCCGAAAGTTTTCCCGCAGCGACATAAGCCGAGGGAGTACGCACATCGAATTCCTTGATGAGTTTTTGGGCGTATTGATCCACGGCAGCTTCTTGCAGCACCCCTCGCCGCGAAAAAGGCATCTTGTAGTAGTCGCATAATACGGCATTATCAGCTACGGTGTAAGAAAGCACCAATCCATGGCGCTGGCGGTCTTCTGGAATGTGCGCCAGCCCGGTTTCAGTAAGCATGCGCGGGGGACGGTTGGACAACTCTCGCCCGCCCAGATTGAGGCGCCCGCCATGACAGGCGCGCAGCCCGGTAAGCGCTTCGGCCAGTTCGGTTTGACCGTTGCCCTGCACACCGGCAATGCCCAGCACCTCGCCAGCCCGCACACTAAACGACACCTTCTTAACCGCCTCCAACCCGCGCTGGTCGCGCACGGTCAGCCCTTCCACAACCAACACCTCTTCTGCAGGCTGGGCAGGGTTTTTATCCACAGTCAGGATGACATCGCGGCCCACCATCATGGCGGCAAGCGAGTGCTCATCACTCTGGGCAGGCACGGCCGTTCCCACCACGCGCCCGGCGCGCATCACGGTAATGCGGTCTGCCACGGCCAGCACTTCTTTAAGCTTGTGCGTAATGAAAATGATCGAAACACCCTTGTCAGTCAGTTCGTGCATGATACGGAAAAGGTCTTCCGCTTCCTGCGGTGTGAGTACAGCGGTTGGTTCATCGAGGATAAGGATGTTGGCTTTACGATAAAGGGCTTTTACGATCTCCACGCGCTGCTGGATGCCCACCGGCAAATCTCCCACCACCGCATTTGGATCGATTTCCAGCCCGTAATGCTTCGACAGGTCGCGAATCCGCTGTGCCACCTCGCGCTGATCGAGGCGGATTAGCGGCGATTCGTTCTCTTTGGCGCGGTGAAAGGTTTCGGCGCCGAGCATGATATTTTCGGTAACAGTAAAGACCGGCACAAGCATAAAGTGCTGGTGCACCATGCCAATGCCGTGTTTAATCGCGTCCTTGGTGGAATGCAAATCGAGCAGGTTGCCGCTAACGCGCACCTCACCCGCTTCGGGTTTGTACAGCCCGTACAGGATGTTCATGAGCGTGCTCTTGCCGGCGCCGTTTTCGCCAAGCAGGGCGTGAATTTCACCCTCGCGCAAGTCAAAATCGACGTGGTCGTTGGCCAGTACACCCGGAAAACGCTTGGTAATGCCTTTAGCCTCGAGGACAATCTGTTGTTCGCTCATTTTGTCTTCCTACTTGTCATAAGGCACGCCATCGGCGGCGGGCGGGGTGGTTTTTCCAATGATGCCGGTCAGGATGAGCATGGTCAGGATGTACGGGGCCATGCCAACCACATACGCATTTTGCAGGAAAGCCCATGCCTCCGGGATAACACCACGAAACAACTGCATCTTGATCTGAAATGCTTGCGATGCGCCAAAAACAAGCGCGGCCGCCCAGGCGCCAAAGGGAGTCCAGTTGCCAAAGATCATGGCTGCCAGCGCAATGAAGCCGCGCCCATTGGTCATAAGTGGCTCGAATGAAGCAATCGATTCGATGGTCAGGTACGCCCCGGCCAGCCCGGCCAGCAGTCCGCCGATGACCACATTGGCGTAGCGCATAAAGATCACATTGACGCCCACAGTGTCGGCGGCTTTGGGATGTTCGCCCACGGCGCGGGTACGCAGACCCCAGCGTGTGCGGAACAGCACAAAATTACTCACAACCACCAATACAATCGCCAGGATGGTGATGGGTTTCTGGGTAAACAAATCGCCAAAAGCCGTGGCAAGCTGCGGACACGCGCCGCCGCACAGGGCATCCACCCATTCTCCAACCGGGAGTGAGAGGAACGGCAGCGTACCCGGCCCGGCTGGCACCGACCCACCGAAAATGCTGTTCGTCTCGAAGAAAAGCTGGCGGTTGAGAAAACCGCTGACACCCACCGCCAAAATATTGATCACGGTTCCCCCGATGATCTGATCGACCTTGAATGTGACTGCAAGCCAGGCATGCAGCAAGGCCAGCAGCCCGCCAGTGAGCATGGCCGCCAGCACGCCCAGTACCTGGCTGGCAAGCGCCGGTAATTTGAAAATTTCGTGGCAATACAAGCCGGCCAGCCAGCCAAAGAAAGCCCCTGAAAGCATCATACCCTCGATGCCGATATTGACTACCCCCGCGCGCTCACAAAACACGCCCGAAAGCGCGCCCAGCGTAAGTGGCGTGGCCACCGTAATAGTGATGGATATGAGACTTGCCACAATCAGGATGGGCGATTGTGTTTGCATGCCTATTACTGTCACGATGGTGTACAACCCGGCAATAATCAATCCGATGAAGCCAAAACGTTTCCAATCCATACCGCCTCCTAGCCGCCCCAGCCGCGCGTTAGCACCAGTTTATCGCCCGTGGCACGGATGCGGAAAATAAACCGGATGATGGCATCTGCCGCTACAAAGAGCAAGATCATGGCCTGGATGACCGAAATCACATCCACCGGGATCTGGGTAAGGAACTGCATGCGGGTTGCCCCGTTGCGCATGGCCGCAAATAGCAGGGCCGCCAGCACCACTCCCACCGGATGCGTTTTGCCAAGCAGCGCGATGGCAATGGCATCAAAACCATACCCCACCGAAAAGCCCAACTCATGCCGGTAATTGAGCGCAGTCACCTCAATGGTACCTGCCAGCCCGGCCAGCGCACCGGAAAGCGCCATGGTGAGGATGATGGTGCGCTTAACGTTGATGCCAGCGTATTTGGCGGCATCCGGGCTGGCGCCCACCGTACGAATCTCGAAACCCACCGTCGTTTTCCAGAGCAGCCACCAGACCAGCGCGGCAACCACCAGCGCCAGCACAAAGCCCCAGTGCATACGAAACCCTTCAAACAGAACGGGGATCTGGGCGCTTTCCGCAATCAGGGGCGTGCGCGCAATCACATTGGTAGGGCTTTTATCTTTCATGGGCCCATTCAACAGGAAGCTGGTGATGTTGAGCGCGATGTAGTTCATCATAATGGTGTTGATGACTTCGCTCCCGCCGGTATAGGCCTTGAGCGCGCCAGGGATGAGCGCCCACAATCCCCCGGCCAACATCCCGATGCCCACTGCCAACGGAATGTGAATGAATGGCGGCAGGTCGAGCCCCAACCAGCCAGGCAGGGCATACCCAATGAGTGAAGAAAAAACAGCGCCGAAAGCCAACTGCCCTTCAGCGCCAATGTTGAACAACCCACCTTTGAATGCCAGCGCTACAGCCAACCCGGCCAAAATATACGGGGTTGCCCAAACAGCCGTCTCGCTGATGGCACGCGGGGTGCCAAATGCGCCTTGCAGCAGGCCCGCATAGGCATAAAAAGGGTTACCGCCCACTGACGTAATGATCAATCCACCTAAAATAACTGCGGTCAGCACAGCCAAAGCGGGCACAAGCATGGCATCGCCGACCGGGCGCAGCACTGCGAGTAGTTTTTTCAGCCATGCGGGTCTTTTATCGGGGTCGGTCATAAATGCACTTCCCTCTACAAAGAGTTGGAAACGGTTGCGTTATTATACACAAGAACGGGGAAAGAGACTGCGCTCCTTCCCCGTTCATCATTGAACAGACAGGTTACTGATTAGGGTTTGACAGGCGGGACGTTGGTCTTCAACGTGCCATCGAGCAGGGCTGCGTCGATCTCTTCCATCTTCGCCTTCACATCCGCCGGTACTTCATTCTCCAGGTCGTGGTAGGGGGCATAGCCCGCCGAGCCAAAGAAGTTGCCGCCGGGGAACGCGCCGTCTTTGGCCAGTTTGATCAGGTTAAACACGCCGGGGGTGATCATCTTCATGGCGCTGGAGAGCAGGCGCGGGGCAGCGTTGGGCAGGGTGAAGTACTGGTCAGTATCCACACCGATGGCGTACACACCAGACTGGGCGGCCGCTTCCACAGCGCCGTTACCGGTCTTGCCGCCGGCGCCGAAGATGACATCCGCACCCTGGGCGATCATGGCATTGGCGGTCTGGGCGCCCCATTCGGGATCGGTGAAGGTTTTGTCGAAGCCGACATCATTGTGGTAGACCACGAAAACTTCGGTGGTCTTGCCCATCTCAGCGTCGATGTAGGCCGCGCCAGCGCGATAGCCTTCACCAAAGCGCCACACGGGCGGCACGGCATCGGTGCCGAGCACGGAGCCGATCTTGCCAGTTTTGGACATCATGGCAGCCAGGGCGCCAACCAGGAAGCCGGCGTTGTCTTCGGGGAAGTTGAGGCCAGCCACATTGGCGATGGTTTCACCCTGGAACTGGTCTACACCGACGAAGGCCACGTTCGGATACTTGGCGGCCGCTACTGCGGTGGCGTCGCCCATGCCGAAGCCCACGGTCACGATGACATCGTAGCCCTCGTCCGCAAAGGTGCTGATGTTCTTGTCATAGTCCTTTGAGTCGGTGGTTTCGATGTAGTTGACGATCGCGCCCAACTCGGTCTCGGCCTGCTTCACGCCTTCCCAGGCAGACTGGTTGAACGACTTGTCGTCGATTTTGCCCACGTCAGTCACCAGGCCTACGCAGAACGTCTCTGCATCGGCGCAGTTGGGGGCGGCGGGCGCACAGGCCGGCAGCGCCATGGCTGCAATCACGAGCAGCGCAAACAGCGTGTAGAACTTCTTCATTTTTTCTTCTCCTATTACAATAGATGAATGGTGATTTTCCTGTACCATTTGGCACAAGTCTGCAAAAGTATACATTATTATTTAGTGAAGTGACAAGCCAAAGCGCATTAAAAAATCAATGTAGCTGCCTTGCAGACCGGTCAGCGCCTGGCTTCGCCGCGGCGCACGCCCCACATCATGACCAAAGCCAGCGCCATGAAGATAGGCGCGACCAGCATCATCAGGTTGTAGTTGTTGCCGCTGAGTTGAACGATCCAGCCATTGATGTTGGGCCCGGCGATGGCAGCCAGCGTGGAGAACAGGTAGTACAACCCGGTGTAGGTGCCAATGCGGGCGTCGCTGGTCATATCGACCACCATGGGCAGCGAGTTGATGTTGATGAGCGCCCAGGCCGCGCCCGCGCCCATGAGGAACAGGCTGATGACGCGCACCGTGCCCAGCACGGGAAGTTTGGTCAGTTCGGCGGTCAGGGTGCCAGCTGGCAGCACATACAGCGAGAAGATCATGGCGCCCAGCAAGATGAGCCCGGCGCTGATGGTCACCCGCCGCCCGGCGCGCGCACCAATCACCCCGGCCACCAGCGCGAAAAGCACAAAAATGATTGCGAGGTGCCCCAGCAGGCTGGCGCCGTCGGCTTCGCCCAATCCCAGGTGGTTGACGGCATACAGGGTGAAGAAGGCTTCAATGGCGTTGTAACCCACGAACCAGAAGAAGATGGCCAGGAACAGACGGAGGGCACTTTTGTCGGCATCGGCAAGTACTTCACGCAGGCTGGCAAACATATCTGGCTGGCGCTCATGCTCCTGATAATTGTGCGGCTCTTTGATAAATACGAGCACCAGCGCAGCCGCAATGATCACAAGCCCGGAACCCATCCAGAAAGGAAAGGCCGGGTTGGCGCGGTAGAGCATGGAACCTACCAGGAAGGCTATAATTGCGCCGATACCACCCATGAAGTTAATGATTCCGTTGGCCTGTGAGCGCTTGTTTGAAGGTGTGATGTCGGGCATGAGCGCCACCACGGGCGTGCGCCACAGGGCCATGGTCAGCAGCAGGGAGGTGGTGCAGGCCACAAATAATGGCAGTATCGCTACAACTGGAATAAGCCCAAAGGCCAGCGCCGAGAGCGGCGCACCGATGAGGATAAACGGCAAGCGCCGCCCCAGCGGGGTACGCAGGCGGTCGCTCCAGGCGCCCACCGGCGGTTGTATGAGCAGGGCGGCGATATTGTCCAGCGTCATGAAGAAGCCAATCAACGCTGGGGCCATATCAAACTTGTTGGCCAGGAAAACCGGCACGAAGGCGTTATACACGCTCCAGATGACACTGGTGCCAAAGAACCCAAAGCCGAGCAGGAAGATCTTGCCGTAATTGAATTTCATGCGTTCTCCTTGTGGGGGATGGTGACAAAAAAAAGAAAGACAAAAGCGATTAGCCCTCTTCGTTCTTTTCGTTCATGCGTTTGAGAAATTTGCGGTCTTTGTCGCTCAGGTTTGCCGTTTTCAGCATGTCGGGCCGGCGCTGCCAGGTGCGCAGCAGCGATTGTTCGCGCCGCCACTGGTCAATTTTGGCGTGATCGCCAGAGAGCAGCACATCGGGCACGCGCATGCCGCGGAATTCGGGTGGGCGGGTGTAGTGCGGGTATTCCAACAGCCCCGAGGCGTGCGAGTCATCTTCGGCGCCGGTGGGGTCGCCCAGTACACCGGGGATGAGCCGGGACACAGCATCTATCACGGCCAGGGCCGGCAGTTCGCCCCCGGTCAATACAAAATCGCCAATGGAGAGTTCGTCAGTGACGATGCCGGTGCGAATGCGCTCATCCACGCCTTCATAACGCCCGCACAGCAGGGCAATGCGCGGGTGTTGGGCAAGTTCAGCGGCCACCGCCTGGGTAAAGACACGCCCCTGCGGGTCGAGCAATATGACCGGGCAGGCGGGCGGCGCACCGAGTACGCCTTCCACCGCGGCAAAGACCGGGTCCGGTTTCATCACCATCCCGCCGCCGCCGCCGTAGGGTGTGTCGTCTGTTGTGTGGTGCCGGTCGTGGGTGTAATTGCGGATGTTGTGTACGCCCACTTCGATCAACCCGCGCTCAGCCGCTTTTTGCAAAATGCTCACCCCCAGATAGGGGGTGATGACTTCGGGCAGCAAGGTGAATACATCGAAACGCATGTCCTCATTTTATATTAGAAAGAGAGCGAGACGCAAGTGGCATCTTAATAAACCCGTTAGAGTCCAATTAGCCTCTCTTGCGCGGCTTTGTGGGGGATGGTAACATGACATCATGTATTTACGTGGAAGTAAATGGAGCATGAACCGCCGGCGCAAGCCGGTAAACATCTTTCGTATTGCGATGCTGGTCATTTTGGTGGGCGCCGCGCTTTACGTCAATCAGGTGGTTGTCCCAACCATTGACCCGCCATTTGTGCCCACTGCCACGCCCACCCGCGACCCTGAGTCTTTTGTAAGCGAGGCGCGCGCCCTGTTCGATGAAGGCAAGATCACTCAATCGATTTCTGCCTATGAACAGGCGGTGCGCTCGAACCCAACTGATGCCTCCATCTATATCGCGCTGGCTCGTGTACAGACCTTTGCTGGTGATTTTGCATCGGCCCAGACCAATGCAGAAAACGCCCTGCTGCTTAACGCAAACAACGCCATGGCCCATGCCATGCGCGCCTGGGCACTGAACAACCAAGGCGATTACCTGGAAGCCGAGGCTGCCATAAAACGGGCCCTGGAACTGGACCCCAACAACGCCATCGCTCATGCTTACTATGCCGAGATTCTCATCAACCAGAATTTCAGCGGGCTGGGCGGGTTGGATACGCTCGAAAAAGCCATCGAAGAGTCGCGCCTGGCCATCAGCCTGGACCCCAACGCCCTCGAAACCCATCGTGCGCGCGGCTATGTGCTGTTCAACACCGGCAACTATCCCGAATCCATTAACGAATACCAGGCAGCCATCGCCATTAATGGCAACATTGCCGAACTTCACCTCAACCTGGGGCTGGTCTACCGCGCCCTGGGCGTTTATGACCAGGCCATCTCTTCTTTTACACGCGCCAACGCCCTGAACCCCAGCGACCCCAACCCAGACCTGTACACCTCGCGCACCTTCTTCACTGTGGGTGAGTTCTCCAAGGCGGTCCAATTTGCCGAGCAGGCAGTCAACGATGCGCCCGCCGATGCCTTCCTGCGCGGAAACCTGGGTGTTATGTATTACAAAAACCTGCAACTCAATGAGTCTGCCGAACAACTCTCGCTGGCAATTGGCGGCGGTACCGCACCCGATGGATCGGTCATTGCCCCTCTGACGCTCTCAAACAGCCTGCGTATTACTGAGTATTACTACACGTATGGGTTGGTGCTGGTCAACCTGAATCGCTGCGCCGAGGCTGTACCCATCTTTCGCAATATCCTGACCGTGGTGCCCAACAATGAAATAGCGGTCTTTAATGCCAATTTTGGATTAGAGTCCTGCGCAGCCGCCATCGCCACCCCCACAATCGCTGCGCCCTCTCCCACTGCCACCCCATAAGTTTTTAGCCATGTACCCAGCTCCCCGTCGGCAACTGTTCTACAAGCGCTCCAGTTCGAATGTATACCGCATATTCTTCTGGATTGTGCTCATCCTGGTCAGCCTTGGCCTCATTCGCGGCGTCAATGCCGGGCAGGTGCGCTCTCCTTTCGAGCCCACCCCCACCCCCACCCGCGTGGCACAATCTTATGCCCTTGAAGCAGAAAGCTATTTCAATGCTGGCAACCTGGATGCGGCCATCCAATCCTACGGTGACGCAGTCCGGGTAGACCCCAACAATGGCGCAGTATGGGCCAAACTGGCGCGCATCCAGGTGTATTCCTCATCGCTGCTCACCACAGACGCAGAACGCCGTCAACGCCTGCAAGAGGCGCTCGAATCAGCCAACCAGGCAGTTGCTGTTTCCCCGGATGACAGCACCGCGCATGCCGTGCGCGCTTTTGTGTTGAACTGGAACGCCGGGCAAGCCTTTGTGGAAGGCCGCGCCGCTGATGGTCAGCGCCAACTGGTGGAAGCAGAGCAGGAAGCTGTGCGTGCCTTGCAACTGGACCAGACCAATACCCTGGCCCTGGCCTATTACGCCGAAATTCTGGTGGACCAGCAAAAGTGGAACCAGGGTGAGCAGTACATCCGGCAGGCAGTGGAACGCGGCGAAAACCTGATGGATGTGCATCGCGTGTACGCCTACGTCAGCGAATCGCTTGGGCAATACCGGCAAGCCATCGAAGAGTATGACAGGGCCATTGCCATCACACCCAACCTGACCTTCCTGCACATTCGGGCGGGGGCCATCTACCGTCACCTGAAAGATTACGCCCGCTCACTGGAATATTTTGACCGCGCCGCAAAAATTAACGCCCAAAACCAGGTCAACAACCCCGCCCCCTACGTTTCCATCTCCAAGACCTATTCGCAAACCGGCGATTTCTTCGCCGCAGCGCGCAACATCCAAAAGGCCATCACCTATAACCCAACCAGCGCAGACCTGTACGGGCAACTGGGCGTCATTTACTTCAAGTCGCGCAACTACGAAGGCTCCATCCCCATCCTGGCTTGCACCATTTATGGCTGCACAGCCCAACAAACCTGCGAAGCGCGTTACGCCCGCGATTGCGACCCCGCATACGGCGAAGTTGGCGCAGACATTGCCGGGCTGCCACTCACCAACAGCAGTGTCGTATACTACTACACCTACGGATCGGTACTGGCCGCGCTCAGCCGCCCGCAAGACAACAAGTGCGCCGAAGCGGTCACCATCCTCAACCAGGTGGCCGCCGCCTTTGCAGACCAACCCAATATTGTGCGCATTGCCGCCGATGGGTTGTCCATCTGTGCTTCGCTGGGGCAAGCGCAACAGCCACAGCCAACCGCCGGGCCGCAAATCACGCCCTTGCCGTGACCAACATCATTAATTCAAAATTTTATAATGGACGCTGACAAGCGCCGGTGAACACGGAAGCGTATGAAAAATCAACCTGTTCAGGATTGATCCGCGTCCCTTTTATCAAAACACGACAAACCCGTGATACCGCAGTTTTGGGCAGGTCGTGTTTATCTATTCGGGGGAATGTCAGAAATTCGTTAATTTCTACAACTTTCCCTTGACTCTCCCCATAAAGGATTGTATGATGAGGATGTTTAGCACTCAAGCTGCTTGAGTGCTAAAACCTTGAAAAGACATACACAAAACCTATATCCAAGAGGAGAAAAAATATGGCTATTTCCATCAAACCCCTCGGCAACCGCGTGGTGGTCGAGCCCATCGAGCAGGAAGAGATCACCGCCGGTGGCATCGTGCTGCCCGAAACTGCCAAGGAAAAACCGCAGCAGGGCTTTGTTCGCGCCGCCGGACCCGGCGAACGTGACGAAGACGGCGACTACATCGCCATGGATGTCAAAGTGGGCGACAAGGTTTTGTTCGCCAAATATGCCGGCACCGAACTCAAGCTGGATGGCAAGAAGCTTCTCATCTTGCGCGAAACCGACCTGCTCGGCATCATCGAAGGTTAATCACCCACCCAATTGGAGGAAACAAACTATGGCTGCCAAACAACTCGTCTTTACCGAAGAAGCCCGCCGCAAGCTCAAGAACGGCATGGATGTCGTTGCCAATGCCGTGGCCACCACCCTGGGCCCCAAGGGCCGCAACGTGGCCGTCGACCGCAAATTCGGCTCACCCACCATCACCCATGATGGCGTTTCTGTAGCCAAAGAAATCGAACTCGAAGATCCCTTCGAGAACATGGGCGCCCAACTCCTAAAAGAAGCTGCCCAGAAAACCAACGACATCGCCGGCGATGGCACCACCACCAGCACTGTGTTGGCCCACGCCATCGTGACCGAAGGCCTCAAGGCCCTGGCCGCTGGTTACAACCCCATGCTGCTCAAGCGCGGCATCGAAGAAGCCACCGACGTCGTGGTCGAAGCCCTGCGCAAGATGTCGGTCAAGATCGACACCAAGGAAGAAATCGCCTCCGTCGCCACCAACTCGGCCGCTGACCCCGAAATCGGCAACCTGATCGCCGATGTGATGGACAAAGTCGGTAAAGATGGCGTCATCACCGTCGAAGAGAGCAAGTCGCTGCAGTTCGAAACCGAATATGTCGAAGGCATGCAGTTCGACCGCGGCTACATCTCGCCCTACTTCATCACCGACGCCGAGCACATGGAAGCGGTCATCAACGAACCGTACATCCTCATCAACGAGAAGAAAATCTCCGCCGCCCAGGATCTCGTCCCCATCCTCGAGAAACTGGTCCAGATCGGCAAACGCGAACTGGTCATCATCGCCGAAGACATCGACGGCGAAGCCCTGGCCACCCTCGTGCTCAACAAACTGCGCGGCATGCTCAACGTGCTGGCCATCAAAGCCCCCGGCTTCGGTGACCGCCGCAAGGCCATGCTCGAAGACATCGCCAAGCTCACCGGCGGCACCGTCATCAGCGAAGAGACCGGCCGCAAGCTCGAAACCGCCACCCTGGCTGACCTCGGCCGCGCCGAAAAGGTCTCGTCTGACAAAGACAACACCACCATCGTCGGCGGCAAGGGCGACACGGCCGCCATCAAGGGCCGCATCGACCAGATCCGCGTCGAGATCGACAAGAGCACCAGCGACTACGACCGCGAAAAACTGCAAGAACGCCTGGCCAAGCTCTCCGGCGGCGTGGCCATCATTCGCGTCGGCGCAGCCACCGAGACCGAGCTGAAGGAAAAGAAGCACCGCGTCGAAGACGCCCTCAGCGCTGCCCGCGCCGCCGTGGAAGAAGGCATCGTGGCTGGTGGTGAAATCTCCCTCATCAACGCCTCCGAAGCCCTCGACAGCATCAAGCCCGAGAACGAAGAGATCAAGGTTGGCATCAGCATCGTGCGCAAGGCCCTCGAAGCCCCCATTCGCAAGCTGGCCTCCAACGCCGGGCAAGATGGCTCCGTCATCATCGATGGTGTGCGCCGCATCTCTGCCGAAAAGAAGAACAAAAACATCGGCTACAACGTGCTCACCGGCGAATTTGCCGACATGATCAAAGCCGGCGTCATCGATCCGGTCAAAGTCGTGCGCGGCGCACTCGAAAACGCCGCCTCCATCGCCGCCATGATGCTCACCACCGAAGTACTCATCACCGACGCGCCGGAAAAAGACAAACCCGCCGCGCCGCCCATGCCCGAATACTAAACCAACCTTGTTCGACCCACAGGGGCGGAGCAATCCGCCCCTGTTTTTTTATTGGGATATCGTGCCCGCCCCGGCCGCCTGCTGACCCTTTACGGTATAATTTTCTTCAATGAGTTCCAAAACCATCCAAACCACCTTCATCCTGCTTGCCATTAGCCTGGCGCTCAGCGCCTGCGGCAATGCTACCGCGCCTACTACCCCGGCAGGGTCGACCCCACTCCCCGTTCCCACTGAAACGTCCGCCGCGCCCACCGCCACACCCGTCCCAATGGCCTTCATCGTCAATGGTGAGGGCATGCCCGTGTCCGAGTTCGAAGCAGAACTGCAGCGCTATATCGCCGCGCAGAGTGCCGCCGGGCGCACCCCCACCGCAGAATTGGCCACCCAGGTGGTGCTCGACGATCTGATTTCCCAGGTGTTGCTGGCGCAGGGCGCGCAGCAGTCCGGCTATACGGTGGATGACGTAACCTTGCAGCGCCGGATCGACGCCCTGGCCGCCCAACTCGGCAGCCAGGATGTATTCCTAAGCTGGCAAACTGAAAACGGCTACACCCCGGAAACCTTCCGCTCTGCCCTGCGCCGAGCCCTGTCTGCCGCGTGGATGCGCGACCAGATCGCCAACCAGGTGCCGCCAGCGCTTGAACAAGTGCATGCCCAACAGATTTTGGTCTTTAGCGAAGAAACCGCCAAAAACGTGGCAGCCCGCCTCAATACAGGCGTCGAGTTTGACGCCCTGGCCGCCGTCTATGACCCGGCCAGCCGTGGCGACCTGGGCTGGTTTCCGCGCGGCTACCTGCTGGAACCCGCCGTGGAAGAAGCCGCCTTTGCTTTGCAGCCCGGCAACACCAGCCAGATAATCCAGAGCAGTGTGGGGTATCACATCATCTATATTATTGCCCGCGAAGCCTCCCGCCCGCTCACTCCAGATGCCCTTCTGGCACTGCAAACGCGCGCTGTGCAAGACTGGGTAACCCGCCAGCGTGAGCAAAGTGTAATTATTCTTGCACCCTGAACAGGGTAAAATCACCTTATTCCCGCCCATTTGGAGACAGTGATGAGCAGCTACAGCCCAAGCAAACCGGCCAAAAAGAAGAGTGTCCGCCCGCGCGCCCGTGGCGGCAAGCGCTCTGACCTGTTATGGAATGTACTCACCGTTCTGCTCCTGGTCATGTCTTTTTGCATTGCCGGGTATTTCTTGAGCATTTTTGTTAACCCTTTCACCCCATTCAACCCCTTGCCGCCGCCCACCCAGCCGCCCATCCTCACCACCGCCACAGCAACCATCACCCCGCTGGCCTTGCCAGCCACCTGGACACCCACCCCCACCGTGGAACCTTCCCCAGCGCCCACCCTCAAGCCATCCATTACACCGCTTCCCTCTCCCACCGAATTCCTGGTCTTCACGCGCACGCCCACGCCCCTGCCCACCAGTACCCCCACTGCCAGCCGCACCCCGCGCCCGGTGTACGCCTTCACAGCCTCCACCACGCCCATCGAGAGCACCATCATCCACACCGAAGCCAGCTGCAATTGGCTGGGCGTAGGCGGCACTGTGCTGGATAACAAAGGCAACCCGGTGATGGGACTGGTTGTTGTGCTGGGCGGCAGCCTGGACGGCAAAAGCGTTTATATTCCCACCGTTTCGAACACAGCTCCGCTTTACGGGCAGGGCGGCTTTGAATTCGTGTTGGGCGACAAACCCATCGCCTCAAAGAATACCCTTTATATCCAACTGCTCGACCAGGCCGGCATCCCGCTTTCAGACCGTATCTTCTTTAGTACTTTTAACGACTGCAAAAAAAACCTGACCATTGTGCGCTTCACCCAGGTGAAGTGATCATCTCCCAAAAACATCACCCAAAAATCCCCGTCGCCAGCAATCGTGACGGGGATTTTTGTTTGCAGGAAATCCAGTTCATAATTCGGGTTGGCGATGGTGGTCGAGCCAAAAAATCAGGGTTGCCCCCACAACAATCACAGCCGCAAAGATGGCGTTTCCCACCACTGGCGGGCTGAGCAATGCAAAAAACGCCAACAGGCTTGAGAGTACGGCCGCCAGGTGCACAGTATAGACGGCCCGGCGTGGGTCCAAACCCAATGCCACCAGCCGGTGATACGTGTGATCGAGATGCGCCTGGTAGAAAGGCTGGCGTCTTCTCAGGCGTGAGTAGACCACCAGGGTTGTATCGAAAATGGGCAGCGCCACCAAAAGGATCGGCACGAACCAGGATGACGCAGGCGCCAACCCGGCTGGAGCGTAGATCATGGCGATGGCCGCCACAATGAATCCAAGTGTCTGCGCGCCAGAATCGCCCAGGAACATTTTTGCCGGGGTGAGGTTGTAGTAATACATTCCGGCACACACCCCCAGCAAAACAACGCTCAACTCTGTCAGGTAAACCTGCCCCGAGGCAAGCGTTACCGGCAAAAAGAACAGGAAAGCGATTCCGCTCAATCCAATCGACAACCCATCCATGCTGTCAATCATATTCATGGCGTTCGTTACGCCAACCAGCCAGAAAAGCGTAATACCATAATCGACCAGCCGCGCAAGTTCCAAAGAGATGAACGGCAAGCGGATCGACTCCATGAATTGCACCGACACATCTGCGGTCATCAAGAGAATCGAAGCGATGAGCTGCCCCACGAGCTTTGGAAACGCTTTTAGCCCGCGCAGGTCATCCCACAATCCAAACGCATACACGATAAGCGCTGCCCCCAGGATGACAGCCGCATGTTGAATGCGCCACAAGTGCAAAACAAGCGTCAGCGCAACCAGGCTGATAACCAGCGCAGTTCCACCGGCTAATGGGGTCGGGCGGGCGTGCTGCTTATGCCCGGAACTGCCGGGGTGGTCGATGAGACCCCACCGGCCTGCCAGCCAGATCGCCAGGGGCGATGCCAGCAATGCAGCCACAATGGCAGAAAGCCCATAAACAAAGGTATTTTCTGGAAAGTAAAATTGCACACTCATGCGCTATATGCGCCCTTTCGGCAAGCGAATTGTAACACGCGGACAATCGAGTGGTTCAGGGCACAAGTGAACAGACCGGTTTGCCCGGCCTGGGTACCAGAATTTGCACCTGGGAATCTTCGAAAGTATCCAGTGGCTGGTACATGCAGTCCAGTGGTCTGGCCACATAGCGCACCCACACATCGTTTTCTTCCCCAAAGGGGCTTTCAGCGCCTTTGTACCCCAGGAAAAGCGGCGACACAACGATGTACGCAAAGCGATGCTCAGACAGGTCATGGTAGAACTGTCCCAGGTATTTTTCATTGCGCGACATGGCCATTTCCATCAAGGTCACCACTTCATATTCTGGAACCAACGGGATATCCACCTCGCCAAATGTGACCAACTGTCGCTGGGTAATTAACAGAGAGTCTTGCCCCTGGGCAGCGGCCGATTTCAGGTAAGTGCGTATTTCGCGCACAACAAATTCGTCGTATGCACTGCGCAAGACGGGCACAGGGTTAAAGGATTGCAGCGCAAAGTAAACCGGCACAATCACAGCCAGCGCCGCCGCGAACCAGGGCGGGCTGGCAGGCACAGAGGGGCTGTCTGGCACAGCGCGCTGCCAAAACACCATGGCAGCTACTACGCCCAGCATCATCAAATATGCGTCCATGTTGTGCAAATCGCCACCGCCGCCAATTTTGACGCTGACCACCATGCCGCCGCCCAGCAAAACCAATAAGATGCTGCCCAACCCGATCATGCGAATGGGATGCCAGTTGCGCACCTGCCCTCGTAAGAAAAGGGACAGCAGCCATATCAATGGCGCAGAAACAATCAAGGTGCCTGGCGCCGTTCCCAACGGAAAGGTGGGGCTGGGCCACAAACGATACCACAACAGGTCGGAAGTAAAACTGGAACCAAAGGCTTCAAGGTTGTTGGCGTTACCGGAAAGAAAAATATAAGCGCCCTGGGCAGCCAGCGCCGCCACCATACCGCCAGCAAACCAGCCGGCAGGCGGGATGATGTAGCGCAGCCAGGATTGTTGCGCCTTAACTGGTTGTTCGATAAAGTAAAGTGCGGCGGCCAGCATGGCTGGCACGGGGAACCAGTTGACCCGGCTGGACCCCGCCCACAGGGAAGCCAAAACAACCACCCCAAAGGTCTGCCAAGGCCGGCGCACATCCGCCAACCAGAGAACAACCGCAACCATGACGAGCAGGTGATAATAGACCGCGCCCTGAAACAGGTAAAGGAAAAACCACGCCCCGGCAAGCGCCGCCACAAAAGGGGCTTTGATGGATACCCGTTTTACCAGCGAAGCGCCGGCCGCAATTGAAAGCGCAACCCACAAGAAAACCTGCCACGCGCGGTGTGCCCATAATGGCAGTCCATCAATCATAAAAGGGAGCGATTGCAGGAAATAACGTGTTGGGTGCATGACTGATAATGACGTAAAGCTGCCATACACCTTTTCAGAAAAGAATAAAGAAGCATAATAAAACCGGCTGGCTTCAGACCACCCCATTGACAGTGGCGTATCAGAAATAGCCATGCTCAGCGAAACAACCTTGCCCAGCAGCCCCACCATCAACACGCCGCCGGCCAATGCCACACCCCAGCCCTGCCGGAAAAGCAGGCGCAACCCCAGGGCAACCACCAGGCTGCCCCACCAGGCGATCCAAAATGTGGGGGCAGCCATGGTCAGCAGGTAACCCGCGAAAAAACGCCACACAAAAAACATGACCGGGAAGACCGACACACACAGCGCAGCCCCTGCGACACGCAAAAGCACACCACCCGGCGCCGGAGCGGCCAGCGCCGCTTCCCATTTTGCCCATCGCCCCAAAAAAGTGAGCCCAATAATACCAACCGCGCCCAACAACAAGACACCCTGAAGCAACAGCAGAAAAAGCCAGTTGGAACGCAGCAAATCCACCCCCAGGGCGCGCGCCGACTCGAGCGTGGTGTTCAACATAAACACCCCCAGCAAGCAGGCCAGCCCAAAATACAAGCGCGCTATACCCCGGTACGAGAATGAAGCAATCATTGGTCCTCCAGCCTGGATGCGGCTGCCAGCGCCTGGGGTAGGAAAAATGCCCCCGGCAGGCTGGCAAGCACGAACGTGAAACGGATGAGTACCGCCAGCGCCAGCGCCTGGGGCAGGGTCAACCCACCCAGGGTGGTAAAGAAGTAGGTGGCCGAAAGCTCCTGAAGTCCCAATCCATTAATGGAAACAGGCATCAGGGTCACATAATAGGTCAGTGTCCATGCCCCGGCCACCATCCAGAACGATATCCCCGCACCCAGCCCATGTGTAAATGTATAAATGCACAAAAACAGGAACAGCATATTACCCCAGGTGATAAGGATGGCCCGAGCCAGTATGCCAGGCTGCCGAATCCACAGGGACAGGGCCTGCACCGTGCGCATTAAGAAGCGGCGCCCGTGTTGGAACCATGCACCCATCGCCATGCTGCCCGGCAGCACCAGCGAACCAGATTGCAGCCATGGAATGAGCCCGAAAGGCAGCGTAAAGGCAAAACCAGCCATACCGATCAGGCGGTCGGCTGCCAACGAAGCCAGGCAAATGGCACGGTCGTATCCCAGGCGCATGATTCCCACCAGGCGCACCACATCGCCGCCAATGGTGCTGGGGAGAAAGTTGGAAGCAAATAGCCCTGTAAACGTCATGACCGTTGTTTCCCGATACGTAACGGTCATGCCTGCGCCGCGCAACAATACATGCCAGCGGGCAACCACGAACAGGCGCGAAATAAACAGGCTGACCGCACCCGCCAGGTACATCCCCAGCGGCACCTGCCGCAAAGCGGAGAGTACTTCCGCCCATCCCTGCTCACTGATCAGGAAGGCCAGCAGCCCCAATGAGAGCAAACTGCCTGCACCCCGCACTATGGTCTGAAGATTTTTTGAAAGCCAGGGTTTCATTCCCCGCTGCCAGACAGGTCGATCACCTCGCGCACCGTGTAGGTGGTCTTACCTTGCGCTTCGTGATAGGTGCGCGCCAACAATTCGGCAATGAGGCCCATGAGGATGGATTGGAATCCCAATACCGCCATCATCACAGCCACAATAAAGATTGGCGAAGCCAGGATGGTAATGTTTTCGAGCAGCTTGCGTACTGCCAAAAAAAGCATGGCCAACCCACTCAACCCAAACAACACCGCCCCTGTACCGCCAAAGAGATAGATGGGTTTGTTGGCGTAACTGAGCAGAAACTTGACGGTGAACAAGTCCAGCACGACCTTGATGGTGCGCTCCAGCCCGTACTTGGCCTGCCCAAACTTACGCGGGTGGTGGCGCACGGGAATTTCCGTGATGCGCGCGCCCACCGCATGCGCATAAACCGGAATAAAGCGATGCATCTCGCCATACAGGCGGAACCCTGCCAGCACATCGCGCCGATACGCCTTGAGCGTACAGCCGTAATCGTGCAGGTGAACCCCCGTCACCCGCGATATGAGCCCATTGGCCAGGTTGGAGGGCAGCGTGCGTGTGATATATGTATCCTTGCGGTTTTTACGCCACCCGCTGACCACATCGTATCCCTCGCTCAATTTGTCCAGCAATAGGGGGATGTCGGCCGGGTCATTTTGCAGGTCAGCGTCCAGCAGGATGACGATCTCACCGCGCGCGTGATCGATACCAGCGGCGATGGCGGCCGTCTGCCCAAAATTACGGCGGAAAACCACCACCCGTACATGCTCAGGGTCGCGCTGCGCCAGGCTGCGAAGCACCCCCAAACTGGCATCCCGGCTGCCATCATCGACAAGGATCAGCTCCCAATCCAACCCAAGCGGGGTTACCGCGCTTGAGACCGCCTCGAAAAGCAGGGGCAGGTTCTCCTCTTCGTTATAGACCGGCACCACCAACGAGAGATGCGGCATACTACCCCTTTTTCCCCGAAAGACGCCGAAGGTCCGATTCGACCATCATCTCAACCAGTTGCCTGAAAGACACCTGAGGCGCCCAGCCCAATATCGATTTCGCCCGTGAAGGATCGGAAATGAGCAGGTCGACCTCGGCCGGGCGGTAAAAACGCGGGTCCTGGATCACATAATCCTGATAGTTAAGCCCCACGCAGCCAAAGGCAATCTCGCAAAACTCGCGCACGGCATGCGTTTCGCCCGTGCCAATCACAAAGTTATCCGGCTCATCGTGCTGTAACATGCGCCACATGGCCTCCACGTAATCCCCGGCAAAGCCCCAATCGCGCTGAGATTCCAGGTTGCCGAGACGTAATTCTTTAGACATTCCCAGCTTGATCTTGGCCACTGCATGCGAAATCTTGCGGGTCACAAATTCCAGTCCACGGCGTGGACTTTCATGGTTGAACAGGATGCCGGAAGTCGCAAAAATATCATACGATTCGCGGTAATTGATGGTGATCCAGTGCCCATACACTTTGGCCACCCCATAAGGACTGCGGGGATAAAACGGGGTGGATTCCCGCTGCGGTACTTCCATCACCTTGCCGAACATTTCGCTGGACGAAGCCTGGTAAAAACGAATGCGCGGGTTGACCAGCCGAATCGACTCGAGCAGGCGGGTAACGCCCAGGGCGGTCACCTCCCCGGTTAACACCGCCTGGTTCCATGACACCGGCACAAACGATTGGGCCGCCAGATTATAGACCTCATCGGGCGTATATTCCTCCAATACCGAGACCAATGAACTCTGGTCGTGCAGGTCGCCTTGTACAATCTCAATATCATCGGCAATATGTTCGATGCGCTCGTAGTTCAGGGTGCTCGAGCGGCGCGCCATGCCAACCACGCGGTATCCTTTGTTGAGCAGCAACTCGGCCAGGTAGGAACCATCTTGACCGGTGATACCGGTGATAAAAGCAGTAGTCATTGTTTATCTCCTCATTCAATATTCAGCCTATGAATTATAAGCGGACTCCAAACACCGTCAAGCAGACCGGCGCGCGCGCCAGGCATCCCAGGCTGCGCCCCCCACCAGGATAATCGTACCGATCACAACAATGAGCGCCACCATGACAAAGAACGGGAGCTGCCCGAAAAGCGCAAAGTAGCGGCTGATGTACCAATGCGTAAAAAAGAGCAGGAATACACCTTCCACCGCCACGATACGCCAGAACCAGGCATTGCGCCGCGCCTGCCAGGCATAGGCAAACACCAGCGCCTGCACGAGCAGGAAAATGACCCGGTAACGCGGATTATCCCATTGGTCGCCCCCGGCCCGCAACGCGGAAATAACGATCCACAGCAGGGCAATGCCCAACATCCATGCCCACAGGCGCCGATCTGGGCCGCGCCGCCATAGCAGCGAAAGACCGCCAAAGGCAAGGAAAGGCACCAGCGCATACCAGCCCATGGCGCGCGCAATTCCGAGCGCCTGCCAGATGGTCAGCGACGGCTCGATGAACGCCGCCGGCAAAACTGGCTGCAAAGCCCCGTATACTGTCACAAACGGGATTTTGAAGCCAGCTGGCATTTCAGCGAACAGTTTTTGCACCCAGCCGGAGCTGCGCTCAAGCAACAGAATATCCCACTGTGAGGCCGCCATAAACCACTCAAGTACGGCAGTAAAAGAGACGTCATCGGTGGGCGCTTCGCACACCGCACCCACAGCAAACAGAGCCAGCGCGACAAAGCTAACCACCGCTGCCACACCCAGCGCGCGCCAGGTGGCAGCGGTATGTTCACGGCGCAACCATAGCCCGCCAGAAAGCCACAACAGGGCAAACACCGCCACCCCCGGTGAAAGCAGCAGCATGCCTGCCAGCCCAAAAGCCAGCCAACCCCAGCCAGTGCGTCTGCCCAAATAACCCCAGGCAACATAACCCCAGGTCAGGATAATGACCAGTGCGATGAGGAACGGTTCGCGCATTTGCGAACTGCCCATTAGGATAGACTCCGGGTAGAGCGACAACAGCCACACCGCCGGAGCAGCATAGGATTCGCCAAACGCGGCTGCAATAGCCCGCCACGCAAACGCGATGCTTACCGCAGCCGCCCATGCCCCGAACAAAACGGGTAGTAAGGAACGGTGCGCATCCGGCGAAAAAACACGGTAAATCAGCGCGGTGAACGCCAGCAACCCGCCATACTGGTCGGCAGAGTAAGATTGGTCGAACGCACTCAGGAGAGACTCTCCCGAACCCGCCAGTTCCCATGACTGTTCATCGCGCCGGAAAGCATCATAGAACACATAGCCCGCGTTTTGCTGGGGAGTATCGTAGCCATAAGCGGGCAGCAAGACTGTCCAGGCTATGCCCGCCAGCAGGCGCAGCGCCAGCGCCAGCGCCATTGCCCAGGCCAGCATTTTTTCCCCGCCAGCCCACAGCCAGGCCCGGCGCATGCTCCACAGCGCCAGCGCGGCTAGCAGCCCAAAGGAAACTGATCCCCGCCACCAATCGCCTGGTTGAGCGAAAGACAACGCCGCCCCCATCAAAAGAGCCAGTGGGAGTATCCACGTCCATTCCTTAAATCGCATAAGCGACATTCTAACCCAAACCGTCCAAAACTTTATGGGTGCGCGCCAGCCAGGTGAATTGCTCCACCCCGGCTCGGGCAGACTGTCCCAGCACGCGGCATTTTTCGGGGTCAGACAACAGCATCTCCAGCGCGGACTGCCAGGCGGGCACATCATCCGGCGGGGCAAAGGCACACAGACTCTCCGTCAGCACCTCGCGGATGACCGGCAAATCGCTGCTGAGAATGGCGCGCCCGGCCGCCATGTACTCGAACATCTTCATTGGGCTGGCCACGGCTGCCGTATCGCCGCCGCTCGAGCCAGAGATGGCGCGACCATAAGGCATTACCAGCACATCGGCGGCGGCCTGCCAGCGCGGCAGTTCGGCGTTGGGGATGAACCCGGTAAAGACCAGGTTGGGCGCATCCGCCGTGCGCTCCCGCCAGGCGGACACATCTTCTGCACGCCCGCCCACCCACACAAACTGCGTCTGCGGCATACGCCGCGCCAACTCAACAAACAGCTCTACGCCGCGCCCGGCGTACAGGTGCCCGGTGCATATCACGGTTGGGCGGTCGGGCAGTCCAATTAAACGGCGGAAAGGCGACGGGTCGCCCGCATCCGGGGGGAAGCGCTCGAGTTCGACGCCCATCGGGGCGATGATGAAATCTCCAGACAAGAGGCGTCCAAATTTTCCTTCCAAAAGGGATTGCATGCCGCGCGTGATGGGCGCCACCCGTTTGCGAAAGGGGATGGCGGCGAAAAGTCGGTACCACCACGGACCAAACGACCCGCTGGGCATTTCGTGCGCTTCGAAAAGCGCGGGCACACGCCCCAGCAGCGCGAAAACGGCAGACTGGATAACCCAGGTGTAAATGAGGTCGGGGCGCAAAGCGCGCGCGCGTTGTACGGCTTGCAAAGTGAACAGGCGGCGGTCTTGCAATGGCAGCCAGTCAATGGCAAAGGGTGTGCTCAGCCCGTAATGGGCGGCGAGCGCATGCCACGCGGGGGCGGGGCCATGCGCGGGGGCCAGCAGCGTGGTGTCGTGCCCGGCCTGCTGCAGCGCCTGGCAGACCTTCATGACCTGGATGCTGTTGGCGGTCTCGGAGGGGATGCGGGAAAGGGCAATGACAACGATTTTCATAGTCAGAAGGGGACATTCGATAGGATAGGGAGTAAACCTCAACGGGACACATAGTATCACAACGTTAATAAACCTAAAGGCGTTGTGTTCCGTTGTGTTCTTCGTGGTAAAAAATTGTTTTTTCCTGTCGATTCATCTCATTCAGCCCGCGCCAGACAATGAGCCCAATGGAAACGGCGAAATAGCCAGAGAGTACACCCGCCATGGCCAGGTAGCCAGACTGGGGCACAAACAAGAATGCCGCAACCAGTTCGGCAATGCCCACCAGCGCGGCAATGACCAGCGGCGCGGACGATTTGCCCAGCGCGAGCATGAGCGCGCGGTTCCAGTTGAAAATATTGGCCACGCCGTAACCGAGCAGCAAAATAATCACAGCCGGGTAGGCCGGGCGCGCATCTGCGCCGTAGAGCAAGGGTAATAACCACCCACCCAGCGCGGCCAGCCCGGCCGCGGCGGAAACTGTCCAGGCCGCAGAGAGGGCGCTGACCCGTTTGAGCAGGCTGCGGGTGGCCTGCCATTGTTTGGCGGCCGCCGTGCGGGTGATTTCAGCATAAGTCGGCCAGATGAACGGCTCGATGGGCAGCATCATCAGGCTGATGATTCCCTGCGCCAGACGAAAGTAACCGACCTCAAGATGCGCTACTTCGGCCGGGCGCAAAAAGACCAGCAGGTTGGGGATGCTGTCGCGCGCGAACAAATTGACGGTGGCGTGCAGGTTGGTGTTAACGGCAAACCCGCCAATGGCGCGCCAATCGTCCACGGCGCGCAGGGAGGTGTGCTGCCAGCCAGAGGGCAGGGTTTTGTTCAGTTCGCGCCAGGCCAGCACAGCATGACTCAATCCGCCAAAAACCTTGCCAAACAGGTAGGCACCCAGCACCACCCACAGGCTGCCCTGCCCGCTGACAAAGGCCGCGCCAATGAGCGCGGTAGTCAGCGCGCTTTGCGCAATGCCCAATTGCGAAAGGCTGTCAAAGCGGCGCGTCATTTGCAGCACACCGCGCGAAGTTTCAAAGACCAGGTTGCTCAACAGGGTAAAGCCATAAAAGACAAAAAGCGGCGCGGTGGACGCATCCTTGCCCAGCGCGGCAGCCGCCCACGGGGTAAGCGCCAGCAGTATGAGAAAAGCCAGCACCGACGTGCCCGCCTCGGCCAGCCCAATGCCCTTAACCAGCGCGGCGGCGCGTGGGTTGTCGTTGGCTTGCAGGGCGTCGCCCACGAACTTGACCACCGCCTCGTACATGCGAAACGCCAGCAGATTGTTGACGTTGGACGCGAACAGGATGATGGTTCCCACGGCCAGCCCGTAGCCCTCAACCCCCAGCAGGCGCGTGACCAAAATGCCATTGAGCATGCCCAGCCCGGCGCCAATGGCGCTGCTGCTGAACAGGTAACTGCTGTTGCGCACCACCCGCCGGAAAAGCCCGTCATTTTGCCAGATGGCGCGGAGTTTATCGAAAAGGGTCACCCCGTCAGAATATCCTTCGCCCAGTCGCGGTTGCGGATGTACCAGGCGGCGGTGCGCTCGACGCCCGCGCGCATGCCCACCCCCGGCCGCCAGCCGAGCATCTCGCGCGCCTTGGTCACATCGGCGCAGTTGGTGAACATATCGGCCAGGTTGGGCGGGCCGTGCTGCACAATGGACTGTTTGCCAAGCACCTCCTCGATGAGCGTCACCAGGTCGTTGATGGTGATGACCTCGTGCCCGCCCAGGTTGAAGATGTCGTACCCCACCGGCCGCAGCGCCGCCTGGATGCCGGACACGATATCCTCGATGAAGGTGAATCCGCGGCTCTGCGTGCCGTCGCCATTGATGCGCACCGGGCGCCCCTCGTAAACCCACTGGATGAAGCGGAAGAGGGCCAGGTCCGGGCGGCCGGCCGGGCCGTACACGGTGAAGAAGCGCACCACGCTCACATCAATGCCATACAAGTGGTGGTAGCTGTGGCACAACACCTCGGCAGCCTTTTTGCTGGCCGCGTAGGGCTGCAGCGGTTCGCTGCTCGAAGCAGATTCAGGCGTCGGGTAGGGCGGGTTGGCGCCGTAGATGCTGGAGGTGGAGGCCATCAGGAATTTGGGGCAGCCCGCGGTCCGGGCCAACTCCAGCATGTTCAACGTCCCCATCACATTCGACTCGAGGAAAGCCCAAGGGTTCTCCACGCTGAAGCGCACCCCGGCCCGCGCCGCCAGGTTGATAATGGCATCGAACTTCTGACCGGCGAGTGCGGGATGCGTCAGGATGGCTTTCCCCGCAATATCGGCGCGGACGAAGGTAAAGCCAGGCAGGGCCGCCAACCGTTGCAGGCGGTGTTCCTTCATGCGCGGGTCGTAGGCGTCATTGAGGTTGTCAATGCCGGTGACGGTGTGTCCCTGCGCCAGCAGGACTTCGCTGGTGCGCGCGCCAATGAACCCGGCCGCGCCGGTAATGAGGTAACTGGACATGATGCTCCTTACAGCCGCACCACCTTGGGGCTGTCTTTGCCCATCCTGCCGAGCGCGTTGCGGCTGTCGAAGATGAACGCGGCAGACTCGAGGATGGCTTTGTAATCGTAGGTTTTATGGTTGGTGATGATGATGACCGCATCCGAAGCCGCCACGTCTTTCAGCAGGTCGGACTCAGAGACGCTGTCCATCTGCCAGCCTTCGTGCTCGTGGTGGATGTGCGGGATGTACGGGTCGTGATAACGCACCTGTGCGCCTTTTTTGCGCAGCATGCCAATCACATCGAAAGCGGGCGATTCGCGCACATCGTCAATGTCCGGCTTGTAGGCCACGCCCAGCACCAGCACGTTGCTGCCTTTCAGGGTCTTACCGCGGTCGTTCATGGCATCGAGGATGCGCGTGACCACGTAGCGCGGCATGTTGGTGTTGATCTCGCTGGCCAGCTCGATGAAGCGGGCGTTGTAGTTCATTTCTTTCATCTTCCACGACAGGTAGAGCGGGTCGATGGGGATGCAGTGCCCGCCCAGCCCCGGACCGGGGGTGAACTTCATGAAGCCGAACGGCTTGGTGGCGGCCGCGTCGATCACTTCCCACACATCCACGCCCAGGCGCTCACACATTATGGCCAGCTCGTTAACCAGCCCAATGTTGATCATGCGGAAGGTGTTCTCGAGCAGTTTCGATAGTTCGGCGGCTTCCGCGCTGGACACAGGCACCACCGTCTCGATGGCGCCGCCGTACCAGGCGCTGGCCACCTCGGCGCAGGCCGGCGTGATGCCGCCCATCACCTTGGGTGTGTTGTAGGTGGTCCAGTCTTCGCGGCCGGGGTCCACGCGCTCGGGCGAGAAGCAAATGAAAATATCCTCGCCCACCTTCAGCCCGCTTTGCTCGGCCAACATGGGAATGAGCAGCTCGCGTGTGGTGCCAGGATAGGTGGTCGATTCGAGCACCACCACCATGCCGGGATGCACGTATTTGGCCAGTTCCTCGGTGGCCGAAAGGATGTAAGACATATCCGGGTCGCCGGTCTGGCGCAGGGGCGTGGGCACACAGATGCTGACAGCGTCCATCTCGGCCAGGGCGGCGAAGCCGGCCGTCATGGCAAGGCGTCCGGACTGGCGCAGGCGCGCCACCGTTTCGGTGGGTACATCCTGGATGTAAGAGATGCCCTTGTTGAAGGTATCCACCTTGCGCTGGTCGGGGTCGATGCCCAGCACGTTGAAACCTTTTTCGGCGAACACAACGGCCAGTGGCATGCCCACGTATCCCATGCCAAGGATGCCAATTTTGGCGGTCTTGTCTTGCAGTTTTTTGATGAGCGTATCTTTGAGGGACATTTTTTTCTCCGGGATTCCCTAAAACAGTTTCATCTGTTTTGGTTCTTCGTGTTTAGGTTCTTCGTAGGGTGTTTTTTGCTCTATCACCTGCCGGGTCTTGCCAAGTTCGCGGCGGGCGACTTCGAGCAGTTTGGGCAGTTGGGCAAAATCGTTCATGATGAGCGGCTTGATGTTCACGTTGTGCAGCGCCGCCGCCGGGTGGAACATGGCGATCACAAAGCGGCCATCGATCTGGCGCATTTGCCCATGCACCTGGCTGATCTTGGCACCCGGCATGAACTTGCCCATCGAAAAACGGCCAAGGGTGATGATGATTTTGGGATCGATGGCCGCAATCTGGGCGTCGAGGTATTCGTTGCAGGCGGCCAGTTCATCGGGCAGGGGGTCACGGTTTTCGGGCGGGCGGCATTTGACCACGTTGCCGATCCACACATCCGCGCGCTTCAGCCCGGCCTGGGCCAGCAGCGTCTCCAGGAATTGCCCGGCCTGCCCCACGAACGGACGCCCCTGTTCATTCTCGTTCTTGCCGGGTCCCTCGCCGATCAGCATGATCTCGGCATGGGAAGGCCCCTCACCCGGCACCGATTTTTGGCGGGTTTCGTGCAGGGTGCAGCGCGTACACATCGACACCTGGGCAGCGATCTGGGCAAGGGTTTCTTTAGTGGTCATGCGGCATCCTCCATGGCTGGAATTTTGCTGAGGGTCATCAGGAGCGCATCTTCCTGGTTGTCCTGGTAGTAACGGGGGCGGCGCCCCACTACCTCGAAGCCAAAAGATTCGTACACTTTTTGCGCGGCAACATTCCCGGCGCGCACTTCCAGCAGGGCGCTGATGCAGCCTTCGCGCCCGGCCGCGTTGAGGACGGTTTGCAACATGGCGCGCGCCACGCCGCGCCGCCGCAGCGCCGGATGCACCGAAAGCGTGGCAATATGGATCTCGTCCACCACTACCCAGGCCACCAGCGCGCCAACCACAGCGCGTTCACCCGTCTGCCGGGTGAAGGCCGCCACGCCAATCTCGACCGGCGAGTAAAAATGCAGCGGCGCATCGACCACGACCTCGGCAACCCACATGCGCGTGCGGTCTTCAGAAATTTCGCGCGCAAAGGCGCGCACCGGCCACGGCAGGCTGAAGCTCATCCAATCCAGCAGGATGATGGCCGGCAGGTCGGACACCTCGGCGCGGCGAATAACAAGCGCGCTCATCCGGATGACACCCCTGCCACGTGCAGATAAATAGGCGCAAGCGTGGCGGCTGAATCCACCTGCCCGGACTGCCAGCGCTGCCAGGCCAGTTCTGCCAGCAGGCCGGGGCGGCGCACACAGCAAGCAGGCGATGCCAGGCGGATGTGACGGTTCCGGTGCAGCTGCTGGCGCTCATTGGCGGATAATTCGCCGCACACCAGCGCGGGAGATGTGATCGACTCGGACAACTCTCCGGCGGTGCACAGGCCCGGGCTCCCCTGGGCCTGCCACCCGGTTTCGGAGGCGTGGTACCACACCACAGCCAGGCGTCCGCGCCCGGCTTGCAGCACAGCCGCAAACGGGTAGTCCGAAAGCGGCTGGGAGGCGGCCACCACATCCAGGGTGGGGATGCCCACCAGGGGCAGGTGGCGGGCCATCGCCAGCCCCTTCACAAAAGACAGCCCTACGCGCAGGCTGGTGAACGATCCGGGTCCAATGGCCGCTGCCAGCGCGCGAATATCTTTCATGCCCACGCCGGTGCGGTTGAACAGGTCCTGCACGGAGGGGGCCAGCTCGGCGGTGTGATGGGCGCGCGTCTGCCAGAGCATTTCACCAGGGAGGGCTGCGCCATCGTAGAGCGCCAGCCCGGTCTGCGCGGTGGAGGTATCGACAGCCAGCAGCATCAGTCGGCTCCGTAAACGGCGCGGCGCAGGTCGGCGAGCAGGCGTTCGTAGCGGGCCCCGGCCGGGTTAAGGCGCAGTAAGCGCCGGTCTTCATCGAGATAGTCCATCTCCACCCACAGCCGACCGGGCGGCAGGATGGATTGCACCCGGTCGGCCCATTCGACCACAAGCGGGCCCTGGGTGAGCATGGTTTCGAAATCCAGTTCTTCGGCTTCCGGGTTGGATTCGAGCCGGTAGGAATCGAGGTGGAAGAATTGCCCCCCATCGGCGCGCCGGTACATATTGACCAGCACAAAGGTCGGGCTGGAAACGGCATCCAGCGAACCCCAGCCCTGGGCCAGACCCTGCACAAAGGTGGTCTTGCCTGCGCCCAGGTCGCCCTGCAGGCAGATCAGGTCGCCCGATTGCAGCATGGCGCCCAGGCGCAGCCCCACACGGCGCGTCTGTTCGGGGCTGTGGCTGAAGATTTCGACGGTGTTTGGGGCCAGGATGGGCATAGCGTTTGGGATTATACCGCCCGAATGTTGCCGGGGCGGTGGTTTTATATATTCAGCGGCTGAATTTTGAAATAATTCTATCACACCCCCGCGCGGCTTCTGGTAAGATTGGGGCAGCCAGCCGGGGAAATGAGTGCGCGCCGGTTGGTCATTTTGCTCGAGGAGGAAGGTTCGATGACCGAAATGTTTTTCGCATGGCAAATGGCATTGGCTGGCGTTTTGCCCAAACTGCTGTGGGCCGCGGTGATTTTTGTGACCAGCCTGTATGTGGCTCGCCTGGCCGGTCAGATCATGCGCAAATTCCTGGAGCGCCGCAAACCGGACCCCGGGGCGGTGGGGCTGCTGAGCGAGATGACGCGCTGGGGCATCATCATTTTCGGCACCATTACAGCCTTGCAGCAGTTCGCAGATGTGACCACCTTTCTGGCTGGGTTGGGAATTTTGGGTTTTACAGTGGGCTTTGCCCTGCAAGATATGATGAAAAACTTTGCCGCCGGGCTGCTGTTGCTCTTACAGCGCCCATTTGTGGTGGGCGATAAGATCTCAGTCAACGGTTTCGACGGCACGGTAATCGACATTAACCTGCGCGCCACTGAACTGCGCACCTTCGACGGGCTGCTGGTTATCATCCCCAATGCAGATACCCTCACGCACCCGGTCATCAATTTCACGCGCAGCATCAACCGGCGCATTCAGGTGGTGGTGGGCGTGGATTATGGATCGGACCTGAACTTGGCGCGTGAAGCGGCCATGGGCGCCATTCACGAAATTCCGGGCATGCTCGATGACCCGGCACCAATGGTGGTTTTCGATACGTTTGGCGAGTCTTCAATTAACATGACGGTCTACTACTGGGTGGATACGACCCAGGTGGGGTTGTTCGCTGCCCGGGACGAGGGCGTGAAGCTGATCAAGCACGCTTTTGACAAGCACGGCATCCGCATCCCGTACCCGGTGCGGACGATGATCACAACCGAAAGCAGGATTTAGCGGGAAATAATCAGACTCTTAGCGCGCCACGGAAACCCCGCGCAGCGTAGTACGAATCTGCGCCGTTGTGATAGACGAAGACCGTATTGTAGCGGCGGTCACAGAATAATGCACCGCCGAGCTTGCGGATGGCTGCGGGCGTGCTGACCCAGCTGGATGTTTTCGTGTCGAAGCTGCCCAGTTCCTGCAACGCCTGGTATTGCGCCTCGGTCAAAACGTCGATGCCCATGGCGCTGTTTGCCGTTTTGTACCCTGTTATACCTCCGCGCCCGGGTTGATCCCTTTTGCCATCGGTGTCCGCCATATCAACGCGTAAAAAGATTTTTCTTCAGCGCCGCGATCTGCGAATTTCGAAAATCCTGAACGAGTGACAGCCGGGCATCGAAGACATCGAAACCATGAAAAGCGCCAGAAACGATATACATTTCACATTGCACACCGGCCGCTTTCAGTCTCCGGGCATAGGTCTGGTCTTCATCATGGAACAAGTCCGCTGTTCCCACCCCGATCCAGGCATCGGGAAGGTTCGACAAGTCTTCACGGCGCGCAGGCACAGCATAGTCTGGCATTGTATCTCGCCCACATTTCTTGCCCAGGTACGCCTCCCACCCAAATTGATTGCTTTTTTGATTCCATGTGATGCCATTATGATCATCAATATCCGTGCGCAGCACTGTCCTGTCATCCAGCATGGGATAAACCAGCAATTGAAAGGCTGGACGGACTTCTTTGCGGTCGATGGCAAGCTGAGCCAGAGCGGCGGCCAGCCCTCCCCCGGCGCTTGCGCCGCCAATAGCAATACGCTCATTGTCCACGCCGAGGTGTTGGGCGTAAGAAGCCACCCATTTCAGGGCCGTGTAACAATCTTCCAGCCCGGACGGAAAGGGATTTGCGGGAGCAAGACGATAATCCACTGAAACAACCGTGATGCCCAGTTCACTGGCATACTGGATGCAAACAACGTCATCTTGTTCCGGGCGCCCCATTACATAACCACCCCCATGCATCCAGATCAAAGCAGGGTTTGGTGCAGCGCCAGACTTTGGTTTATAGATTCGCAAACGGATTTTTCTCTTATTGTCCCGGGCGGGGATCAAGACATTCTGGATTGTGAGCTTGGCAGGAACTTTGGGCGCCGGCGTCAGGCGCAGCAGGAGACTGAAAAGCCAGAGATTCTTACCGCTAAAAGTAATTCGTGGCGCTTTTTGGGCAACTTGCAGGAGTTCTGGATGTATCGTCGGTTCTTCTTTTTCCATATCGGTTTGTCCTGTTCGCATTTGCAGGCTGTCTTGTGGTTGAACACCCCAACCGGGCGTTCCATTCGACAGGTTGATCACACCCGCCCGCGCCACCCCAACACCCCCAGCGCGCGGACAAAACCCGCCACCATGCGCTCCAGGTTGATCTCTTCCGCTACGATGCGGTAGGACTCGGCACCCATGCGGCGCAACTGGAATGGGTCAGCCAGCGCACCTGCCAGCGTGGATTGGAGCGCGGGCAAATCATCCGGGGGGATCTGCCACCCGTTGCCGGGGCGGACGAGATCGTCCTGCGTGCCATCGCCTTTGGCCACGATGACCGGCAGCCCGTAGCTCATGGCTTCCTGCACGGCCAGCCCACCCGTGCCGGGCAGGGCGAACAAGTCGGCGGTTTCGAAATATGGGGCCAGTTCCGCGCCGTGCTTCGCACCAGGGAACGCAGCCTGTGGGTAAACCTGCGCCGCCAGCGCAGTGAGCGCGTCGCGCTCAGGGCCGTCGCCCACAATGACCAGGCGCGGCTGGAGGCCGGTGGGCAGGCTGGCGCAGGCGTGCAGCAGGTTGTCGAGCCGCTTGCGGGCTTGCAGGCGGCCCACGTACAACACGGTCAGCGGGGAGCCGGGACCAGGTTCAGGACGCTGCGGCATGGTGTGGGCCGGGCGCGGGGCCACCGCGTTGGGGGCGACAAAGATTTGGTCTGGCGCAAACCCGGCTGCGGCGTACTGCTCTGCGCCACGCTGGCTGTAGGCAATGAGCGCATCGAACTGACGCAGGAAGCGCAGGCGGGAAGCGTTGCGGATACCAGCAAAGCGCCCACCGCCGGGGGCCGTCACCCCCAGCCCCCAGCCGATCACGGGTCGGCCGCGGCGCTTCATCCAGTTCACCGCCGCGGGAGTGGAAACATAGCGCGGGTTGGCCTCCACGATCAGCGCATCGGGGTTCCAGTCTGCGAGCCAGGGCAGCAGCCCGCGCTGGTAGCACAGGTAGAACAGTCTGGGGAAGAGGTGCAGGTTGCGGGCCGGGGCAAAAACGGCGCTTTGGAGTTGGGTTGTGGTGGCGATGGATTCAATCGGGCGCGGCTGCCCGGCGAACAGTCCCAGCCCGCCTTCACAGGCGCGCGCCAGCGCATCGAAGAAGGGGGCGCGGTAGGCAGGCAGTACGCGCTGGATGACCCCCAACCGACCGGGGAAGGTTTCAGCGTTCATTGTAGCAGCACTTGGAGGTATTTTTCGACCATGGCGTCCAGCCCAAATGCGGATTCGGCCCGCTGGCGCGCGCCCTGCTGGAAGCGCGGCAGGTTGGCCAGCAGCGCGGCGGCCGGGCCGACCAGCGCCCCCACCTGCGGGGGTTCCAGCTTCCAGACATTGGCGCCGTACGGAACAATGGCGCCCGCCCCGGGTGGGACGAGCTCTTTCAGCGCGCCGGTGTCGAACCCGGCCACCGGCAGCCCGCAGGCCAGGGCCTCGATGACGGCGTTGGGGCAGGCGCTGTTGACCTCGGCCGAGAAGAACAGGTGCGCCGAACGGTCAGTTTCGGGAATGCGTTCGCGTGGCACCACACCCAGGAAATGGATCGGGGCATCCGTTTTTCCCTGCCAGGCAGATTTGATGCCCTCATTGACTTTGGCGGCCACGGCGATCTCCACGTTGAGCCCGTGACCGCGCGCCAGCCCCTCGGCCAGGCGCACGGCGTTATCCAGCCCGATGTGCTGGCCGCTGGTCAGATCGCCCTCGACCAGCAGGAGGCGGTAGCCGGATGTGGGGCGGTCAACTGGTCCGTTAGGAGAATAGGTTTCGAGGTCGATGCCGTTGTAAATAACGGTATGCGGTACACGGGTGCGCCCGTACCAATCCTCCCACCAATTTTTGACGAACTGGCTCTGGTACACCACCCGGTCTGCCAAAAAGCGGCGCGTGAAAGCCAGCAGCAGGTTGCCGGTTTCAGAACGCCAGGCGTGGCGCAGGTTGGTGAAGCGCGCGCGGTGCATCCAGTTGATGCCGTCGAGGCGGTGGACGATGGGCACGCCGCGCCGCCGGGCATGCAGGATGCCGCCGATGTGGCGCGTGCCGGCCACCACCAGCACGGCATCGCTGCCTTTTTCGCGCGGGTCGTGGGTGATGCGGATGCCGCGTTTTTGCAGGCCGGACTCCAGCTTGAGCCGGAAACTGGCCATGCCGCCGATGCCATTCACCTTGGGGACAATGCAGATCTGGGTCATGCGGCAATTATACAGCCGGGCAGGGTTTGATTTATGGTATCCTTAACGCCGAAATCACCTTGCGGAGTTTTGCATGTTTATCGCCATCGAGGGTGTCATCGGGGTCGGTAAGACCACCCTGGCGCGCCTGCTGCAACCGTCTTTCCAGTCCGATATCCTGCTCGAAATCTTCGAAGAGAACCCCTTCCTCTCGGATTTTTACGCCGACCGCGAGCGCTACGCATTTCAGACGCAGATATTCTTCCTGCTCAGCCGCTACCGCCAGCAGCGCGGGACGGTGGTGAACACGCTGCGGGCGGGCAGTACCCTCATCTCGGATTACACCTTTGCCAAGGATGCGCTCTTTGCGCGCATTAACCTGCGCGGCGATGAGCTGGAGATGTACCAGCGCGTACACGAGGCCCTGGCCGAGAAGATCCCCGCCCCCAACCTGACCGTTTACCTGTCCGCCAGCACCGATGTGCTGATGCAGCGCATCGCCCTGCGCGACCGCCCGTACGAGCGCGCCATGGAGCGCGGTTACATTGCCGAGTTGGGCGCAGCCTACGACGAGTTCTTTGCAAATGATGCGGGCGCGCGCCTCATCATCGACACCTCGCGTTTGGATTTTGTGCGTTACCCCGAACACCTCAAAGAGATCGAAAACCGAATCCGCGAGGCGCTGGGTATTTCACCCTACCAGCCCAGCCTGCCCCTGGCTGATTGAGGATTTTTCATGCGAATCACCCGCGACCTGCTCACCAAACTGGCCAAAGAATCGGTGGAACAGTACACCAAAAGCGATCGCAACATTACGGCCGCCTTCCTGCTCGGCTCGGTGGTCGCGCTCGATGATCCCTTCATTGGCGGCGCGACCGATATCGACATCCTCTTCCTGTGCGCTGCCCCGCCCGACACACCACGCAAGGTGGTGCGCCTGAACAACGAAGTAACACTCGACCTGTCCTTTGCCCTCCAGCGCGATTACGAGCCCCCGCGCAAACAGCGCAGCCACCCATGGCGCGGTTATGACCTGTACAACCCGCAGCCCTTGTTCGAAACCCGCCACTTCTTCGAGTTTGCCCAGGCGGCTGTGCGGGCCGGCTTCGATGACCCTGCCAATGTACTGGCCCGCGCGCGGCACTTTGCGCAGCCCGCCCGCCAGGCTTGGATGTCGCTGCAACTGGGCGCACAAGCGCCGTCTGCGGGCGCGCTTTCCTCCTTCCTGCACGCCGTGGGCGATGCCGCCAACGCAGCCGCCGCGCTGAGCGGCCCACCGCTGACCGACCGCCGCCTGCTTTCCGAGTTTCCCACCCGCGCGGCCCAGGCTGGCCTGCCCGAACTGACCGGCACGCTCTTCAACATGCTCGGCATCGACCGGCTGGAGCCGAACCTGGCGTTGGGCTGGCTGGACGACTGGCAGGCCGCCGTGCAGGTGGCCATCGACCGGCGCGTGGACCCGCGCCTGCACCCACACCGCATGCCTTACTACCGCCTGTCCATCGAGGCATTGCTCAAAAGCGCCTACCCGTCAGCAGCACTGTGGCTGCTGCTGGAGCCGTGGACAGTGGGCGCGGCGGCCATGTCTGAACTGCGGGAACCGGCCAAAGCCTGGAACATTGCCATGGAGCATATGGGGTTGAGTGGTCCGGGCTTCGCGGACAAAATGGACCTGCTTGACCAGTACCTCGACCGGCTGGAAAGCGCCCTGGAACAATACGCCGCCGAAAACGGGCTGATGGCATATCCGCAATAGCGACCCAAAATATCCCCATATATGGGTATGCGCAGCGCGCGCCGAAATGCCCCGCATCTCCGAAAATTGTGGATAACCTGCCAAAAAGTGTGGATAACCCGGGCTGGCTGTGGATAAATCGCTCACTTGTTCGAAAAACGCCCTTTTCAACACCCCCCATATCTGGGGGGTGTTTTTCTGCGCCCCCGATGGATGGAAACACGCCAACCGGCGCAATGCGCCGGTTGGCAGGCTGTGGATAACCCCGGCCTTGTGATGCACAGGTTATCCACAATGGCACGTTGGGGTTAGGCGCACGTTTGGGCATACATCTGGCGGCCGGTACGGGCATGCCCCCTGCATCTGGGATGCCGGGCTGGTTTTCCCCACTTTCCACAGGGCCTACTAATATTACTAAATCATGATTCTTTATAATATTTATCCTGCTTGAATATATCAGGATAATCCTATACAATAAAAAAGAAGGCAATGGTCGCCCCTTTTTCAACCTTCACAGGGAGAAACACCATGGATACGATCAAAGTTTCAGCTAACTCCCGAACATCGGCAGTCGCCGGGGCAATTGCAGGTGTGGTGCGAGAGCACAAACGGGCGGAGGTACAAGCCATTGGGGCGGGGGCCGTTAACCAGGCCGTCAAGGCGCTGGTGCTGGCTACGGGGTACCTGAAGGAAGATGGGATCGAAATTGTCTGTGTCCCCGAGTTTGTCGATGTCGAGATTGAGGACAAGGTGCGAACCGCCATCAAACTTGTCATCGCGCCGCGTTAACGCATCTGGACATGAGGGGGCTGCAACAGCACACTAAACCGCTGAGGGGAATACCGCCCAGCGGATTGTATGGGTTACAGGGTGAGCAAGGTTTTGGCATGGCGCACAGGCGCATATACCAGGTTGCCTTATTTGTGTTGATCCTTTCCCTCGCCGGGCAGGCGGCCCGCGGGGTCAGTTTTGCGTTCGCCGCGCCGGTGGAGCAGGCGGCAGGAAATCCTAAAGTGGTCATCAGCGCATTGCGAACTCGCGCCGGTACGGTTGCCACTGACGAGTATGTAGAGTTATTCAATGCAGATAATGTGGCCATCAACATAAGTGGATGGGTGCTACGGAGTTCTAACAATTCGGGAAGTTCCATTATCTCGCGTGCAACAATACCCAATGGCACATTGCTGTTACCTGGGCAATATTACTTATTGACTACTAACGCATCTTCATTTCTCACTCTCAGTGATTCCCAATTTCTCGCTGCGGGCGTGGCAGATGATGGCGGATTCGCGATTTTTACCTCCAACGGAGGTTTGATAGACGCGGTTGGTATGAGCAACCTGGGTGGGTATAAAGAAGGTACCCCTCTTGCCCCAATGCTCAATAACTCTACGGTGCTAAACTATGTGCGTGCAGGTGGGGGGTGTATAGATACGAATGATAATGCCGCAGATTTCTTATCTCAAACAGCCTTTACACCCAGAAATTCATTTAGCATACAAAATTATTGTGCTGAAACCGCCACGCCAACTAATACTCCTACGGAAACCACCACCCCAACCGTCACATCCACAGCCACCGTTACCCTCACACCCACCCTCACACCCACGGCAACGGCTACGGTGGTTTACCCGCCGCTTTCGCTGCTCATCAACGAACTGGCCTGGGCTGGCACCCTGGCCAACACCGCCCACGAGTGGATCGAACTCCACAACCCCGGTACGCAGCCCATCAATCTCACCGGCTGGCGGCTGGTCTCGTTGGGCGACTCTCCCACCATCAACATCGCGCTTACCGGAAGCATTGCCGCCGGGGGCTACTTCCTGCTCGAGCGCACCAGTGACAACAACGTTTCCAACATCCCCGCCGACCAGATCTACACCGGCGCGTTATCCAACGATGGCGACACCCTGCGCCTGATCGCCCCCGACGGCAGCACCGTGGTCGACACCGCCAACCTCAACCCCAACGGCATCATCGACCGCTGGCCGGCCGGCAGCGTGGCGCCCAACTTTGCCAGCATGGAACGCGCCGGCATTCTCGCAGACAGCGACACTGCCTGGTTCACCCACGCCGGCGCGCCCGGCCCGGCGCGTGACGCCAGCAACAACCTCATTCGCGGCACGCCGCGCGCCGCCAACTGGGCTTTCAGCGTAACCTCCACGCCCTTCCCCACGCGCACCCCCACGCGCACCCCTACCCCCACTCGCCGGGTCACCGCCGTACCCACACGCACCCCCACCCCCATTGTCGAGGCGGTCGTCATCAACGAATTCCTGCCACGGTCCGGCGCCGACTGGAACAACGACGGCGAGATCAACCTGCGCGACGAATACATCGAGTTGGTCAACATCAGCCCGCAGCCTGTCAACATCAAAGACTGGCGCCTGAACCACATTTTTGGTCAAAGCATTACCTATATCTTGCCCGAAGTGATTCTGCTGCCAGACGAAAAGGTGGTCTTTTTTGGCGCTGAAACCGAGATCATCCTTAGTGATGGCGGCGGCACCGTGCGCCTGCTCAAACCCAATGGCGTACCCTACGATGCCGTCACCTACGGGCTGGTGCTCGCGGCCGATCGGGTCTGGTGCCGCAACCCGGATGGGCGCGGGGCATGGCTGTCAGATTGTGAACCCTCTCCGCGCCGCGCCAACGTACCGCAAGCCGGGGGGCGCACCCCCGCGCCGCCATCCTCGGAACTCCCCCAGCGCCCCATCTACCCGCTGCCAGAAGCATGCACCCTGGAGCGGGCGCCTGGCGAAATCATCCACGCCGAATGCGACTCGCCCGGGCTGGGGCTGTCCAACCCCAAATACATTTACAAGTACAACCGCCCGTAACGCGTCAGTCTTCCGCGGCGCGGGCCATCTCGTCGGGCGCAAAGACCACCTCTTCCTGCCCGGTCAATTTTTCGTTAATTTTTCGCACAATCAGGCTCAAGTGCCCGCGGTGGGCCACATAGTCCAGGTGGTCTACCGGCACGGTCAGCACCGGGCACAGGGTAAAGCCGCCGATCCACTTTTCGTACAGCATGTTCAGCCCGTCCAGGTACTCCGCCGAAATCGAGCGCTCATAATCGCGCCCGCGCCGGGCAATGCGCTGCAGCAGGGTGGGCACCGAGGCGCGCAGGTAGATCACCAGATCGGGCGGCGGCAGGAATTCCACCAGGGTTTCGTACAGCCCGCGGTAGGTGGCGTAATCACGCGGGTGAATGAAGCCATGCAGGAACAGGTTCTGCGCGAAGATTTCGGCATCCTCGTACACGCTGCGGTCCTGGATGACCGAACCGGGGCGCTGCGACAGGTTGTGATGCGCGCGCAGGCGGTGCGTGAGGAAAAACACCTGCGAATGAAAGGACCAGGCGGTCATGTCCCTGTAAAAATCGGCCAGGTAGGGGTTTTCAGCCACCGGCTCGTAGAACGGCTCCCAGCCCATTTCGCGGCACAGTAAGTCCACCAGGGTCGATTTCCCCACGCCAATATTGCCAGCCACTGCCACGAACTTTTTCATTGCACCTCCCAGAAAAAAGGGCAGGTGTGCGCCTGCCCTGGGTGTGTGTTTACGGGATTTCCCCGGCCAGCTCTTTTTCGATCACCTGCCGGAAGAGGTCATACGGTTGTGCACCCACGATCGGGATGCCGTTAAGGAAGAAGGTGGGTGTAGAGCGGATGCCCAACTGCGAGGCGTATTCATAGTCTTTCTGCACTTCCTCCGCATAGCGGCGCTCATCGATGCATTGGGTGAAGGCATCCAAATCGAGATCGAGCTCCTGGGCATAGTTGATGAAAGCCTCGCGGCTCAGCTCATATTTCTCGCTGAACAGGGCGGAGTGGTATTCCCAGTATCTTCCCTGTTCATTGGCGCAGTTGGCGGCTTCGGCGGCGGCAGTGGCGGCCGGGTGAATGCTGGTAAGCGGAAAGTCGCGGTACACAAAGCGCACGGTGTCGGGGTATTCCTCGCGCAGCCGCAGAAAGACCTCATCGTGCCATTTGGTGCAAAAGGGGCACTGGTAGTCGCTGAATTCGATGATGGTGATGAGCGCATCGGCCGGGCCAATGGATGGGTTGCCGTCTTCAGCCACATCATAGCGTTGGATATCTTCGGGGATGGTGATTTGCAGGGTTGGCTCGGGCGTGGGCCAGCTGTAGCCCCATACCAGGTAACCGCTGCCCAATCCCAACCCAAAGAATGCTACCAGTAAAACGACCAGGATAAGACCCTGGCGCGGGATCTTGATGTGATCCTTTTCAGGCGGGGGAGTGGGGGTGTTTTCTGTTTCCATGAGGCGGATTATACCCGGCCCGCCACCAAAATGTGCCCTCCTTTGAGCCGTTGCGACCTTTACGACATTGCGGCGTATAAATAATGTAAATAATCGAAAAAAGGAGTTTGCCATGCCTGAACAAAAACGCATTTCCCGCATGCCGTGGTACGCCTGGCCGTTCTGGGCATTGTGGCGGCTGATCGCCGGTATCGTGGAGGCCACCGGACGGTTGGTGGCGGTCATCCTGGGGCTGGTGCTGATGATCGTGGGCGTGGTGGTCAGCCTGACCATCATCGGCGCGCTCATCGGTGTCCCGCTCATTATCGTCGGCTTCCTGCTGGTCATACGCGGCTTATTCTAGAATGACCCCCACACGAAAAAGCGCCCGCCTGCTGCCAGGCGGGCGCTTTGCATTTCGCGGGGGAACCGGTTATTGGGGCATGGCGCTTTTTAGGAAGTCCGCCAGGTCTTTCTTCATGGACTCCAGCGCGGGCATGTGGATATACATCATGTGACCGGCTTCGTAGTAACTCATGCGAATGTTCTTTTGCAGGCTCTCGTGCAGCCCCAGATGGTTGAACACATACTCGGTGGCAAAGTAGGGTGTGGCCAGGTCGTAGTAGCCGTTAGCCACGAAGACCTTGAGGTAGGGGTTAATGGTCATGGCTTTGCGCAGGCTCTCGGCGACATAAACATGCTGGTTTTGCTGTTCTTCATAACTCCACGGCCATACTTTGCCGTTGATGATTTCATATGGCAGGTCAGCCTCAAAGTTCAGTTCACTGCGCACATAGTCATAAAAGGCGGCGGTGTACGGACCAATGATGTTGGTGAACGACGGATCATACTCGAAGACCTCGCCGGCGTTGTCTTTGTCGATGCCGGTGAAGCGGCTATCCAGGCGGCCGGTGGTTTTGCCCGCGTCGCGCAGCAGTTCCTTGAAGAAGCGGAATTCGCTGACCCGCAGGTTGGCGCGCTCGATGAATTGCGCGGACAGCCCGGTGTAGCGCGCCAGTCGCACGGCGATGCGCGCCCGCTCACGGCGCGGCAGGGCGCTGCCCTGCATGAGCGCCAGGGCGTAATCGGTCATGGCAAACTTTTCCACCTCGGTCAGCAGTTTCTCAAGCGGGCGGCGCAGGCGCAGTTTGCGGTGGTACCAAGCTGTGGCGGTGTATGTGGGCAGGAAAAGGATGTACGGCAGTTCGTTGCCGGGCGTGAAGTCAATGGAGCCGAAGTCGAGCACGGTTGACACAAGCATGATGCCGTTCAGGTACATGCCGTGCCGCTCTTGCAGGTAGCCTGAGAGTCCCGCCGCGCGGGTGGTGCCGTAGCTTTCGCCGATCAGGAACTTGGGCGAGAGCCAGCGCTTGTAGCGCGTGGTGTACAGGCGGATGAAGTCGCCCACCGTTTCGATATCCTTTTTGAAGCCGTGGAATTGCTTGGACTTCTCACCTGTCACCGGGCGGCTGTACCCGGTGCTGACCGGGTCGATGAAGACCAGGTCGGTTTGGTCGAGCAGGGAAAATTCGTTGTCCACCAGTTTGAAGGGCGGCTGGGGCATGTCACCTTCGAAAGTCATCTCCACCCGGCGCGGGCCCAGCAGCCCCAGGTGCAGCCATACGGATGAAGAGCCAGGACCGCCATTGAACGAGAAGGTCAGCGGGCGTTTGGATTTGTCGTCCACATCGTTGCGGGTGTAGGCCACAAAGAAAAATTGGGCCTTGGGTTTTTCGCCCTCGTAATCCTTTTCGCGCTCGGGGGTCTCTTCTTTGAGCACGATTGTACCGGTGGTAACGGTATACTTGATTTCTTGCCCGTGGATGGTGATGCTGTGTTGGGTCTCCACCAGGTTATCTTTGGGAGTGGGCTTTTCTTCTTTTTTTCCTTCGGCGGCTCTGGTTTCTTCGTCCATGATCGGCTCCTTGGGTCAGGGTAACAGGAATATACCGGCGGCGGTTAGCCCGCCAAAAACAAGCAATATCAGCGCGGCAGCGTTCAATAATTCACGCGGGCCGCGCTGGTCAGATAAAACCAACTCGGTGGGGTAGCCGCCTGTAATGACGAGCCGTGGACCGGCAAACCAGGCGAACATGGCGCCGCCCACCAATCCGCCAATGTGCCCCCAGTTGTCGGCGTTAATGAAAAAGCCGAGAAGGATATTGATCCCGGCAATCGAGAGCGCCCCGCGGATGAGGGATTGCCCGTTGTCACGGAACAAGGATCGGTTTTGTAAGCCAATGACAGCCTGGGCGCCCAGCAGCCCGAACAATGCGCCCGATGCGCCCCAGGCGCGGTATGGCGAGAACAGGAACGAAAGCACCACGCCCGTGAATCCGCTCAGCACATATAGCGTCAGATAGCGTCCGTGCCCGTACAATTGCTCCACCTGGCGGCCAACAATGAACAGGAAATACATGTTGAAGCCAACGTGCAACAATCCACTGTTATCGTGCAGCAACATGGGTGTGAACAGCCGCCACAGTTCCCCGGCGCGGATCAGATCATTGTCCTTGATGCCAAAAGCGGCGGGCAGGTCGACGTTTAGCAGGATTTTTGTGCCCATTTGTAGCGCAAAGACTAGCACTGTAACACCAATAATGCTGTATGTGACGGTCGGTGGAAAGTGCGGCAGGCGCAGCGCGACCGGTTGGGGGGCAGGCTGTGCCGGCGGGGTGTACCCCGGTTGGGGCTTTTCTGGCTCGTGGATCATAATAAAACCTTTCGCGGTTGGACCTTATGGTGTTCCGCTGTAATAATGGCTCGAATCACATCCACCGTCTCGTCCAGGTGAAAATCGCGGTTGACCACCACGTAGTCGAACGCATCGATGCGTTGCAGTTCCTTGCGCGCTGTGGCAATGCGCAGGGCCAGCGAATCGGCCGTTTCGGTCTTGCGCTCGCGCAGGCGGCTTTCCAGTTCCTGCTCGCTATCCACAGTGATGAAAATGAGCAGCGCCTCGGGGGCCAGTTTGCGCACGGTTTCTGCGCCTTGCACATCGATGCGCATGATGACATCCTTGCCGCTGTCCATGGCTTCGCGCACCTGCTGCTTGGGGATGCCCTTGTAATCGCCGTACACGATGGCGTATTCGATCAGCCCGTCCATCTCGATCATGTGCGCGAACTCTTCCTTCGAAACGAAGAAATAATCCTTGCCGTGCACTTCGTTGGCGCGGCGCGGGCGTGTGGTGGCCGTGACCACAAAATGGAACGGCAACTCACGCTCCTTCATACGCTGGATCACGGTATCCTTCCCCGCGCCCGAAGGCCCGGAGATCACTATCAGCATGGGCTGGTGGTTGAGGGGGTTAAATTCGGGGGTTGATGTCATGGGACTATTTTACATCAGGCGGCGAGCATTTTATAATGGGATGTATGCCCACCTACGACTACACCTGCCTCGACTGCCGCAAACGCTTCGACGTTTTCCTGTCCTACAAGGACTACGGCACGCTGCCCGTATCCTGCCCCCATTGTGGAAGCGGCAACGTCCGCCGGCGCGTCAACCGCATCCGTGTGCTGCGCGGCAGCGACTCGGCGCTGGAAGATTTCTCCGACCCGTCCGCGCTGGAAGGGCTGGAAGATGACCCGCGCGCCATGGCCCGCATGTTCCGCAAGATGGGTTCGTCCATGGGCGAAGAGATGCCGCCCCAGTTCAACGAGATCGTAGACCGGCTGGACGCCGGACAAAGCCCGGAAGAGATCAGCCAGTCCATAGAAGACTGGGGCGGCCCGCCCGGCGGCGGGGATGATGTTCACGACCATGATACCAGCCACGATGATTGATCTTCCCAAACCCTCTATTGACCCCTGAATGCGCTTGTGCGGAGGCTAAGCCTCCGCACAAGCGTTCTTGGTTCTTATTCTATCAGCGCATGAGAATGTTCGAGCGCGGCAAGGATAACCTGGCGCAGGGTGTGCTGCACCGCCTCCCAAGCCTGGCCGGCATCCACAATGCGCCAGCGGGCAGGCTCCTGCGCAGACAGGGTCAAATAACCGGCCCGCACGCGCCGGTGAAAATCCACCGTGTAGGCGTCCAGGCGATTCCACTCTTCCTGTTTGGTTTTGCGCTTGAGCCCCACTTCCACATCCAGGTCGAGCAGGATGGTCAGGTGCGGGGTCAGCCCGCCGGTGGCATAGCGGATGAGCGCACGCACTTCCTCAATGTTCTGCTGGTGCCCATAGCCCTGGTAGGCCAGCGTCGAGTCGGCGTAGCGGTCTGAGAGTACGATCTCACCAGCCGCCAGGCGCGGACGGATGACTTCTTCCACGATCTGGGCGCGGGCGGACTGGTAGAGCAGGGTTTCGGTGCGCGGGTGCATTTCGGCGTTCTTCAGGTCGTGGATGACGGCCCGAATCTGCTCGCCAATGCTGGTGCCGCCCGGCTCGCGGGTGGGGAATACGTTGTACCCCCGCTCGCGCAGGAACACGACCAGGTGCGGGATGTGCGAGGTTTTGCCCGAGCCTTCGGGACCTTCGAGGGTGATGAACATGCTCCGATTATAAACGCAGGGGCGACCCGCTGGATCGCCCCTGAAACTCAGTCGCGGAAGATGCGCACGTGCCGCCGCGGTTCTTTGCCGTACGAGTGGCTGACCAGTTCGGCGGCGCGGGCCATTTCGTGCTGGATGCGCCGAATGCCCGGGGCGGCGGGGGGCATATCCACGAAGCGCTCGCCGTTGAGCACGGCCGAGATGGCCGCCTGGGTTTGCTGGCGCATAAAATCGCCGTTGTTGGGTGCCTGGCGTAAACCATCACCAATGGGAATGCCGGGCAGGTTGAACAGGTCGGTCAGGAATTGCTCGATCTGGCTGATGGTGTTGGCGCGCAGCACATAAATGGGCATGCCGCGCTGCTCTGCTTCGATGATGGATTGCTGGCGGTTGCGGTAGTAGGCGCGCAGGGTGATGAGCGCATCGGCTTCGTTCAGGTCGCGCACCACAATGGCCGGCACCCCCAGCCGCTTGGCAGATTGCATCAGCCGGTTGCGGGCCACGCCAAACGGGTACACCTTGACCGGGGTGAGCGGGGTGCGGGATGCACTGGCGGGGATGCCCGGCTCGTTAAGCGACGGCGCGGGCAGCGGCAGGGGTGTTCCGCGCCCGGGTTCGGGAGCAGGCTCGCGAGCGGGGCGGCGGCTGCGCTCGCTTCGCTCCACGCGTTGACCAGTCGCCGGGGCGGCGGGTGCCTTCTCCACGCGGATCTCGCCATTTTCGCCGCGCGTGCGCACTTCGGGCGGGAAGGGGTAGCCGCGCAGGAACGAGTCGACCGCTTCGGTCACATCCATGTGCACGGCAAACTGGTCGCGGGCCTGGATTTCGATGAGCACGTCAAAGGTGGGCGGGGCGCGGCGCTCGAGCACGGTCTTTTGCGTGCCACGGCGGCGGGCTTCTTCGTCCGAGAGGGTAACGGCCTCGATGCCGCCCACCAGGTCGGAGAGGGTGGGGTTTTGCAGCAGGTTTTCGAGCGTTTGCCCGTGGGCGGTGCCGATGAGCTGCACGCCGCGCTCGGCAATGGTGCGGGCGGCCAGGGCTTCGAGTTCGCGTCCGATCTCGTCAATGACGATGACTTCGGGGTTGTGGTTTTCGACGGCTTCGATCATCACCTCGTGCTGGAGCATGGGTTCGCGCACCTGCATGCGGCGGGCGCGCCCCACAGCCGGGTGCGGCACATCGCCGTCGCCGCCGATCTCGTTGGAGGTATCGACGATGACGACGCGGCGTTGTTCGGCCAGGATGCGCGCAGCTTCGCGCAGCAGGGTGGTTTTGCCCACGCCGGGGCGCCCGAGGATGAGGGCGCTTTTGCCGCTTTCGATGATGTCCTGGATGATGTCGATGGTGCCGTACACGGCGCGCCCGACGCGCAGGGTGAGCCCCACAATGCCGCCGCGCCGGTTGCGGATGGCGGAGATGCGGTGCAGGGTGCGCTCGATGCCGGCGCGGTTGTCGGCGTCGAACTCGCCCAGGCGTTCGTCCACGTAGTCAATTTCTTCGCGGGTGACTTCGCGCTCGCGCAGGGTGATCTCGCAATCGACAAATCGGGCGGTGGGTGCGCGCCCGAGGTCAAGGATGATTTCGATCAGTTTGTCGTAGTTGTTGGCTTTGTGGACGGCGGTTACGATATCTTTTGGCAGGACGCCAAGCAGGGCGTCCAGGTCGTCTGTGATGCGACGTTGTTGAGACATGGTCTATCCTGAAAAATGGCACGGTCTGTCTGTGCGCATGGTTGCTTGTGTAAGGGGGTGCCCTGGGCTGTTGGATCGGCTCCGGTACGTGCGTCGCGGTATCCCAAGTGTTGGCGACTGACAGGGTTAGGGAAAGGAAATGAGAATCATGGGGGCGTACCTTCTTCTTGTAAAGTTCGGCGTGCGCAGGTTTGTGGTGCGCTATTCAGTTTATATCACGTTTTAGAGGGGAAGCGTATTAACGATGAGTAATAATTTTTTGGGAATGGGGACCAGGGGGTTGCGTGGGGAAATGGACCCAGGATTATTTTTTTGTGTGGATGCGCGCGATGGGGGTGGCAGGCTTGGCCCAGGCTTTTTCGGCGGCGGGGGTCAGCGCGCCATCTTTTACCAGGCGGGCCAGGTGCTTGACCATGACGGCCTGTCGTTCGCTGGCGGTGGCGCCCAGGTCTTCGAGTACGGGCTCCAGCCAGGCCTGGTACGAACGCACGCACAGGTACACGGGTCGCCCGCGCCGGTCGGGCAGCGCGGTGAGCAGGGCGGCCAGTTTATCGGCCACCTGGTTGAATTCGGGATGGATGAAGGGCATCAGCACGATGCCGTATGGACCTTCGCTGATTTTGACAAAGCCGCGCATACCTTCGGCGCAGCATGTGAGTCCGTGGGCGCGTTTGGGGGTCTGCTCAAAAGGGTGCATAAGCGCCGGGACGATTTGATGGTGCAGCGATTGTATGGCGGGCAGGTCTGTGCTGGCGGCGGGTTTCCAGTGCGCATCGGCGGGTTCGGGCAGGTTGAGGGCGCTCAAGTTCCACAGGCGTTGCCAGGCGTACACCGAAAACCCGGCTTCGCGCAATGTTCGATAGGCTTCAGAGCCTTCATTTATTTCTGCGGTGACGTGAAACGCGCCCCATTTCCCGGCTTCGGTGACCAGGTGCTCGACCAGCGCCGGCAGCTGCATTGCGCTGAGGGCAGAAGCGGGGGCCAGGTAGTGCAGGCGTGCAAACGAGTCGTCGTGATTGTGAATGATGCCGCCCAGCAGCGGCGCGCCGTTTTCTTCAGAAATGGCCGCGTAGATGTGCCGGGCCGGGTTGAGGTAGGCCAGCAGTCCCACCGCGCCCAACGGGCTGCCGCGTGTTAACAGGCGCGTGAAGTCCAGGCTGAGGGCATCTTCACGATAACGGTAGAGGGTGGGCAGGTCGAGCAGTTCGAGCGGGCGGGGCATGGGTCCGTTGTTCTCTTTTTCAGTTGTTCCGTTACCCTGTTGGTGGGTGGATTCAAAACGGGGTAACGGAACAACGGGCAAACGGCTTAACGTGCAATCGAAAGGAAATACCGGTGGAACCGGTCGTCGGGGGTCAGTTCCGGGTGGAAGGCGGTAGCCAGCAGTTTGCCCTGTTGGGCGGCAACGATGCGGCCATCGGGCAGCTGGGAGAGGATGGCGGCCCGCCCGAATACGGTCTCAATGAGCGGGGCGCGGATGAACACGGCATGGTAGGGGGCATCGTTGCCGGTGGCGGCTTTCAGCTCCGGAATGTCGAGGTTCACCTCGAAAGAGTCCACCTGCCGCCCAAAGGCGTTGCGCTCAACGCTGATGTCCATCAGCCCCAGCAGGGGCTGGTTGCGTTTGGCATCGCGTGAGAGGAAGATGGCCCCGGCGCAGGTGCCCCAGATGGCTTTTTGCTGTCCAAAGTCGCGCAGGGGTTCCATCAACCCAAAAGCGACGGCCAGTTTGCCCATGGTGGTGCTTTCGCCGCCCGGGATTATCAGCCCGTCCAGGTCATCCAGGTGGGCAGGCAGGCGCACTTCGGCAGTTTCCACGCCCAGGCGTTTGAGTACGGTAATATGTTCGGCGAAATCGCCTTGAAGTGCAAGGACACCAATTTTCATAGACGGTTGGCAGTTGGTGGTTGATGGTTGACAGTGGTTAGTTGTCAGTGAGTACAAATGTTGTTCGAGCACATGCCACCCACTGACAACTGCCTACTGCCAACTGGAATTACCAGCCGCGTCCGGCAATCTTCTCGGCTTCAGGCATTTGGGAAATGTTGCGCCCAACCATCGGCTCGCCCAGGTTGCGGCTCACTTCGGCCAGGATGCCGGCGTCTTGATAGTGCGTGACGGCCTTGACGATGGCCGCAGCCCGCTTGGCAGGGTCGCCGCTCTTGAAGATGCCGCTGCCCACGAACACGCCGTCCACACCAAGCTGCATCATCAACGCGGCATCGGCCGGAGTGGCCACGCCGCCTGCGGCAAAGTTCACCACCGGCAGGCGGCCGAGTTCCTTGGTCTCTTTGATCAGTTCGTAAGGCGCGCCCAGGTTCTTGGCATAGGTCATCAGTTCTTCGTCGGCCATCGTCTGCAATTGGCGGATGGCACCAATGACGGTGCGGGCATGGCGCACAGCCTCCACCACATCGCCGGTGCCGGCCTCGCCCTTGGTGCGAATCATGGCCGCGCCTTCGCCTACGCGGCGCAGGGCTTCGCCAATGTTGCGCGCGCCGCACACAAACGGCACGGTGAAGTTGTGCTTGAGAATGTGATGCTCTTCGTCAGCGGGCGTGAGCACTTCAGATTCATCAATGTAATCCACACCCAAAGACTGCAAAATCTGCGCTTCAACAAAATGTCCGATGCGGCACTTGGCCATGACCGGGATGCTGACACTATCCATAATTTGGAGAATCAGTTCCGGGTCGCTCATGCGGGCCACGCCGCCCTGGGCGCGGATGTCGGCCGGCACGCGCTCCAGCGCCATGACGGCGCAAGCGCCGGCTTCTTCGGCAATTTTGGCCTGCTCGGCATTGACCACGTCCATAATCACGCCGCCCTTCAGCATTTGGGCCAAACCCTTTTTGACCGCAAATGTACCAGTTGTTGCTTCCATGCTTGCTTGCTCCTTGTTTTTTATAAAGAATGACTAAAATATTCTACCATGCCGGGCATAAGACCGTCATAAGAACATCGTAAGACCTGCGCCCCGCTGTTTGTGGATAATGAAAAATTCCCCAAGGCAGCACTATATGACTTGGGGATCGCTACTTCAGGCTGGTGGGGCGTCAACCGGTGAGCATGCCGTTCACCATGTGCAGGTGGCGGCCGGCTATTTGGGCCACAGAGGGGTCGTGTGTAGCGATGACCAGCGTGTGCCCTGCGGCATTCAGTTGCGTGAAGATGTGCAGCAAGTGGTCGCGGTTGGCGGTGTCGAGGTTGCCGGTGGGTTCGTCGGCTAATATGATTTCCGGCTGATTGACCAAGTCCCGGGCAATGGCGACACGTTGCTCTTCGCCACCGCTCAGTTCGGAGGGGCGGTGATTCAATCGGTGTCCCATGCCCACCATGTCCAATGCGGCCCTGGCGCGCTGGTGGCGTCCGTTTTGCTTCACCCCGGCATATTTAAGCGGCAAAGCCACATTTTGCAGCACAGGCAGGTCCTCGATGAGGTTGAAGGATTGGAAAATAAAGCCGATGCGTTGGCGGCGCAGTGCAGACAAGGCACGGTCATTCAGGCGCGAAATATCGAGCCCGTCAAAGATGACCTGACCGTTGGTGGGCCAATCCAACCCGCCCATGAGTTGCAGCAGGGTGGATTTTCCGCTGCCCGAAACGCCCTGAATGGCGATGAACTCCTGGTGGGTAACAGTCAAAGAGACTTCATCCACTGCGCGAATGACTTCGCCTCCCTTGTGGAATAATTTGGAAAGGTTGTTGAGCACCAGCAAAGGTGTGTTTGTCATGCTTTACTCCATGCGCAATAGCTCGGTAGGTGGGCGGGTTGCCGCCCACAAGGCCGGTATACCACCACAGATGAGACTGGTGAGGAGGGCAATAACCCCCGTAACGCCCAGCCAGTAGGGGTGTATAGTCAACGGCCAGCCAGAGTAGGTTTGCACCCCAACTGCCAAGGTCGTGCCTATAAAGCCCCCTGCCAAGGCCGACAGGATGGTGGTTTTGAGGCTTTCTGTAATACCAATACCATCGCCAATTACTGGCTAGAAACCGGTTGAAAAACCGGGTGAATAGCGCCCAAACGGGCGATTTGTTGGAAAATCTCGGCTAATAAAATACCATCAGGTTTTTCCGGAGGCATTTTTATTGTCTCGGTTGCATAACGGTAGTCATGGTAGTAGGATTTCAGATCCAACACGCTAAAATCCGGGCTCTTTCTTCGGTGAGAACGCAAAAGTGCCTGGCTAAAG